>JBBIVV010000001.1:0-190844 GCA_037439545.1 bacterium
CGAAGCACTGATAGCGTAAATTTGCGTTAATTTGTGCTTATTGCTGCTGTTTTTTTCTCATTTTCACATAAGAAAGATTATGGAAACTATTATATGTTATCATCCAAGGGAGCCCATATAGTTAGGATCCTTCGCTGTAGCTTTTTCTTTCCATCTTTGCCTCCTTTTGGTATGTCTTATTAACAGGAGACTCTAAGTGCAAGTGCTGGTTTTCGGGTGGAACATCAAAGTTGAATCAGGAACACTTTTATGATGAATAATTTAAATTTATCGGAAGCACAATATGGAGATGCAAAGTCTACAATTTTCATTCCTATTTTACTTTTTTTGGCATCCATAGTTTTTTTTAACACAGGTTGTATCAGACATGACGAAAGAAAAGGAACAAACCCGATACAAACCCATGCAACGGAGCTGGCAGGCGGTATACCAACCACTACTGTAAAAATTCAAACTTATACAAGACCACCCATTTTAACTATTACTTCACCTTCTAACGGGAATAGATTTGCCTCCTCATCTATATCTGTTTACGGAACTGTATCGGATATCTATGGATTGCCGGTGAGTGTCACGGTAAATGGAATAAGTGCAACTGTCTCCGGAAATAGTTTTTTTACAACAGGCATTACATTATCGGGCATTACCAACACAATTCAGGCTATTGCAGTCGATAGTGTCGGCCTGAGATCTTTAATAAATGTTTCTGCTACCTATCACACAGCACCAACCATGAGCGTTATATGGGTATATCCGTCTTATAGAGAAACGCTGTCATCGACAAGTATTGTAGCGGAAATTGATTTTACGGACAGTACCTATGGTATCGATCTTGGGAGCCTTATAGTAAACATCGATGGCAACCCGGTGAATTTAACAGCACAGGAGAACCACTACGATCACACGGTTTATTACATACAAGACCTATCCGCTGGTAAGCACACATTGGTTGCATCTGTTCTTAACGAGCAAGGACTCATAGCTCAGGCATCTACTACTTTTTTTGTAAAACCTGCAATTACAATAATAGGCATATCACCTACTATTGCGACTATAGGGCAACTCGTCACTATTACCGGAAGTGGATTAGATAAAGTATCTACGATATGTCTTACAAGTGGTTATTATAGTGCAGGTATGGGAAACCATTGTGTGGAGCCAATATATCTGCCCAATGGAGGCGGGATATCTCCTGATCATTTAACCCACAATTCTGACGGTAGTATAAGTTTTTATATTCCAGATAATGCGATAACGGGTGATCTTGTAGCGGGGAGCATATTAACGGTAAGCAACCATATTATTCTTAGAATCAAACCAACAATTCTTAATGTTTTACCATATGACGTGGGATACGTGGTCGTGTATGATAATACCCGGCAGTACAGAACTACTAATGCAAATGGTCAAAAAATCATCTCGATCTATGCGGCAGGATTAAGTAGTTTAATAAAGGATGACAGTGTATCACTTAACGGCATTAATTGCCCGGTTGGCAATGTTGAGAGTGGCGGTCTAATAAAAGCATTAATACCTGTCGGTATCCATTCAGGAAAGCTCGTTGTGACTGTGAAAGGTATCAACAGCGACCCCGTTATGTTAAGGATAACCAATGAGAAAACTTATGTTAATTCTAGTCCACAGGATATGTCGAACAGCGGGCCTTTTACCAGAAGCATGCCTGTTAACCTCCCACCCCTTGTAGTGCCAAACTCAAGGACATTATCTCCCAACAATGCAATTGTAACTATTGGGCCTAAAACAACGTTAGTGCAGCATCCAAGCACAACACCAATTGGTTCGTCTACATCGATGTCCGGATCATCTGTGACAAATTCACGTAATTACAGTAATATGAATAGCGGGCAGACTGCCTCAGAAAAATTAAAATTGGCAACTATAATAACTGGTGCGCCTACATCAATATCTGCCACATCTCTGAAAAATATTCAGAGTTACAACAATATGAATAGCGGGCAGATTGTCTCAGAAAAAATAAATATGGCAACCGTACCCCGCAAATGTGATACCGGTGACTACGAGGCATGTGTTGATGGCTTTTTATACTACATCACGATAGGAGATTATCGATTTTATGTTTTCATTAAAAAGCTTGTTTCGCTTAAACAAGGGGCGGCGTTCCTGCAACCAAGATGCATGATATCGAAAAACGGCAAATATTGTTTAATGCTCGGGGAAATGTATCTTGCAGGCGAAGGTGTAGTGCAGGATTTCTCTAAGACACTATTTAATTTTCATAAAGCGTGCGAAGCGGGTAACGAGGTTGGTTGCAGCGAAGTAGGTTATATGTATGAGATGGGCAAAGGCGTAGTACAGGATTACGCAAAAGCAGCATTCCTTTATGAGAATAGCTGTAAAAAAGGCGATGGCGAGGGCTGTTATAATCTTGGAGATATGTATTATAAAGGCTTAGGAGTATCACAGGATTACGAAAAAGCGGCATCCTTGTTTCAAAAAGCCTGTGATGCAGAGGTTGTTATTGGATGCATGGATCTAGGGAATATGTACTTTACGGGCAAGAGGATACCACAGAACTACAACGGAGCAATCTCATCCTTTCAGAAAGCCTGCGGTCTAGGCAATGGGGAAGGATGCAATAGTTGCGGCACCATATATCTGTATGGTAAGGATTATACAGCGGCGGCGGCGTTTTACCGAAAGGCTTGCGATCTGGAAAATGCTGCCGGGTGTAGCAGTTTAGGCGTTATGTATTTTTCGGGCAAAGGTGTTCCACGAGACTATTTTAAGGCAGTATCACTTTTGCAAAAAGGCTGCGATAAGGGGAATAGTGGTGGATGTATGAGTCTGGGGAATATATACCTTGTTGGCCAAAGAGAAATAGCACAGAATTATTCCGCATCAGTTTCTCTGTTTCAAAAAGCTTGTGAATTGGGGGATATAAACGGATGTATTAATTCGGGAAACATGTATTATGTAGGTAAAGGAGTAACTCAGGACTACTTCAAGGCCGCACAGCTTTATGAAAAAGCTTGTACTAGCGGTAATGCATACGGCTGCAATGGTCTCGGATTTATGTATCTTTACGGTAAAGGTAGAACTCAAAATTATCCTAAAGCTATATCGCTCTTTCAAAAAGCCTGTGACCTTGGTAATAAAGATGGATGTAGAAATTTAAACGTACTGCAGAAGCGGGACATCTATAATAAATAATCAAAGCGATCTTTTTCCTTAATTCATGAAGGTCCTTAATCCGAGACTATCGAGACTTGGCGGATGAAGGCATCCCCTGTCCATTAAACGTCCTTTTATTAACACCCTATTTTGAACCGGCTGCCTTAGAGTGAAATCGCCGGGCCGTTTTTGTGACCCCTTTTTTGACACCCCTGTTTTTGACACCTTTTTTTTGGCGTTGATAGTACGGTTTTTATAAGAACGGCAAGAAAACCCCGAGCTTTCAGGCTCGGGGATGATTGGCCGCCAGAAGCGAAGCCAGCATTAGCTGGCGAAGCGGAGGTCACTTCACGATAATGGGCGCCAGGTACCGGTAGACGATCGGCACGATAAGCGGGTAAAATATCATGGGGTCAAATCTTTTCAGGCTGTTGAAAAACTCGCATTACCGTCATTGCGAACGAAGTGAAGCAATCTCGGTTTTTATAAATCAATAAGTTATAGATTGCTTCGTCGCAAAAACGCTCCTCGCAATGACATGCTCAGGCTTTTTCAACAGCCTGTTGTAAATTGACAAATTGTTTGTCAGGGGTTGCATATGGAGAGGAAATTGCGGATTGAATTGCGGGTGCGGTCTATCAAAGTATAAACAGACGTAACGAAAGGAACCATATTTTATTAGAGTGATTCCGAACCTTAACCTTCCTGTCCATTCCTGTTACCTGCCCGACCGCTATGCAGTTGTCAAGCGCGGCTCTATCAGGAGCTCGCCCCCGCGCAGTATCTGGTCTGTAAGTGCGGCCGGCAGCGAGCCTGCTTTTTCGACGAAGTTATTCTGGTGGGGGTGCATAATCAGCCCTCCTCACGTCTTTAGCCGTGATTGCAGCCAATCGGGGAATTCAAACCAAGGTATCGCTTTATTATTGCCGGGCAGATCGACTTCTCTTTCCACGCGGCAGACAAGTAATCCGGTATTCGCGGCGTCTTTCCCGGCAAGTTGTTTAAATTTCTCAATGGCCTGCACATGGCCGGCGGAAGGGGTTGCCGTTAATTTGATCTCCACAGGATACATTTTTTGATCGATGCGAATTATCAGATCGACCTCGAGACCGTCGTGCGATCTCCAGAAAAATATATCTCTTTCCCGGCCTGTACTGGCAAATATCTTTATGGCCTCCCCGATGATCAGTCCTTCAAAAAGTGCTCCGGCCATTGCACCTGATACGGCAGAAAGCTTGTCCGGTTGCCGAGTAAGCTCGCATACGATGGCCGGATCGATGAAATACAACTTCGGCGACTTTATCAATCGTTTACCGTAATTCCTGAAATACGGCGGCAGAAGCATAGAGAGGTAAGATGCCTCGAGTACGCTGAGCCATGATTTTATGGTTGGCACCGATACGCCGCATTCTCTGGACAGCGTGGAAGCATTCAGTACCTGCGCATGGTGTGCTGCGAGGAGACCGATAAACGATTCAAACGTTCGCATATTTTTAATATTCTGGAGTTGTCGTATGTCTCTTTCAATGTATGTTTGAATATAGGAACGAATCCATACTCTACGTTTTTCCGGATTAAGAGACGGTTCCGGATATCCTCCGTTCCATATCAGATCTTCGATCTTATTCTTGTCCCTGTACTCAATCAGACTAAACGGGAGCAGTTCGAATATCGCTATACGGCCGGCGAGTGACTCGCTAATATTTTTCATAAGATGAAATTGCTGTGAGCCAGTAAGCAACCACGTGCCTGTTTGGTCTCTGTTTTTATCGATACGCATCTTTATATAGGGAAGTATTTCCGGTACATATTGAATCTCATCAATAATGAGATGCTTATCACCGGACTGATCAAGGAATCTATTGGGATCTTTCCGTGCAAACTCCCTTTGCAGGGGATCATCGAAGCTTACATACGAAGCGTCCTGTCTGAACTCTTTGAGAAGAAACGTCGTTTTACCGGACTGTCGGGGGCCCGTTATGAGAACAGCCGGGAACAATTGTACTGCCTTTTTTACTGCAGGAGTCAATAAGCGGGGTATATACATATGTGCCAATATTAAAGTTATATTTTAAATATGTCAAGCATCCAACGGGCTGTGCCGGAGAGAAAATTAAAAGTGCACTCTAATTGATGATTTGTTTAAGAAGACAAAAGGGAAAATAAGGGGCGTACCTTCCTTGTGGAATTTGTTTGGGTGGAGCTGGATACAAATTTTATAAAAAGACAAATCCGATAACGGTCAGCACACCGGCGGCCGACAGAATCAGGCCGAGGGTAAAGGAAAACGGTTTGTACGCAAAGACGACATGGTGTTGCCCCGGCTCAAGCAGAACACCCCGAAACAGGTAATCCGCATGAAGAATGGGCTGTCTCTTCCCATCCACACGCACCTCCCACCCGCTATCGTATGTGTCCGACAATACGAGAACATCTTTACACTGATTAAATGTTGTTAATTTTACAGAGTCAGGTTGATATGAGTCTATAATGAGGTGATCTGCATTTCTATTTTTACATGGCGCGAGTTCTATGTTGTTTCCTTCAATGACAGCACTGTCTTTGAGCAAATCGTCTATACGATCCGCAACAATGTGAAGGGCATTATCGGGGGTAGCTGCGAAAATTATGTTATGTACAAGGAATGCCCGTTTTCTGAAATTACTGAGGGAGTACAACTTATTTATACCACCAACATATTTTACATTGATAAGTTGAAATATTTTAAGGATTTTTTCAGGTATAACAAAAAGATGAGGGTGAGATTTATCATAAAAATCCATCAACCTGATAAAATATATACCAAAATATGGCTTTTTATCTAAAAAAGTTCTAAAAAATGTATCATATCTTTTATTTCCCGGCCAATCATAGCCCCTTACATCATATAAATGATACACCATGAGAGAATTTGGAATATACGTGGCGCCTAAAGAAACAAACCGATAAAGACTTTTATCTTTTTGCATATAGGAGATAGGTTCAGGTGTTTGCGGGTAGATCCACGTCTTTGGCACCTGTGGATTATAATTCTGACCAAAGGAAAATAAATCAAAGAAAACAATGCATGTTACTAAGATCATCAATGCTGAACGTTTATGTTGAATGGATTGATACAGTGCTAACCAAAGGAAAAATAATCCAACTTTGATCAGAAAAGAATAAAAATTGTCAGCAATACTTTCAAAGTGGCTCGAAGAGCCTGC
Organism: bacterium; assembly: GCA_037439545.1. Lineage (GTDB taxonomy): Bacteria > JAMCPX01 > JAMCPX01 > JAMCPX01 > JAMCPX01 > JAMCVD01. The sequence goes on from JBBIVV010000001.1 coordinate 6,360, forward strand.
CTTGTTGAAAACAAGAGTCAAAAGTAAACACGCGAAGCCCAATAAAACAATAGTACCGACAGCTACGTAGACCTTTTTTTTTATATAATTGGATCCTGGATTTTCGATAACACTGGAGGGTAAATAAATTCTGTTTCTCTGTTCGGTCTTTTCTTGAACAGTATTCTGGAACTCCGGCCGAATTTTTGAAAGTATCTCAACACCTATCCCTGCGAGTACCGCCATGCTGAACTGAAAAATGAGCAACAATCCATAGTTTGCCATATGATTATAAAGGGGCAAAAGATTAAATACCTGGGAAAATGGTGGTACACTATAAACAACAAATAATACCCCCAGCGCAAGAAAAGAGAAAAAAAGTACATATCTGTCTTTGTGTCCAATCATTATAGCCAATCCTGCCATGAGTAATGGAATAATGCCTACATATCCTGCTATCATATTGAAATTACCTATTCCCCAGTAATTGTCCAACACCGGGGAGCCAAAAAAATTGGGCATTAAAAGTGTGGAAAAAGCTTGCATTGGCAGGTTCAAATTATCTGCGCTCCCGCGGCTCCTTGTTGCCCATAGGACGCTTTTGAATAGTCCGGAAAGGAACGGTAAAAGCATTGGTGATGCGATCATAAATCCGAGTATGAACGCAATGATTATATTGGCAAATTTCTTGATTGTAGCAGCCGTATCTCTTTTATCCCGATATTCCCAGATTATATGTACGAGCAGGTAAAGCGCTGCTGCAAGAAGAACATGTGCGGATGTTTCAGGGTGCCCGCCAAGGAACTGTACACCTGTTACGAGTGCAAGTCCGATAAAATATATTTTCTCACCTGTATTCATAAATTTATGAATAAACAGAAACAGCCATGGAAGAAAAATCGATACATTTGTATTCTGAAGGCTAAGCCAGACTATGTTAAATGCGCAGAACATGAACACAAGAGAGGAGAACAAACTTGCAATAAGATCAAGACCAAGTGCACTAACAAATAAATACATACCAAACCCCGCTATGAAAAGCCTAAAGAAGGCACTCATGTTGAAAGCATCTTTGAATGGCAAAATATAAAATAAAATATTTATGGGATAAAAGACTGCCGACTGAGCATCTGCGAGGAATGGTGTTCCCATTTCTATGTAAGGATTCCAAAGAGGAAGATATCCGTGGCGTACGCTCTCTCTGGCGTAGTTGAGAAAAGGATAAAACATGATTGTTTGGTCACCCAACAATGCATTGGAAGCACGCTGCCATCCTAGGGGAGTAACAGAAGTATACGGTGGATAGGTAAATAAACCGTCCGTTGCTGACAGTACCCGTCCCAGGAATACCACTTTATAGAAGTAAACAGTTAGGGCGAGGAGCAATACTACAGATACAAGGAGTATTTTGTTTCTTCTGCTTTTTAGGTGCATAAAAGTATGCATGCACAGTACCACATCTGCAAAGAAAATTACAGGTCAATCGTTGTTTTTGCAGGGAAAGGATCAGGTATGGTGTCTATTCCCACCTGAATACGGGCCTGCGTTTTTCTATGAAGGCTGCACTCGCCTCTTTGAAGTCTTCGGTATTGCCGCATGCGGCTATACCTTCCCTCTCAAGCTCGAGGATGCGTTCCATGGAACTCGAGTATGCCTGGTTCATGTTCCGTTTTACGTACGCAAACGCAACGGTCGGACCTGCGGCTATCGTCCGTGCGAACGCTGTTGCCTGCTCCATAAATGCAGCGTCATCGAATACCCTGTTCACAAGCCCCATTTCCAGTGCCTGCTGTACGGGAATGTCCTTTCATTCATTTGCTTCTCTTTGCTGCCAACCAATTTACTCACTGAAATTGCCGGTAATCATAGTCGCTGATAAATATCTTCTGCCGATCATTGTCCATGTTGGTAATATGATGTTAATTACCTCCTTGCGGTCTGCCGGCTGCAACACCCTGTCCATTAAACGTCCTTTTATAAGAACGGCAAGAAAACCCCGAGCTTTCAGGCTCGGGGATGATTGGCCGCCAGAAGCGAAGCCAGCATTAGCTGGCGAAGCGGAGGTCACTTCACGATAATGGGCGCCAGGTACCGGTATACGATCGGCACGATAAGCGGGTAAATGCCCCACATGAGTGATATGACGATAAGTATGGACGTCTTTCCTTTGAATATCAAAAATTTATTGTCCGGAAAATAGAACATATCGAGGCCTGATGCATTGCTATACTCATAAATAAAACCAAGGGCAACGCCGATCGGGTACCGAATGTACCAGTGCAAACCGCTCACCAGGAAAGAAACCACGCCGAAAACAAGCATCACGGCAACTATCAAATGAATGAGAAGGTTTTTCTTTGATGTGTACGTCCATAGTTTGAATGTATACGCAATAGCCTCCATACCGAGCTGTCCCGCAAGACACAAAAGCATAAACACCGCTACTTTCATCATACACGCCTCCTTAAGAAAGCTTTTATTGCTGAAGATACAGGATTAAAGCACTGATATATAATTAAACAATAACGCTGTTTTGTCAATCTAAAACTGTTAAAGAAAAGAGAGTTTGAACTGGAGTGAGTAAAACACCTACGCACTGCCTGGAATTCTTCTTTGGTACCCTGCGTGGACTGCTTGTCTATCAGCGTCAAGAAGAGTCTCTGTGCATTTTTACAGCAAGCCGCTTTATCGAAGGGAGCTTTGTTTTACGAACGAAAAGGCAAATTCTCCTTTCATCAGGTAATAAACCGGTTGAAAAAACGGAGAGATGTGCTATAAATTCTAAAAAAGGGGTCGTTATGAACGGTGGAACAATTATAGCGCAAATATTGCAGGAGCATGGTATCCGTCACGTATTCACGGTATGCGGCGGGCATATTTCTCCGATACTTACCGAATGCAATAAAGTCGGTATCAAGGTCATCGATGTCCGGCATGAAGTAAATGCTGTTTTTGCCGCAGATGCAATCAGCAGGCTTACCGGTTTTCCCGGGGTTGCCGTAGTAACGGCAGGCCCCGGTGTTGCCAACAGCATTACAGCCCTTATCAACGCCGGTATGGCGCAATCGCCGCTTCTTATTTTCGGCGGTGCTTCAGCCACTGTGCTCAGAGGCAGAGGATCTCTTCAGGACATAGACCAGATATCGCTCGTCCGTCCTGTCGTAAAGAAGGTATTTGCCGTGAAGAGGAACTGTGACCTGATACCCGTTGTCGAGTCGGCGTTTGCAACCGCCATGTCCGGAGTACAAGGACCTGTATTTATAGAGTGCCCGATAGATCTCCTGTATGACGAAGAGCTGGTAAGAAAGTGGTATGTCGTGAAGAGCTCTACCGAAGGCGGTTCTTTGCGTGACAAAATAATCTCGCTTTACCTCGAGAGACACCTTAACAAAATGTATACCTGCGACCTTGATACCATGAAACACGAAAATATCCTTCCCTCGAAGCCGGATTTAAGCGACAGTGATATTACAGATGCCCAAGGTCTGATCAACCGGGCACGACATCCGCTGATGATTGTCGGCAGCCAGGCGGTTCTCGATCCAGGCAACGTGCCTGAGCTTATACGGGCGATAACCGTATTAGGCAAACCGGTGTATCTGACGGGCATGGCACGCGGGCTCCTGGGCGCAAACCACCCCCTGCTGTTTCACCATAAACGCAATAATGCGCTTGCGGAGGCAGACCTTGTTATCCTTGCGGGTATACCGTGCGATTTCCGTCTGAATTACGGCAGGTCCATCAACCACAAGGCCACGATCATCTCTGTAAACCGCGACAACAAGGACCTCACCCTGAACTGCAGGCCCGGATTAGCAGTGCATGCCGATCCTGCCGAGTTTCTTATTGCGTATGCCTCTGGTAAGTCCGCAGACGGTATTTCCGGCGGTAAAGGGCAGGGCAATGAATGGATCGCCGCCCTGCAGCAGAGGGAAAAGCAGCGTGAAGAGGAGATAGAGGCGCTTGCAAAAGAAAAGACCGAATACGTGAACCCCGTACTGTTGTTAAAGAAGATCGACGAGGCGATGAGCGATACCGGCGTTATCGTGGCAGACGGCGGGGACTTTATCGGTACGGCGTCGTATATCGTGCGTCCCCGAGGACCACTCCAGTGGCTTGACCCCGGGGTGTTCGGTACGCTGGGCGTGGGCGCAGGGTTTGCCCTGGGCGCCAAGCTCCTGAATCCGGAGCGCGATGTATGGCTGTTGTGGGGTGACGGAGCAGCGGGCTACAGCCTTGTCGAATTCGACACCTTTGTCAGACACAAGCTCCCGGTCATTGCCGTAATCGGGAACGACGCGGGATGGACACAAATAAGGCGGGACCAGGTGGAGTATCTCAGGGACGACGTTGCCACGGTACTTCGGTATTCTGACTATCAGGGGGTAGCGGAAAGCCTGGGTGCCCGGGGGTTTATCATCAGGAGTGAAGATCAAATTGAGCCGGTCATTCAGGAGGCGGTAGAACTATCGCGAAAAGGCACACCGGTACTCATTAATGCCCTGATCGGGAAAACGGACTTCAGGAAAGGATCTATATCCATGTAATCTGGATTTATTTGCTTGCATTTAACCCTTTTTGTTGATTTGATTTACATTTGTATTATTAATTTATCAGGAGGTTAGATATGCAGCAAAATCAGGAACCAAAGAAAGATGCAGGTATTCAGATCCAGCTCGATGAAGCTACTGCGCAGGGTATTTATGCGAACCTTGCCCTGATAAATCATACGGAAACAGAATTTATACTTGATTTCATTTATGTACAGCCTCAGGCACCGCAGGGTAAGGTGAGAAGCAGGGTCCTGACAAGCCCTATCCACATGAAGCGTCTGCTGAATGCATTGGCTGAGAACATGAAAAAATATGAAGAAAGATTCGGTGAAATAAAATTGGCACAGGAACCGCAAACGCAGAAAATAGGATTTTTACAGTAGACTATGGGTATAAAAGATTCTGTATCAAGAGACCTTGATGCAGTAAACAGGTATATAAACAAGCATATTGAGCATAAGATTCCTCCCATTACCCATATAGGTCGTCATCTTATAGGGAGCGGCGGGAAGAGGATTAGACCTTATCTCGTCATCATGACATCGAGGATATTCGATGTCCCGGCAGACGATTATGTCAGGGTTGCGGCAGCAATAGAGATGTATCATTCGGCATCATTACTCCATGACGATGTCGTCGATAATGCCAGCCAGAGACGGGGTAATCCATCTGCGAACAATATATGGGGCAATAAGAGCAGTGTCCTGGTAGGAGATTTTCTTCTTGCGAGTTCATCGTCTATCATTACCGGTATGAAGGACAATCACTTGCTCGCCCTTTTTATAAAGGTGCTGAGCCTGATGGCAGAAGGAGAGCTTGTCCAGCTCGGTATGAGCCGTGACATCAGACTGACGCAGAAGGACTATTATACCATCATAAAAAAGAAGACCGCTTACCTTTTTTCCCTGTCCTGCGAAAGCGGTGCAATCATGGGCAAGGTCCCGGACATAGTGAGGTACAGAATGCGCCAGTTCGGGCTTTTACTCGGTATTGCTTTTCAGCTTATCGATGATAATATCGATTATACTTCATCCGCGAGGTTATCCGGCAAAAAGAGGGGCGTTGATCTCAAAGAGGGTAAAATAACGTTACCCATGATCATTGCGATTTCAAACGCGGGCAAAAAGGAAAAAAACGTATTAAAGGAAGCACTCTCCGGGGGTGCAGGAGATGGTGATTCTTTTAAAAAGGTATACAGAATAATAGAAAAATACCACGGGTTCGAATATACTAAAAAAAGGGCGGAGAATTTTGCGCACAAGGCTTTCGGCTTGCTTAATGAAATGCCGTTTTCTCCGGAACTCGAAGAGTTAAAAAAATTTACCATTGCCGTCGTGGAAAGAAAATCCTAATCTTAAATAGTGATTCATGTACAAAAGTTCCCGGCCCTCCCTCTCCCTGCAAGGGAGAGGACGGAACACCCATCGGGCACCGGGCGAAGCTTCTGCCGGATGGGTTATGAGGAGAAATTGGAGGTTTTAAATTAAAATGACTGAGCCGTATACCAATATTGTAATCGCAGACATTGAAGATGAAATGAAGCGCTCGTATCTCGACTTTGCGATGAGCGTGATCATCGGCAGGGCACTTCCGGACGTAAGGGACGGTTTGAAACCTGTGCATAGGAGGATCCTTTTTGCCATGCTCGATCTCGGGAACACGCATGATAAGGCGTATAAGAAATCAGCGAGGGTCGTCGGTGATGTAATCGGTAAGTATCATCCCCACGGTGATGTTGCCGTGTATGATACGCTGGTGAGGTTGGCACAGGATTTTACCATGAGGTATCCGCTTGTCGATGGCCAGGGTAATTTCGGTTCTATAGACGGGGACCCTCCTGCAGCTATGAGGTACACAGAGGTCAGGATGCAGAAACTGTCGGAGGAAATGCTCGCTGACATTGAAAAGCAGACCGTGGATTTCGCTCCAAACTATGACAATACCCTGCAGGAACCTTCGATACTGCCTGCCAAGTTCCCGAACCTTCTGGTCAACGGCTCATCGGGAATTGCGGTCGGTATGGCTACAAACATCCCGCCCCATAACCTTACCGAGGTCATCGATGCTATCACAGCGCTGATCAATAAGCCCGACATCGATGTCGCAGGTCTTATGAAATATATACCGGGGCCTGACTTCCCGTCCGGTGCATTCATCACTGGGTTGGAACAGATAAAAGAGGCGTATGTAACAGGCAGGGGTGTCATCAAAATGCGGGCAAGGGTCATCGTAGAGAAAGCGAAGGGCGAGCGTGAGAACATTATCATAACAGAGCTGCCCTACATGGTGAACAAGGCAAAGCTTGTCGAGAAAATTGCGCAGCTTGTCAATGACAAGGAGATTGAAGGCATCAGCGATATAAGGGACGAATCGGACCGGGAGGGCTTGCGGGTCGTCATAGAATTGAAGAAGGACGAATATCCCGATATCATCCTGAACAAGCTGTACAAGCATACGCAGCTTGAAGAATCCTTCGGAATAATACTGCTGGCAATAGACCACGGCAAGCCTGTTATCATGTCGTTGAAGGACATTCTCGTCAGGTTTATTGAATTCAGGAAAGAGGTCGTTACACGGAGGACGCTGTTCGATCTCAGGAAGGCGGAAGAACACCTGCACATACTCGAGGGGCTGAAGAAGGCGATAGAGAACATAGATGAAGTCATAGCTACCATCAAGAGATCGAAGAGCACTGCCGAGGCAGAGGCGCAGCTTATGAAGCGCTTTGATTTCTCAACTATTCAGGCAAAGGCGATCCTCGAGATGAGGCTGCAGAGATTGACTGCCATGGAGATCGAGAAGCTGATCGCAGAGTATAAGGAGACGGAGAAGGACATCAAGAGGTTTAAACGCATACTTTCCGATGAAAAAGAGCTGATGGGCATTATCGCTGCAGAGCTCGAGGACATCAAGAGCAGGTTCGGCAACGAGCGGAGGACAGAGCTTGTCGGCCAGGCAAAAGATATAAATATAGAAGATCTCATAGCGAATGAGGAAATGATCGTTACGGTGAGCAACAAAGGGTATATCAAGCGGAACCCGGTGAGCCTGTACAGGGCACAGAAGCGTGGCGGCAAAGGCAAGACAGCCTCTGGTATCAAGGAAGAGGATTTCATAGAGAACCTTTTCGTGGCTTCTGCCCACAGCTATATCCTGTTCTTTACGGACAAAGGAAGGGTATATTGGCTCAAGGTCTATGAGATACCGCAGGCGGGCAGGGCATCGAGCGGTAAGCCCATTGTCGGCCTCCTGAATCTGTCGGAAGGTGAAAAACTTACCACCTATGTGCCGGTGAAAGACCTGTCTGAGCCTTTGTTCCTGCTTATGGCAACACGCAAGGGCTACCTTAAGAAAACTGCATTGTCCATGTATTCAAACCCGAGGTCAGGCGGCATTATAGCCATTAACCTCGAGCCTGACGACAGACTTATCGATGTGAGGCTTACCGACGACAAACAGGAATTGATACTTTCCACAAAACAGGGCATGGCGATACGCTTTCCCGAAACACAGGTCAGGACCGTCGGAAGGGCTGCCTATGGAGTAAAAGGCATGACCCTTGACAAGGATGATGAGGTTATAGCTATGGACATGCTGGAACAGGATGCAACGGTGCTGACTGTTACGGAAAATGGATACGGCAAGAGGACGAAGATCCCTGCATACAGGTTGCAGAGAAGGGCAGGAAAAGGCACAATTAATGTAAAGACTACACAAAAAACAGGCTCTGCAATCTCTGTAATAAAGGTGAACGACGATGACGATATCTTTATCATAACGAACACCGGCAGGCTGATAAGAATCAACGTGAAAGATATATCCATTATCGGCAGGAATACGCAGGGAATAAGACTCATACAGCTTGAGCCGGGTGAAAATGTAACAAAAGCGGTACGTATCGTCGAGAAAGAGGATAACGGCGAGGGCGACGACAACGGGGACGAAGCCGCATAATAAAACAGGTAATGCGTTATTTCAAACTGAGAGTTATCCTTGCACTGCTGCTTGCAGCAGGCGGTATTTATTATGCAGTATCCTGCAGCAGTGACAAACCTGAACAGCTTTATACAACGGCTATCAATGCCGCCGCAAAGGGTGACATAGAACGAGCGGAAAGCATCTATAAACTCATCGTACAAAGGTATCCGAACAGTCCGGTAAGGAAGGATGCGCTCTATCAGCTCGGTGTGCTCGATTATCTTTACCTGAATGACTACCCGACTGCACTTGAACATTTCTATGACCTTGTATATACGTACCCGCATTATAAGCATACGTTCGATGCGTACCTTTATATAGCCAGGATATACATAGAACAACAGGGCATGCCGCAAAAAGGCATAGAGACCTATGAAAAGCTGTTGAACACGACGACGTCTGAAGATAATCTGAAGTACTTGCTGCCGAAACTCGCCGTGGAATATGAGAGTGCCGGGAATCTGGCAAAGGCGATAGTCTGCTATGAAAGGTTGATCAAGCTTTATAAAAAACCGGCAGCGAATTACCTCTACGAATATGGTTACCTGAAATATCTGGCTGGCCATTACAATGAGGCGATCAAAGATTTCCAGAATCTGAATACCCTGTATCCCAACACCTCTTACAGTGTGTCTGCCCGGATTGCAATGGCGGATTGCTATGAAGAAACAGGCAGGTCCGAAGAAGCGTTGTCGCTGCTGAATAATCTCAAATCAGCATATCCGACCCAGACTTCGATCATCGGTATAAAAATAGACAGCATCACGAAAAGGCTGAAGAACAAAAAGAAGTAATGCTCCGGCGTGTATGCTTGTTCTTTTTTGACGGGGCTGATATGATATTTTCATGACCGATAAAACGGACAATAAGACCCTGAACCATCTGCTTGCTACCCTGTCGCTGATTATCGGTTATCAAGGCAATGAGCAGTTGTATCATGCGTGGCGCGTCGCAATAGTGGCAAAGTATATCTGCGATGAAATCAATCCGAAAGATGCACCGTGGCTCTTTTGTGCCGGTCTGCTCCATGATGTGGGCATAACGGGCATAGGGAACCATCCTGCACAGCATCCGGAGATCAGGAATGACGACATGTCTTACTGGCTGAGATACCATCCTATAATAGGTGCAAAGATTGTACATAAAATACCGGGGTCCTTCAATTATCGTGTATTTTATGCGACAATGATTAAAAAATGGAGGAACTATGGGTATAATCGAATACAAAAAAAATAAAGCACTTTGTATTATTACCATGAACAGACCCGATGCCATGAACGCCATAAACGCTGAACTCGGTAATGCACTCTTGAAGGCACTTGTCGAAGCCGAGCATGATAAAGAAGTAAGGGCACTCCTGCTTACCGGTGCAGGAAAGGCGTTTTCAAGCGGTGGAGATGTGAAGGCGATGCTTGCAAGTTCCGAGCCAAGGGGCAGGTTCTTTAAGGAACTCACGGTGTATCTTAACGGCATTATCAATACGATAATGATGATGCGTAAACCGATCATTGCAGGAATGAACGGATCTGCTGCCGGGGCAGGGGTGAGCCTTGCACTTGCATGCGATCTTGTAACTGCAGCTCAATCCTCACGATTCAATCTTGCGTATACAAAAATTGGACTCACACCTGATGGCGGTGCAACAGCCATGCTTGCGTACCATGCAGGGCCCAAAAGGGCGATGGAATACATTATGTTAAACCCTGATATCAGTGCACAGCAGGCACTGGAGACGGGGCTTATAAACAGAGTGTTTGACGATCGTACGTTCATGGAACAGACGATATCGTTTGCGCAAGTCATTGCCGATGGTCCTACGATTGCCTTCGCTTATGCAAAGCGTAATGTGAACCATACCTACCCCGGTCCACTGGAACGTACGCTCGAACTTGAACGTGAAGGTATAGCAGCATGCGGTTCCACAGAGGATTTTAAAGAGGCAGGTGCAGCCTTCGTAGAAAAACGCACGCCGGTCTTCAAAGGCAGATAAGACAACCGGATGCCTTTTTTAAACGATGAATTATCTAAAGCTTAAGGATGGGGACACGGTAGCGATCCTCGGGGGCGGTCCTGCGGGCAGTTTTTTTGCCATACACATAAAAGAGCTTTCAAAAAAGCATGGGCTTGAACTGAAGGTGATCATCATTGAGCGGAAATCTTTCGTTACTCACGGCCCGGTAGGATGCAACATGTGTGCAGGCGTTCTCGGGGGAAACATCGTCAACATGATCTCGGGGCTCGATATCAAATGGGACAGCAGGGTGATACGGCAGAATGTCGAAGCGTTTAAGATCAATATCCATGGCAGAGATGCGCTGATAAAAAGGCCCCGGGCAAAGGTTTATACGGTTTTCAGAGGCGTAGGCCCGCGTGCTGAATCCTCGTCTGAGGGTTTCATAGGGTTTGATGCATTCTTACTCGAAGAGGCAAAAAAGACAGGTGCTCTTGTAATAAACGGAACGATAATGGATGTAATTGTCCCGCAAAATCCTGTGACCGATCAATCCACTGTTATCTATCATGACGAAAGAAATGAGCCCCATGAACTGAAAGCAGCACTCATAGCCGGGGCATTCGGGGTGAATTCAAATCTGAGCAAAAAATTCAGCTTCGGTTATCGTGAACCGGAGTACTGGCATACATGCCAGACAGAGCTTATGGCAGACGCCGGCAGTGATGTCACAAGATACATAAACATCTATTCGAGAAAGCATTCGAAATTTTTGTTTACCGCCATGACCCCCAAGGGACGTTATGTGACGGTCAGCGGCATAGGCAAACATGTGAAATTCTCCGAATTAATGGAAGAGTTAAAAATTCAGCACCTTGATTCAATCATGAACATGAACCTGACTCCCGTATGCCACTGTCATCCGAGGCTCCCGGTAACCGCAGCAGTCAAGCCGTTTTACACGAGGGTTGTCATGGTCGGTGATGCAGGCGTATCACGGTATATGAAAAACGGCATAGAATCGGCATTCATCACATCGAAATCAGCTGCAGAAACGGCACTATTGCACGGTATCGACGAGGCTGCATTCAGGGACACCTATTACCCAGAATGTATCATGAAGTTTGTCCATGATAACCGGTTCGGCAGGGTCATGTTTTTTATTCATGAAGCAGACACTTACAGCAGTCGTATCGGTAATGCGGTCCTTTCCATAATCAATGCGGAAGGGAAGGCGCCTATCGAAAGACAATGGATGTCAAATATCACCTGGCACATGTTTATCGGTGATATGCCCTACCGGTTGATTCTGAAAAGCGTATTGAACTTTTCCGGACTTGTGAAGCTATTCTTAATAATTATCGGTATAAGAAAGGGAAGGCATGAAGGATGATAATTTAAAGATTGTCGACGGCTCCACGATTGCTATTATCGGAGGTGGACCCGCAGGCTGTGCAACGGCAATTAAGCTGATAAGGGAAGCCGGGAAGAAGGGGATAGCCATACAGGTGATTATATTCGAGGGCAAGGATTTCGATCGTCATTATAACCAGTGTGTGGGAGTGCTTTCACATCCCATTACGCAGCTTTTCGAGGAAAGACTTGAAATGCCGTTTCCCGGGCACCTTATAAAGCGGGAAATTTCGGGCTATGTTCTGCACTCCCGTGACAACGGCCTGCTGGAACTTTCCGGTGAAAGGGGCACATATGCAACCAGGAGGATCCTGTTTGACCGGTTCATGCTCCTGACAGCGCAGGACATGGGCGTCAAGGTGATAAGGTCGAGGGTAACGGGTATCGAGTTCAACAGAAGCGACAGTGTAAAGATATATACGGAAGACAAGTTTTTGAAAGCCGATGCAGTAGTCGCTGCATTCGGCATCGATGATGGAATTGCAGATGCGATAGAGCATGCGTCACTCCATGCATTTTCTTATAAAAAGCCGCCGAAGGTCCTCGATACACTTGTCGCAAAGGTGCACATTGACTTAAAAGTTCTGCAAGAACGCTTTGGCAGCAAGATCCACGCCTTTATACCACTCGAGCTGAAGAAGATAGAATTTGGTGCAATTACTCCAAAGGGCGACCACATCATTATAAATATTGCAGGCAGGAACCTCGTATCTGCTGACATGGATGACTTCCTCCTGTATCCGCCTGTCAAAAATCTTATCAATGATCTGAATCTCCAGGGGCTTGACTATTACAAAGGCAAGTATCCGATAAGACCTGCAAAGGGGATCATCGGTGACCGGTTTATTGCAGTAGGTGATGCGACAGGCCTGATAAGACCGTACAAAGGAAAGGGGATCAACGTGGCGCTGGAAACAGGGGCAAAGGCAGCAGAAATAATGATCCATGACGGTGTATCAGCCTCTGCACTCTCGGCTTATGTGAAGGCATTCGATCACCTCTATTCAGATTTTCTATACGGCAGGATCTTTCGATTGCTTGTCATGGTTTCCATTAAAACAGGTTTTATCGAGCGCATCCTGAGTATGGCAAAAACCGATCCCCGTCTCAGGGGCATACTTTTCAAGGTTGTTTCAGGCGAGGGGACCTACCGTGAAGTCGTGCAAGAGATCTTCGGTATCAAAGAGGTCTCCAGGCTCGGTTATAATTTTTTCAGGCACCTCATTCTCCGGTGAGCAGTGAAACGCCCAACCCGGCCCGTCTGATGAGCCATGGCGATGGGAGATAGAGCGGGTCCTGAGAGAACTGATTGTAAATGGATTCCGAGACGGGAACGGTAACGTCGAGTCCCGTCAAATCCATAAGCTCAAAAGGACCCAGGGGGAACCTGCACGTTTCCTTCAAGATATTGCCCATGGTACCTGCTCCAATTATTCCCATGACAACAGGCTTATCTTGAAAAACCATATTCCACGCTCCTCTACGTATATATATTTTCTATAATCATGGATATACCCTGTCCAACTCCTATGCACATTGTATCGAGTCCGAATTGGATGTTCTTTCTTCTTTTAAACTCATGGAGCAGAAAGGTCATTAATCTTGTCCCCGAGCAACCCAAAGGGTGTCCTCACTGCATCGATAAGCCAGACTTCTTTCATAGTTATATCCTCCTGCTCAAGGATTTTATAGTGATCATTCGATGGGCAGGATTTCATCCTAAGCGACTTTTTGTGTTTAATCGAATATTATATTCTTGACTATTGGCGAAAGGAAAGTTATTTTTGAAGTCAAAGACAATGAAATATATTTTATTTTACAATCCGGCACAAATTGTTTTCGGCAAGGATGAAACCCAAAATATAGGCCATTACCTGAACGGTGAAGGGCGGTTAAAGCAAGATACGGAGAATGTAATTGCCGATATATTGAGATTGGGAATTGAGAGAAGTCCATGAGGAAAAAATATACCTATTATATCTTTGCCTCAGCCATAGCCTTTTTATTCATATTCCTGGTTTTCTTAAACCCTTATCCGCTTGTTTCCGTTAATCTCAAACTGACGGATTTCATGATGGCCCACAGGGTCTACAGCAGGCTGAAACCGAATGTAATTGTCGTTGCCATAGATGAGAAAAGTCTTAAACAGATAGGCAGGTGGCCCTGGGACAGGACGACCATTGCATCCCTTATCGACAGCCTCAGTGCAGCGCATCCCTCTGCAATAGGCTTTGATATAGTCTTTTCCGAGCCTGAGAAGGACAGAGCAAAACAAGTGCTGATGGAAATAGGCCGGGAACTCGATGCTGTCAGCGGGGCTGACCGTGTAAAACAAGATATACAGCAGAGGCTGACGCAGATGCCTGATCCGGATTCTGCATTGGCAGGCTCCATCTCGAGAGCAGGGAATGTCGTGCTCGGTTATTTTTTCTATATGTCGAAGGATCAGTTGCCCGTGACCCTCAACATGACCGATACATCGTATGCATTCTCGCAGATATCGTCCAGTACACTGCCGGTGATAAAGATAGGCAGTCCCGGGATAGCACAGGCATATTTCCCCGTCGTAGATGTACCGGTGATCAGTTCCGCAAGCCTTTATAAAGGTTTCTTCAATATGTTCCCGGACCAGGACGGCGTGGTAAGAAACTATACTCTTGTTCAGAGGGCAAACGATAAAAGCTTCCCGTCCTTCGCGTTGATGCTTACATCGCTCTACACGGGTATGCAGCCCCTTGTCACTGAAGACAGCACGGGTATGGCTTCTATAAAATTACTCCCGTCATCCGGCAATGCAATCAGGATCCCCGTAGATTTTTACGGCAGAATGCTGATAAATTATCCTCCCGGTGGGTATGCCCTCCCCATGTTGTCGGCTGCAGATGTACTCAGAAACAGGTTTAACTATGGAATGATCGCACACAAGGTCGTTATTATAGGTGCCACTGCGCCGGGGCTCTATGATCTGAGGGTCACGCCGGTGAGTAATGCGCTGCCGGGTGTATTCATCCACGCCTATGCGGTTGAGCAGATGATAAACAGCCGTTTCCTGACGACCCTTGCCCAGAACCCGCTCGTCAATGCGCTGCTTGTACTCATGGTGGCTATTGTACTCATTATGGGTATGGACAGGATCTCTTCATCCATGTTTATGGTTAAATTAGGACTATTGATTATAATCTATAGCGCGGCTGCGTTCATCCTGCTCTCTTTCTCTTCCGTGATCCTCAACATGGTCTATCCGGTTTCAGCCATAGTATTCTTCGGCATAGTCCTGTCCTCGTACAAGTATGCCGTAGAGGAAAAGAAAGGCCGTGAGGTCAAGAAGGCATTCAGTCATTATGTCAGTCCTGCGGTTGTAAGGGAGATCACAAAGAGCCCCGGGGCGCTGAAATGGGGCGGTGAGAAAAAAGATATATCCATTTTATTCTCGGACATACGGGGTTTCACCAAGCTGTCCACGTATCTCAGGCCAGAACAGGTAGCGCTCCTGCTCCACGAATACATGACCGATATGACGGGTGTCGTTTTTAACAATGACGGTATGCTCGACAAATATATAGGTGATGCAATCATGGCGTTGTTCGGGACCCCTCTGCCATCCGCCGACCATGCTGATAAAGCCGTGTCATGCGGGATTCAGATGTGCAGCATATTGAACGATGTAAATAAAAAGCTGAACAGCCTGAGCCTGCCTTCGATATCAATCGGCATAGGTGTAAACACAGGCGAGGCCATTGTCGGCAATATGGGCTCTGCGATGCTGTTCGATTATACTGCCATCGGAGATAATGTTAACCTTGCTTCAAGGCTTGAAGGCATGAACAAGTATTATGGGACCACTATGCTGGTATCCGAGTTTACCTTTAATAAACTGTCGTCGAAGAACAGCCTCTTCAGGCTTGACCGTGTTGTTCCTTCAGGTGTGGATAAACCGATTTACCTCTATGCTCTGCTTCCCGGGGAAACAAGCAATGCGAATGAATTCAGGACAACGTATGAACAGGCATTGTCCGCTTATGTGGAGGGAAGGTTCACGGACGCTGCGGCTATTTTCGCCAGACTTGGCGGCGGTTATGCCCCGGCAAAAATCATGATGGACAGGTGCAGGACTTTGGACAGAAGCACGTGGGAAGGCTTCTACAGGTTCGAGAAAAAATAAACCAATTCTTCAACCCTTTCAATGAAATTCGATTTCTGGTATGTCCATCATGGGAGGAATTGGTATTTTTTGAGGATGTGCTCATCAACTTACAGAGGCATGGGCATAAAGGGGAGAAGAACAAAAATTATAAAGGAAGGTATATCATGGCAAAATTGACACAGGAAATGAAGGATCTCATTGCTGCACAGCAATGCTTTGTTACTTGTGATAATCAACTGATAAAATATGCTATGAGATTGAACATTGAAGTAAGAGTAATGAATCCTATAGACTATATAGACGGATAGCTTGGGAGGAGATTAAAGACAATGAAGTGTGGCAGACCAGGGGAAAGAGGATAACATTTTTACCGGGAGGCATTTACTGCTAATTTATGTCGAGGTATGTCCGCGCACAAAAAACGGTCGCAGTCCCCATTTTAAAGACCTTAAAAAAGAATGGCGGCGCAGGGAATCGAACCCCGGACATAGGGCTTATGAGACCCCCGCTCTACCAACTGAGCTACGCCGCCGTTACAAAAGTTAACAATCATATCTATTCATTAGCTTTGCACGTGTCAAGTAAACCCCGTTAGAAAGCCGCCCCATAACCAGAGGGCCTTGTCGATATATGCATTTAACAATGACGGAAATCACAGCCTGTCTTCCTCGCCTGGTAAAGAAGCAACATTGACAATTACATCTACAAATTATACTCAACTTGGAAGGAGTTTTTATGTTTTATATGGCAAATGAAGACGACATAAGAAAAGGCAGGGTCACTGACATTTACTTTGAAAGGGCGTTGAAGATACTGAAGGCGAAGGGCATTTCAAAGCATGTTTCAATGGAGATCAGGGCCAAGGACCTGCCTTCAGGCTGGGAATGGGCTGTCTTCTCAGGACTCGAGGAAGTGGCCGATCTTTTAAAAGACAAGCCTGTCAACGTAAGGGCAGTACCCGAGGGAACAATCTTTTTTCCTTATGAGCCTGTTCTCGAGATTGAAGGTGATTACGCTGGTTTTGGTATGTATGAAACAGAGGTCCTCGGACTTATCTGTCAGGCAAGCGGCATTGCTACGAATTCTGCAAGGGTGAAACTTGCTGCCGGTGGAAAACCGGTGTTCAGTTTCGGTGCACGGCGTATGCATCCTGCAATAAGCCCTATGATCGAACGCAGTGCATATATCGGCGGCTGCGACGGAGTTTCGGATATGCTCGGGGCAGAGAAAATAGGACTGAAACCCGTTGGAACTATCCCTCATGCACTTATTCTGCTCGTGGGCGATACCGTTCAATCAGCCCTTTATTTCGATGAGATCATGGAGAAAGATGTTCCACGGCTTATATTGGTAGATACATTCAATGATGAAAAGTTCGAGGCGATACACGTCGCTGAAGCCCTTCAGGAAAAATTATACGGTATAAGGCTCGATACCCCGGGTTCACGCAGGGGCAATATGA
The DNA here is from genome assembly GCA_037439545.1 of bacterium. Lineage (GTDB taxonomy): Bacteria > JAMCPX01 > JAMCPX01 > JAMCPX01 > JAMCPX01 > JAMCVD01. The sequence continues at coordinate 23,840 of JBBIVV010000001.1, forward strand.
AACAGATTGTAAAAGAAATAAGATGGGAGCTTGAGCTGCGCGGCTACAAACACATCCGGATTATGGTAAGCGGAGGGCTTGACGAAAGCAAAGTAAATGAATTAAAAGAAGTGGTTGATCTTTTTGGCGTAGGCACTTATATATCTAATTCGCCTGTCGTTGATTTTGCTATGGATATAGTTGAGATCGATCATGAGCCTTATGCAAAGCGCGGCAAGGAATCCGGCAGGAAGAGCTTACTTAGATGCAAAGCCTGCGGCAGGCATACGGTGCATGCATATCCATCGGAGGTAAAAATGTGCGGAGTATGCGGGGGCAGGCTCGAAGAACTTATGAAGACCGTTATAACCAACGGCAGGTTGACAGGAGAATTACCGCCTGTGAAAAAAATTAAAGATAATGTTATGAGTGAAATAATAAAAAACGATATAAAGGAGATAAAATGAAGGTAACGATCACTGCTATAAAGGCAGATATTGGAAGTATTGGCGGTCATATTAGACCGAGTAAAAGAGTTATTGAGAGGGTAAAGGAATACGTCACGACAGAGGGTGGTGGACTTCTCATAGATTCATACTTTTCTTCCACCGGAGATGATATTGCCATTTTAATGACGCATGAACAAGGGGTTGGCAGTGATAAGGTGCACCAGCTTGCATGGAATGCTTTCAAAGAAGGGACCGAGGTCGCAAAGGAACAAGGGCTTTACGGTGCAGGACAGGATCTACTGAAATCTGCTTTTTCGGGAAATGTAAAAGGGCTTGGACCCGCTGTTGCCGAGATGGAGATAGACGAGAGAAAGAGCGAGCCGTTCTTGCTTTTTGCTGCCGATAAAACGGATCCAGGTGCTTACAACCTGCCGCTGTATCTGTCATTTACGGATGCCATGTACTGTTCGGGTCTATTGCTGAACCCGCAGTTGAGCAAGGGTTTCAAATTTGTCGTCATGGACGTCGAACATATCGAAGGAGATAAGGTAATCGAGCTTGAAACACCCGATGAGATCTACAGTCTTGCCGCTCTATTGAGGGACAATCAGCGGTTCGTCGTTGAGTCGATCTTTTCACGGCACGATCAGACGCAGGCTGTTGCGGTAAGTACGTCGAGGCTTCATAACATTGCAGGCACATACACGGGAAAAGATGATCCGATAATGCTGGTGAGGGTCCAGGGGAATTTTGCAGCAACCGGTGAAGTGTTATCGACATTCAGTATAGGGCATTATGTCGCCGGATTCATGCGCGGCAGCCATAACGGGCCTCTCATGCCTGTCAAGATTAATTCTTCCATATCATACTTCGACGGTCCACCCATTGTATCATGTCATGCATTCTCGGTTCATAACGGCAAGCTGACAGAACCGGTTGATGCATTTGATCATCCGTTCTGGGACCATGTGAGAAATAAAGTATCGGAGAAAGCAATAGAGATCAGAAGACAGGGATTTTCAGGGCCCGCAATGCTGCCCTACGGCGAACTGGAATACGGAGGCATTGTCGAGGTCATGAAGAAGCTCGAGAAGAAATTTGAGATAAGAAAGAAGTAAGATTAGGGGGAAAACCTGTCTGCGTATGGCAGTGAAGGTACATTATGATCATAGCGGGGAAAAAGATCGAATCAAAAGATACGGTAGTCGTGAAAAGCCCTTATGACGGTAGTGTCGTAGGAGAGGTATCAAGGGCTTCGGAGTCTGATGTCCAGAGTGCTGTTGAAAGTGCAAAGACAGGTTTTCGCAAGCTCTCGAAGGTCAGTTCTTTTGAACGATATAAAACCCTTATGAGCCTGGCAGGTATTCTGTCGGATCGGACCCAACTGTTTGCAAAGACCATTTCATCGGAGATGGGAAAGACCATCAAAGAGGCAAGGGCAGAGGTTGTCCGTGCAGTGGAGACCGCTACCTGGTCCGCGGAAGAGGCAAAGAGGCTTTATGGCTCCACAGTACCGATGGATGCAGCTCCTACAGGAAAAGATAAGATAGGATTTTACCTTCGCGTGCCCGTCGGCATCGTTGCCGCAATATCACCGTTTAATTTTCCCCTGAACCTGTCACTTCATAAGATCGGGCCTGCTTATGCTGCGGGAAATGCATTTATTTTAAAGCCTGCAGAGGTAACGTCCATGACAGGCGAGATGCTGGGGCAGGCATTCGTCGATGCAGGGGCAGTGCCTGAGGCGGTCAACGTCCTGACAGGCTCGGGATCAAAGCTCGGACTCAAGCTTGTCACCCATCCTGATATAAGACTTATAACCTTTACCGGCAGCAGGGATGTCGGCGAGTGGATAACAAGAAATGCAGGGCTCAAAAAAGTGGTCATGGAGCTTGGCTCGAATTCAGCGGTTGTGGTTTGCGAGGATGCAGTGCCGGAGAAGATTGTCAAAAGAATTGCACTCGGCGGATGTTCACAGGCAGGGCAGGTGTGCATATCCGTGCAGAGGGTTTATGTCCATGAGCGCCTATTCGATAATTTTGTAGGTTTATTGAGCCAGCAGGTCCGGTCTCTGAAGACCGGTAATCCTTCCGATGATTCTACGGATGTCGGTCCTCTCATAACGAACAATGACGTGAAACGGGTAAGGTCATGGATCGATGAGGCCGTTGCCAACGGAGCAAGAAAAGTATGCGGCGGTGACGTTCATGGCAATACGATGACACCTGTCGTGCTTACCAATGCAAAAGAAACGGACAGGGTGGTAAAGGATGAACTCTTTGGACCTGTTCTTGTGGTGAATAAATTCTCTCACGACGAACAGGCGATAAAGCTTGTCAATGATTCAAGGTACGGGTTGCAGGCGGGCGTTTACACCGGCAATGTGAACCGTGCATGGCTGTATGCAAAAGAACTCGAGGCCGGAGGAGTGTTGATCAATGAAATACCGAATTTCAGAGTAGACCTTATGCCGTACGGCGGCGTCAAAGAATCAGGCATCGGCAGGGAAGGTCCGCGGTTTGCCGTGGAAGAGATGACTGAGATCAAGTTCATCGCATTCCATATCAACTAAATATCCTCATATCACCGGCTCTTGGGAATGACTGATTTGATTGGCACATTTGCTATTCACACTGTGGTTCGTATTGAGAAGTGGGTGCAGCATGCCGTGTCCTCTTCTTCCCTATTGCATTTTAGAATCAGGATACAATCCTGTTTCTTCCGCCCTTCTTTGCAGCGTAGAGCTTTTCATCCGCAAGTTTTATGAATGATTCGGTGTCATGGATGTGTTTATTCTCGTTGCTTGAAATGCCGATGCTTACGGTAACTTTTATTTGCTGATCACCGTAGACAGTCGGATGTTCTGCAACCATTTTTCGGATCCTTTCGCTGATGACCCTTGCATCTACGATCGTTGTCCTGTCGAACAGGATCAGGAATTCTTCTCCCCCGAACCTGCCGAACTTGTCGGCGGATCGAAGGGATGTATTGAACAACGCTGCAATATTTTTCAAAACTGCATCTCCGGCAATATGTCCATAAGTATCGTTGATATTCTTGAAATGATCGATATCCACCATTGCTATTGAGACGGATTTTTTAAGATGTTCAGCCTGAGCTATTATGGTTCCGAGCAGTCTAGTTATAAAGCCTTTATTATAGACACCCGTCAGGGCATCTTTCTCGGCGTTGTCCATCATACGCTGGAAAAAGACTGTATCGTGCTTCGATAACGAGGCAATCTTAAGCTTGTAGATGCCGATTGCGAATATGTCGCCTTCATTGAGTTCTGTTTCAGTTATACGCAGGGCATTGACATACGTGCCGTTGCTGCTTTTAAGATCTTTTATGAAAATCCTGTCATTGCTGTCCAAACTTATTGAGGCATGCTTCCTCGATACTGTCGGAGAATCAAGAGCGATGTCCGTATCCTCTGACCTGCCTATGATAGTGATTTGTTTTGACAGGGAGAAAATTTTTCCTATCTGTTCTCCTTCAATGATGATGCACGATTTATGTCTTTCTCCCTTTAGTTCGTTTAAGTCTATGTTAATTAAAGAGGTTTTGTCATCTGTCATGTGTTTTTACTAACACAAAGCGTCTGGAATATTCAACTAAATTGTTAATAAACTGTTAGTAAGTGAGTTAAAATACACGGCTGATCCGCTTTTAATGCATGTCCGGTATATTATGCTAAAAAAACAGGCAGTAGATCTTATTGATCTCATTTATTTATTGAAGTTTGCAATGAAGTAGTTTAATGAGATACACTATTGAAGGGATACTAAACATGATATCAGGTGTAGAACTGCTGACAATAGCCGTAAGATCGGCAAGGGCTGCTGGGAATATTATAAACAGAAGGATTAACACGTCCAAGCAGGTTTCATATAAAGGTATCGTCGATCTTGTTACAGATGTCGATAAGCTATGCGAAGAAACGATTATTAAAATTATAACCGCACGATATCCAAAGCATTCCATCCTTGCTGAGGAAATGGGAAGCATATCGGGAAGCAGCGATTATAAGTGGGTCATCGATCCCATTGATGGTACAACCAATTTCTACCATGCATATCCCTTTGTTTCCGTCTCAATAGCCCTTGAGTATAAAGGCAGCGTTATGGTTGGAGTCGTGTATGATCCTGTAAAAAAAGAATTATTTCATGCGATACGCGGGAAAGGTGCATTTCTTAACGGCAAGAAACTGCATGTTTCTGATGTAACTGCCATAGAACAGTCGCTTCTATCAACGGGCTTCCCTTATGACATAAGGACATCGAGCGAAAATAATATCGATAATTGGATAAGATTTATAAGAAGAGCTCAGGCAATACGCAGGGATGGATCCGCGGCGCTTGATCTGTGCTACGTTGCAGCCGGAAGGTTCGATGGCTTCTGGGAGATGAAATTGAAGCCATGGGACGTGGCGGCAGGAAGTCTTATGATTGTGGAAGCGGGCGGTAAAATTACTGACTTTCGCGGCAATCCGTATTCTATTTATATGAATCATATAGTCGCTTCAAACTCCCGAATTCATAATATTCTGCTCGATGTTCTGGCGAATAAATAGTCAGTATTACCGGCACACTTGATTGTATGCTCATTATCGGTGTATAATCCGGTATTATAGGCACAAGAGAACATTTGAGGAGGCTTTAAGGTGTTTAATATTAATATAAAAATAAAAATCACTTTGCTGATAGCGGGTTTGTTATTACTGCTTGAAGCTGCCCAGATCATAACAGGATGGTATAATCTCCAATCGCAGTTTAATTATATTGTTTCAAAGCAGGCAGATAAAATAGTACGGCAGGAAGCAACGATACTGTCATCGCAGATCACGTCCCAGCCGCCTGCAGGAACGGCAGGGACCATGACTCAAACGGCAACGCCGGTTTCTCTGGATAATGTAAATGGCATTATAGAGGGTATGTCTTCTGTAGATCTGTTTGCCCCGGATGGCAGTGTCTTGGCCTCGACAAAAGATAGTGCCGACAGGATGCTTCCGGAAGAATTATCGAATTATCTGAAGTTTCCAAAACCAGGGGTAACTATTATAACCGGCAGGGATTATAAGTATTTTGTAAACCCAGTTCTTGCCTCAAATGGCGATACTCTTGCATATGTCGCCATTACACTGTCCGACAAGAAAATCGTAACTGCGACATGGGATATATTCAAGGCGAGCGTATGGACAGCCATACTGTCGTACATTATGCTCATAGTCATGACATATTTTACTATGGTCATTATTACAAAACCCGTTGCAAAACTGCTGTCACACACGAAACAGGTAGGTAACGGCAATCTGACCCATACGGCACAGGTCTACTCAAGCGATGAATTCGGCGTATTGACGCATGCATTCAACGATACGACCATCAAGTTAAAAGATGTGATTATCAATATAAAGGAGGTAACAAAGGAAGTGGTGGGAATATCCGTTTCACTTGCAGATACATACAACGATCTTGAAAAGGCATCTTCAAGGGAAATATCGGGTCTCAAAACCGCTTTTAGTTCGATAAGCTCTGCGATAACGGCCATAGATAACATCGCCAATACAATGGAAGTCATTGTTACCCAGTATTCGGATCTTACTTCGGCACTGAACCAGTTTACGAGTTCTATCGGCGAGGTCGATAATTCGGCAGAAAGACTGACCGTCTCAATAGGAGACATCTCTATTTCCATAGAAGAGATAGTAAGCTCGATAAAGGAGGTTTCCGGCAACATCGGCGAACTTTCCAAATATATCGAGGAATCAAATTCGTCCATCCACGAAATCCGTTCCTCGACAAAAGAGATAAGCGAGTATTCCGTGAACAACTCAACTATGGCGGAAGCTGTCGTGAATGAATCGATCGACGGTTTAAAATCAGCAGATGCGGCCATAGATGGAATAGGTAAAATCAAGCAGACTACGGACGGCATCGTTGCTTCCATAAACCTGCTGGTGAAAAGCTCAAACCAGATCGCAGAGGTAGTCGACAGTATAAACCAGATCGCCGATAAAACCAATCTCCTTGCACTCAATGCAGCAATCATAGCCAATCAGGCAGGTGAACATGGGAAAGGATTTGCAGTTGTAGCACAGGAGATCAATGAACTGGCTGAAAGGACAAGGATATCGACGACAGAAATCGATAGAATCGTCAAGAGTATCAATTCGGAGATGCAGAAGGCAAAACTTGCGGCCGATGCAGGCATTAAAGCCGTTGAAGAGGGCGTAAGTCTTACGCGGGTAACACACAAGAAACTTTCGATCATTAACGAAAGCACGAAGAATACGCGGAGTGTGACGATGTCGATCGAAAAGATGATCAAAGAACAGTCTATCGCTATAACGACCATAGCAGAGGCTCAGGAGATGATATCGAAAGTATCGAAGCAGATATTAACGGCGATGAATGATCAGGTTGGAGGCACATCGCAGATCAATCAGACGATAGAAGGCATAAAAGATTTAACAAACAAACTGCATGTGGCGACGTCAGAACAGACAAAGAGTATCCAGCTTATATCCAAAAATGCGGACAATACCATGCATTCTATCACGAATGTAAACCAGTCACTCGGTATACAGAAACAGGAAAATAATATGGCAGTTCAGACGATTGACGGCAGTGTGAAGAATATAGAGGAAAATGTCGGCAGGATCCAGAATACAAGGACACTGTTTTTGAAATTGAAGGAACAGCTTGCATCTCTGAGAGACGGCGTCGAATGGTTTAAATTGGAATGAGGGATGAAAGATCAGTTGACTTGATATAATTAGTGATTTACATCTTATAAAAAAAGGAGGCAAAATGAAAAAAATAACGTTGATTATAGGTTCACTCGCTATTCTGGGCTTTACCGTAGCGAGTTGTGCTAAAAACGAAGTAGTAAAACCGGAAGAAAAACCACAGGCACAGCAGCAGGCCCCTCAGGGTAACGCCGAGCAGCCGGGAGCAGTTGCACAGGCCCAGCAGCCTGCAGAGAAGACAATAGAGGAGATCCAGAAAGAGCTCCAGATTGTCCACTTTGATTTCAACAAGTACAACATAAGGCCGGATGCAAAAACAGTTCTCGAGCAGGACTCGAAGGTGCTGAGTGATAACCCGAACATCAAGGTCCAGATAGCGGGCTACTGCGATGAAAGAGGCTCGGTTGAGTATAACCTTGCACTCGGTGAGAAGAGAGCCCAGTCAGCCAGGAATTATCTTGAAACGCTCGGCATAGCACCGGGCAGGTTGTCCACCATAAGTTATGGCAAGTCTGATCCCATTGATCCGGCCCACGATGAAAAGGCATGGTCAATGAACAGACGTGATGAGTTCCACGTCGTAAAATAAATTATCACTACTTACTTTGAATGCATATCCCTCCGCCGTTGGCGGGGGGATATTTTTAGAATTAATAACAGGAAAACATGATGAATACCTTAACCATTTTATGGTTGTCTTTCTTGGGCCAGAACGGCAGCGGATCCATAGGTTCGATGATACTTGCCGCAGGGCCTGTCGCTAAAGCCGTGTTAGTCATTCTGCTCGTAATGTCCATCATAAGTTGGGCAATCATTGTTTTTAAATATATTTCATACAGGAAAATTGAAAAATCAGCGGATAAATTCATGGATGCATTTGCGGGCGTCAAAACATTGAACGATGCTTACGATGAAACAAGGAGCGTTCCTGCTTCATACCTTAAATCCATATTCGATGTCGGTTATAAGACAGCGATGAGAAGAAAAACAGCAGGTCCTGAACAGGATGACAATATGCATGTGAGCCTTGACATCATAGAAAGGGCCATGAGAAAGGTAACACTTGTAGAGGTAAACAGGCTTGAGGACCTTCTGTCCTTCCTTGCTTCTACGGGGAGTGCTTCTCCCTTTATAGGGCTTTTTGGTACCGTATGGGGAATAATGTCGGCATTCAGAAACATCGGCATAACTGAGTCTGCCAGCCTTGCGGTCGTTGCTCCGGGAATATCGGAAGCCCTTATTACGACTGCAATGGGGCTTTTTGCTGCCATACCGGCGGTGCTTGCATACAATTATTTTGAACGGAGAATAAAGGTGTTTATGGATGACATGGATGCTTTTATTATAGAGATGTTAAATAAGTTTGAGAGGCATATAAAATCTGATGGCGTTCAGTAACAACAATAAAAGATCATTTTCAGAAATAAATGTTACCCCGCTTGTTGATGTTATGCTCGTTCTCTTGATCATATTCATGGTCACTGCCCCCATGATGCAGCAGGGCATAAAGGTCGATCTTCCTCAGGCAAGAGCCCAAAGTTTCAAGGCCCAGGAAGAAAAACTTATGATAACCGTTACCAGGGATGAAAAGATATTCGTAAACAAGAATCCCTACACACTGGATGAACTGGGTAAGACTTTAAAGGCAATCCAGGCATACAGAAAAGATAAACAGGTATTTCTCAAAGCAGATAAAGATGTTCCTTATGGATTTGTTGTAAGGGTTATGTCGGAGATTAAGACTGCGGGCATTCAAGAACTTGGGATGGTGACAGAACCTTTGCATGAAAAATGAAAAGCGATTCGGGCAATTATGTCAGGTCATTACGCGGTACTTTTTACAAAACGATTGCTATATCCGCGTGTGCACATGTCCTGATTTTAGTTACGATTCTATACGGTAAACTTTTACCATCAGGGACAAGAGAGTACAACCCCGTATATACGGTCAAGCTTGTTTCAACAATGCAACAGGCTCAGGCAGAGGGAACGAGTATCCCGGCAGGAAGTACACGGCAGGCTGTAAATGCGACGCCTCAAATTCCTGCTCAACGGATGATACTTCCCATCGGAAAAAAAGCACCGGGTAGAAAAGAGCTGCTTTCCGCCATAAGGCATATAAGCAGCGAGGTAAAAAGAAAGGAACTGCTGAAGGCAATTAACGAGAATGCAAGGGGGCAGGGCAGTACAATCCCCGGAAATAATACATCAGCATCGGCATCATCAGGTTCAGGTGCTCCCACAGGTTCGGCCGCGGAACAGTATTATGCCGTTATATGGCATAAGATTCAGAGTGCGTGGCTTATACCTTCAAACATGGCGGATGCAAGCTACGGCTATGAAACAGTGGTGTCCATTACTATCAATAAAGACGGGACGGTAACCGGTATCAGCGTGGAAAAGGGTTCAGGTAATGAATATTTTGATCAGACGGCAATCCGTGCTATAAAAAAGGCATCTCCTTTACCGCCATTTCCACCGAGCTGGCTGCAAAAGAGTATAGACATAGGTATAAAATTCAGTTGCAAGGAAGGATGTAAATGAAGAAGAGAAACAGGGTTGGCAGTGTGCTCCCGGCCCATTGCTTCGCACATTGGTATCGCGGCAGTGCGAGGCTCATAGTCATTACTGCCGTTCTCATTTCACTGGCGGCTCCGCTTGCAGCTCATGCCAAGATGTACATAGATATAAATGCCCCGAGCATCAAAAGGCTGCCTGTCGCTGTTACCATGCCTCTTGCAGGGCCGGGGTCAAATCTTAAAGACGTGACATCACTTTACAATATTATAAACTCTGCACTTGATGCATCCGGTTATTTTGCAGTCATAAATCCTTCTGCATTCATAGAGAAGAACGGCGGGATGTTACTCGGGCAGTTTAATCTAAAAGACTGGACAGACATTGGCGCCGAAGGCCTTCTGAGGATGAGCTATGGCGTTCAGGGTAATATTATTATAATAAAGGCATACACCTATGATGTCGTGCAGGGTAAGGTTTTATTATCGAAGCAGTACAGTGGCAGCAAGCCTGATGTAAGGTACATAGCAAACAGTATCGTGAATGATGTTATCTATGCTTTTACGGGGCATTCCGGGCTTGCAGGCTCCAAGTTAGCGTTTGTTTCAAAGAGAACGGGGACTGAAGAGATAGACGCTATGGACCTTGACGGCAGCAACATAGTACAGTTGACCTACAATAAAACCATAAATCTGACACCCGTGTGGTCGCCTGACGGGACAAAACTCCTTTTTACATCTTATATGCACAGAAATCCCGATCTTTATATGTTTAATCTTCAGAATGGCCGGATCACGACCATAGCCAATAAAAAGGGATTGAACATAAGTCCAAGTTTTTCTCCTGATGGCAGTGAAATAGCAGTTTCCCTGAGTTTCAAAGGCAGCCCGGAGATATACCTTATGAATCTTTACGGAAAGATTCTGAAACAGCTTACCAATACATCGGGTATAAATGTATCGCCAAGCTTTTCACCGGACGGCAAAAAGGTAACCTTTGTTTCAAACAGGGCGGGTGGTCCGCAAATCTACACGATGAATACGGACGGATCCGATGTGCAGCGGATTACCTTTAAAGGGAGTTATAACGCTTCGTGCAATTGGTCGCCCGCGGGTGACCGTATCGTATTTTCAGGGCTTTCGGAAGACGGTACGTTTGATATATATACCGTAGCTCCGGATGGCTCTCATCTCGTAAGATTGACACAGAACCAGGGTGACAATACAAGTCCGAAATGGTCGCCTGACGGATACTATATAATATTTGTATCGACGAGGGACGGTCATCAGCAGTTGTATGTTATGAATTCGAACGGCAGTAACCAGCACAGGATTATTTCTACGGACTATGATATGAGTTCACCTGGCTGGTCAAACAGGATAAACTTTAAAATAACTGTTCAATGAGGTGATGTATGAAGAAATTTATTATTACGGTCCTTTCCATTGTAATGATTGCCGGTTGTCCGAAGCCTCCCATTAAGGATATAGCGGATGCCAAGGCAGCCCTTGAATCCGCCAAACTTGCAGGCGCTCAGACTTATGCGCCAAAAGAATATTCATCGGCAGAAGGTTATGTGCAGAAGGCTCAGGTTGATTCTGATAACAGGCAGTATGATGAAGCCAGAATAAACGCGCTGACAGGCAAAAAACTTGCCGATGATGCAAAACAGACAGCCCTGGAGAACAAAGGCAAGGGAAGCGGGACCGGCGAAGGCACGGGTCCTGAGCAGATGAACGGAACACCGGGCATGTCAAGTATCGGAGTAACCGAAACATCGATCGTGGGCAAAGGTTCGCTGGGAGAGGGTGTCGTAATAAAACAACTGAAGATGATACATTTCGGATTTGATGACTATTCTCTCTCGAACGAGGCACAGGCTGCCCTGATGGATAATGCGCAGTGGCTCAAATCGAACCCTGCCGTCAAGGTGCAGATTGAGGGACATTGTGATGAGAGGGGCTCGGAGGAGTATAATCTTGCACTGGGAGAGAAAAGGGCTGTTTCAGGGCGGGATTATCTGATACAGCTTGGTTTGCAGGCTGACAGGATGTCTGTTATAAGTTACGGCAAGGAAAGACCGGTTAATCCAGGACACGATGAAAAGGCATGGGCGGAGAACAGGAGAGACGAATTTGTTGTCATTACGAGGTAGGGTATGAAAAGACTGTTGCTTATCATGAGCGCACTGATAGTTGTTACCGGTGCTGCGGGATGTATAAAGACAAACGAGGATATAAGGCTTGACAAGGAGTTGAGCGATCTCCAGACACAGGTAGACCTGAACAACCAGCAGACGAACACAAAGATAGACACTGAAATATCAAGTATCAGGAAGAATCAGGTCGATATGCTCTCCAAAATTGACGGCTCGCATGATGATATAAAAGATTTGAGAAACAGACTCGATATACTGCAGCATAGTTTGAACAACATGAAGCTGGATCTCGATCTCTTTACGACCACGGGCGGGACATTAAATACAAGCATCGAACAGCGGATTTCAGCACTCGAAGTGTCTATGACTGCCGTCGAAGCGTGGATGAGTTTCTCCAATGCTTACAGTAAAAAGGCTGCAACCACGCATACCGAGAGTGTTTCAAAGCAGGCAAGTCTTTCAATGGATGATGCCGTAAAGTTTTTCAAGGACAATAAGTTCGATCAGGCAAAACCCGTTTTCGAAAAATTCTCGAAAAGCAGCAATGAAAAGCAAAAGGCAAGAGCACTTTTTTATCTCGGTGAGATAGCTTACAAAGAAAAGGACTATAAAACGGCCATAGTGAATTATGGTACCATCGTAGAAAAACACCCTGAAAGTCATCTCATCACCAGTGCATATTTCATGATCGGCAGGAGTTTTGTCCATCTCGGGGATAACAAAAAAGCAAAATTGTTCTTTGAGGAGCTTATTTCAAGATATCCCGATGACAAGCGTGCGAAGGACGCAAAGAAGGAAATAAAAAAACTTAAATGATCCTGCTCGGTATTGAAAGCTCCTGCGACGAAACGGGTGTCGCAGTTGTTAAAGACGGAAAGGTGCTCGTCGATCTTGTTTCAAGTCAGATAGATATCCACAAAAATTACGGCGGTGTTGTGCCGGAATTTGCATCGAGGATTCAGCTTGAAGTCATCGGTTCGCTGACACAGAAGGCATGTGAAGATGCCGGCATATCATTGTCCGCTGTCGATGGTATTGCCGTAACATCCGGTCCCGGGCTCATCGGCTCCGTCCTCGTGGGCGTTAATTTTGCAAAAGGGCTTGCATACGCCCTGGATAAACCGTTGATAGGCGTGGATCATGTCCAGGCACATTTATTCTCGCCGATGATAGAATATGAACAGCTTTCATTCCCCTACATAGGGCTTGTCGTTTCAGGCGGTCACACCGAGCTTTATACGGTTAAATCCATGACCGATATAAGCCTGAACGGGAAGACCGTTGATGATGCGGCAGGGGAGGCGTATGACAAGATAGCCGGCGCACTCGGGCTCGGATACCCAGGCGGGCCGGTCATCGACAGAATCGCAAAGCAGTGGACGGGTAGCCGGAAGGTGAAATTCCCCATGGCCATGATGAAAACAGGTAATTATAATTTTTCTTTCAGCGGGCTCAAAACAGCAGTAATGAGATACATCGGGGCGCAGAGCACCGATATGGATCAGGCCGCGCTCTCGTCCATAGTTTCCGGGTTCCAGGATGCGGCAGCCGGTGTGCTGGTGAAAAAGACCATCGCCCTTGCACGGTATCAGCGTATGAAAAGGATAGCCGTGTCAGGCGGTGTTGCTGCAAATTCCCAGCTCAGGGAGATGTTCATGGCATATAGAAAAGAATTTGAAATATATGTGCCATCCTTGAAGCTGTGTACAGATAATGGTTCCATGATAGGTTTTCTCGGTTACCAGCTTTTGAAGCTCGGTATCAAAAGCAGTATTGACATAGACGCATATGCAAATAACACACACATTCCTCAAAGAACACGGACTTCTGCCCCATAAATCATTAGCGCAGTATCTGCTTGCCGATGAGTCTGTGATTGATGATATCATAAGAGCATTAGATATCCGGCGGGATGATCGTATACTTGAAATAGGTGCCGGGTGCGGTGCTTTAACGGAACATATACTGGGAAAGATTGATCAGACAGGCGGAGAACAAACATCCCTGATATCGGTTGAGATAGAAGACAGGTACGTAAATTACCTGAAAAGCCGTTTCAGGAATAACGGCAGGTTTAAAGTCATGAGGCAGGATATACTGAAACTGGATATAAGCCGGCTGTTTCACGGGTCATTGAAGGTTGCAGGCAATGTACCCTATTATATATCAAGCCCTATCCTGCGTTTATTATTCCATAACCACGCATTGATAGGAGATATTGTAATTATGCTGCAGAAAGAGGTCGGCATGAGAGTCGTATCACAGCCGTCAGAGGAATATTTCGGGCTATTATCCGTGATGCGTATGCTCCATTATGATGCATCCGTGGTGAGGCATGTCGATAAAAATTTATTTGTGCCCGTGCCGAAGGTTGATTCGGTTGTCATAAAGATGCATGTCCATGAGCCAATCATGAGTGCCGAAGATGAACATGCCTTACTCGGCCTCCTGAAGCATGCATTGAACGCAAGAAGGAAGATGATTAAAAATACGTTAAAAGCCGTCGGTACGTCATCAGAGATAGAAAAATGGTGCAGGGAGGCTGATATAAGTATGAATGACAGGGCAGAGAATATCGATTTGAACAGATGGATCAGGTTCCTCACTATCTATAAAAAGGACAGAGGCTTATAATCTATTCAGTCCCGAACAATCCTGAGATTGTTATGACCGGTCTATGCCCGTTTATATCTTCGCAAGGATCTTGTAATAGAATAACCCTACGTATTCGTGCATTCCCCTATAGGTGTTGGATAATGCCTCCAAGTCCGGCATATAGTCCATAAAATCATAGTGTCTTCTGTTAATTTTATAATCAGCAGGTGCAGGTATTATGTTGGTCAGACCAGCATTCCTGAATGCATAGACAGCTCTTCTTAAGTGATATGCAGACGTAATAAGGATGATCCTCTTACACATGAGCTTTTCGCACAAGCTTTTGACTTCTATGGCGTTTTCATAGGTATTCCTGCTCGTTGAATCCATAAAGATATCCTTTTCCGGCACACCCATCTGGACAAGATATCGCCGCATGACAGGTGCTTCAGGCTTCTGGTATTTAAACCCCTTGCCGCTGCTTACGATTAAAGGTAAGGGTTGGATCCTGTACAGCCGGAAAGCATATACAAGTCTTTCCAGAGAGTCACCCGTCGGTGTTCCATTGCCTTCAAGATCCGGTGAATTATCGTGTATACCGCCGCCGAGTACGACATAAACATCGTGTGCAGATATGTCCTTGACATTCAATTGAGAATAAGTGTTTTCAAGAGGCAGCATGAGTTTATCTGCCAGCGGCCCCAGACATGCCGTGTAGATGGAAACTGAGAATATCAACATCATGATACCTATGCCCGTTTTCTTTTGTTTTATGAGCATTATTGCCCATAAGAAAGACATGGTGATGGCCAGCCCTGGTGGTAGAATCCACGCAGTGAAAAGTTTTGATATTATATACATGTATCCTCCATTGAGATCCGTTATAAAGCTCCCGTGCAGCTCTCCCTGCATTTTTCTCTATCAATATATTTAAGGACTTGCAACAAATTAAAGGGGGGGATTCGTTTCTCAGATGGTAATATTGAGGTCCAGAGAATTTGATTCTATGCCGTTCATTTTGACAGAGATTTTGTACTCACCCTGACTCAGTTGCTTCGGAAGGGTCAGTATGACCATGTTTTTCGATTCCACGTCCTTTGCATATTTCCTGTCAAACAAGGTCACAGCTGTGTTTTTATCAGCCGCACGCGCAAGAGTAATATTGATCTCTGCATTGGATGACGAAGGCACAGAAAGATTGAACCCGATTTTGTCGCCCGGGTGAACAGGTAATGAGTCTATCCTTATTTCATGATATCGTCTCATTTCGTGATACTTCTTTCCTTTCCCGTGTCCTCCAAAGTATATCGAGCCTGTAGTAAAATCTATAACCAGTGCTGCTACACCCGGCACGATACCAACCAAAAGCCATAGACAATCCATGACAAGTACTGCCCCGTCAATATCACCCGGCATGTTGTCCCTTCTTTCGGGGTAAAGTAAGAAACCGCAATTCACCGTCGTGAATGTCATAAACAATAAAACTACTACAGCTAAAACACGGGATCTAATAAATATTTTCACGGTAATCTCCTCCTGAATGTTATGCCGATATTCTTTTTAGTAACCGCACATCTGGCTTTTGTCAACTCCGTAAAAATGTCGATTCGATGTAGTGTATCCGCTCTGTGACCGGCGGGTGCGAGTAGTAGAATGCAGAATAGAGAGGGTGGGGGTGAAGGTTCGAGAGATTGTCTTTCGAAAGTTTTACGAGAGCGCTGACCATAGCACTGCTGTTACCCGTCAGTTTACACGCAAATGCATCGGCATCCCTCTCGTGCATCCTTGAGAATAAATTAAACAACGGTGTGAAGGGAAATGCTGCAATGGTCCCGAGCAGACCGAGTATGACGATCTTTGCAAATACCGTATGAGCGGTAAGATTGAAAAGACCGGGTAAAATGCCGCCCTGCATCAGTCTGAAGGACATAAAGAGTACTGCAAGGGAAATGACCTCCATGAGGATCATTTGTTTTAAAACATGCTTCTTTTTCCAGTGACCGAGCTCATGTGCGAGTACCGCGAGAATCTCATCCGTATTCATGGTACTGAGGAGGGTGTCGAAGAGGACGACTCTTTTAACCCTGCCGATTCCGGTAAAATAGGCATTGGTATGTTTTGTCCTCTTTGATGCATCCATCTTCAGAACCTTGCTGATCTTTATCCCGACTTTATCGGTTAAATTATGGATGCCTGCTTTAAGATTTTCATCGTCGACAGGCGAAAATTTATTGAAGAGCGGCTCTATGACATAGGGGGACAGGTACATCATAAAGATGCTGAATATCAGGAAGAAAAGCCATACCCAGAGCCACCAGTGTAAAGGGCTCCTTGCAATGAGCCATAGACCGGCGGATATGATTAAAGATAAAAGGACTGTTGTTATTACTGTGGATTTTATGAAATCGGCGATCCATAATTTTGCCGTCATCGTATTGAATCCGTATTTCTTTTCTATCCTGAATGTCTGATATATGCTCAAAGGTATCGTAAGAAATGTGTCCGCATAAAGCAGCAGCATAAAAAATATGATGCCGGACACAATAAAATTCAAATGCAGTGAATTGATCCATGAATTATAAGTATTCAATATGCCGGTAAAGAAAAACAGGATCATCAAGATAGTACTGAAGATCGAAGAGGCGATCCCGAACCGTGTTGAATCAACGGTATAATTTCTCGATTTGTCCAGCAATGACTGTTCTATGTGTCCTTCGAATGCAGGCGGAACGATGCTGCCGTATTTCCTCAGATAAGAAAGCTTCAGATGTTCGAGCCAGTAGCCGCACAGTACGACAATCAGGTAAGCAGTCAATAGAGAGAAAGCTGAAAAGCCCATGCGTTTAAAATACCACTATTCCTGCGTATCCGACCACTTCGTCATAATCATGGGTAACCTGTCCTGATGTTTTATAATCTACGAGCTTTGCTTTTTTTGCCCCGAGTTTTTTTGCACTGAGAAGCATAATAGCAGCGGGAATCACACCGCACATCGAAATATCTTTTTCAGCAGTGACCCTGAGCAGTCCTGGAACGTCGAATGCGAGGATCCTTTCAATGGCGAGGGTGTCCTTTTTTTTTGCAATGTCCTGGGATTCGTAATGGGTCATATCCGAACTTGCTATAATCAATGTTTCCCTGCCGGTATCTTTAATTGCTTTTGCTATGGCATTTCCTATGGAACTTACAAAATCATAATCCCTGCCCATGACACAGAGAGGGACGATCATGGCTGACGGGTTATAGTGATGAATAAAAGGGAGTTGGACTTCGAGTGAATGTTCCTGTGCTTGAGAATCGAAGTCGTCGTTTAAAAAATCAGTATTTTTCATGAGAGCGTCTGCAAGCTCATGGTCTATATTCATGTCAAAACCCGGCATACTGAAGGTACCGCTTGACAGTATCCCTCCTCTGGAACCATACCCGGTGTGATTGGGACCTATGACAATGACCGTAGACGGGATTGTGATGGACGAGTATACCTTTCCCGCTACACTTCCGGAGTACATATAGCCTGCATGGGGTGAGATCGCACCGATTGCTTTTACCGGTTTTTGGTCTTGAGGCACCAGTTCCTTTACCAGCCTCTCCAGGCTTGCCGGGTTTGCAGGATAAAAAGAGCCTGCAACTGCCGGTTGTCTCTTCATAAAACCTCCTATCTTATTCTTATCAGGGCTTCTCCCGGGTTTACCGTATCGCCCTCGCTTATGTATATTTCATATACGATTCCATCAATAGGCGTATGGATTTCATTTTCCATCTTCATTGCCTCCATAACCATGACTGTATCGCCCGCTATGAGCTTATCGCCTTTTTTAACCTTTATGGATGATACCTTTCCCGGTATCGTTGTCGTTACATCTCCGATCTCTGTTGCTTTCGGCCTTTCTGTCTTGATGGCTGCCTTCGGTATCAATTCGCCTTCCTGTGAGGCAACGACCTGAACTAATGGTTCTACGAGTACCTCTTCGAGCTTACCATCGACATATACAAAGAACATTCTCGGGTTTTCGGTCCTCTGTCCGGAACCTGCAATTTTTATATTATACATTTCACCGTGCAGCTTGACGTTGAATTCACTGGGTGCAAGCCGTGCTATGTGTTTCTTTTCTTTATCAGTCTGCGGTTTTTCGAATTTCGGCATCAGGACCTTTAATTCACCTTTTTCCCTGAGGTCAAAAAATTCACCTGCAACCTGCGGGAAAAGGGCATAGGAAAGCACATCCTCTTCCGATTTTGCTTTTCCCCCAATCTCATCCTTGAGCCTGCTAAATTCTGATTCAATGTAATCCGCAGGCCTGCGATCTATTACCCTTTCATCGCCTATAGCAAGCTTTCTCAATTCCGGATTGACTTCGCCGGGAGGTTTGCCGTAAAGTCCTTTAAGATAATTCTTTATCTCATTGGTTATTACCTTGTATCGTTCGCCGCTGATGACATTCAAGGTCGCCTGAGAGCCCACTATCTGGCTTGTGGGAGTTACGAGCGGAGGATAACCAAGGTCTTTCCTCACCACAGGCACTTCATCAAGCACTTCATTTATCTTGTCGAGTGCGTTCTGCTCCTTTAACTGTGACGCAAGGTTGGACAGCATGCCCCCGGGGATCTGCCATAAAAGTATCTTCGTATTTATGCCCGTATACTCGCTTTCAAAAGCAGCGTATTTCCTTTTTACCTCTCTGAAATAATCCGCAATGTCCGCGAGCAGTTCGAGTGATAGGCCTGTATCGGAATCAGTGTCTTTTAATGCCGCCACTATCGATTCTGTCGCGGCCTGGGATGTGCCTGATGCAAATGGCGAGATTGCCGTGTCGACGATGTCGACGCCCGCCTCGATGGCCTTTAAAATAGACATGGCTGCAAAGCCTGCGGTGTCGTGCGTGTGGAAGTGGAGCGGGACCTTTATGACCGATTTAATCCTCCCAATGAGTTCAAAAGCCTCATAAGGTCTTATCAAACCTGCCATATCTTTTATGCAAACGCTGTCTACACCAAGGTCCTCAAGGGCTTTTGCATAATCGATAAAGTATTCTATGGTATGTACAGGGCTTGTCGTATAACTCAGGGCACCTTCGACGAACTTCCCGAACTGCTTCACAGCCTTTACCGATGAGCGTATATTCCTTATGTCATTCAGGGCATCGAAGGTCCTGAATATATCAATACCGTTTTCAGCGGACTTTTCTACGAACTTCCATACAATATCGTCGGAATAATGCCTGTAACCGACGAGGTTCTGTCCCCGCAGGAGCATCTGAAGCTTCGTGTTCGGCAATGCTTTCTTGAGTTCCCTGAGCCTTTCCCATGGGTCTTCCCGCAGGAAGCGCATTGCTGTGTCGAATGTGGCGCCTCCCCATACTTCCATGGACCAAAATCCCACCCTGTCCATCTTATCGCATATCGGTAGCATGTCTTCTGTTTTTAATCGTGTCGCAATATGGGACTGATGTGCATCCCTTAGAGTTGTATCTGTAACATTTATTTTCTTTATCACGATCTCTCCTCTTCTAAATGCCCTCATGCATGGCTATGGCCGATGCAATAGCAATAACCATATCGCTGGGGTCGACTGTATTTGCATAATCCAGAAGGTCCGGATGCTCATTTATAAATTCGGTATCAAAATAGCCCCTTTTAAAATCCTCGCTGTTTACGATCGCCTGCAGATAGAAAATATTTGTTTTGATACCTCTTATAACGAATTCATCGAGCGCTCTTCTCATCCTGTTGACTGCTTCTTCCCATGTCCCGCCGGTGACAGTTAATTTTGCTATCATCGGATCGTAGTAGTCAGGCACGACATAATCCTTGTAAACAGCTCCGTCTATTCTTACACCGATGCCGCCTGGAGAATAATAAGCCGTAATCCTGCCTCCGTTCGGCAGAAACGCGTTTTGCGGGTCCTCGGCTATAAGCCTGCATTCGATTGCATTGCCGCGTATTTTTACGTCCTTTTGTTTTATACCCAGCTCCAACCCTGCAGCGACCTCTATCTGTTTCTTAACTATGTCGATGCCCGTTATCGACTCTGTAACGGGATGCTCGACCTGCAGTCTCGTATTCATCTCCATGAAGTGGTACCGCATGCTGCTGTCGACAATAAATTCAATGGTGCCTGCATTCGTATAATTGACGAGTTTCGCAATTTTTACCGCAAGGTTTCCCAATTCCTTCCTTTTTTTATCACCGAGGAGCAATGAAGGAGCAATCTCTATCACCTTCTGGTGCCTCCTCTGTATGGAGCAATCCCTTTCACCGAGATGGATCACATTGCCGTGATGATCCGCGAGTATCTGCACCTCAATGTGATGAGGTTTTGTAATATATTTTTCGATAAAGATCTCAGGATTATTAAAGAATTTCTCAGCCTCTGACCTTGCAAGGCTATAGTACCGGATCAGTTCGTTTTCTGTTTTTGCAATCCGCAGACCTCTTCCACCGCCGCCTCCGGATGCTTTTATAATCACGGGGTAGCCTATTTTTTTGCCCCATTTTATTGCATCATCCTCGCTTTCTACCGGTCCATCGCTGCCGTCTACAACAGGGATGTTATGCTCTTTCATAAACTCTCTTGCCTTGAGTTTGTTCCCCATGAGTTCAATCACAGGGGAGGAGGGACCAATGAAAACAACGCCCCGCTTTTCGCACAACTCTGCCATCTTCGGGTTTTCCGATACAAAGCCATACCCCGGGTGTATGGCATCGGCCCCGATCTTTTTTGCAATATCCACGATCCTATGGATATTGAGATAGGCTTCAATAGGCCCCGGTGTAACGAGATAAGCTTCGTCCGCTTTCTTTATATAAAGGGCTGTCGAGTCTTCTTCCGTATAAATGACAGCACTCCTTACATTCATCTCCTTGCATGCCCTTATTATTCTTGTCGCAATCTCGCCTCTGTTTGCTATGAGAATTTTATTAAACATTCCTTTTGCTCCAATTTATATATAATGCATGTATATTAAATAAGTCCAAACATCAATTGAATGATAATCAGAGCAGTCTTGATAATCTTATCGGGCAGTGAGCTTAAATCATTATTGCCCGGTGATTGATTTAAGACATCGATAAACCCGGGGTTATTGTACATTGACATTATTTTTTGTTTTGTTCCGTCCTGTGCAAAATGGCTGCGGAATTCGGCGTAATCCATAACCTCCTTGCTGTTCATCCATACGCCTTCACAGTTTCTGCACAGCATAAACACCACCATATTTTTGAACAGGGGATCGTTATACTCTATGAGTTCCGTGCCGCATACGGGACAATGAAGTTCTTTCTTCGTAAGTACTGGCTTCCCCAGCAGCTCGCGGTCCACCTCAAGAAGGGTATCGGGTATTGTGGTGAACTGATAAAGCTCGTGGTGATCAAACCATACGCCGCCGCAGCCCGGACACTGGTCAACGGTAACATAGTTGTTTTCATCCGTCTTAAGAGAACTGGATTTCATGTCTCCCTGGCAATTCGGACATTTCATTTCTTTTTGAATGCCTTTTCCTCGCCCCTGGAGAGCCGTTTTATGTTTTCACGGTGTGTGAATAAGATGAATGCCGTCATAAATACTGCAAACCCTGTCATAATGCCCCGCACGGATGTACCATGAAATAAAATCAATGAGATGAACGGAAGGCTTATTGCTACCGTCAATGCACCGACAGACGAGACCCGTGTGATTAAAAATGCGGCCAGCCATACGACTATCAAGAGTAAGGCAAATAAGGGACTTAGTGCCAGAAACATTCCAAGACTCGTTGCAATGCCTTTGCCGCCTTTGAATTTAAGGAATGGAGTGAATACATGTCCTGCTACGGCAAGTACACCGGTAACAGCCATAAATAAATAAAGCTGTATCTGAGGCAACTCCTTGAAATAAAGCTTTATCAGGAGCACGGGTAAAAAGCCTTTCAGTGCATCTATGACAAGTACAAACGCGCCCCAGCCTTTTCCCATGGCACGTGTGACATTCGTTGCGCCAATATTACCGCTTCCGACAGTTTTTATGTCTATACCCTTGGCTTTCGCAACAAGATAACCTGTCGGAAGTGAACCCATGAAAAACGCACCGATTAAAATAAGGATATAAAGGATCATAAAGCATAAATAACAGCTATTATTCTATGCGTCAACTCTGACGGAGTTTATTTGCTCTCGAGGGTTAATCATGCTATAATAATTACATGACAAGGTATCGACTATCTCTATTGTAAAGGAGGTTTATGCTATGCCAACCAAATCCGCGCTGCAGGCTCTTTCGATTCTAAGGGATCCGTCCCAGTTCCAATGGTATGTGGTGCCTCTGCTGATCATCGTGATTTACGTATACAATGCCGAGGTCGGGAAAAAGAACTGGAATCTGGTTTTTGCAGGGCTTGCCCTCTGGGGGATGGACTGGTTTAACGAGATCTGGAACGGACTTGTCTTTCATTTTACTGACTATGCTCCGGTCTGGGGGACGCCTGGGAAATCGGCATTTGTAATTTTAATAGGACTTAACATCGAGATCTGCTTCATGTTTGCGATCATGGGTATTGCTTCTGCCTATGCACTCCCTGCAGATAAAAAAATGAGGATACTCGGAATACCAAACCGTATTTTCTTTGCTGTGGTATACAGCATACTGAGCGTGATTGTAGAGCTTTTATTGAACCGTGCGGGTGCGCTGACCTGGGATTACTCATGGTGGAATGCGGGAGAGCCCTGGCTTATCTTTTTGATTGGATATCTGCCTTTCTTTGTAGTGGCTTTTTGGGTGCATGACATGGAAAAAGTCAGAAATAAGGTAATAGCGGTAGGCTCTATACTCGGCTTTGACCTTGCCTGTCTCGTTTTATTCGCCGGTGTCCTTAAGTGGATATAAAGCCCGGTGAATGTTCTCAATTTTGGAGGCGGTAAATGCTCGTTCGTAAAGAGAAACGAAAACTTGGCGAACTGCTTCAGGATGTCGATCTTCTGAATGAAGAACAGGTGAAGCAAGCACTGCGCGTGCAAAAAGAACAGGGAATAAAATTCGGCGATGCAGTCGTAAAACTCGGTTTTTTGAAAATAGACGACATTAACTGGGCATTATCGAATCAGTTAAACATTCCCTATATACCGGACCTGAAGGAAAAGGGTATTTTTGACCCTGCGAGTGTAGCTCTATTACCTTATGATTTTGCACAGAAGCATTGTGTTATCATACTGGGACAGATGTCCGGCACGGTAAATATTGTCATGGCTGATCCGTTAAACGACACGGTCATAGAATATGTGGCACATAGTACGGGTAAAAGCGTCAATGTTTCTATAAGCGATGAACAGGCGATACGGGATATGATTGAAGTACTTTACATGAACAGCGGTGTTGCCGCTGCAAGGCATCATGAAGAAGGCGATGTCTCACAGATAAAAGCAGAGATTAATACTGTGCTTAAAGAGATAGGTTCCGGGTTCGACGCAGAGGTATATAAAAACGCACTATGTATTTCTTTCAATGAAAGAGCAAAAAAAAATGTCAGTATCCAACTCATATATAAGGACACTGAGACAGGTAAGTATTTCATAGACATCCTTATAGACAATTCTGTAGGCGTCTTATTTTCCAACAGGGACATAGAGGAACAGCATATAAATGCGCTGTTGAAACTCAGCAGGTTACAGGGGCTTATCGTCATAAAGATTACAGAGAACCTAACCTTAGAAGCATTGGAATAGCGTTATGGCAAAAATAGACGGATTATTAAAATTACTGAAGGATAAGAAGGGGTCTGATCTTCACCTCGCGGTCGGTTCTCCTCCGACACTGCGCATCCACGGTGAACTCGAGAAAATGGAAGCAAGGGAAATCACACAATCGGATATGGAAGTCCTATTGTTTGAAATAATGGACAATGATAAAAAGGATCAATTCCTGAAGAATAAAGAGTATGATTTTGCGTATGAAGTAAAAGATATTGCACGGTTCAGGGTAAACGCCTTTTACCAGAGAAAGGGACTTGCGGCTGTTTTGAGGCTCATCCCGGCAATAATACCTAAATTTGAAGATCTCGATATGCCTGAGGTGATGAAGACTTTTTGTTTCTATGATAGGGGACTTGTGCTGGTCACAGGACCGACCGGCAGCGGAAAATCAACGACGCTCGCTGCGCTCATTGATTTTATAAACAGGAACTCTTCAGCCCATGTCCTGACCCTGGAAGACCCTATAGAATTTGTGCATCAAAATGTCTCGTGTCTCGTAAACCAGAGACAGATCGGAGAGCATAGCCATACATTTGCGTCTGCACTGCGTTCAGCCTTGAGGGAGGATCCGGACGTTATCCTTGTCGGTGAAATGAGGGACCTTGAGACAATATCTCTCGCAATTACGGCCGCAGAAACGGGGCACCTCGTCTTCGGTACACTCCATACATCGAGTGCGGCAAAAACCGTAGACAGAATAATAGACGCTTTTCCGAAGGATCAGCAGGAACAAATAAGGACAATGCTCTCAGAATCGCTCAAGGCTGTCGTTGCTCAACAGCTTATAAAAACGGTAGACGGAAAAGGCAGGGTTGCGGCATTGGAGATTATGGTCGTCACGCCTGCAATCTCAAACCTCATAAGGGAAGCAAAGACATTCCAGATACCCTCCATTATTCAGATAGGCAAGAAAGACGGCATGCAGATAATGGATCAGGCAATACTGGATCTTCTAAAGCTTAAAAAAATATCGGCACATGAAGCATACGCACATGCCAATAACAAGTCCATGTTCGAACAATACATGGCGAAAGGTACCAATATTTACATGGCTTACGGTATAGAAACGGGCGCACAGGAAGTAGCACCCAATAAAGATATTTCCGGTAAACTAAATAAAGACGCAAAATCTGCCAACAAGATTCAAGAAGCAAACATGCAGAAGGGCGTTACAAGCCGTTAAATACAAACATTTCAACACTTTTTGTCTATTTTTAAACATCTCGATATACTTTGAATATTCTTAGTCCTTAATTTACAAATAGTTAAAACTATTTTTTCATTGGCACGTATAATGCTATTAATTTTAATATTACTATGCCTATTTATGATGATTATAAAAATGAAAATATGAATAATGTGGTAAACAGGGCGTACAAGTTTGAGTCTAATAAACTCCGGGACAATCAACGCGTGAAAACTGAGAACCAGAGATTGAAAGACAATATAAAAGTTCATGAAACAACAACTGAAGAAGAGCTGAAGAAAAAAGAGTCATATTTTCGCTCAATTATCGAAGATTCCCAGGATATCATTACCGTTTTGAACAATGACGGGACCATCCAATATGAGAGTCCTGCCATAGAACAGGTGCTTGGCTATAAACAGCAAGAACTAATAGGGAAAAATGTATTCGAATTTATTCACCCTGATGAGAGACAGAGAGTTATTGAAATCTTCATAGAAGGTATCAAAGAAGCCGGCCACACAGAGGTAATGGAGCTGCGCTTTAAACATAAAGACGACTCATGGCGTTTTCTTGAAGCCAAAGCCAAGAACCTGCTCGATAAAGATGAAGTAACGGGTATTGCCATCAGTTCCAGGGACATCTCAGAACGTAAGAATTACGAGGACGAATTGCGTAAAAGAAACCATGAACTTAATTTACTGCATGCAGACTTTGAAGAACTGTTTTTAGGGACTGTCAAAGTCTTGTCGAACGCACTCGATGCCAAATCAAAATGGACTGCCGGACATGCAGAGAGGGTCACGAAATATGCAGTCGCAATCGGGAAAGAAATGGGCCTTGAGGAAAAGTCATTGAAGGAACTTGAGATTGCAGGACTACTGCATGATATAGGAAAAATGGAGACCTATATAGACCTTCTTGACAAGAAGGGAGAACTTACTGTCGAAGAAATAGAATTGATTCGGCATCATCCTGTCAAAGGCGCAGAAATACTTTCTCCTATAAAACAATTGAAGGATGTTATTCTTGCCGTAAAAAACCACCATGAGTTTTATGACGGCACAGGTTACCCCGATGGTTTAAAAGGAGTAGAAATACCGTTTTATGCAAGGATTCTGACAGTTGCAGATTCAGTCGATGCAATGTCTTCGGACAGACCTTACAGGAAAAGCAAGGCAAAGAATGAAATCATTGCCGAGTTGACCAGAGGATCGGGCAAACAGTTCGATCCTGAAATTGTTCAAGTTTTTTTACGGATCTACCCCGCGATTGGCTGGGACAATAAATAATGCATTCCTGTGATTAATTGTTGACATCAGTAAAATATTATTTATAATCATTACAGAAAGAATTCGCACTGCAAACAGCCGTGTTACTTTTAAAATGGAGGTTTGTATGAGGCATGTAAAATTGTTCATGTCGTTTATATTTTTGTTTATTCAGTCAGTTCTCATGATCAATGCGAATGCAGATGGATTATCAGGTTCAGCTTTCACAACTATCAATATTCATTCCCTTGGCCCGCAAAGAATCGGTGATTTACGGTCTGTGCCGGTTCCTGTCGGCAATCCGCAATCGCCGATGAAGATTGTGCTTGGGAAACAGCTTTATTTTGATACGCGTCTGTCAAAGAACGACACGATAAGCTGTGCAACGTGTCATAGTCCGTTTATGGGCTGGTCTGATGCAGGACCGACAAGTACAGGTATTCATGGTCAAAAAGGTCCTCGCAGGGCTCCACCTGTTTCAGATGCGGCTTACAGCTCTTTACAGTTCTGGGACGGCAGGGCAGCAAGCCTTGAAGAGCAGGCAGAAGGTCCTATGCAGAACCCTGTGGAGATGGGCAATACGCTCGATAATGTAGTTAAGACGCTGAACGGTATCCCCGGTTATGTAGAAGAATTCAAACAGGTGTTTGGAGAAACTCCTATCACTATAGAGCAGGTCGTTAAAGCCATAGCAGCATTCGAACGTACTGTGGTGACAAGCGATTCCCCCTTTGACAGGTATGTCAAGGGTGATGATAACGCCCTTACGGATGACGAGAAAGAGGGTCTTGAGATCTTCAACGGTAAGGCGCATTGCACGGCATGCCATTGGGGCGGTTATTTCAGCGACGGAAGGTTCCATAACCTCGGTACTGCACAGACCGGCCCGTTAAAAGTGGATGATGGAAGATATGCAATAACGCAAGATCAGGAAGATAGGGGCGCATTTAAGACGCCCACTATACGGGATGCTGTCAGACGCCCGCCTTATATGCACGATGGGTCCGAGAAGACGCTTGAAGAGGTAGTGGAGTTCTACAACAAGGGCGGTGGAGACGATCCGAATCTTGACCCATTGATTGTACCGCTTGGACTCTCAAATGAAGAGAAAAAAGATCTTGTCTTGTTTATGGAAGCGGCACTCATAAGCCTTAACCCCGGGGTTGCCGGAGTAACGCCTATTCCGCCGTCCGTATTGCCTAAATAGAGGAGAACTCAATGAAAAGAATTTATATTTTTATATTGATAATCTCTGCCATAACATTTTTTATGCCCGATAGAGCACACGCTATACCTGCTTTTGCAAGGAAATATGGATTTACCTGCACCATGTGTCATACTGCGTACCCGAAGCTCAATGACTTTGGACAGAGGTTCAGGGACAATGGCTATCAGATACCCGGGCAGGAGGGTTATGAAAAGAATGTTTTTGAAATAGCACCGCCAATATCTTTAAGAACCACGACAGGGTTGACCATCTATGATTCAAAGCAGGGAACAACGTCAGGTTTCAATATTTATGGTCTTGATCTGCTCGCCGCAGGAGTATTGCATAAAAACATATCGTTTTTACTCATCTATACTCCGAGGATTGACGAACCCGCGGCAGATTACACGGGTCCCCAGGGAACCAACCCATCACAGCTCGGTTCAATGGAATCGGCAAACATTGTGTTCAGCAATATCATCCATGACGCACTCAATCTGAGGATAGGGAGATTTGAACCGGCTTATCAGGCAATCAGTTCGCACCGATCGTTCTATATTATGGAACCTTATGAGGTGTATACATTTACCACGCCTTCAAACAGCTTTGTATTTGCAGACAATCAAATGGGTGCCGAGGCTACGGGACATTTCAGGAGCGGATTTAAATACGCACTCGGTGTTGTTAATGGTAATGGCGGTAATCCTGATAACAACACCTATAAAGATGTTTATGCGAATCTGTTTCAGGTAATAGGAAAAGGCGATGGACAGAGTGCGGGTCAGAGAATAGGCGTGTTCGGTTATTACGGCTGGCAGCCTGCTGTTCTGCCGGGGCCTGCAGCTGCACCGACAGGTGAGACGAATGGCGGCGGCAACAAGCCTTTCTACAGGCTCGGTGCAGATTTAAGCTTTAATTGGTCTACATTAAATTTTGAGGTGTTATATATGGCAGGCGTTGATGATAAGGCGCTTAACACATTGGATCCTACGAAAGGCTATGTTTATTCAGGAGGGTTTGCAGAGCTTGATTGGGCATTGCTTACCAATAACGGTCTTATAGCCTCTATAATTTACAATTGGGTCATACCTCCGGATTATGATAATGCCAGAACAGTCAACGCGTACTCGGTTCTTATGAGGTATTATCTTGGAGATTGGACAGCATACAACATCGCTTTACACGGCGAATATACCTACAGAGAAACGGGAAAGAACAGCCCACGAAGGGAAAATCTATTCACCGCATTAGTGGATTTTGCTTTCTGATGTTACTCGCTGAAGCTGTAACTTAATCCTCCAATCCAGATAACCTGCGGTGCGGTAGAGAAAGAGCCTGTTGTTACCCTGTCAGACACTTTCTTTGAAACGGACAATTCTGCAGCTATAGCAATCCGCAATCCCCTGACCGGCGTGTAGAATAGTATGCCCGGTGTAATGTATAAAGGATTTTGATTCCATGATACACTCGAAAATGATGGATCGGTCAATGAATAAGAGCTGTAGCTGTCTGTAAATTGCGATGTAAATTCGAGCATGGGTTCTATGTAATATTCCGGCAATGGGAATAAAAGCGAAATTCCCAGCAAGGTAAGTCCGTCTCCCCGTATACCCATAGCATATTTTCCAAGAGGAGGAATGAGATTGTTATCAGTCGAAGATAAGAGATTTTGTGTGTTATCCCACAGATAACCTATACGCAAGGTTGCAATAAGCGGGAATGACAGCTTCGATTTACTCATATCATAAGATGCAAGCAGACTCAGGGTATAGCTTGCTGCATTGCCATTGTATCCAATGGCTCCAACCTTGCTGTAAAGCAGGGCTTCCGTCAGGATACCGATACTCAGGTCCGGTATTACTTCATAGCTTCCCTTTATACCTATCTTTAAGTCGCCGGAATAATGTAAGGATTGTGATGAAGTAACAATACTTGAAGAATCGAGAGAACCGAGAGATATTTCAAGATACTGAAGCGGTGCATACGATAGTGCTCCATACACGGTATTGTTCTCGAGTTTATTGCCTTGTCCTAAAAAATTATTCTGCGATGCATACGCATCATATACGGCAATATTGGCCCTTCCTTTCGTTATAAACGCCGACGGGACATTGATAGAACCGCTCTGACCTGTGACAGAAACCTCTGTTCCCCTTGAAAGAGCGTTATGGCTCTCTATGGTATCAAAAGATGGGACAGTGATTGAATTGTTTTGACCTGTTGCAGGAGACTCTGCGCCTGCAACCCCGGTAAATAGTATAAGACATAAAAGAGTAATGACATAGGTTTTCATAACCTCTCCTTTTTTGATTTCTTATATAACAGGTGTACGCACAAGTTTCAATGTTTGCTTTTATGTTTGTACCGGTGTTTGATTTGCGCAGGACTTTTCAAGGTATGACTATGTTTTGTGTTTATGTAATCCTTGGCCCACGGATCATCTTTGTAAGATTCTATCCAGTCAATCTTCTTGAAGTATTTGGAACAGTAAAAGCAGGAGAAGTAATCAAGTTCCGTAATACCGCCGTTCTTTATCAGGTCTATCTTATCTTTGTTGAATTTGTTAATCGCGTCTGCCCACATTTTATGCGCATCAAACAGGCTGACCGTGTTAAGGTCTGCTATTATATCGAGTTCGTCCGGCGACCCCGTGTAGCCGGATATCTGGCAGCAGAAGGTAAGCCTGCCTTTGTAATCAATATTCGGCGAGTACATGGTGAGCGCCCTGCACTGGTAGAACAGGACGGGCTCATGATGTCCGAGAGAAAAGTTTATATCGATCTTCATTATGCTCTTTAACTTCTCGACCCTCTGTTCCGCTTCCCTGTATTGTTCGGGAGATAGTACGAGGTCCTGTTCGAATGCGAGGGGGGTCGGCTCAAGGTGCGCATAGAAAAGCCTTTTCAGACCGAGTTCAGATGCAAGGACCGCCATTTTTTCTATGTCATCGAAGTTTTTTTTATTTACCGTGATCTGAACGCTTATGTCGATGCCTTTTACCTTCAGTATGCTTATTGCCTGCATTATCTTTCTGAACGAGCCTTTTCCTCTGATATAATCATGGGTCTCGTCCGTTGCACCGTCTAAAGAAATAGAAATGCCGGATAGTTTACCGAGCCTGCCCGGTGATTCCGGGTCATTCAGCGTTTTCCATACAGAGGGAAAGTTCCATGCATTTGTGACAAAATGGTATGTATATCCATACCGGACAACTGTATCTATGATCTTATCGAACTGGGGATGCAGCGTCGGCTCACCTCCGGTAAAGGCAATGTGCTTAAGGTTGTATGACTTTGCCTGCTTCAGGATCTTATCGAAAAGTTCGAGTGATATATAACTCTTCATATCGACCTTATCCCTTAAACAGTGCCTGCAGGATAGATTGCATTTATTGGTAAGCTCAAAGCTCATTTCATAAAATGACATGTTTTCTCCTTATTCCTTTATACCGTCTAACACGATCAAAGGATTTTTCAAAAGATCCCTGCCGCAGAAACACCGGTAGGCTTTCGTCTGATGCAAGAGTATCTTTAATGCATGCATATGGCGGTCTGCATGTATCTTATTGAAAAATACCATAAGTGATTGAGGCAGAAGCATTGACATTGCCTGTGTTTCGCCGATGGGTTCCGTTATCGTTTTTTTGGTGCCTGTACGCTCAACGAAAAGTATAATATCAGGTGTGATACTATCAATCGTTTTGAAATTTCCGTAGGGTATGGATGATTTTTTAAAAGGTGGTCTTGGCAGGCGCACATCTTTTAAGAGATGACTGAAATGCCGGATCGTATTTCCGGTTACATGGATATCTTTTTTAAAACCGATTGCTGATATTCTGTTCTTGCCCTGCTTCATGAGTACGGCATCATCGGCACACATCTTCCAGCCGTTGAAAGCAAGTCCGAGGGTAAGCGTCGTTTTTCCCGACATGCCCATTCCGCACACGAGGATAGAATGCCTGCCGTCGGTAACAGCTCCGGCATGCAGGTAATAGAGTTTATGATGCCTGAGGAGCTCTATGAGAGCTATTGTCAGAAAAATCGACACGAATTCAGTACCCCTTTTCAGGGTTGCAGAATCGACAAAAGCAATTGATTTTCCTTCTTTTGCATGAACGATCATAAAAGTATTATCGTCCGATAATAACAGGGTATCATCATCAAGAATATATCCTTTTATTCTGCCGTAGGTAAATAATAACGTAGTGCTCGCATCGGGTTTCAACGGTATCTTATGTGAAGTATAAAGTTTTATGTTTATATCATGAGGCTCGTTGCCGGATTGTGATGCGTTATATCCCGCAAAGAATGCCTTTACAGTGCCGAGCAATACCTGTTCATCCGCTTCGATCAATATTCTTATTCCGGATATTTGAAATGAGAATCTTAAGTCCATTATGAAAAAAGCCTTCTCGCAAGTTCTAATCTATCAATTTTGCCGATATCGATCCATAAGCCATTATGCACATATCCGGCAATAAGCCCGTTATTTTTAAGCAGCCCGGGATACATATGCACGGTTGTGGAAGGC
Organism: bacterium; assembly: GCA_037439545.1. GTDB lineage: Bacteria > JAMCPX01 > JAMCPX01 > JAMCPX01 > JAMCPX01 > JAMCVD01. The sequence goes on from JBBIVV010000001.1 coordinate 56,203, forward strand.
TGTTTAATATTTACCGGTATATAATCCATTACGGATGGTTTTACGAATTGAATCCCGGTAAATATATAGGGGGAAGTATCGGGGGAGGGGGTAAAAAGGCTTTTAATATATCCCTTACGGTCGAGATAGATGTTTGCGATATTAACCTCATTCTGTTTTGCTTTATAGAGCACCATGACGGCATCGGCACCTCTGTCGTTCAACAGTGGAGGCAGGAGAGAAAGGTCGATGTCGAATAAAATATCGCTGTTTATGAGATAAAATGGCTCATCAAGGAATTTTTTTGCCCACAACAGTGCACCTGCAGTCCCCTGAATCTCAGGCTCATAGGAATAATGCAGATCTATTCCCTGTATTGAGCTGTTACCGAGTTTCTCCCGGATCATTTCTCCAAGATGATGAAGGTTTATGATTACACTTTTCACGCCCGCCTTTTTTAGGGCGGCAAGCGTATGTTCGATGACCGGTTTGCCGTTTATATCGACAAGAGGCTTTGGAATGCTTTCAGTGATGGGCTTAAGCCTCGTTCCAAAGCCGGCTGCAAGTATCATTGCTTTCATGATTATCCTATTAACATAAAACAATTAAAACAAAATAACAACAGAGAGCCTATGCCAGGGTGCGCATGGAATGCGGTTGCATGTTTGTGAGCTGTGGCTCGATCGGTTTCTTGCAAAAAAATATATATTATGATATAAGTTAAAAACTTCTTTGTTGAAGCATTATCATTAAAAATACATGCCATGGTGCATGAAAGTATAACACTATACGGAGGTGTCGGTTTGAAGTCATTGATTACAGGCGGGGCCGGGTTTATCGGTTCACATTTATGCGAGGAACTTTTAAAGAGGGGAGACGAACTCTTCATACTGGATAATCTGTCGACGGGCAGTATGGATAATATAAAGCATATAAAAGACAGGAAAGGCTTTAACCTGATCATAGATTCGGTATTAAATAAACCTGTGCTCGAAGAATTGATGAGTAAATCAGACAGGGTATTCCATCTCGCTGCTGCCGTCGGAGTCAAATTGATCATGGAAAAGCCCGTCGATACCATTGAAACAAATGTTCTTGGTACGGAGAATGTATTGAGTCTTGCAAACAAATACCGGAAAAAAGTGCTTATTGCATCTACATCGGAGGTATACGGCAAGCACAAGGATCATACATTGAATGAACTCAGCAACATGGTTTTGGGTCCGACAAGGAAAAGAAGATGGGCTTATGCATGTACCAAGGCGCTGGATGAGTTTCTTGCGTTCGCTTACTTTGACGAGAAGAAATTGCCCGTCGTTGTGGTAAGATTTTTCAATACAATCGGTCCACGGCAGACGGGGCAATATGGAATGGTCGTTCCAAAATTTATAAAAAGTGCGCTTCTCGGTAACCCCATAACGGTATTTGGAAACGGCACACAGTCCAGAAGCTTTACGTATGTAAAAGATGCGGTAAGAGCTGTGCTTATGCTTATGGACAATCCTGCCGCCGAGGGCGAAGTATTTAACATAGGCGATGGAAGGGAAATAACCGTGCTCGAACTTGCAAAAAAAATAAAAGAGCTTACCAAAAGTTCCTCGGAGATTACTTTTGTTTCTTATGATGATGCTTATGGCAAGGGATTTGAAGATATGGAGAGACGTGCTCCTGACATATCCAAGATACGGCAATTGATAGGCTATGAACCGTCGGTCAACCTCAATCAGAGTTTAGAGATTATCATTCAACATATGAAGAACGGATAATTTGCCCCGTGTGGAGACGTAGTCCTCCAACAGTGTTTACCGCTATTTTATCGTTGCGATAACACTCTGTGTTGCCGGAGAGATTACATAAATGGAATTGGTGAGTATGTCCGTGATGTAAGCCTGGTTCGTTATTTGATCCATAATGACATTTTCCGGAAACCCGATTCCCGTCAGTATCTTGATATTCTGAGCCGCTATCGTATTGAACGTGAACATATCATTGTTGTTCAGCGCTGTTGTGCCCGGGTTTATATAAAATGATACCCCATCGTTTATACTGTCAAAAAATGTCCCGTTACGTGCAGGGTTTGCCTGCAGTCCTGAAACAGTCCCCGCGACAGTATAATTTTTTGCACCTGAATTATAAACGACTGTCCATATCTCGGATTGTGTCGTGCAATCATTGGTAATAATGGATTGTATTGAGGATGCCAAGGAAGCAGGAATGGAGCTTGTGAGCCTAAGTCCCGTGAATGAGCTTGGTGTCAAAGGTATATTGCACCCGTGGTCGATATTCAAGAAATGTATGTATCCATTCGCATTGGCAACAATCCCGAGATATGAAAAATGATCGTCATCGAGCGCTACTCTCTGCGGTGTGATGGTGAAATCATAAGGTATGCCCGGCACAGTGAATTCATAACCCGTAATGCCGTTTTCTGTGTTTATAGATTCGAAGTTGTAGCCTGTAGAAGTATATACCATCGCATAAAGCATGGTATTCGCATACTGATTGACAATGCCGCCGATAACGGAAACGGGATAATCCGTAACAATCCTCTTAATCTCTATAAGGGTGTACGGATCCAACACGGATATGAACGGCTGATCATTAGATGAAACAAACAGTTCACGGTTGTCAGGCCCTGTTATCATCGATGACGGAGTAAACGTTAAACTGGTGAATGTCGACGGCGTTATGACATTGCTGACGGTAAATGATTCGAGATAAAAATTGTCATTCTGTGCATCAAGGACGAATAGCGTCGAAGTCTGGGGAATGAGCAGTGTTTTCAGCGGATAGCCTCTCAGATATATGGTGCTCGTCGTCTGGTTTGTCAGAAGGTTCAATGATTCAAGCAAACCCGCAGCTTGCGTGAATCCCGCAACATAGAGATAACTGTCGTTATATGCGAGTGATTTTGGATACATATTCATCTGCAGCGCATGGGTTCCTGCCGGGGTCGTAATCGGCATGACGCTGTTTGTCGCTGTGTTTATTTCCGATATGGTACCGGTAAATGTGTTTGCGACAAAGAGTGTTCTTGTATTCGATAAAGGCAGATAACCGAGGGTCATTGCAGACGGATAGGTAAAGTTGGTTTGGGTCGATGATGTCGAACTGCATGCAGAAACCATGAGCAGGAGAATAAAAGACAGGGATGCCTGAATAATCTTTTTCATTTTAATGTGCCCACAATAGTAAAATTGGTCAGATCTATAACGTCAAGATTGTTGTCCCCATAATTCAACTCGTAAAGATAGTGCTGATCCGGAGATAGAACCATTGAAAATGGACCTTGCCCGACACTGATTCTTCCTATCACTGATTCCGTATTGGTATCGATGACGTAGATTGTATTGGAGTTATAGCATGCTACATAAAGCGTAGAGCCGTCAGCGCTGAGCGCCATGGCCTCTGGAGATTTGCCGACTTTAATGTAGTTTTCAACCGTATTGCTGCCGGTAGCGATGACAACGACGCTGTCCAGCCCCTTATAACTGACGAAAACTTTTCTCATGTCCGGCGTCATGACGATGCCTTTCGTCACAGGAGTAGCAGTGCCTATACCTGCACCGGGAAGGTTCGGTATGTTTATCAAACCGCTCGATGCGGTCGTATAAAAAGTAAAGCTTTCTCCGGATACGAACGGATAAACCGGATCGTAGATCGTGAAGCCGGCATCACCGTTATCCGATGTATAAGGTATGCCTGCACGCGCATGTGCTTTCATAGGTCCTGAAACAGAACCGTTTACTAAAAAATCGGATGTTGCCGGTGTAAAACTTAATGTCCATTCCTCTGATTTGGTCTGACAATTTTGTGTTTGCACGGACGACATAGTCTCAGTCCTGCCATAGGTATTTGTGTTGAATACGGGCAGGGTAGCAGAGCTTGGAAACATCGGATTGAACTCGCAATGATTATTTATCGAAACAACGGATATGTTGTTGTCAGCGCCTCTTGCTATATATGCATACATGTCCGGAGGTTGATTATTAATAACAACCGGTGACGGTGTAACGACAGCATTTAAAGGGGATGCCCCCAAACCATTATTTGTCAATTGGATTCTGTAGAGCTCCTTCTGCTGTATCGAAGAAATTATGGATACGTCATTTCCCGAGAGATTACATGAAAGCATCAACTGATCCCCGTCTACGCTGCCTATCGGTACCACTGCCGTGGGGTTTTGATCGACCTGTATACCCGATGTTATCGTATTTATTGCAGTATCAAAAATTAAAATTCTGCTGTTTGATCTGTCTGTAAGCCAGAGGAGTCCTGTCGATGAAAGGTATGCACCGGCAATGTACGATATGTCCGATCCTTTATAGCGCATCGGTGCAACATTGGAATAAGAAGGTTGAGTGGGCGATGACAGCGAAATCATGGATATATAGCTTGAACAATATCTCGCATCAGCATTGCTGTTTAGAACATAAAGAAAGTTGTCCTGCTTCATAATCATAGACACAGGTCCATCCATGGAATTTAAAGGCGGAGGTGTGCATTTTGGCGTATAGACACAGCCCCCGGAAAACACCGCTAAAAATGTCATTATAATTACATTTTTCATCAATATTTTTTTAAAATGTAATACTGCTGTCCTATGCTGAATAAATTGTTTACAGTCCAGTAGAGGGCAAGCCCTGATGGGAATGACCATAGGATTACGGTCAGGAATATAGGCATGAACCACAGCATGAGCTTTGTTTGTGTAGGGTCAGCCGTAGTTGGGGTAAGCAATTGCTGCGCAAACATGGTTATGCCCATAATCAGCGGTAATACATGTATACCCACTGCAAAGTTCATAAGATGTATCGTTCCAATAGTGTCGGGAGAAGCCAGATCCTTTATCCACCACATAAAAGGCGCATGCCTTAACTCTATCGCCGCTAATAAGACCTCGTAGAGCGCTATAAAAACAGGTATTTGAAGGAGCATGGGCAGGCAGCCGCCTAAAGGGTTGACCTTGTAGCTTCTATACAGGTTTGTCGTCTCCCTGTACAACCGTTCTTTGTCATCCTTGTATTTCTCTTTGATCTCATTGATCTTCGGTGCCAGCTTCTGCATCTGACGCATTGATTTGTAACTAATCTGACCGAGGGGAAATAGCAGGATCTTTATGAGGAGTGTCATAAGAACTATTGCCCAGCCGTAATTGCCGGTAAATCTATTGGTGAATCTGAGAACAAAGAAGAGCGGTTTTGCAATTATATTTGCCCACCCGAAATAAAGCGCTCTATTTAAATCAGAGCCGGCGCTGTTCAGCACATCTATTGCCTTTGGACCCAGGAATACGGTATAAACCTTTTTTTCTGTCGTACGGGGCCCGATGGTTACAGGGTTATAAATATAGGTCAACAGCATGGGAGTTAAATTGTTATCGGTGGTATTTGTTTTTGTGGCATAAAGATGGGCGGCAGTGGACTCACCGGGCAGCACTGTCTGGATAAAATATCTATTTTCAAGCCCGAACCATTGAATGAATCCGTCGTACGATTTTGACAGGTTGAGGGATTTTGTCTCTATGGTTTCTCTGCTATCGTTTATCAATACAATCCCGTCTGCAATGTCATATTTTGAGCCGAGTTCCCCGGACAATCCACTCCAATTTACCCCGAGCCTTTCGGTCACGGATTTATTTGAACGGTTATCGAGTGAAATCTCGACTGTAGCGGTGTAAGAATTGCCGTAGAATGTTACGGTCTTCTTTATTCCAACAAGCGAATCATTGTACGCACAGATTATCCGGGCATCGTCTTCCTTATTTTTGATTGTAACGGTAAACCCTGTTACACGTTCATTTTTTCCCGAGGTCTTTTCTCTTGCTGAAGAATCTTTTAACGGGGTAAGGTCTGAGCACGTGTAGATTATGTTTGCCGGTACTGAAAAACTTGAACCATCAAAGCTCTCCCACATGGGGTAAGAGATATCGGGCGCATTACGGATAATATCGACAGAGGGACTATCTTTCTCAAGTTCTGTCTTATAATTTTTTAGATACCAATGCATTATCGTAAGATTGTTTGTCGACAGCTCTGCGTCATAGAAGGGGGTGTTTATATGTATGGTTTTTGCATTGGCAGATTGTTTTTCTTTGTAGGACGGGCTAAAGTTCAGCTCCCCGGCCATTTTTTGCTGAGACATTTGTTGCCCGGATGTTTGCTGCCCCGCAGGCTGGACATTTGGTTTCTTCTGTACAGGTACGACGAACCATTGATATAATACCAATACAAGAAAAGACAGGACTATTGCTATGAGTGTTCTGTTTTCCATGATTATGGTACCTGGTCATCCCCGCCGGCGTGGAATGGATGACATTTCAGTATCCTTTTTGCCGACAGGAATCCGCCTTTAAAGATCCCATACCTGTTTATCGCAATAATTGAGTACTCAGAACATGTCGGATTGAATCTGCATGTCGCACCGAGCAGCGGTGAAATGAAGATCCTGTAAAGCTTAATGATATTGATTGCAAATATATCTGCAGCAGTCATGGTTTTTTGTTTTATAGTATATATTATTTTGATCATGTCACGGATCTTTTATTAAATCTTCGTCACGTTTAACAACTCGTCTCTTACCTGTTCGTAGGAGATAGTGCCGATATTGTTCTTGGCTATAAAGATAAAATCAACTTTCTGCATCATAGTTTTATTTAACCTAAAGAATGCCCTGAGTAATCTTTTAATCCTGTTCCGTTTTACAGCATTTCCGGCTTTTTTGCTCACTATAATCCCGAACCTTAGAATATTCAACGTGTTTGCATGTACCAATATTATAAAATGACGGGATTCTCTTTTATAGCTGCTGCGTTTTAGTGTCTGATAATCCCTGGATGAAACAATCTTTTCCTGCCGGGACAGGCCGCAGCTCCTTAGAATGGCTTGCCACCGATATCCACGGTCAAACGATGCCTGCCTTTCGATCTTCTTCTGCTTAAAACAGCTCTGCCTGTTTTGGTTTCCATACGTGACAGAAAACCATGAGTCCTCGACCTTTTAACGTTATGTGGTTGATATGTCCTTTTCATTTTTTCTCCAAATAGAATTTAGTATAATCTTGATTTAAAAAACACATAGAAACCTTATTGTCAAGCAACTATACCGGAGTGACTGAAAAAATGAATCAAGAAACGGAGGCATGGTTCATGAAAATATCCCTCTTGACCAATAGATAAGATTACTATATATTAAATAACATTAAATAAAAAAAATAAATATATGCAACAACATAAACTTTTAATAGTTACGTGGCTGTCGGATATTACGAACAGCATTCATCAGATACTGAAAAACAACGAATATGTGTTTGACAGCGCTTCTACCCCGATTGAGGCTATGAATGCAATCGGGAAATATGCCTATAAGGTCATAGTGATTGACAGCTTATTGCCGGGAGTGAATGGTTATCAATTGGTGAAACGTCTCAGGAATACACCTCATGCGGAAAATACAAAATTCATTGTTTTCATGAACAATTTACCTCACGACAAACATGAAGATGTGAGCAAACGCTGGGGTATATATGCTTTGTTGAAGAAACCTGTGAAATCCGATGAAATGATGCTCATACTGAAGAAAGCAGAGGCTTATGACCTGCCAAGCGAAAAATTAGAGATGCATTCTTCTGAATCAACCGAGGCAATGCTGGCAGAGCTTGCCAGTGTTCTATGGACTGGCAAAACGACATGTTATGGCAAGGGCGGTATTATAAAGGAGATTTACTGGGACAGCGGTAATCCTGTTTTTGCAATAAGTAATGATGAGGACGAAAGACTTGATAAATGGCTTTTAAAAACACAGCAAGTGACTGAGGGCGTACTTAAATCAGCCTATGATATAATGAATAAAAGAGGCAAAAGGCTTGGCGATGCACTTATAATGCTTGGAGCCATTAGTGAGGACAACCTTGAGACGGCTATTTCCGATAACATGAAAGCGGTCATTATGGATCTGTTTTCATGGGATGGGGTAGAGTATACAAAAGAAGAAAAGGTAACAGGTATAAAAGAGCTGACCTCAATAAAAGATTCCCTGCCCGTAATGCTTTTTGAAGGTGTAAAAAGAAGAACTGACATGGAACGTATAAAGAAGAAGTTAGAATCAGAGGGTGGAATCGTGAGCTTTATGCCCGATAACATATTTAATATCGAAGATTTCAAATTTCCGCATTCGTATAACAGGATAATGAACCTTATTAATGGCAAGAGAACGATATACGAGCTGATCGCTAAAAGCGGTGTGGCTCAGGACGATGCATATAGATTTATTTATATTTTATTCCTTTTAAAGTTTATAAAGCTTGGAGCTCCAGCCAACGAAGATAAGGACGGCCTTGGCAACATGCCGAAGATACAGGCAGATCCGAACAGGAAAACCAGATTTACAGGTAGTCTCAATGACATATCGATAATAGAACTTATTCAAATGCTCGAGTTCAACAGAAAATCCGGTGCACTTCAGATCAATGATGCAAATGAGATTGGCTGGCTTTTGTTCAATAAGGGAAGGATTACAGATGCATATTATGGAGATCTCACGAGACAGAATGCGGTGTACAGAATATTGTTCCTTACAGAAGGAGAATTTGAGATAAAATTTAAAGATATCGTGGGTGATCCGAGAATAGACATAGATACCCAAACGTTATTGATGGAAGGATTACGCCTGCTTGATGAAATCAAAAGGATCGAACCTACATTCGGTAGTCTCAAAAAGCGGTTTATGATAAATTCATCTCACCGGTTCAATGCAGAAGAAGAAAAGGAAGAACTTTCGCGCATATTCAATGGCAAGAATGATATGTTGACATCTGCATTTATGCTGAATCCGGATCCGCAGATAGGCTTTGACATTATGAACACGCTGTTAAAAAATAATGTAATCGAGGAAGGAAAATGAAAATTCTCTGTGACAAATGCGGCAATGAATTTGTAATCAAAGAAAACAATATAAGAAAACAATCCTATACAATGAGATGCCCTGTGTGTAAAAACCCCATCAATGTCAAGAGGGCAGAAGCACACGATAGTATATATGGTAAGGGTGAAAAAGCCGGTTCAACGGCAATCCAGCATCCGGCAGCCGTATCGGTAACTACAGATATTTTACATGAGAAGACAACGGAAAACCGTGCAGCGAACCGTATAGCAGAAAGAAATAATCTTATCGCACAACAAGACATGCTTAAACAGATTGAAAATGGTTCGGATAGTATCGTGGAGGCATCTGAAAGTTTTATCGACGATGAAGGGATCGAAAGCTCTATGGAATCACGCAGAAAGGAGGATGTCCGGCACTGGTTAATTCAGCTTGTCGATGGCATGGATGTCCCTTTTCTTGCAAGAAAATATATACCGTATATTTACTATACAATGGCGACAGTTACTGTTTTTACCATACTATTTTTCTTTGACGATTTCATTAAGCTTCATGGCATAACACGCGGCGTTTTATCGATGTTTATACAGGCGTTCCATGATTTAAAACACTATATATAATGGATAGCTACAGGGATGCTGTAACATATAATCTCGGTTTATTAAAATTTATAAGTGGTATTGTTTATCATGACTCCACAGACTCTACCAATACCATTGCATCGGGGCTTGCTCATGCAGGAGCTAAGGAATGGACGGTGGTTGTTGCAGATTCGCAGAATAATGGCCGCGGCAGGCAGGGGAGAGTATGGCATTCGCCGCCGAACACGAACATATACACATCTTTTATGGTAAAACCTGATATTTCGTATGAGTATTTTCCGGCAATGAGTTTACTGGCAGGCATGGTCGTTGCCCTGCTCATTGAACAATTTACCGGAATGCCGATGGAAATCAAATGGCCCAATGATGTAATTGTCCATAATGAGAAGATAAGCGGCATACTGCTTGAACTCGGGAATGATGTTGATAACCGTGCGTATGTCGTTGTTGGTATCGGTATAAATGTAAATGCCGATGTAACCGTTTATCCCGATACTATTGCTTTACTGTCAACGTCACTGATGCGGTTAACAGGTAAGGCATTCGACAGGGCTGAAATGATTGGCTGTCTGTACTCTATATTTTACAAATGGTATTCTCTGTACATAAGCCGTCCTGGATTTAACTGTATACGGGAACAATACATGCAAAGATTCAAAATGATGGGGAAAGAGGTTGCCATAGTAAATGGTGCAGAAACTGTACGCGGTGTGGTAAAAGATATTGATAACTATGGGAGATTAGTGATAAAAGACTCCGATGATAGCATAGTTACCGTTAAGTCAGGAGATGTCCATTTGGTAAGGACAGCAGTATAGTATTAAATAAAAACGGAGAGAGAAGATAATGTTTCTTGCAATAGACGTAGGCAATACAAATATTGTTTTCGGCGTATTTGACGGTGATAATTTACTTACCCACTGGAGGGTCGTAACTTCACGGGAAAGAACAGTGGATGAGTATAAGCTGTTACTCAGGGAATTATTTGAACTTGGCGGTGTAAAAATATCTTCTATCGATGGTATAGCAATTTCATGCGTCGTTCCACCCGTAATAATGTCCCTCGAGAAAGCATGTGAAGATCTGTACGGTATAAAGCCTGTCGTAATAGGTCCCGGCATTAAAACGGGCATAAGCATACTTTATGATAATCCGAGGGAGGTTGGCGCTGACAGAATAGTCAATGCGGTTGCCGGATACGATAAATACAAAAAGAATCTTATAATAGTGGATTTCGGTACGGCTACCACATTTGATTGTGTCGGTAAAAAAGGTGAATATCTTGGAGGAGTAATAGCTCCGGGCATCGGTATTTCGCTTGAGGCCCTGTTTACACACGCATCTAAACTGCCAAGGATTGAAATAACTGCACCGCCGCATGTTATAGGCACAAACACTGTCAACAGTATGCAATCGGGCATATTTTATGGGTACAAAGCCCTCGTCGAGGGCATTATAAAACTTATTTCGAAGGAGATGAAGGAAGAAAAACCTGTGGTCATCGCAACAGGAGGATTTGCAGAATTGATAGGTAATGCTACATCCTTTATAAACGATGTAGATGAATTCTTGACATTAAAAGGGTTAAAGCTAATATATAGTAAGAATATTACTAAAAAATAATTGTAAGGAGGCTTAATGGCTTCTGAAAATGCAGAAGACTTTTTTGAACAGGCTCTTAAATTAATAAAAGCAGGTAAGAGTCGTGAAGCCTTTGAATTACTGAAGAAGCTTGTCGAAAATGCGCCATCTTCTATTTATGAGATAGAGGCCAGGTACCTGTCGTATTATGGTTATCTGACAGGTATGGTTGCTCACAACTATCAACGCGGTATCGAGCTGTGTAATGAGGCTATAAAAAGAGAATTCTTCCATCCTGATTTTTATCTCAACCTCGGAAGGCTGCATCTGGCCATTAACAATAAGGGTATGGCTGTAAAGACCTTTTATAAAGGTTTGAGGATTGATAGAACGAATAAGGGACTCATAGAAGAAATAAAAAAATTGGGTGTAAGAAAGAAACCCATTTTTTCGTTCCTGGGCAGGGAGCATCCTGTCAACAAGCTCGTCGGTAAAATCAGGACATCATTCCACGGATTAATAAGGGGGAAAAATGGCCGGAAACAATGATCACACGAGGAATATCGCAATTATAGGTATTGGTGCAAGCGGAAAAACGCAGCTCGCAGATACTTTTCTCTTCAATGCAAAAGCAGTTCCAGGCATAGGGAAAGTAATAGATAAAACATCCAACATGGTCCTTGAGCAGGAGGAATTTGAGCATCTTACAACCATTACTGCCTCTCTCGCTACTGTTGAAATCAACGGAATAAAATTCAATTTTATCGATACGCCGAGTCAGGACGGATTTATTGCTGAAACGATCAATTCTCTCCAGTCTGTTGACGGTGCAATCTTTTTAATGAGTGCACAAACCGATATAAAGCAGGAGGCAGAAACACTCATGAAGTATACGGCAGCATTTCATCTGCCGGTCATCTTTCTTATAAACAAGATGGATGGCGAAAATGCGGATTTTTACAACGCACTGCATGAATACGGCACGTACCTGAATATCAAACTTACGCCTGTTGCCCTGCCAATCGGGAGCGGTGAGAAGTTCGAAGGTATTTATAATATCATTGATAAGAAAACATATCTTTATCCAAAAGATGCTTCCGGTCATCCGAAACAGGTTGCAGGCAACATACCTGAAGATGTTGAGGAATTTGAGAAGGGATTGTTCGAGACTGCTGCTGAAAACGACGATGCCCTGCTCGAGAGGTACCTGAACAATGAAAAATTAAAGGTTGAAGAAATAATCGAACCTATAAAAAAGGCGGTCTCATCCAGAAACATGTTCCCGGTCATGCCTGGTTCCGCGCTGCTTAACATTGGTATGGACAAATTGACCGAGTTCTGTTTTTCATGGCTCCCTGCTCACCACGAAGTAAATGGGAAAACAATTCTAAAACCCTCCCATGGAGACGGGGCCATTGAGGTCAAGCGCACTGCATCGGAAAAGCCGGTTCTTTTTATATTTAAGACGACGATAGATCCTTATTCCGGTAAGATGAGCTATGCAAGGATTCTTGCCGGCAGGATAAATCAGGATACAGTCGTTTATAATGCCTCAACAGGGGCGGAAGAGAAAACAAACCATATTTACACCATGATAGGGAAGAAGAGCAAACTTATCAATGCGGCAGAGTGCGGCGACATTGTTGCGCTCGCAAAGCTGCAGGCAACCAGGACAGGAGATACGCTGAAAGCAATAAAGGATGCATTTGCTGTTCCGCAGTTATACAGGCCGAAAAAACTTGTTTCGTATGCGGTTAAACCCAAGGGTAAGAGCGATGAGGAAAAGGTTACACAGACACTGAACAAAATCCTCGAGGAGGACACATCGCTATCACTCAGGAGGGATGCTCAGTTAAAGGAATTGATACTTGAGGGTGTGTCTAAAGAACAGCTTGAAATTGTTATGCATAAAGCGAGGAGGAAATACGGCATAGATTTAGAGTTGGTCTTGCCGGACATCCCATACAAAGAGACCATAAAAGGAAGAGCAGAGGCACAGGGTAAGTATAAAAAACAATCAGGGGGCAGGGGGCAGTATGGTGATGTATGGATAAAGCTTGAACCGCTTGCAAGGGGAAGAGGTGTTGAATTTATAGACAAAATAGTCGGAGGTGCTATACCAAGACAGTATATACCTGCAGTAGAAAAGGGGATAAGGGACGCAACGACGGAAGGTTTCCTTGCAGGTTTCCCGGTTGTAGATTTTGCTGCAACTGCGTATGATGGATCATATCATGATGTTGATTCATCCGAACTTGCATTTAAGATTGCAGGTTCGTTTGCTTTTAAAAAGTGTATGGAGAGTGCAATCCCTGTAATACTTGAACCTATAATGTTAATTACTGTAACAGTGCCGGAGGCCTTTACCGGAGAGGTTATAGGCGGGCTTAATTCTAAAAGGGCAAAGATACTCGGTATGGCTCAGGATGAGAATAAGAAGCAGGTGATAAAGGCACATGTGCCTTTATCAGAGGTTCAAATGTATGGAGATGAATTGCGTTCCATAACAAAGGGGATGGGGACTTTTGATATCGAATACTTCGGCTATGAGGAGGTTCCTTCGCATATAGCTGAAAAGATTATTGGCAGTAAAAATAAAAAAGAAGTAAAGGTATAGTATGGATAAAAAAGACAAAGAAACAAAAAAAACAATAGCAGATGAGCTGTTGGAAGATAATTTCTTTAAGCCTCCCATGGATGATGTGATTGATGATGAGGTGCCGGAAAAACATGGTGTTTCGGATGCAGGAGAGGAAGGACCTGAAAAAAGTGACAGCAGTCTTCTCTTTGATGAGTTTCTTAAATCGCCCGTTGAAATATCACCTGAAGAAACTTCTGAATTAACGATAGAGGAAAGGCCTGTTATCCCTCAGACTCGGGAGGCAATTCCCGACATACATCCCACGGTATCTGCATCCCGGTCTGCAGCAGTTCTAAAGACTGCAGGACCTTCCGGAAGCAAGATGAAGTTGATAATAGCATCTCTCGGAGGCGGTGCGGTCCTTTTATTAGCAGTTGCCGGATATTTTTATTTAGGTCATAAATCCACTGATACGACCCGGAGCACTGCCGTAACAGGCTCACAAACTATTGTCATGACTCATGAAACACCGCCTTCCGGAGTACAGCCTCCTGAAGTTACCCGTGAGAGCGCCAAACCTGCACCATTGCCTGACGGCAATCATGAAAACAACCCGACGGTCAAGGAACAGACACCGCATCAGCCAGGTCAGCAGGTAGCTGAGAATGTTCCTCCTGTTCAAACGTCTCAGCCTGCCCAGACAATCCAGGAAGCGTCAAAACAGTTTGAAGTTGCACTCGAGAAGATCAAGACAAAAGCAGCATTGGACAGGGTAAAACGGATTGGAGCTTCAATAGATAAATCATTAAATTTCGATATCAAGGAAAATACGGCGAACAATACCCTGTATAACCTTTATGTCGATAAAATATATTCCTCGGAAGGCGAGGCTACAGCGGACAATCTTAAACTTATGGTAGCCAATATATCGAACGCTTCGGTTATTAAGGCTGATGGAGGATACCGGATACTTATAGGTAAATACAACTCAAGAGGACCCGCCGATACTGATATGAAGAATATAGAATCAGCAGGACTTAAAGGGGTAATAAAAGAAGCTACCAGTAAAGTTTCAACCTATAATATAAGAGTTTTTCCTTTCAAATCATCGAAAGATGCCAAAGAGTATATTTCGAAAGTGAGAAAATTAGCGTTCAAGGCAAGCTTTTCAGAAATAAAATAATATGTTTGAGAATCTATCGGATAATGCAAAACTTTATTTAAAAGAATCAGTGCCGGCGCAGCTCGTGTCTGCTGTTGTAAGGGGCTTGGTGCCGCTTGAGCCGAAGGAACTGCTGATAGTGATTGCCTATCATTATGTGAATGGTAACGATCAGATAAAAGCTGATGCAGTAAATACCCTTAAATCTCTTCCATCCAACATTATCGACACCGTGGTCGGAGGCGATGTGCCTGATTTTGTCCTTGGATTCATATATCACAACAGCACACTATCACAGACTGCCGTTTATCCTTTTATAACAAACAAGAATCTTTCGGATGACATGTTTATAGAACTTGCGCGCAGCGATAATGAAGCAATTCTTGAACTTATTGCAAAGAACCAGATGAGGATCCTGAAGAATGACAAGATATTCGATACAATCATTACGAATCCACATTTACCGAAGATATTGAGGGACCAACTCATGGAGTTTTTTGCGACCTTGGCAAGTAAACAGCTGAGGAAGCTCAATATTAAAATAGAAAAAAAAGATGTCCGGCAGCCTGATAAAACAAAAGACCTTCCTTCATCTGTAATCAATCCTGCAGGTTTGCCCTCTGATCTAAAATCATCTGATCTTCCTTCTGACATGCAGGGGCAGGGACTCCCTTCAAATGTTGCCATGCTTCCTTCAAACGTACTTTCAGGCTTACCGTCCGATGCGCTCGATAACCTGCCGGTCAACCTTATGATGGAAGGGCTTCCGTCAGAATTAATACAGGATGAAGCCGTTCAGATCGAAGATGAAGGTGTCAAATTGACACTTTTTCAACATATACAAAAGATGACTGTTTCCCAGAAGATAAAGCTTGCTTTGCTCGGAAATAAAGAGGCCCGCACGATACTTTTCAGAGACTCCAACAGGATCGTTATTGAGTCGGTCATGAAGAGTCCCCGCATAACTGACGGTGAAATACTTGGTATCGCAAATTCACGGAGTGTAAGCGAAGACATTGTCAGGATAATTGCCGCGAACAGAGAATGGCAGAAAAATTACAGAGTTCGCCAGGCACTTGCCGGCAATCCGAAAACTCCTGTGCCCATTGCGTTGAAATTGCTTGAAACTATATCAAAACAGGATTTAAAGAGTCTCAGTAACAGCAAAAATATTTCTTCGGTTATTGCTACGACAGCAAAACGAATGATAGGAGATGTGAAATAATGGCTTTATTAAACTCGAACAAGAAAGAGATCAATGCTAAGATCGTATATTATGGCCCCGGACTCTCAGGTAAAACTACCAATATACAGTTTATCTATAAAAAATTAAAACCTGAACACAAGGGAAAGCTCATGACACTTGCAACACAAACGGACAGGACACTTTTTTTTGATTTTCTGCCTGTCGAACTCGGTGAGATAAAAGGTATGAAGATAAGGTTCCAGCTGTACACCGTTCCCGGACAGGTATTCTACAACGCGACTAGAAAACTTGTCCTGAAAAATGTCGACGGAGTGGTGTTTGTAGCGAGTGCAGAAAAAGATAAAATGTACGACAATCTTGAAAGTTTCAAAAATCTTGAAGAAAATATCCAGCATTACGGCAGATCATTGAACGATATTCCATTTGTGCTCCAGTATAATAAGATGGATCTCCCGAATATTCTTACCGTAGGAGAATTACAAAAGGAATTGAACAAACTCACGGTCCCTTACTATGAAGCATCGGCAAGCAGCGGTGCAGGTGTCCTGCAAACACTGACCGGTATAACTAAATTGGTCGTTCACAGATTGAAAGCGCAAACATCAATAGCAGATGCCGACAGGATGGATCAGGACAGTGAGGTAAAAGAAATCCAGATAGAACAGCAGCCTGTATCTCCAACCCAGAAACCTGCCGCAGAACCATTGAAGCAGACAACGAATACAACGGTAAAACAGCCTGCAGTGCAGTCCCAGCTTAAACACGCAGTACAGAGCCAGATTAATAAATTTCTAAATGTTCTTGAAGTCGGAAAGCCGGAAGTAATGAGCGGTAATACTATCATTGTTCCCGTTGTTGCAGTAGACGAGGATAAGGTGCACTACGAATTGAAAGTAACGATAAAGTTCTGATCAGAAAATGTATATGTTACGCGATGAATTTGATTATGTATGCTCTAAAACGGATACATGGTGAATGATATGAGCTGGTTATTATTTCTGTCGTTCCCCACATCACCTACGAATGTATATGCAAGAGTAAACCTCGGACCATACCATGCAACACCTGCCGAATAGTTCTTGGTGTTGGTCGTTTCCAGCCATGCATAGCCTCCGCGAACCGCTATTTGATTGATAAAAACGACTTCCCCGCCTGTATGATAATCAATGTTCTTGCCCGTTTTAATATCAAGATTCTTTATAGCATCAAAAGCAAGCGTAAGGACGCTATGGAGCAGAATTGAAATCCCCGCATCAACAAGCCTGGGCGGAAGTTGTTCCGGGTGGCCTTTTATCTTTGTCAGATTAAGACCAGCCAATGAAATATTGAGAAACGGGAGGTCGGGTGATAGAATAATACCATATCCGAGCGTTCCTGAATCTCCTGAAAGGCCCTGAGTAAATTGATCCATTCTGCCGGTAACTCCGGCACTGAATATACCGGGATCTCCCAATGATAAAGCAAGAGCATACGTGTTTCTCTGTATCTTTAATGAAGAGAGCTTGTAGCTATCCATATAATAACCGAATCCTGCACCGAGTGAGGATGTAACACTGTCAACAATGGTGAAGTCAAGCCTGTTTTCAGTGTTCGGATTGTTGTATAAATAAAGGATGTCGGCACCGTATCGGGCTTTTGCGCTTATACCTGCGGGGTTCAAAAGGATCGCTCCGTTGTCGGTTGCAACTGCGCCATAGGCACCGCCCATACCCGCAGACCCCGGAGTCGTAGAATTGAGGAGTGAATCGGCATAAGAAAATGATGTCGTAAACAGAATAGTCGCTATTACAGATACTGCAAGACGAGTCCTTTTAGATGTGCGTTTCAAGACTTTCCGGCCACTGTTTTTAGAAGCTTGTATGTATAGGTAATGCGGGCTGCTTTACCTAACATTGCAGATGCCGAACAAAATTTGTCCTGTGAAAGTTCTATGGCTCTCCTGACATCTCCGTCTTCCATGTCACCTTCAATTATATATTCGAGGTTTATTTTTGTGTAAATCTTCGGGTGATCAGAGGCTCTCTCGGCATCGATGTTCAATTTGAAATGTTGAATATGCTTCCTCATTTTTTTTAGAATCGAAACGACGTCCATTCCCGTGCATCCACCGAGACCTATGAGCAAAAGCTCCATGGGCCTCGCTCCTGTATCGGCACCATCGTGAATTTTTTCTGCATCCATAACGACCGTATGCCCGGAGTTAGGAATGCCTTCGAAACGCATTCCATCCTTCCATATGATTTCAATTTTCGGTTGTGTTCCTTGTTCTATTTTTGACATATTATACTTTTTTTGTAGCATCATTTGCCGCAATAAGCAATGGATCCCACACCGGAGAAAAAGGAGGTGCATAGCTGAGATCGAGTCTGGATAAATCATCGATTGTCATACCTTTGTACAATCCGGCAACGATAATGTCTATTCTTTTTGAAACACCTTCGCCTCCGACCATCTGTGCTCCCAATAGTTTCCCGCTCTTTTTCTCAAAAACAAGTTTTATGGTGATAGGTTTTGAACCGGGATAATAATGTGCCCGTGTTTTTGATGTAATAGTTGCTGAAACGGCATTGAATCTATGATCGATGGCTTCTTTTTCCGTTAAGCCTGTTTTTGCGACTTCAAGATCGAATATTTTTACGACCGCTGTGCCTGCGACTCCTTTGAATATTTCATTTGCTCCGGCAATGTTTGCGCCTGCAATCTTGCCTTGCTTATTGGCTGTCGTTCCCATGGGGATGAAGAGATCTTTTTTCAAGATTATGTGTTTTGCAGTTGCACAGTCTCCCGCCGAATATATGTGCGGTATATTCGTTTCCATTCTTTCGTTCACAAGTATTGCATCATGCGCACCTGTTATAATACCGGCATTCTTTGCAATTCCTGAGTTCGGCTTGACACCGATGCCCAGTATAACCATATCAACATCAAAACTGCCGGTTGTCGTATCTATTCTTATAAGCCCGCTGTCTTTTCTGTCGAAAGATTTGACCTCCGTAGATTTGAGTATCTTTACACCGTTGCTTTCAAGCGTTTTTTCAACAACCGATGTGATCTCGTCATCCATGGTGCCGAGTATATTCGGAAGTTTCTCTATAATGATAACTTCAAATCCAAGTACTTTGAGTGACTCTGCCATTTCCATGCCGATATAACCTGCTCCAATAATGGCTGTTCTCTTTACAGGATTGGATTTTATATAGCCTTTGATGGCAATACCATCATCAAGCGTTCTGATCTGCAGGATTGCAGGGTTATCAATACCCGGGATGGAAGGCTTTATTGCTGAAGCACCGGTGGTAATAGCAAGGTAGTCATACGGAAATACCACATCTTTTTTTACGTTATGGTCTATAGCGTACACGTTTCCCTCTTTGGAATCTATACTGATGACCTCAATTTTTGTTACTACATCAATGTCGCGGTCCGACTTGAATTTCTCTTTTGTAATAGCAATAAGATCCGTATGCTTCTTCACCTGGTCCGTTATATAATAAGGCAGGCCGCATGAACCGTAGGAAATAAATTCTGTTTTTTCAATCGCTATAACATTCAGTGATGGCTTTCTTCTCTTTGCCTGGCTCGCTGCACTCATTCCTGCTGCAACGCCGCCAACAATAACAACATGTTCGGGCATATAGTAACTCTCCTTCAAGGGTGGGCAGAGAACCCCTCCCGCTCCTCAATAAAAATATCTATCTTTATCAGTGTTGCTCAAGCGCTGAAAGGACGCTGTCTATAAATTGATCCTCAGGCAGTGATCCTACGAACTCCACGTGGTCATTTACAACGGTTTTTGGAACTGATTGTACACTATACTTATTACTTACATCGGGAAACTCTGTTGCTTCAACCATATCTGCAGTGACAAATTCGTTCTCTATCGCTATCTTGTGCGCTGTTCTGACTGCCTTTGAACAATAGGGACAGCTCGGTGTGACGAAAACCTGTATCCTTACGGGCTTGTTTATTGTTTTAAGCTTAGTTTTTGAGTCCTCCGACAGGTTGGTTACGCCTTCAGACACGTCCATAATATCTTCTATAACCGAGGCAAACTCATAACCAGCGGGAATGCCGTAATATCTAATGCCGTAGTCCTTCGTACCTTCTATGATAAGAGCAGGAAACTTGTCTATCTTATAGTGGTCCTTTTTATCGCTTTGAGCGGCATAGTCATATTGTTCTACTTTTATTTTTGATGAAAGCGAAGCGAGTTCATCCACGAGCATTTTTTCATCATTACAGTACGTGCAGTCCTGTTCCTGGGTGAATAGGATCAATTTTACATCATTCTTTAGTTTTAAAAACTCGTTTTTTAAATACTCTCTGTCTTTATCCTGCAGTAACGCCATGTTACCTCCATTTTATTTTTTTATCAATCCTCTATTTTCAATATACCTTTGCACTGCAGCTCCTGCCGTAGCTCCATCTCCGACTGCGGTCGAAACCTGTCTCACTGTCTTTGCCCTTATGTCTCCTGCAGCAAATATACCTGACAGGTTAGTTTCCATTTCAGGTGTAGTAATTATATGGCCGCTTTCGTTCAGTGTTACAATATTTTTCACAAAGGATGTGTTCGGTTTCGTTCCGATAAAAATAAATACCCCGGCTATTTTCTTTATGGCAGTAACACCGGTTTTAACATTCTTTATATCGGCTTCTTCCACGGTTTTTGTGCCTCTGATCTCTGTAACGACAGAATCCCATATAAATTCTATCGCCGGTATACTGAACGCTTTTTCCTGGAGTATTTTTTCAGCCCTCAGTTTGTCCCTGCGATGGACGATGAAGAGTTTTTTTACAAAGCGGGTAAGGAATATGGCATCACCTATTGCAGTGTCACCTCCTCCGATAAGTACTATCTCTTTACCTCTAAAAAATGCACCATCGCACTGGGCACAGTATGAAACGCCGCGCCCCGTGAACTGTTTCTCGCCTTTTACGTCCAATTTAACGTTTTCTGTTCCCGCCGCTATGATAACGGCCTTCGCGGCGATTTTACGGCCATCGGTGGTATTTACAATCCTGTCATCACCTTCGATACCTATGCTTTGTGCGCCGGTTTCGCAGATTTCGACTCCGAATGACCTGGCCTGTTCTTCCATTGCAGAGGTGAGATCAGAGCCTGAAATACCCTTTGGAAAACCGGGATAATTTTCCACAACATCGGCAACGACTATCTCTCCGCCTATGGCTTTTTCTTCGAGGAGCAGGGTTCTTAATCTTGCCCTTGCCGTATAGATGCCGGCAGTAAGGCCTGCGGGTCCGCCTCCGATTATGACACAATCATAGGAATCACATGACGGCTTTTCTTCAGCCCGGTCAATTGTTAAGTCTGATAAGAGCATTATCTATAAACCTTTCGTATTCCGATACCTTTGCTGCCCCGATGAGTCTTTCTACAGAGTTGCCATGATAGTATACTACAAATGTCGGAAGGCTCGTTATCTGATATGACGATGTTATGTTCTGACAAGCATCGGCATTCATCCTGTAGAATGTTATGCGATCTTTATATTTGAGTGCAAGTTTCTCCACGATAGGTTTTACACTATGGCAAGCAGCACACCAATCTGCCCAGAAGTCAACGATAACAGGCTTATTGGACTTCAGTACAAGGCTGTAGAATTCTTCACAGTTTATATTGGCGAGTACTACAGAACCTGTCTCTCTGTTTTTTTCTTTTATTATCTCGGGTTTAACCATGGTATGGAGATGCTCTTACAGCACCTTACTTAACATTTTTTCAATGTTGGATTTCGGCACTGCTCCGACTATTTGATCCACTACCTTTCCGTCTTTAAAAAGAATAATCGTCGGTATGCCCATTATATTGTACTGGGTCGGCGTACGCGGGTTCTCGTCGGTGTTCAGCCTGCCGAACTTTATTTTTGTATCGTACTGTTCCGATAATGCCTTAAAAGAAGGTTCAATCATCTTGCATGGCATACACCAGTCAGCCCAGAAGTCTATGGCGACCGGTTTGTCCGACTTCATTACCTCTTTGTCAAAATTGTCATCTGTTACAATGAACATTTTCTCACTCATATCTCAATCCTCCTGCTGTATAGTACAGCATATTTACTTTCAGAAATTCCTTTACTTACCGTAAGACGGGCATCCTGCCCGCCACATTCATAATGCCGGTCACTATGCCCCGCCTGCACTTGAATGTTTTGCCCATAATTTCTTCCCATGAGCTTACTTGTTTTCCATGAACCATCGGTAGGTCCTTTCCACTCCGTCTTTTATATCAATCGACGGTTTCCAGCCGAGAGTTCCAGCTTTTGTATTTATTAATATATCAATTTGATCATCGTGTTTCAAGATTTCAAGCGGGATGTCCTGCTTGCCCGAAACCTGTTTGAATATATTGAACACCTCCGATACCTTTATGCCTGTTCCGGAGCTTATGTTCACCGTCTCATTGTCCCATTTTTTATCCAATGAAGAAATGAGGGCGCGTGCAGCATCATCGACATGAAGAAAATCATACAGAGAACCGGGGCTGTCATAAAGTGTTACTTTGTTCTTTTTAATTATCCCCTCAGCCATATCAAACACGGGATTGCGCTCCATTAAAGGGCCGTATAAACGTGAAAACCTCAGTATTGTATATGAGAGGGAAAACTTATCCCTGTAAAGCCTGATCATGTTTTCGGCGTTCCATTTTGTAGAACCATAATACGTATTTTTAGGAACAGGATCCTCCTCTTTTGCATGGTCGGTCGCCTTATAAACTGCAGCAGATGATGAAAAAACAATCTTTTTAATTTTTGCCCTCCGCACCATCTCGAGTACATTGACTGTCCCAAGCACATTGACCTTGAAACAGCCGAGGGGCTCTTCCGTTGCCTTTCGTTCCGAAGAAACGCTTGCCAGGTGGAACACGTAGTCGACGTCCCTGAAAGGGTGCTCAATATCTTCAAATTTTGTAATATCACCCGGGAAAAATTTGAATAGTTTGTTATGGATTATGGGTTCAAGGGAAGGTCTTTTTGCCCGTGCGACTCCATGCACTTCATGCCCGAGTCCGAGCAATGATTCTGCTACATGATATCCGAGCAAGCTTGTGATGCCTGTGACGCCTATCTTCATCTATTCCCCTCATGACTTTCCAGCAGTTCTAAAACCCATGCCGCGAGAAGAGGGAACATAATCTCATGATGACCGGTGAGGGCAAATCCCTGTCCGCCTGTTTTTGTCGGTCTCTTTACGACATTCTCAAGGGGCCTATAATGCTGGATCATGTCCATATTTACGGCCGTAAAATTTTTCACCTCATAGCCTATATTCCGTGTTATCGAGAGAGCCTTCAAGAATACCTCCGGCAGGATTACTGCAGAACCTATGTTTATAATAACGCCGTTTTCAAGCATGGATACGATGGTTGCAAACTTTCTGAAGTCTATCTCTGTTCCTTTGCCTATTGACGCACCGTCAGCCTTCGGGTGCATATGTATAATATCAGTGCCGTATGCAACGTGGACAGTGAGAGGAATACCGAGCTTGTAAGCGTTGTAGGTTATGCTCATATCTCTGTACGGCGCATCAATCGATGAGAGCATTTCCCCGGCAGCCTCGCCGATACCGATGCCCTTCGCAGAGCCCGATTGAATCGCCTCGTTCAGCAGGGAACCTGTTTCCTCTGCCATACCGAAACTGCCGTCCTTTATAGTGACGGCAACGTCCTCCGATGTCTCTCCAATCAGCGCAATCTCCGTATCGTGTATTACACCGGCACCCTGCATGGCTATTGCAGTGATGGCATTGTTTTGCATCAATTGAATGACAAGCGGCGAGAGCCCGACCTTTATGACACTGTCGCCCATTGCAAGTATGATCTGCTTATTGTTTTTCTTAGCGGCAACGATTGCCTCTGCGGATGCCTTCAAATCCTCTGTCTTCAGTATTTTCGGCAGGCTCTCCAAAAACTGTTTTAAAGACCAGCCTTTTTTGTAAGGCAATACAAAATCCTGTACTTTAACTTTATTCTTGCGCATCTTTATTGAACTGGTTTTTACCCTTTTCAGGTCTATCGGCTCTATCTTCATCGAGTATATTCCTTTCTATATTTTTATAAATCTATCGCTATTCTATTCCATAATTAACGGTTTTCTCTTTTTAAAGCTGTTTCCCTGAAGAACAGCACCCGTCTTACCGGAAAATTTCATCTATTCTCCCTGGTAGGTAAAAGTAAACCTGAGTTCTGTGATAGAATCTCCGTAGCATTGACACTTTGATATTCCAGATTTTACATCCTTGAATTTACACATAAACATAAATTGCTCAAGCCATCCCTGCACATTTTTGACATGGGCTATATGTATCTCAGAGAATTCTATTATCGTTATCGTTACTTCATTTTTTGAAATGATGTTCGCTTCTACCTGTCCTGTGTCAAAATAGCTGTTCCAGACGCTCATCGCCCTCGTCAGTAACACCTTCGGATTGACAAAGCTTAAAAAGACTTTGTACATCGATGACAGGTCATGCTGTGCTGAAAGCCTTCCCTGTTCAATACAATAAGATAAATCTCCCTTCCCTACGACCTTGTCCAGCGTTTTCAGCAGGTCTGTATAAAGCTTGTAAGGATACCATTCCGTCAGCATGATGTGCTCGTCCATGTATTTCTTTGTCTCCGGCGGCAGGGAGGATATGATCTTCGGCAGAGTGTCTTTCATGTTCTTTTTTATAAACTTTATTAAGCCGAGAATAGCAACGCCCTTTACCTGTGCCATGTTTTTCTCCTTTACCTGGTGTACCATTGTTACTTTATAAGTTTGTCATAAGTCAACAATTGCAAAAGTTCTTTTGCTATGCCATAGTGTAGTAGGGAGGAATTATGAAAAAGTATATACTATTAAATCTGGTAATGTTTTTGTTTGCCTATGCGGGCTGTACAAGCAGTTCGTCGTCACCAGCATCGGGCCCTAAAGTATTTTTCAAACCTGCTGCAACAGCTTCAGGTGTCGTTTACCGGTCGATTCCATTTCCCAACGATCTTTATCTTTCAGGCAATGTATACAGCTCAGCGGGCTTCAATGCGATAGCTCCAAGCACTGATCCGAACCTTTCATCGAGGACAGCACTGAACAACATGCTGATTCCCATGATGAACACGATAGACGGCTTTGGCACATCAGGCGCCGTGCTGTTCAGCCTGTCCGGCACCGTCGACCAGTTGACCCTGCCGCAAACAGTTCAGGCCTCGTTACAACCGACTGCGAGCGCATTCATCATCGATATAGATCAAAATTCGCCGGATTATGGAAAGCTCGCCCCTGCGGTGTTTCTTTTTACTGCAACGACTTACAATGGCACCGATTACCTTTATACGCTCGGGATCAAGCCTGCGTACGGCTATCCTCTGGCCCAAGGAACCAGGTATGCTGTTGTCATAACCACAAAGGTTAAAGGCAGCAATGGCGCAGGTCTTTCACCGGATGCGGGCTTCAATACGATAAAAACGTCTGCTGTCCTATCGGACCCTTTGCTCGAAAAGGCGAGGCAGTTGTACGCACCGCTATTTTCAATACTCTCGAAACCGCCCTATGATCTCGGCTATTCAAATATAGCCGGTGCAACGGTGTTCACGACAGAGCAAATAACGCCTGTCATACAGCATATTATATCTTGGCTCACGACGACGACCTTGCCGATTCCAAACTTCACCTCAACGACTGAGCAGTCCACGGTTATCTCCAAGCCTACATTCTCATACATCACCGGAGAATTCGCATCGCCGAACTTTCTGACTGATCCCGTATCAGGCACGATACAGGTCGATGCGGCGGGCAATCCCATATTGCAGGGCTGGTCGACGTTGTATTTTTCTGTCACTGTGCCGGCAGCGGCACCGCCTGCAGGCGGCTATCCGGTTGCGATTGTCCAGCATGGCCTGGGCAGTGACCGGGCACAGATAATCCTGTCCGTTGCAGACCGGTTCGCACAGCATGGCATAGCATGCATCAGTATCAATGCAGTCGATCACGGTGACAGGGCTCCGGGTGGCGACGCAACCAAAGCTACTATTGATTTTCTGAATTTTGTCGCACCATTTTCTATCCGCGATCATTTTATTCAGACTGTTACGGACATAATCCAGCTCTCGAGGCTTGCACAGAGTCCCACGCTTACAACCTTGCTTACAACATATATGGGCAGGCCGGTCATGTTCAATACGACGAACGATACGAATCCCACTTCATACATAGGACAGTCGCTCGGCGGCATCATAGGAAGCTTTTATATAAGTGTTGCTCCCTACACGAAGAATGCAGTGATCAATGTCGGTGGAGGGGAGCTTTCATCATTACTTATGAACTCGCCGGTCATCTACACGGAGTTTATGCCTATCATTTCGAGTATACTTGCGATACCATCGTGGATTGTCCCTTCACTTGCTACCGATGAAGTGGTGATGTTCCAGTCTTTGATCGATCCCGGGGATTCGATGAATTACGGACGTTTCGCACTGAAACAGCCGCTTTCAGCACTTGGATTTACGAAACAGATACTGTTCCAGATGGCTGACCTTGACCAGCTTGTTCCTCATCTATCGACAGAAGGAGAGGCAACTGCTATGGGCGTTACCGGCGTATCGAGAGGAGACACCGACCCGCTCATCGTCCTCCCTTTTTTCACCTTTACGACATATACTCCGCCGGTGAATATGAACGGTATATATCAGTACTATGGCACGCATGGTATGCTGAATACTCCTACTGATACAGTAGCGCTTGAGGAAACCTATCCGTTCGCAAAATTGGCCAATCCGCTTACCATAACCAATCCTTTAATACAGATTCAAAACCAGGCAGCGACGTTTCTCACCACGGGCGTGATTATCAATCCATGGGTTCCGTAGAGATAAATCGAAAAATCTCCCCTTGCCCCTCTTTTTCAAAGAGGGGGATGGTTTTTTCTCCTCCCTTTGGAAAAGGGAGGCAGGGAGGGATTTTATTTATATGATCCGCCTCATACACATAGTTGACATCTTTCATTAAATGATAGGTATGAAGATGAAGGACATACCCTTTCCCAAAGAATACGGCTCATGGGGCATACTGCTGACATCCTGTGTTATCGGCATATTTATTCAGGGACAGGTAACAGGGCGGACCTTTGTCTCGCTTGCAGGTATTGCGCTCCTTTTCATGACAAAAGCCCCCATAGGTATCTTTGTGAGGAGAAGGAAGATAACTTTTTTCCTATTTACGCTCGTGTATGGGGTTGCCGGCATACTTTTGCTTTTGCCAGTGGTCCTCGACTTCAGCATGAGAGACACTTTTTTTTTATTAACTATTCCCCTGATGACCGTCGGCGTATATGTTGTGTCGGCGTATTTGCACAAAGAGCGGGCATCAGTGGTTGAGCTGTTCGCAATGACAACACTCACATTGCCCGTACTGTTCTTTTATCTTCAGGGTTCAGGCAGACCTGGTATTGGTATCGTTCTTTTATGGGTTTCAACTTTTTTATATTTTTCTGCAAGTATATTTCGCGTGAAGATGCTGCTCTATAAAAAAACAGCTTACAGGATTGCGAATATCCTGTACCTTACGTTCGTATTCATAGTTGTTTCAATCATGATCTACCTGCAATTCATCCCGCTGCTTTCTGCTGCTGCATTCACGCCATTACTCGAAAACATTACAGACACCTTCAGACATGCGCGCAGGCACAATCTTAAGCTCGTCGGCATAACGGAGCTTGTAAAAGGAACTGCTTTTGCGGTCATTATTATAATGGCCGAGAGACACATGATGTAATGTTATCCAAAAAATATTTTTTCATCTTGACAAATTAATATTCATAATGTAAAAAGAAGATAATGAAAGTAATTAATCTCAAAATTAGAGGAGATAATTATAATTACTGAAGCAAATAATTATAATGTGATATTTTCAGAAAGTATGGAAAACATCTTTTTGGATAACCGCTCGTCTTTACCCGATCAGTTTCTTTTTAAATCCTGTTTGAATCAAACCGCATTTCTTAACCGGTCTATGATAACGCTATCAATTCATTTCAACATAAAGGAGGTGAACAATAATGGCAACAAAGAAGAAAGCCAAAAAAGCAGCAAAGAAAAAGAAGAAGTAAGCTGAACTCATTGGAATTTACCACCTGCTTAGGGCTGAACCTGCTTTGACAGGTTCAGCCCCTTTTTTTCATGAAAAGATGATCCATCTGAAATAAGTATAGTAAGAATAAGAATCAACTGTCAATAAATTTATAAATAGTCGTAAAAATTATATTAATTAGCAACTTGTATGTAGTGTGAATATGTAATATAGCTATATCTTATAACTAATAGAAATATAAGGTAATAATACGACTACACTGTAAATAATGTATATCAGGGTAAAATGTAATATTTTTGTGATTTTACAACTAATTGTAGTTGTTTATAATTCCTATTCTACATATTGGTGTTAAATGTATTGGCTCAAAAGTGCATAACCAGGCTCAGTCCCATGCTTAAATTGTTTAAAGGAGCAAGATATTTATTGCTATTATTGTAAAGATTGATGTGCCTGTACTTGAGTTCAGTCGCTATAGATGATGTGCTGCTTAAATATGTTTCTAAACCTATGATTCCCTGTCCCCCGATTCCAAATCCGTGAGATTCGATCTGATAAGCAGTAGTATTTTGTTTAATCTGTAATCCTGCAAGATAAACGGGTCCTACACCGGCATATAAACTGAAACTGTTCATGGGAATGAAAATCAATATGTTAACGGACAGCGGGAATCCGGAATAAGATGTATTTGTGGTGGTCCCCGAAAAATTTCCCGAGAGTATACCGTAGAGATAGTCTGCTTCACAGGACAACATCAAATCTTCCGTTAAGCCGTATCTTCCGGCTATACCGAGATAGCCTATCGAGCCCGACTGGCTGTTAGTATCGTTTGACAGGCTCGGGTTGTCGATACTGTAGAAAGAATAGGCAAGAGAAGCTGCCGCTGACCATGTATTTTTGATGGATCTGCCGCCCGTGTTCGGAGAAACGTAAAAGGATTCAGGCATTGCAATGGATGCAGGTGACGTGACAGCCGCTGCCGTTATGCCGTTATTCATATTCTCCGTTTCAGCTCCGTAGACCTGTGCAATTGAAAATACCGGCACGAGTAGAAACACCGATAGAGCTATTATAAGCCTTTGATACTTCTTTCCTTGTGCTTCACGAACCTCTCCTTTGACCGCGTCTCTGTTCATAATTTTATTCATCAAAATTATTCTCCTTTAAAACATATTGATCCTTAATCAATCCTTCTCATACAGGGCATCGAGCCGTGCTTTAAAATGTTCTATGACTATGTTTTTCTTTATCTTCATCGTTGGAGTGAGCTCGCCTGATTGCAGAGTAAACTCATGGTCCGACAGTATGAATTTTTTTATCGTTTCGAATGATGCAAGCTTATCATTAAACCTGTCAATTTTCTGCTTTATGAATTCATAGACCCGTGTGCTCTGCGTCAGATCGGCATAATCATTGAAAGGCACGTTGTTCTGCCTTGCCCATTCAAATATTTCCTGCTCATTGAGCACGAGAACTGCCGTCAGATACTTCTTGTTGTCTCCGAATGCAACACACTGCGCAATATACGGATCTGTCGTAAACAGGTTTTCGATGTTCTGAGGTGTTATATTTTTGCCTCCTGCAGTTATGATGAGGTCTTTCTTTCTGCCTGTGATCCTGACAAAACCATCTTTATCGATGTCACCGAGATCGCCCGAATGGAGCCAGCCCTGCTCATCGATCATTGCAGGTGTCCCTTCAGGTTTTTTATAATAACCTTTGAAAACAGCGGGACCTTTCATAAGAATCTCGCCGTCATCCGCTATCTTTACCTGCATGCTTGGGAGAGGTTGCCCGACATAGCCTATCTTGAACTTTCCCTCATAACTGACGATTGCCGGAGCAAATGTCTCTGTCATGCCATAGCCTTCGTATATGGGGATACCGAGTGCATTGAAGAATTCAATTATGGTGGGCGACAGAGGGGCTGCGGCAGTAATCCCTATCCTCAATCTCCCGCCTAATTTCTTTTTCAGCTTATTGAAGACAAGAGCATTTGCTACGATGTAATTCATTTTTAACCGGCATGGCAGTGGCTTTTTTGCAAGCCTGTAGGGCAGGGATGCCTTTCCGGTATCCAATGCCCAGTTAAACAGGACCTTCTTGATCTTCGGTCCATTCTGAATCTCGTTGATAATGCGTGCGTAGATCTTTTCATACACCCTTGGCACGCCCGGGAGTATGGTCGGTCTTACCTCTAAAATATTTTTTGCGACTGTATCGAGGCTTTCTGCGTAAGCATATATCATGCGTACATATATGGCTCCGAACTGGTTTATTCTTTCGTATGCATGTGCAAGCGGCAGATAGCCGAGCGTTATGTCACCGGGCATATTGAATGTCAGAGTCAGAAGATCTTTCAGGTTTGCAATAATATTTTCATGAATAATCTCGGCGCCCTTTGGCGGTCCTGTCGTTCCCGATGTGTATATAATGGTTGCGGTATCATTCATCGTTATCCTGTTCATGCGGGTTTTTATCTCGTCAGGATTGAGGTTGTCTTCTCCAAGTTTCTCAAGCTGTCGTAAGGTAATGACCTTGTCGTTTTTTACGGATACGTCTTCGAAAACTATGATTTTACCGATCTTCGGCAGATCCCCGATAACATTCAGTACCCTGTTTAGTGCAGCGTCATTCTCGACAAAAACAGCCCTTGAATCGGAATTATCAAGAATAAATCTGACATCATGATCAAGCAAGGACGGATATATCGTTGCAGTAATCCCTCGTAAAGACAGAATAGCCATATCTGCCAGTGTCCACTCGACCCTTGTCGATCCCATTATGGCAATCTTGTCCGTTTCATTGATGCCAAGCTTGATAAGGCCTGAAGCAATCTTCTCGACCCTGGTCCAGAACCATTGAGCCGATCTGGTCACATATATATCCTTTTCTTTGAACATCAATGCAGGGTCGTCAGGCATATCTTTTGCCCTCTTGTAGAGACTATGAACTATATTTTCTTCCATACCACCTCCGCTTCTTCTTAAAGCCCATTAACACATTTACAAAGTATTGTGAAGTAGCAATTGACATAATCAATGATTCTGATAAAATAAAAATTATGGATGACAGGGCGATTTTGAGAAAAAAGATTATTTCAACACTCAGAGAGAATGGATTGCGAAACAGCTCTAAAAGGAACGCGGTTATCGGTGCTTTTGTCAAAAGCAGAAAACATCTTAATGCGGATGAACTATACTTCATTGTAAAAAAGATAAAGACAGGCATTGGTTTTGTTACCGTCTACAGGACACTGAAACTCCTCGTCCAATACGGCTTTGCGAGGGAAGTAGATTTCAAGGACGGATTCACAAGGTATGAGATAAAGGACGAGCTTTCAAACCAGCACGACCATCTTATTTGTATTACCTGCGGTAATATAACGGAATTCAAGAACAATGAAATAGAGATAATGAAGCGGCGGGCACGCCTGAAAACTGGATTTAAACCGCTGTATCACAGGCTTGAGATCTTTGGTGTGTGCAGGGAATGCCAGGAAAAAGGGAAAAGAACTTAAGGATCCGGACAGCTGAGACTTTAAGGAATAAAAGGATGTAGAACGATGAAATTGAACAATGATGAGATTCAGGGCTTAAGCGAGTTCCTCGCCAAATTGCTTGTAGAAAAAAATCATGTCATAAAAAATGTCAAAGTGGATGATATCCGCTCCGCTATCTATAGTATCATTTCCGTGGATATGAGCAGAGAGGATAAGCTGAACGAGGAAGTCAAGGACATTATGGAACGATACGACGCAGAGCTGAAGAGTGGAAAGCTGGACTACAATAAACTGTTCAATATGATAAAACTGCAGCTTATTAAAGAGAGGAAACTCATTGTATGAGCCGTCTGAGCGAAGAGCGGATTAGTTATATAGCTCACAACATAATCAGTAACCTTATAAAAAACAATTTTATAGATCCGACCAGAAGGGGAGAAGTCCTTACAGTCCTGAAGAAAGGTTTTGCGGATTTTGAGGCCTTCAATGATCGCATTGACGAAGACGCCAGGGCGAGAATAGCGTCCTTATCAAAGAAGGTGCCGGAGGGTAGTGATGAGTGGAAGATACTCTACGCAAAGTATAGAGCAGAGATTTTGAAGAAGCAAAAGGTTCCGACGATAAAATAAGGAGGGTAAGATGAAAGAGCTTTTAGAAAAGATTGCAAAAGCGATGGTGGATAATCCGGAAGAGGTTAAGGTAAATGAGATTGAAGGCGAACATACGGTTGTTTTGGAGCTGAGTGTTGCGAAAACCGATGTCGGTAAGATTGTGGGCAAGGAAGGGAATCATGCAAAAGCGATACGGACTATACTGCTCGCTGCAAGCGGGAAAAAAGGGAAGAGGTATAGTCTTGAGATTATCGGATAATTCTTGGTATGCTTAAGCTTTTTCAAAAGCCTTAGCCGTTTCGATTTATTGTAAGTGCGGGTTCTATACATGGATTTTATAAAGGGGATACCGAAACTGAGTTCATCGATATCTTACAATACGCTGAGCCTTACGCCTACTGAAGGATATTTCCTTTCAAGGATAGACGGGGTGAGTTCTGTAGAGGAAATCGCTTCTCTCAGCGGGCTCCCTTATGATCAGGCCATAGGCGTAATAAAATCCCTTTGGAATAAAAAGGTCTTTGCAGTCGAGGGGGTCGAACAGAGTGCCGGTGAAGAAAATGATGTTGATTTAAACGAAGATGAAAGATATGCTATAGAAAAAATGGCTAAAACGACGGAGAATGGCACCTATTATCAGATACTTTCCCTGCCTTTTGACGTTAAACCGGAACAGGTAAAGGTAAGGTTTTTCGAGCTTTCCAAAAGCTTTCATCCGGACAAATATTTTAGGAAGAACATAGGCAGATACAAAGACATGCTTACGATGATTTTCAAGAAGATGTCGGAAGCTTATGAGGTGTTGTATGACCCTCAGAAAAAAAGATGGTATGATTCGGAGCTGAGGAAGCCAAAGCCGTCAGAACCAAGCGCTGCCCAAAAGCCGCCGGCTCCGAAAATTAATACGACAGCCGAAGTCATAGAGGTAAAGAGTGTACAGAAACGGCAGGCGCAGGAGGAAACAAACAAAAGCCGGAATGATATCGATAGTACCGAAGAGACCCAGGCTTATGAAGACGAGGATAACATAAGTGAATCTGTAAGCACTGAAGAGACCGTGGAGTTTGAGAAACCGGAATCCGTTGATTCCATTATAGAACAGAAGATCGCCCTTATTAAGGAGAATCTTGACAAAAATATGCTCGATCAGGCTTTAAAGGAAATGGACATAGTCAAGAATATCAAGGATGTAAGAATACCTTTACTAATGGCAAATTATTATTTAAAAGAGAATGATCTTTTAAGTGCCAAAGATTATGCAAGGACGGCGGTAGAATACGATGAAAAGAATATAAAAGCTTACGAAATACTTGGCAGCATATACATGAAGTTTAAGCTATACAGAAACGCATTAAAGGTGTATGAGACAATTATAAAGGTTACTCCGGATAATATCTATGCGGTTAAAATGATAAAAGAAATAAAATTATTAATAGAGGATTAACTATGAGTAAAGTAATAGGAATAGATCTTGGAACCACGAATTCATGTGTAGCGATGATGGTCAATAAGCAGCCTGTCGTAATACCCAACAAGGCGGGTTACAGGATAACCCCGTCATATTTCGCAATAACAAAAGACAACAAAAAGCTTGTCGGGAACCTTGCAAAACGCCAGGCGGTAATTAATCCCGACAATACGGTATTCGCCTTTAAACGGCTTATAGGGAGAAGGTTCGATGCACCGGAATCAGAGGTAGCACAGAAAAATGTCGCTTATCGTCTCATCAAAGGACCGAACGAGGATGTCAGGATAAATATTGCAGGCAAAGACTACAGTATACCCGAGATATCCGCAATGATACTCATAGAAATGAAAAAGGTTGCCGAAGAGTACCTTTCGGAAGAGGTCAAAGAGGCTGTTATAACAGTGCCTGCGTATTTCAACGACAACCAGAGACAGGCGACCAAAGATGCCGGAAAGATAGCGGGGCTCGATATCCTCAGGATCATAAATGAACCTACGGCAGCGGCAATAGCGTATGGCTTGAACAGGCATGTCGATAATGAGAAAGTGCTTGTTTATGATTTTGGCGGCGGTACGTTCGATGTATCCATACTCGAGATCCATAAAGGCGTGTTTGAGGTCATATCGACATCCGGCGACACATACCTCGGGGGAGAGGATATTGACAACAGGCTCATACAGCTCTTTTTAAAGGAAATAAAAGATACAATAAACATCGATCTCGTTTCGGACAGAATGGCGCTTCAGAGGTTGAAAGAGGCTGCAGAAAAAGCCAAGATAGAACTTTCAGGCGGCATGGAATCGATGGTCAACCTTCCGTTTATCGCTTATGATAAGACGGGACCAAGACACTATACTCGCAGGATTACGCGCCACGAACTTGAACAGCTCTCCGTGGATCTGATCGATAAGACTATCGGCATAGTAAAACAGGCGCTTGAAAATGCAAAACTAAGCACTTCTGATATAAATGAGATTATACTTGTCGGCGGTCAGACAAGGATGCCATTGCTCGTGGAGAAGGTAAAGAAGTTTTTCGGCAAAGCTTCGCACAAGGGCGTTAACCCCGATGAAGTCGTTGCAATAGGTGCTGCAATTGATGCAGTTGCTCTTGCTGAAGGTTCGAGTGATATGCTGCTCCTTGACGTTACCCCGCTTTCACTCGGTATTGAGACCCACGGTGGTGAATTTGCCAAGATCATAGAGAGGAATACGACAATCCCTGTAAAAAAGAGCCATGTTTTTACCACATCGTACGATAACCAGAGTGCAGTAAGAATAAGGGTCTTTCAGGGGGAAAGCAAATCAGCGGAGGATAACGAATTGCTCGGAGAATTTATACTGTCAGGCATCAGAATGACAAAGAAGGGTGAACCGAGGATAGACGTCAGCTTTGATATCGATAACAACGGTATCGTGAATGTCTCGGCAGTCGATCTCGATACGGGACTCGAAAACAAGATAGAGATCATGTCAAGCAGTAAACTGACGGAAGATGAGATTAAGACCATGTCGGATGAAGCCCATCTTTATGAAATTGATCTGAAAGACGAATGATGAAAAAGCCGGAATATATTCTGAAAAACGAAGAAATCCTCCATATCTTTGAGTCCGGACTTGACAGTTTTGCACTGGGTGATTTTATAGCAGCTCAGAAATTGTGGAAAAAGGTCCTTGAGCTCGATCCGGAGAACGAGCTTGCCATGGACTACATTCGCTCCATGGAGGAAGAGATACCTTTTGAAGACAAGAAGCTTGCGGACAAAGAGCTGCTCGACGAGGCGATAAGACTTATAGGAAAAAATCAGCTTGAACCTGCTTATGAGTTGCTCGAAATGATACTGAAAGACGCTCCCGGCAATAAAAAGGCGCAGAAATTTCTTGATACGACAAAAGGATTGTTATTGAAAGATTATGTCAATGAGATCGGAAGTACCAGCTCTATCATAAAATTGAAGAAAGACATGAATGAGATTATGAAGATAAACCTCACGAGAGAGTCGGCGTTCATCATCGCGACGATAGACGGCAGTCTGAGTGTCGATGAACTCCACGCTTTGAGTAATGTTGACAGATTCAGCTTTATGAGAAATCTGGTTATGCTGTTGAGAAACGATATTATAAATATAAATTAATCTGAGGAGACGAACGTGAAAGAGATAAAGAAGGTTGTCGTGGCGTATTCCGGCGGACTGGATACATCGGTTATACTGAACTGGTTAAAGGAAAAATACAACTGTGAGGTCATTGCATTTATAGCTGATTTGGGGCAGGGTGAGGCGCTCGAAGAAATAAAAGAAAAGGCATTAAAAACAGGTGCGAAACAGGCATATATAAAAGATGTGAAGGACGTTTTCGTGGCGGATTATATATTTCCGATGCTGCGGGCAAATGCCCTGTATGAGGGCGCATATTTGCTCGGAACATCCATTGCAAGACCATTGATAGCAAAAACGCAGATGGAAGTTGTAAAAGAGACCGGGGCCGACGCAGTTGCACATGGTGCAACAGGCAAAGGCAACGATCAGGTCAGGTTTGAACTTACCTATTATACCATTGATCCGAAGATCCATGTTATTACTCCATGGAGGGAATGGGAGTTCAAATCGAGGACACACCTTATTGAGTATTCCCGGAAACACGGTATTCCTGTTACGGCAACGAAGGACAAACCTTATTCGAGCGACAGGAATATATTCCACATAAGCTACGAGGGCGGCATTCTCGAGGACCCATGGTCAGAACCTCCATCGGACATGTACACCCTTATGACATCACCCGAGAAGGCCCCGGACAAACCCGTTTATATCGAGATATCTTATGAAAAAGGAAATCCGGTCGCGGTGAATGGCAAAAGGAAACAACCCCTCGAGTTGCTTGAGACCCTGAACAAAATAGGAGGAGAGAACGGCATCGGAAGGGTTGACCTTGTCGAGAACAGGTATGTCGGTATAAAATCAAGGGGTGTCTATGAAACACCGGGCGGGACGATACTTCACCATGCACACAGGGCAATGGAATCCATAACCCTCGATAGAGAAGTTTACCATATGAAGGACAGCATGATTACCAAGTATGCGGAGATGGTGTACTACGGCTACTGGTTTTCACCGGAAAGAATTGCACTCCAGAAGTTTATCGATGAGACACAGAACAATGTGACCGGTGATGTGAGATTGAAATTGTACAAGGGTAATGTGCTTGTTGCCGGCAGGAGATCGCCTTACTCACTTTATAATCTGTCCCTTGCAACATTTGAAGAAGAGTATGTTTATAACCAGAAAGACGCTGAAGGGTTTATCAAGATTAACGCCCTCAGACTAAAACGATTTTAGGAGAAACAATGGCGGGATTGTTTGTAAGTTTATTTTCGAATGACTTGAGCATAGATCTCGGTACTGCCAATACGCTTGTCTACGTAAAGGGCAAAGGTATTGTCGCGAACGAGCCGTCCGTTGTCGCAATTTATACCGACAGCCATGGTGTAAAGAAAATACTTGCCGTCGGCAATGAAGCGAAGAAGATGCTCGGAAGGACACCGGGCAATATATCTGCGATAAGGCCTTTGAGGGAAGGTGTTATAGCTGATTTCTATGTTACCGAACAGATGCTCAAGTACTTTATCAGCAAGGCGCAAAACAACCGTTATACGCTTATGAGGCCGAGGATCATTGTCTGTATTCCGCTGGGCCTTACGCCTGTCGAGAAAAAAGCCGTAAAAGAATCGGCGGAATCGGCAGGAGCTAAAGATGTTTTTCTTATCGAAGAGCCTATGGCTGCTGCAATTGGAGCAGGTCTTGATATAACAAAGCCATCCGGAAACATGATCGTAGACATCGGCGGCGGAACAACGGGTGTTGCCGTCATCTCATTGTCGGGTATTGTCTACTCCCGCTCAATAAAGATTGGCGGTGACAAGATGGATGATGCAATAGTTAATTATATGAAAAAGAAATACAACATGCTCATAGGTGAATCGACGGCAGAGGGTATAAAGATATCGATCGGCAGCGCCTATCCTTTAAACACGCCGCTCAAGTTCGATGTCCGCGGCAGAGACCTTCTTACAGGCATACCGAAGATGCTTGAAATTACAGATGAAGAGGTGCGTGAGGCTCTCCAGGAGCCCCTTGAGTCCATCATTGACGTTATAAAAGAGGCGCTGGAACATACGCCGCCGGAGCTTGCCGCTGATATAGTTGAAAAGGGCATCGTGCTGTCGGGCGGCGGTTCAATGCTCAGGAATCTCGATGTGCTTATTAGGGAGCACACCGCTTTGCCCGTTATAACTGTAGACGATCCCCTTACCAGTGTCGTTAAAGGGAGCGGCAAGGTACTCGATGAACTTGCAAAACTCGGCAAGGTGCTGGTAACATAGTACAAAATGTGGGACTGGCTTGTTAAGCATCACAGACATGTGATAGTACTGCTGATCCTGATCCTCACCTTTCAGCTTGCTTATTCCGACATCTTTTCCAGAGGACCGCTTGTCGGACCTTCGAAACTCATATTCGAAGGCGGAGCCGGGATAATGTCGGGCGTAGCCGGTGTTTTTAACGGTATACGAAAAACATGGAATAACTATATTGCACTTATCGATGTAAAAAAGGAAAACGTCGGGCTGAAAGACCAGGTGGCAATGCTTCAAATGAAGTTAAAGCTGCTCCAGGATATAGAGATCAGGTACCAGAATATCTTAAACGTATTAAATCTTCCCCTGCCGCATAAGAATCTCTCTTATGTAACCGCCATTGTTTCAGCAAGAGACATGAACAGCATATTCAAATCTATCATAGTCAACAAGGGTGAGCTCGACGGCATAAAGAAAGGCAACGGCGTCCTCTCCACCGCAGGTGTTGTCGGAAGGGTCGTGAAGTTGACACCGCATGCAGCCGAGATACTCCTGTTAAC
Source organism: bacterium (assembly GCA_037439545.1). Classification (GTDB taxonomy): domain Bacteria; phylum JAMCPX01; class JAMCPX01; order JAMCPX01; family JAMCPX01; genus JAMCVD01. The sequence goes on from JBBIVV010000001.1 coordinate 94,771, forward strand.
GGATGCAGACAGCTACATTGAAGGCATTGATGAAAAGAGCAGGATACGGGGCATTGTCAATGGCGCAGGGTCGGACAAACTGAAATTTCTGTATATCCTTTCAGGCGATCCGATCAATGCCGGGGATAGTTTGATCACGGGCGGCAAGGACGGCGTGTTTCCCGAAGGGATCATGATAGGTACGGTAACAGGGATAAAAGGCAATCCCCAGGGCTGGTTGTTCAAAGATATTTCTATAAAACCGTCGGTCGATATAAACAGGCTTAACTATGTCATGGTCATAACAGGGGAAAAACAGTGAGATATCTATTCTGGATAACCGGTGTAACTGCGGCGGGAGCACTGCAGGGGATACTGAACAATTATATGCCCGTGTTTCTTGCTCCGAACCTATTCTTGATGTTTACCGTTTATATGACTTTTTACTACGGTTATTATACGGCGTTGCTCGGTATTATTTTTATGTCTTATATCAGCTCCGTGTTCAGCTACGGCAGTATCTGGTTTTATATGTTCTCTTATATAACCGTTTTTTACCTGTTAAATTTCTTTAAAAAGTTTTTTGACAGGAAACAGCTTGCGGCAATTATCGTTTTGTCCCTGATAACGACCCTGATCTACCCGCTCTTTGTACTTTTCCCTGCCGTGCTTTCAGAAAAAACTGTGTTATTTAAAGAGGCGTTCGATCTGAGCTTCATGCAGCTGCCCGGTAATGTTGCTGCTGCATACTTTATATTCAGGTATGCCCCCATTATGGATTACAAGTTTAAAGCACATATACAAATTGTGTCATAACGCCGGTACTCATTATGAATTTTAATGACGAATTCAATGCATACGATCCGGAAGCTCTGGAAACCGGGAGGGTATACCGGATACTATTTGTTATCATGAGCCTGCTCGTGGCTGTTATTATCGTCAGACTCTGGTATCTTCAGATATATAAGGGCTCGCAACTGGAATATTATTCACAAAACAATCATTTGCGCAGGATAGATATTATTGCGCCGAGGGGCAAGCTCTATGACAGGAACGGCCTATTGCTTGCAGATAACAATGTCAGCTATTCTTTATACATTACGCCGCCGGAATTTAAATATACTGAAAAGGAAAGGCTTTCACAGATCGTAGATATAAAGGTGAAAGATCTGGATGCGAAGCTGTCTGTATGGGACGGATTTTCCTACACTCCGTTGCTCATAGATCCCTACCTTTCATGGGAGCAAGTCTCACAGATACTTGCCGATAAGCCGTTTCTGCCCGGTGTAGCGGTACAATGGCAGACCAAGAGGTTTTATCTCGACGGGAAGGGAATGTCACACGTGCTGGGATATGTGAGGGAGATAGGTGAAGAAGAACTCGATGCGCTGAACAAAAAATACCCGGACAGGTATGTGAGCGGTGACTTCATCGGTAAATACGGTATAGAAAAGACGTATGAAAATGATCTAAGCGGCAAGGATGGAGCAATTGTTAAGCTTGTAGACGCATCCGGCAAAGAGATAAGAACATACACCTATATAGATCCTGTTCAGGGGGAATCCATATCATTGACCATAGATGCCAGGCTGCAGGATTATACCTCGGGTCTTATGCAGGGGTATGTCGGTTGCGCGGTCGCAATGGATCCGGCTACGGGAGCGATACTCGCAATGGTGAGTGAGCCTTCATTTGACATAAATAATTTTTCATCCTACCTGACCCCTGCCGAATGGAGCAGTGTAGCCAATAATCCGGATCATCCGCTTGAAAACAAATGCATCCAGGGTATGTTTGCGCCCGGTTCGACCTACAAGCCCGTTTTGGCCATAGCCGGACTGAACGAGCGTGTCATCAGTCCGGAGAAGACAATCTCTGACCCCGGATATTTTGTCGTCGGCAACAGGGTATATCACGACTGGAAAAAGGGGGGGCATGGTATAGTGGATATGCACAAAGCGATAGTCCAGTCATGCGATACCTATTTCTACAGACTCGGCACATTGCTCGGCGTAGATACAATAGCAAAATATGCGAGGCTTCTTGGACTTGGAAAGCCTACGGGCATTGATCTGTCGTCTGAGAAACCGGGACTTGTCCCTACTTCGGAATGGAAGGAGCAAACATTTCATGAACCGTGGTATCCTGGAGATACACCGCCGATTGCAATAGGTCAGGGGTATGATCTTGTTACGCCTTTGCAGCTGCTTGTTGCGTATTCTGCGATAGCAAACGGCGGCAGCATAATGAGACCGCATGTTCTGCTTTATCCGACAGCGACCACCCAGGACTACATTGTATCAAAGTTAGGAGTAAACGGACAAATACTCGATGTTATCAGAAAAGGCTTGCTGGGTGTTGTGAACGAACCTCATGGCACGGCTCCGGGTGCACGGCTTAAGGATATACAGGTAGCAGGTAAAACAGGTACGGCACAGGTTATAAAAGAAGGCGCCTTCAGGAATATACCTGAGTCAAAAATCCCTGTGATGTACAGGGACAACGCATGGTTTGTGGCCTTTGCACCCTATAAATCGCCGCGCATAGCTGTTGTCGTACTTGTGGAGCACGGAGGACACGGAGGTTTTGCAAGCGCTCCAATAGCAAAAAATATGATAAATTTCTATCTTCAGGGGGATAAACTGCAATGAGCAGGAAAACATCTTTACTGGACTATAATCTGCTTTTGCCTTTCGGACTCTTGATGATCATAGGGATCCTGAATTTGTACAGTGCGACAAGAGGCATGCACGGCACGACAGATCTTTTTGAAAGGCAGTTATTGTGGTTCGGTATCGGCATCCCTGTTATGTTTTTCTTCGCATACATAGACTACAGGATGCTGAAAAAGCTTTCGTTCATACTGTATATCTTAACGCTCATGCTCATTGTCCTTACCGTCATTAAGGGCAGGACGGCATACGGCGCACAGAGATGGCTTTCACTCGGCATCTTTTCCTTCCAGCCTTCGGAACTTGCAAAGTTTTCAATGATGCTTATCCTTGCAAACTATTTCGATGATCACTGGTTGGAACAGGGGTTTTCCCTGAGACAGCTCTTGATGCCCCTTGTCTATGTAATTATACCGGCAGCATTAATCCTGAAACAGCCTGATCTCGGCACTGCCATTATCGTGATACTGATCAGTATTTCCATAGTATTGTTTTGCAGGGTGAAGCTCAGGACATTCCTTTTATTCCTGTTTGCATTCATAATAATAATGCCTGTTGGCTGGCACTTTATGAAAGGTTATCAGAAGGCAAGAATTCTTGCTTTTGCCGATCCGTACAAAGACCCGCTTGGTTCAGGGTATCACTTACTCCAGTCAAGGATAGCAGTCGGTTCCGGAAAGCTCACCGGTGTAGGCTATCTTAAAGGTACGCAGAGCCATCTCAACTTCCTGCCTGAAAGTCACACGGATTTCATCTTTTCAGTGCTTGCAGAGGAGTGGGGCTTTGCAGGCTCGATTGTAGTCGTCGCATTATTCACTTTTATATTTATTGAAGGTTTCACTATATCGAGATATGCAAAGGACAGGTTCGGTGTCATACTCGCATTCGGCATTACGATGTCGCTGTTTCTGCAATTTTTCATAAATATAGGCATGAGTACGGGCATACTGCCGGTCGTAGGCATAACGCTTCCTTTTATGAGTTATGGAGGCACGTCATTGCTTATATTCATGGCTGAGATCGGCATACTGCTGAGCATCGATATAAGAAGATTCAGATTTGAGGAGATATAATATGAGAAACAAACCGATAGTAGAGGAAAAGGTTATTTTCGATCGTAAAAATAACGGGGACGCATTCCGGCGCATTCCTGCAAAAGATATTCCCGACAGGTACATCCGGCAGGATATCGAAGGTATGCCCGATGCAGCCGAACCCGAGGTTGTGAGGCATTTTACGAGGCTCTCTTATATGAACCATAACCTCGATGCCGGAATGTATCCTCTTGGCTCATGCACCATGAAGTATAATCCAAAGGTCATGGAGGAGGCGGCAGGGAATAAAGGTTTCTCGATGCTTCACCCCATGACACCGCACACAATGACTCAGGGTATTCTCGAGCTGATGTATGGCATCGAGCACTACCTTAAGACAGTGACCGGTATGGACAGTTTTTCGCTGCAGCTTGCAGCAGGTGCACACGGGGAACTTGCCGGTATGCTCATTGCGGCAAAATATCACAGGATAAATAAGACCGGTAAACATACAATACTCATACCCGATACAGCCCACGGCACCAATCCGGCAAGCGCTGCAATGGCAGGGTTCAAGGTTACGAACATACCTTCGGGCAGTCACGGCATGATTGAGGCCGGCATGCTGAAACAGTTTATAAATGAAGATACTGCGGGCATTATGCTCACCATTCCGAATACACTCGGCATTTTCGAAGAACAGATCGCGGGCATTGCAAAACTCATCCATGATGCAGGCGGCATTGTTTATGTCGACGGGGCAAATTTCAATGCACTTCTCGGTAAAGCGAGGTACAGCGATATGGGAGTCGACATTGTCCATTTGAACCTCCATAAAACATTTGCAACACCGCATGGGAGCGGCGGACCGGGTGCAGGCGTAATAGGCGTAGTTCCCCGGTTGAAAGAATTCCTGCCGGTACCCGTGGTCGAAAAGAAAAAAAGCAAGTTCACGATGAAGTATGATCTGAAGCATACCATAGGCAGAATGGTAAGCTTTTACGGTAATGCCGGTATTCTTGTGAGGGCATATACCTATATGCGTATGCTCGGCATCCGTGAGGCAGGGCAGGTCGCAGAGACTGCAACACTCAATGCAAATTATATAAGGCTGATGTTGAAAGATTATTTCAATCTGCCTTACAGTACGCCGACCCTTCATGAGGTCGTATTTAATGATTCACTGCAGAACGCCCATGGTGTCAAAACTATCGATATGGCAAAACGGCTTCTTGATTATGGTTTTCATCCTCCCACTATTTATTTCCCGTTGATAGTCCACGGGGCGATCATGATAGAACCTACAGAAACAGAGTCGAAAGACGAGATGGACAGGTTTATAGCTGCCATGAAATCCATTGCAGAAGAGGTCAGGAACGACCCGAAGCTCGTAATTGACGCTCCGCTTACAACGCCCGTCAAAAGGGTCGATGAGGTCAAGGCTGCACGGGAACAGAAGCTGCGGTATAGTTGAAAATTGGGGTTAAGAGAAGGGAGACTGGCTCAGCAGACTTCCGGCAGCTTACATGCCCATCGGCAGTTTTGACTGCTTGTTAAAGAATTTTCTCAGGAATGTTTTTCTGTGAAGAGGGCAGGGGCCGTATTTTTCAAGCGCTGCCATGTGTTCCTTTGTCCCGTAGCCTTTGTGTTTCTCGAACCCGTATTCAGGGTATTGATTTGCATATATTTCCATAATACCGTCTCTGTAAATTTTTGCTACTACAGAGGCTGCGGCTATGCTCAGGTGAAGCTTGTCTCCATCGATGATTGTTTTCTGCGGCAGGCCGGTGTGAATCTCCATATTCCCGTCGATAAGTACAATGTCAACAGTATGATTCAACATCGATAGTGCCTGCTCCATTGCCTGCCGTGTCGCATTCCTTATGTTGATCTTATCGATCGTCTGATGATCGACAATACCGATACCGTAAGATATCGATTGCTGTATCAGAAAATCATAAGCCTTGATTCTTGCGGCAGGAGAAAGAAGCTTGGAATCTTTTATCAGGTCGGACACAAGATTATCCGGGATAACAATTGCACATGCAACCACAGGTCCTGCAAGCGGGCCCCTTCCTACCTCGTCTATGCCTGCGATACGAGAGTAAAGGTTGTCTTTGACTATAGTATTTAATGCTGCATCTTTACTCTTCATCGCCTGATTCATTCAGTAGTCCGGCTGTTTCAAGAGGAAGGACTGTCTGGTTTTTCTCGAGCTCTTCTTCTGCTGAACTCATCTGTTTCAGGTCCTGAAGGTTCGGAAGTGCCGAAATGTCTTTGAGACTAAACACCTCGAGGAATTCCTGCGTCGTTCCGTAAACAAGCGGCCTGCCCGGCAATTCCTTCTTGCCGACAATCTTTATAAGTCTCCTGTCGAGCAAAGTCTTTATTACTCCGCCGCTGTCGACGCCCCTGACATAGTCAATCTCAGCGCGTGTGATTGGCTGCCGATAGGCTATGATGGACAAGGTCTCTGTTGCAGGCACAGACAATTTCGATGGCTTTACGATATTCAATCTTTTTACCCATTCCGAGAGCTGTGATTTTGTCCTGAATTGCCATCCTTCTGCAACCTCGACAAGTTCGATGCCTCTGTTTTCCGGACTGTAGTTCGTCCTCAGTTCTTCAACGAGTCCGTCAATTTTTATCTCGCCTAAATCGATAATGGACAAAACCTGCTCGATATACTTTATCTTCAGCGGTCTGTCCGATGCAAAAATAAGTGCTTCGATTATTGCAATGAGTTTTTCTTTTTCCATGAAGACGTATCTCCTCCCGTCATTTTTATTAATCCCTTGTTCCGTGTCCGGCTATTCTGACACATAAAGCCATATTTCCCCAAACGGCTGCCTTTGCTCGCATCGTAACATCCTGAGCCTTAAAAGTTCAAGGATTGCAAGTATGGTTATGACGATGTCCATTCTTGTGCAGTCTTCGGGCAGCAGCGTGCCGAAGACTATGCTTTTGGCGATACTTATACGTTCCATGATATCATTTATTCTCTGTGCAACACTGACCTTTTCTACGGTCATATAAGCGATCTTCCCGCCTTTAGCCCTGTCAAGGATCGCCTTGAATGCAACAAACAGGTCGTACACGTCGGCCTCTATATTCAGCGATGCGTCATCGGATTGAATTTCTTCCTGAATACCTTTTATGAAGGTATCCCTGTACAGTATGTCCCTGTTGTTTAACTGGATACCGGCATCTTTGTAGCGCTGGTATTCAAGGAGCCTGTTGGTAAGTTCGAGCCTCGGGTCATAGAACTCCTCCTCATTCTCAACCGGTGTCGGGATAAGCATCCGCGCCTTTATCTCAAGCAATGTAGCGGCCATGACTAAAAATTCTGATGCAAGCTCGACATCCAGTTCGTGCATGAGATTGAGGTAAGCGATATACTGTTCGGTTATGAATGATATGGGGACATCGTAGATATCGAGCTCATTCTTCCTTATCAGGAAGAGCAGGAGGTCGAGAGGACCTTCGAATACCTCTAACTTAACTTTATAGTTTTCCTGTACTAAAGTCATACATGATCCTCACTGCTTTTTTTACCTCTTGCATGGCTGCTGAGGCAAACGATTCCGCCTTTTTATTGCCTTTCTCTATAATTTCTTTGAGCACATGGGGCTGTTGCAGCAGTTTTTCCCTTTTTTCACGGATCGGTGCGAGCAGGGTGTTGATTTCACCTATAACTACCTTTTTACAATCGACGCACCCGATGCCCGCTGTCCTGCAGCCTGTATCTATCTCTTTGAGTTTGTCCGGCGGTGTGTGCAGTTTATGAAGGTCGTAAACAGGACAGAGATCCGGATTCCCCTTGTCCGTCCTTCTTATTCTATGCGGATCCGTAACCATTGCAAGTATTTTTTTTGAAATGACCTCGGGCGGATCGGACAGGTAGAGGCAATTGTCGTAACTCTTGCTCATCTTCCTTCCATCGGTACCCGGTACCTTAGGAGATGTCGTCAAAAGCGGCTGGGGTTCGGGGAACACGGGCTTGAACAGGTGATTGAAACGCCGTGCAATCTCCCGTGTAAACTCAAGGTGCGGTATCTGGTCTTCGCCTATCGGGACCTTGTGTGCCTTGTAAATCAGAATATCGGATGCCATTAGCAGTGGATAGCCGAGAAAACCATAGGTGTGGAGGTCTGTATTCTGGGCCTCATCGAGTTTTTCCTTATAACTCGGCACACGCTCCAGCCAGCCGAGAGGCGTTATCATGGAAAGTATCGTATGGAGTTCGGCATGCTGTGGAACGTATGATTGTACGAATATGGTCGCTTTTGCAGGATCGACGCCGGCTGCGATCCAGTCCGCCAGCATCTGTATGACGCTCGATTCTATGTCTTCTGTCTTTGCATAATTTGTTGTCAGGGCGTGCAGATCGGCTACAAAAAAATAGCAATCATATTCGTCCTGAAGTTTTATAAAATTGGTCAGTACACCGTGATAATGCCCGAGGTGAATCTTACCCGTCGGTCTTAAACCGCTTAGTATTCTCTCCATATTTTCCCCTATGATCCCAATAACATATTGAGCAGACCCAATAAATGAAAAAGTGAGCTGCCTGAAAACAGATATGAGAGGAGGTTTGCCGGCAGCCATATTAACAGGGTAATGATTTTTATGGGCGTAAAGCTGTCGAGCACAAACAATACAAGCAGGATAATCATGCCGTATTTCTCGAGCCATGCGAATTTCTCTTCCATACGGGGCGGCAACAAACCGAACAATACCTTTGAGCCGTCAAGGGGCGGTATCGGTATGAGATTGAATAACCCGAGTGCAAGATTGATCTGCAGCGTGAGTATGAGTATCGCATACAGGGATGAAGTCAACAGATCGGACATATTCAATATGCCGAACATCGCTGTAACCCTTATAATGAGCCCGGCTATGAGTGCAAGGGTAAAATTTGCACCCGGTCCTGCAAGTGATATCCATAGCATATCCTTCTTGGGATTGTTGAGATTGTAAGGGTTTATCATTACGGGTTTTGCCCAGCCAAAATGCGCTATAAAAAGCATAAGCGTGCCTATCGGATCGAGATGTGCGATAGGATTAAGAGTCAACCTGCCTGTGGCCCTTGCAGTAGGGTCGCCATACCTGTCGGCTGTCCAGCCATGCGCGACTTCATGCACGGTTAAGGAGAACAGAATGACAGGTATGAGTAAAATAAACTCTTTTAAGCTTGCCGTATCCATTTGAATTTTTTAATGTAATAACACGTATGCGTAACTGTCAATGATTTATTTATTGTTTGTTAATAAAATTGAATGACCATGCTATCCTGCGAGAGGACGGATCTCCTCCACAAGCGGAGGTCAGCCTCAGGCTGAAAATAGCGGGAGGGCACGGGGCGCCAAAGCGCCAGATCGGGCGAGCGTCCCGACCAATCGCCCTGCTACCACACTCCGAATAATCTTTGCACATTTCTGACGAAAAGCTTGTCTTCCACTTCTTTCCCAAGTTTCAGTGCCTTGATGGTGTCAATCTCTGTCATGAGATCATAAGGTATATTCGGGAAATCAGAGCCGTAGAGGATCCTGTCCTGATACTTGAGAATGGGTTCGACAGGCGGTCTTTTGTCGAATAAATTTGTCATGGTCATGGTCGTATCTGTCCACAGATTTTTGAAGTGGCCCATAAGATCGAAAAACTCGTTGAAATCCTCCGCTCCAAGGTGTGGCACGATGCATTTCATGTCCGGAAACCGCTTCATAAAACCATATATCTTGTCTGTCCCGCTTATGGCCCTTGTCATCTTTGCATATCCTTTAAGACTCGGACCTGTGCCTGCGTGTATGGTAAGTACCTTGCCGTATTCGCATATCTTTTCATAAATAGGGAAAAAACTTTCATGGTCAGGCGCCCTTGAGATAACATGACAGTGCAGCTTGATCCCTGCAAACCCGTACACCCTGAATATCCGGTCAAGTTCTGCTTTGATGTCCGTATCGTCGGGATGGATGGCTCCAAAAACCAAGAGTCCGGGATGAGTTTTTTTCAGGTTTTGGTTCCATTCGTTAAGAGAGGAAGCCACCCCTGGCTTATGAGCGTAGTTATAGACAATGGCTTTTTCTATGCCGTTGTCCTTCAGTGTCTTGAGGCAATCTTCCGAATAGAGCTTATATTTTATCTTCCATGCGTAGGTATCAAACCACTTCCAGATCGCATCAAACAGGCTGTCCGGGAAAAGATGCACATGCGAGTCTATGTATTTTTCTGGTTTGCCCATAAAATCTCCCTATGATATATAATCAATGAAACGTGAGAAATGCAAGTTCACCCGGCAAAACGGCTCCGTTTCGGAGCAGGGTTCCGAAGGGGAAAAAGGGATAAGTGACCGAGTCATGAGTAAGGCAGAGCAGGCAATAAAAGAAACGATAAGGGAGAAAGGTCCCATAACATTCGAGGAGTTTATGGATAAGGCTCTCTATCACCCTTTGTCAGGCTATTACACCTCGGGCAGGCAGAGGGTCGGCGTGGAAGAGGACTATTATACTGCACCTTATGCAACATCGGTCATGAGTATGATTGTGGCACGGCAGATCGCACAGTTTTACGATCTGCTTGGCAAGCCCGAACCTTTCCATGTCCTTGAGGTCGGAGCAGGCTCGGGCAGGATGGCTGATGATATCTTGGAGTCTTTGAAAATATGGCACAAAGAACTGTATGAAAGAACGAAATATATAATCGTAGAGAAAACGAAAGGAATGAACGTGCAGCATCGAGATAAAATCGATGTGTATGAATCACTGAATGACATGGACCGGAGAAGGGACATTGCTCCTAAAGTCCAGTCCTTTCCGGCCGGGCTCACAGGCTGTATACTATCAAACGAGCTATTTGATGCATTGCCTGTTCATATCGTCGCTATGAAAGACAAATTATATGAAGTTTATGTGGGTATGGAGGATGATCATTTCGAGGAACTGCTTCTGCCGGCATCGGAGGAACTTTTAAACCATTTTGATTTTCTCGGCATCAGGCCCGCTGAAGGCATGTGGACAGAGGTCAACCTCAAGGCAAGGGACATGCTGAGGGCTATGTCGGATGTTTTAAAACGGGGATACCTGCTTACCATTGATTATGGCTATACTGCATCGGAATATTATGCACCGCACAGGATCAACGGCACGCTTGTTTGTTATCATAACCATAAAATAGATGATAATCCTTATGAGCTTGTAGGAGAAAAAGACATAACGAGCCATGTTGATTTCACAAGTCTCGAGAAATGGGGCAGGGAGTTCTCGTTAAACACGGTCGGTTATGTCAGGCAGAGGGATTTCATTCTGTCCCTGGGATATGATGATCTCCTTATGAAGATTAAAAATACCGTAAGCGACCCCGTCGACTATTACCGGCTTACATCGGCATCAAAGTTTCTTATCATGCCCGATGCAATGGGCGACATATTCAAGGTGCTTCTCCAGTATAAAGGTGATACGCCATTGCCGGTGCCCGCGGGGTTTACCTGCAAGAACAGCAGCCTGTAAGGCTATAACTTCATTTTTCTTTTGACTTTAAAAAGATACCCAATGCTTTATCCGTTTTATTCATGTGGTTTACCCACCACTGTCCGGGCAGCCAATTGGTTTCTATCTGGACCTTCAGTGAAATGAGTATCAAGCGCAGAAAATAATGTACTCAGCCTGAGAATGATTGACTCACCTCATGCAATACTGATACAAACGAAACAAAAGGAGCTATTATGAGAAATTACATAATCAAATATCTGATTGCTCTTTGTATCCCCGTTGCCATGGTTTCATGCACTTCATCCAAAAAAGGCACTTCACCCGTAAACTTCCCGAAAGGTTTTCTCTGGGGTGTGGCGACTGCTGCGGAACAGAGCGAGGGCGGCAATACCGGGAACGACTGGTATGTATGGGAGACAATGGGTAAGACCCCGCCAGTCGGACTTGCTGATAATTTCTATGAACCACAGTGGTACAACACGGACATTAACAACGTAAAATCCATGGGCCTGAATGCGTTCAGGCTCACCTTCGAATGGTCGAGAATAGTGCCCAATAAGCCGGCGAACGTCTTCGCACCATTGACAGCAGCCGATATTAACTGGACTGCTGTTCAACATTATACGGATGTTGTCAATGCCATGATTGCCGCAGGATTGACACCCGTTGTTACCCTTACTCACTACACCGTGCCGCAGTGGGTTGATAACCCTTCGGCTGCATACGACCAGACTGCTCAAACGTTTGCAGACGGGTCTCTCGGTGGCTGGACAAACACGATAACAGCCTATGCGTTCGCAAACTACGCAGGCTTCATGGCACAGCAGTTTTCTACCACCGTCAAATATTGGCTTACGGAGAACGAGCCTGTTGCAGACGTGCTGCTCGGCTACATTGCAGGTCAATACCCTCCTGGGTACAGCAATTATTTTGACCTGGCATCGACAACTAATATGCCTTTTTCAGCAAGTGTCATCACGGTCATGAAAAACATGATCATGGGGCATGCGCTTGCATATCATGCGATCCACGCAGCAGAGCCGGACGCAATGGTAAGTTTTGCCAAGAATTCCATTTTCCCGAGCGCCATACCCGGCAACGCAGCATCGGCAAAGGCTGCGGATGCATTTGATCATGCTTATAACCTTACTTATCTCGATGCCCTGACGACGGGCATATTCGATACGGGGCTTACGGGCACCACGTTTACCGAGGGGCATCCGGACTGGGCACACACGCTCGATTACATAGGCGTCAATTACTATGAAAATGACTACGTCGTGCCCGCACCTTTCGGCTTATTGGCTCCAATAAAAGCTTTACCATGCAGCGGAGCGATAGCCGGGGCATTGCAAGCATTCAGTATCACTCTGGGAACTTTGGGCTGTCCTGCACAAAATCCTTCTGAAACACAGGGGCTGACCGGCATATTGTTGAAGTATGAACAACGTTACCACCTTCCCATACTGATAACCGAGAACGGCTGCAATTCCAATGTTCCTCTTGAAAAGGCGAAATACATTGTCCGGAACATCATGGCAGTAAACGACGCTATCAATCAGGGGGTAGTTATGATCGGCTACCTGTACTGGACACTGAATTACGATTATGAATGGACATCAGGCTATGACCAGAGCGCGGGACTGTTCTTTGTGGACGATTTCACGTCCTGTACCACGCCGTTCTGCCCTCTGATCCCGGATACAAACACCGGCTTCACGAGAACACCCATGCATCCTGCGACCGACGTTTACGCTGCAATAGCAACGGCAAACGGTATTAGTCCGACAGTGATCGATCAATACGGGCATTAATAACTGAAGAGAAAAAATGGGGGGCACCTGCTCTTCTTTCAGGCGAGTTTACCCCAAACTTCTCTATTGCATTTTTCAGGTTAATATTCGCAGCAGGGACAATTCATAAATTGCCCCTGCAATACTTTAAACGAAGTTTAAGTTCGTGGTTTTTAATAATAATTCTTGAAAATAAAAATAAACATTATAAATTAGGTGAATGAAATTTAAGGAAAGGAAAAAATACGTTTATGGATTTCAAATCACTGAAGACATCGGAATATAAGAAAATTTCTTTAGAGGAAACACTAAGCAACTTAAAAACCACTGCTCACGGGCTTAAGCAGTCTGATACTGTAGAACGGCATAAGATATTCGGTTACAATGAAATAGTAGAAAAAAAACAAAATCTGTTCGTGGAATTTATTTCCAGATATTGGGGGCCTATGCCATGGCTGTTAGAACTGGCAATGGTACTTTCATTTCTACTGGATCGGCCGGTTGAAGGCATAATAATCTCCACGTTATTAACGATAAACGCAATCATAGGGTACGTGCATTCACGGGGTTCACAGAGAGCGGTTGAACTCTTAAAAAGTAAGCTGGCAGTCAAGGCCAGGGCACTTCGGGACGGCGAGTGGCTCATAAAGAATGCAAAGGATGTCGTACCAGGTGATATCATTCTGATTAAGCTTGGCGATATAGTGCCCGCGGATGTCAAGATTATGGACGAATCTTTGTCTGTCGATGAATCGGCTTTAACCGGTGAATCATTACCGAAAGAGCTCCATAAATCGGATGTCGTTTATTCCGGGTCTACGGTAAAAAGAGGGGAAACAAAATGTGTCGTTGTCAACATCGGTTCGAATACATATTTCGGCAGAACCGCAGAACTTGTTAAGATAGCCAAGCCGAAATCTCATCAGGAAGAAGTAATGATGACTATCGTAAAATATATGATGTACCTGGGCATAATAGCTTCTGTCATTGTCTCTCTCTATGCGATTACCATACAGGTCCAGCTTATCATGATAGCGGCTTTTGTAGTCACGTTTCTTATGGGGGCTGTCCCTGTGGCACTTCCGGCTGTGCTTACAATAGTACAGGCTGCGGGTGCCATAGAACTTTCAAAAAATAATATCCTTGTGACAAGACTCGATTCCGTGGAAGACGCAGCATCTATAGATATCCTGTGTCTCGATAAGACAGGCACGATAACGGAGAACAATCTGTCGGTCACCGACAGTGTGCCTTTTAACGGCTCTCAGAAAGAGGATGTAATAAAATTAGCCATGCTGTCATCGCAGGAAAAGGGTATGGATGCCATCGATCTTGCCATCATTACCCACGGGAAACATCTTGGTCTGGATAACGCTATCAAGCCGTATAAACAACTCTCCTTCGTGCCGTTTGATCCGTCTATAAAAAGGACAGAAGCGGTTATCGAAGGCAACGGAGAACGATCCAAAGTCATAAAAGGTGCTGCACAGATGGTAATCAGCATGAGCACGGGCATGGATAAAGAAACTTTAGAAAAGGTAGAAACAACGGTAAGAAACTTTTCGCTGAAAGGGTACAGGACATTGGCAATAGCTCAATCAACGGATAGTAATATCAGTGAGTTTAAGTTTATAGGCTTGATTGCCCTCGCTGATCCGCCGAGAAAGTGTGCACAGAGCATGATAGAAGAAATAAAGGGGCTGGGCATAAAGCCAATGATGCTCACCGGCGACCATATCGCAATAGCAAAAGAGATAGCGAAACAGGTAAGCATCGGTGGAAACATAATAAGATTGCCCGATATCAAGGACTTGAGAGAAGAAGAACAGATGAAAATCGTGAACCAGTGCGATGGATTTGCAGAGATATATCCCGAAGACAAATATAAGATTGTCAAATTGCTGCAATCCAATGGTCATACGGTAGGAATGACCGGCGATGGCGTAAATGATGCGCCTGCATTGAAACAGGCAGAGATGGGGATAGCGGTAAGCAATGCGACCGATGTTGCAAAAGCATCCGCAAGTATCGTTTTAACGGCACTGGGCATAAATGTAATAGTAGATGCCATAAAGGTAAGCAGAAAGACATATCAAAGAATGCTTTCATGGGTGATAAATAAGGAGACAAAAGTAATAGGATTTGTGGGGGTGCTCACCATCGGATTTTTCTGGCTGCATAAGCTGGTGCTGTCGCTTCTCGGCATGTCTTTGCTGGTATTCGCGAATGATTTTATAACAATGTCCCTTGCGACTGACAACGTAAAACATACCAGTAATCCGAATACATGGAACGTAAGAAATATTACCATCGCTTCTCTCTTTCTGGGCGTATTGTTGATTTTGGAAACAATACTCATAATCTTTATCGGGAAACGATATTTTAACCTGAACTTTAGCCAGCTTCGCACCTTTGTGCTGCTTAATCTCGTATTCAGCAGTCAGTTTAGAATTCTGATTGTCAGAGAAAGACAGTTTTTCTGGTCATCGATGCCCGGGAGAGAGTTACTCATCTTTACTGGATTAACGCTTGCTGCATTCGTGCTTTTAGGTACCTATGGCGTATTTATTTCCCCTATCGCTTTATCTCAAGTTCTCATTATTCTCGGCTTATCGGCATTATTTACCTTAACTATAGACTTCCCGAAGTATTATATATTCAAGAAGGTTAAATTATAACCGTCGGCTTGCGTCTTGACAAGAATGGAGTGACAAGGACGTTTAACTATGATAGTGTAAATTAGCTTGTGGGGGTGGATGTGAACGGAGGAAAGATCACGGTGCGTTTGACGCAACAGAGGAGGTGCTCTCGTGAAAAACTCCAGTTTATTAAAGCATAAAAAGGGCAAAGCCAAGAAATCAAAAACAGCGCCGGATAGAACACGACATGCAGACCTCAAGCGGATAGAACAGGCATTATATGAGAGCGAGAAAAAATTCCGATTAATCTTTGAATATGCACCGATTGGAATACTGCACTTTGACAATAAGGGGATAATATCTGCATGTAATGACAACTTTGTAAAAATTATCGGTTCATCGCAGGAAGCTTTAATCGGTTTGGATTTGCTTAAACTTCCGGACATGCGTGTCATCGATGCGGTGCAGGAGGCGCTGCAAGGCAGCATAGCCTCTTTTGAAGGAGATTATAGTTCAGTGACCGGAAACAAAGTCACACCGGTGAGAGTTCTTTTTGGTCCTATACTATCAAAAGACAGCAGAGTCGAAGGAGGCATCGGTATAATCGAAGACATCACCGGACGCAAACAGGCTGAGGATGCCGTGCGTGAGAACGAGGAACGTTTCCGAACCCTGACTGAAACAACCTCCACTGCTATCTTCGTCTACTCCAATGAACGCTTTATTTATGTGAACAATGCAAGCCGGCTTATGACCGGCTACTCATCCGATGAATTACTCTCCATGCGATTTTGGGACGTGGTCCACCCCGATTACCGGCAATTGATTCGCGAGAGAGGATTAGCCCGTCAACGCGGAGAAGATATACCTTCGCGTTACGAATTTAAGATTGTCCGCAAAGATGGCACAGAACGCTGGATTGATTTCACCTCCGGAAAAATTCAATGGCAGGGAAGGACCGCGGCTATTGCCTCTGCATACGATATTACGGAGCACAAGCTGGCTGAGGAAGAGAGGCAAAAACTCGCAGATCAGCTCCTTCATGCACAAAAGATGGAAGCCATCGGCAGGTTCGCCGGCGGCGTTGCTCATGATTTCAACAACATGCTGAACGTCATTATAGGTTATGCGGAGATGGTTTCTGGCAGGCTTAACCATGAAGATCCATTGCGAAAAGAAGTAGATGAGATCCAGAAGGCAGGCATGCGTTCTGCTGCGCTGACGCAACAACTATTAGCTTTCAGCAGAAAACAGATTATCAAACCCGAAGTGCTGGACATAAATGCACTTTTAAAAAATCTTGAAAAGATGCTTCGACGGGTGATTGGAGAGCACATAGACATAGTGGTTGCATTGGCAGATGATATTGGACGAATAAAAGTTGATCCGGCACAGATTGAGCAAGTCTTTATGAATCTTGCGCTTAACGCAAGGGATGCAATGCCGCGGGGCGGCAAGCTGACCATTGAGACTGTAAATGCAGATCTCGATGATGTGTATGCTAAAGACCATGCTGAAGTTGTTACAGGAAGGTACGTGATGATTGCCGTGACAGACACCGGTTACGGTATGGATAATGAAACGAGGTCCAAAATCTTCGAGCCGTTTTTTACGACTAAGGATAGAGGAAAGGGGACAGGCCTTGGACTTGCTACGGTCTATGGCATTGTAAAACAGTCGGGCGGTCATATCTTCGTCTACTCAGAGCCCGGGCAGGGCACGACTTTCAAGGTATACCTTCCACGCACCGATGCGCAGCTGGACTTAAAAGTGGTCGACCACAGAGGGAAAGAACACAGGGGAGGCAACGAGCATATCATGGTGGTGGAAGATGAACCTAAGCTGCGGCGTCTCTTTGAAGCGACCCTTCCATCACTTGGTTACCGCCTAACAACCGCTGCCAATGGTGATGAGGCGCTGGTTTTGATTGAAGAAAAAGGGATAACTCCTGATCTTATTATCACGGACATAATTATGCCCGGAATGGGAGGCGTGGTGCTGGTTGAACGTCTCCGGAAACACCGGCCGGATATCAAAGTGCTCTACATGTCGGGATATACTGATAACGCCATAGTACACCACGGGGTGCTGGATCCCGGTATACCCTTTATTCAAAAGCCGTTTCACATCAAAGACCTTGCCGAAAAGATCAAACAGGTCATGAGGGGAACGGATTGACACAATTACGATGCTATAGCCATGCCTATGCCGATCATCATCACTATCCACGCGATCATCAAATAGACACTCCATGTTCTCAACTTCATCGATGAAAGATCGATTGGTTTTGAAGACCTTCCCATCTTGAAAATAACGGTGATCAAGTATCCTGCAATGACGATACCCATGACAAAGCTTAAAAGAAAAAGGGCAGTGCTTCCATAACTCATGTTTAATTTATAACTGTGGATTGAATAGCTGTATTTCCCTGCATAAAGCATGCGAAGCACCTCTCTTAAAGACGACATGGCGAAAACGGTAATCGCCATGACGACCGCGACAGGCACTGCGTATTTTCTCGGATCCGCCTGTGCCTTTATAAGCACAAGCAGCAGTATGAATGCAAAAGGCACCCCGGTCAAAAACATATAATTTGTATAAAAATGGAAATTTGCAGGCAGGCTCAGAAGCCACCACACACCGACAGCCATCTGCAGGACCGTAAAGCCCGCAGCCATCCTTGCTCCCGCTTTACCGACCCATGTAAGATAAGCACTATCCATATCTTCCCTTTTCCAGAAGTACCATGAATAGAGCATCATGAATGCTCCGGTGAGTGCAAAAGACGCAACGATGAAATGGAAAAACCTCGGCAGTTGAAATGCGTGCAACTGGGCACCGTAGAGGTTTACACTGTCGTTATTCATATACCATGCAAGCCATTTTTCAGGGACCAGCGCCTGATATGAAACAGCATGCATGATAATACCGGCAAGGATGACGAGGAGGAATGAAAGAATGCCCCAGAGTGCGATATGCCGTTTCCCGGTGCTGGATTTCAGATAAAACAGGTACGCAAAGGAAATGGCAGACATCAGAACAAATAATATGCCTATCATCCACGAAGCTGAAAGTACGTTTGATGTGTACCAGAACGGATCATAGATAACCTGCGTAAAGAGAAGCGGTGCAACACCGAGGACAATTGCAAGGGACAAATTTATTGTCGTCGCTTTTGCAAATGCTTTTGATAACGCTGTGTAGTACTTTCCGGGGTGGAGATAAGCATACACAGCCATACACGAGCCGCCGACAACGAAATTAACGAAAATAATATGCAGGGCGAATGTTACTATAAGAAGTATCCGGAACACCAATGGATAGAACGGCACACCCATAGGATCCTGTAAAGATTTCAGCATATCCGGAATATTCATAGAAATATCTTATAATTTATGCCGATAAAAGCAACAGAAAAGTGTGTTCAACTTATGATTTTGTATGATCAGTTCTTACCGCTCTACTATGAATAATTATTAATCCGAAAAATGCAACAGGGAAGTTTGCTCATTCGCTCAATCCTGCGATCCACCTAAGATATAAAGGGGTTTTGTGATAAATGATTTTTAAGTCCTTTCGCTCATTACACAAACTCCCCTATTTACAAATGCAGTTTTCGGGTCAATTCTTTTATTGTTTTTTATCCTGCATCTCCTGCATTTGTTTCAATAATTCTATCTTGTCAAGTTCGAGTTCATAGAAGCCGTGCCACAGCTCATAATCAGGTCCCTGCATGAATGCTCCGAACCTTGCCCTCCTGCCTTCATGATGCCAATATTGAAAGAACTTGAACTGGACAGGCGTTGAAAACGGTGTTTTGGGCCACTTTCCCTCTGACACGAGTTTTTGTTTTACATCAAATACCGGTTTGTAATACCTGTTTTCATAAACCTCCAGGGTCGTGTCAGCTTGTCTGAAGTAATTTTGCGTCCATGTCGTAGAATGGCAATGATAGCATACCTCCTGCATGGTCTCCTGTTTTGCCTGCCAGTCAGGGTAATGATAGGTAAGAGGTGCCTGAAGCGCCCATGACAGGTTTGCACTGAAGTTATGGGTCGTTTTCATGTCAGGCAGGCCTGCATCCATATGGCATGTCACACAAACCGGAGCCGCACCTGTTTTTAATATGTTCCATTTTCCGACAGGTGCATCCCAGTTCCAGTCAGCTCCCCTTGTTGCATATATGTTCCCGTGTTTTGATTCCATGTATATCTCGTTCTGCGGATGGTCGGGTCCGAGATGACAATTGCCGCATACCTCGGGCTTTCTTGCCTCTGCAACAGAAAACCTGTGTCTTGTATGACATGTCGTGCAACTTCCGAAGCTGTTGTCGGGGTTTATCCTGCCTATGCCCTGGTTGGGCCAGGTATCAGGTGCAGGCTGGCCGTCTTTGCCGATCTTTATGACTGTTCCGTGGCATGCCTGACAGCCCCTTATCGTAATCTTGTCACCCATGGTGGCAAAAAGCGTATTTTCCCTGGTCACTTCAAGACCGGGCATGCCTGCGATGAATTGTCTTGCAACGGCATGTCTGCTTTCTTCGAATTCTTTCGTTTCTTGTTGATGACATGCGGAACAGTCTTTTGGCGACACGACTACATGGATGAGATATCCGTTATGCTCAAATGCACCGGGAGCTGATTTATCTTTACTCTTATGGCATTCATAACAACCGACGTTATAGCGGGCATGTCCGCTCTGCTGCCAGTCGGAAACAATACCCGGAGTTATTTCTTTATGACATTGGATGCAAGCTCCGGTTTGTACACTCGATACTTTGAAAGTCCGCTCCTGCGCAGGCGGTGCCATACTTAATTTTACAGAATCAATTTTCTGGTCCGCCTGAGCGATTGTTACGACAGAAAATGCACTTCCAAGTATTAGTATAAACTTTTTCATCGGTATCCCCTTTATAATAGTATTGTTTAATCATATTCTTCAAATTCCATGCCAAAATTGTCAACATAAAATACTCAAAATGCATATTTCTATTTATTCATAGAGGACGTCAATTTTGTGTTTCATTTTCTTGTTCATCAATCACTTGCCAATCGATTCGTTTTACTTCATAGTGGAAGACACTATGTTTCATAAACGGGTTAAGAGATTTATAAATTATGCAGTCTATTACAGCATAGCATTGCCGGCGTTTTCACTCTTTATAGCTCAAACAGCAATGGGTGCCTCTGTATCAGGCACAATCACGGATGGTTATACGAATGCGCCTATGAAGAATACCGAAGTAGATATAAGATCAAGCATAAAATCAGGCAGTCCGTTCATAAAAAAAGCAGCCTCTGATAATAGCGGCAGATATGCGATAGGGGATATACCTGCAGGAACTTTTGTAATTGAAATAAAGTATACCGGCTATGAACCCGTGCAGAAGGATGTTGCATTGACTGCCAATGAACAGCTCACACTGGATGTCCAGCTTGTTCCTGTTTCCGTCATTGAAGGAAAGGAGTTTGTCGTTACATCGAGCAGGATTATGCAGAAACATATAAACAAGGTCGAATTGAGCAAGCCGTCTACTGAGTTTGTCGTAGGCGGGCAGGAGGTAAAGCGGATTGCAGCAGGACTGGAAAACCCGGTCCAGGCAATCGTAACGCTGCCGGGTGTATCCGATGCCGGAGAGCTTTCATCTTACATGTACGTGCTTGGAGGCGATGCGGGTGAGAACACCTATTACCTTGACGGCATCCCCTTGTTTGATCCCACACATCTGGGAGGGGCGACGAGCGTGTACAACGATGATATGGTCGATGTAATGCAGTTCTATCCGGGCGGTTATCCGTCATGGTACGGAAATGCGCTCAGGGGCATCCTCAATGTCAATTATAAAGATGGTGATAAGGAAAAATATACGGGTAAGATCAATGCGAGCCTGATAGATGCATCTCTCCTTGCACAAGGGCCGATAGTAAAAGATAAAGCATCGTTTATCATTACCGCAAGGAGAACCTACTATGATTGGCTCATAAAGGCTCTGAACCTTGCAAAAGACGTCGTGATACCGAGCTTCTATGATGTTCAGGCAAAGCTGTCTTACGTACCGGATGATACACTGAAGATATTTGCCGATTATCTTGTCGCTGGTGACAGCGTATCGGGTTATTTGAAGCAGTCGGATCAATACAACCAGCCAGGATACGGCAATGTCTACTGGATGCACCTGCAGAATGTACTCGGTATAGGGCTCGAGTATACACCTGATAAATTTCTCAAGTATGAACAGGTTATTTACGGTGCAACGGACAAAAACGACGCATCTCTGGTGGGTTCAAGCTCAAACATAGCGCACACACTTATCCAGCAGGCAGGGTCAAGGGGAACGCTGAACTTGTATCCGTCGTCCTGGGATAATTTATTCTTAGGATACGAAGTGGAATATGCGCCTGTAAATGCGTCAGCTTCTCTTATGAGTGCACTCGTTGTCGGCTCTTCACAGAACCAGACTACCAACTACAGCACAAGGAATCAGGGACAGGCTAACCTGTCCGTGTCGGACCTGTTCAAAATCTACAGCGGCTTTTTGGGCAACAGGGTTACCATTGCAAAAAAGTTTTTTATTACGCCATCTCTCCGCTACGATTACTTTGAGCTCAACCGGCAGGCAACCTACAGCCCGAGATTGGAGCTCGGGTATCAGATCGACAAACAGGAAACGATTAAATTCGTTACAGGACAGTACCATCAGCTCCCGCTTGCCCAGATAGCACTTACTGACAACGCATCGCTGCTCTCCGAAAAATCGACGCATTTCATCCTCACCTACGAAATCAACACCGATAATTATTACGGCAGGGCAGATGCCTTTTACATATTGGACAATGATTTGATCTATACGTGGATAAACCCAGCCAATATAACCTTTATAACCCCCTGCGAGCCTGTCGTTAAAATAAGTTCCGCCAATTCCGGCAGAAGGATGGTATACGGAGGAGACATCATGATCCAGCGTTATGTTACGGGCGAATGGGACGGCTGGATAAGCTATACCTACTTATTTATAAAGCAGCAGGACCAGGCAGGCGGACCATGGTATTTCCCGCAGCAGGACCAGAGGCATACCATCAATGTCGTTGCCGATTACAGGCCGTTTGTTAACTGGGAGTTTTCATGGAGATTGAGCATGCATTCAGGGAACCCTTACACGCCGGTCACCGGGACCACCGTAATCCAGAACCCGCTGTCGCAATGTCCGGACCAGCCGAAAACCGTGACCATGCCGCTTCAGGGTTATCCTGATTCTGCACGGTTCCCGTTCTATAACCGCCTGGATTTCAAGGCACAGAGAAGTTTTGTGTATTCTGCGTCAACGCTTAAGGTATACCTTGATGTTATAAATTTGCTGTACAGCCAGAATGTCGACGGATACTTCTATAACAGCACTTATACACAGCGGAAAACGATAAATTCACTCCCGATTATACCTTATGTTGGCGTAGAGTATGATTTCTAATGATCCGGCCAGACCTAAAAGCGGTGTAGACGGTCGGTTTAAATATTTCCTTTCAGGTTCTCTTTTTATACATGGCTTATTTCTGTTTTTCGTAGTTTTTTTCCGGATAATTTCACCGAATGTGCAAGTTTCTTCCATAACCATTAACCTCACTATGTCCGGAGGCGGCGGCGCACCGGTAAAACAGTCTGAAAATAAAAAAAACCCCGTCGTTATTCCAAAACAAGAGAACAAAATGGTCCTGCCGGACAAAAATGCCAGGCAAAAACAGGAGGCAGAACAAATTACAGGCCAAACGACAGCGAGTACTGCGACAGCACAATCCGGCACAGGTAACGGATTCGGAACAGGTCAGGGGGTCGTGTCATCGAATGAACTCGATAGTCAGCCGTCTCTAATTAAATTCAAGAACCCTGTTTATCCTGTTGAAGCAAGGAAGAGAGGTTTAGAGGGTGTTGTTCTGTTAAAGGCCCTCGTAGCGCCGGATGGCAGGATAAAGGATGTGAAGATCTTAAAATCAATCCCGATATTCGATGAGTATGCAGTGGATGCGGTGAAGCAATGGAGGTTTACGCCGATTACTTCGCGCGGCAATCCAGTTTATGTCTGGATGATGATACCGATAAGGTTCCAGTTGAAATAGTGCTTCGCTCATCACACAAACTTCCCCCTATTCTGAAAACGTATTCTCCGGTTGATTTCTCGTGAGCTTACTGCGAAGAAGTTGATTTATTGGCTGGCGGTGGTATCATGTTGCGATCCCCGACAAAGGAGAATAGAAATGCCGATGAAAACACCGGAAGAATATATTAAGAGCATTGAAAAACTCAACCTTGTGGTATATATGTTCGGCAAGCGGGTTGAAAATGTAGTGGACAACCCTATCATCAGACCATCCCTGAATGCCGTTGCCATGACATATTCCATGGCACTCAAGCCGGAATATGCGGACATAATGACTGCAACTTCGCACTTAAGCGGGAAAAAAATAAACCGTTTTACCCATATTCATCAGCATGTGGACGATCTTGTCAAAAAAAGCAAGATGGGCAGGCTTATGGGCAGCCATACGGGCTGTTGTTTCCAGCGGTGCGTAGGAATGGATGCCCTCAATGCCCTGTCTATCGTGACCTACAATATCGATGCGAAGCACGGGACAGCATACAATAAACGTTTCTTGAAGTATCTTGAATACGTTCAGGAGAACGATCTCGTCTGTGACGGTGCAATGACCGACCCGAAAGGCGACCGCTCCCTGCCGCCGCACAAACAAAAAGACCCTGACCTGTATCTCAGGATTGTCGAGGAGAAAAAAGACGGCATTGTCGTGCGTGGTGCCAAGGCGCATCAGACAGGTGCCGTAAATTCTCACGAGGTCATAGTCATGCCGACGATTACCATGAGGGAAGAGGACGCGGACTATGCGGTTTCCTTCGCTGTACCGAGTGATACCAAAGGGATTATGTATATCATGGGACGGCAGGCAAGCGATACCCGGAAACTCGAACAGGGCAGGATGGATCAGGGGAATATTTCTTTCGGCGGACATGAAGCCCTGATGGTCTTCGATGATGTTTTTGTGCCATGGGAGCGTATATTCATGAACAGGGAATATGGATTTTCAGGCCAGCTCGTGGAGCAATTTGCCTCTTATCACCGTCAGAGTTATGCATGCAAGGTGGGTGTCGGAGACGTTCTGATCGGTGCGGTTCAGACTATCGCGGAATACAACGGCACGGATAAGTCTTCGCACATCAAAGATAAAATTGTAGAGATGAACCATCTTAATGAAACCCTCTACTGCGGGTGTATCGCCTGTGCGGCAGAGGGACATAGGGAGGACAGCGGGACATACAGCGTGGATCCACTGCTTGCCAATGTCCATAAGCAGAACGTGACGAGGTTCCCTTATGAGATATCCAGACTCGCGCAGGATATCGCCGGCGGTCTCGTGGTAACACTTCCATCCGAGGACGACCTGAAATCAGAAGTGACCGGCACATGGCTGAAGAAATATTTTAAAGGCAAGGACAATGTCCCTGCGGAAAACAGGATGCGCATCCTCAGATTAATCGAAAATCTGACTCTGGGCACTGCGGCAGTCGGGTATCTTACCGAGTCTATGCACGGAGCAGGATCGCCGCAGGCGCAGAGGATAATGATATCCCGCCTGGTCAACATAAAGGAAAAACAAGGCTTCTCCAAGAAGCTGTGCGGCATAAAAGATAATAGTTGATAGGCAGATGCATGGAATATTGTCACCGCGTATAAAAAGAGTTATACTGAAAACAAGGTCAAAATGAGACACATAATAAAGAATATTACCGGGAAACTTAAAACAGCAGTTCAGCGGCTTGTGCAGAAGTTCAGCAACCTGCCGCTTAAATTCAAGCTTACCATTGCCATGCTTATGATCATGATACTTATGGTCGGACTGCTTTCAATGCTGCACTACCAGAGTGAAAACCTGCTCCTGAAAAATATCATGGACGACACGCTTGAACTTTCATCGGCCATCCAGATTGGCGTTCAGCAACTGACCATGGGCCCCGGAAAAACGGACGAGGCACGGTTACAGTCGTACATAAACAGCCTGAAGGAAAAAGGAGTCAAGGAAATAGCGATTGTAAACAATGAGAATCAGATCATTGCGAGCTCGAACCCTAAACATAAAGGCAAGGTTATCTCGATCATCCATCCCAAAAAAGAGTTCGTGATAACTGCAAACCTCGGTGAAAAGCATGCCGCACTCCCTCAGAAGTCCTACAACATTATTGTCCCGATCATTGTCGGTAATGTCCAGCTCGGTTATGCGCATATAGTGATGCATCTCGATGATATCCAGCAGATGCTGGAGGCAACTTTTTTTGAAAGGATATTGGTTACCATCATTATCCTTAGTCTCGGAATAGTCGGAATAATGTTTCTTTCCAATAGATATACAAAGCCGATATACAATGTGATCGAAGCGGAAAAAATGGTTGCAGAAGGCAACCTGTCCGTACGGCTGATCGAAGACCGCAACGACGAAATAGGGACTCTCAATAAAGGTTTCAATAACATGGTCAGAAGCATTTCTGAGAAGAAAGAGCTCGAGGACAAACTGCACAAGGCAGAGGATCTGTCGAGGTTAGGTCAGCTTTCGGCAGGACTTGCGCATGAAATCAAAAACCCCCTGAACCTCATAAATCTCAGCATCGATCATCTCAAGTCGAGAGCCTCTGAAGCAGACACAAGATCAAAAGATGAATTCATGGACACTATGGACACCATAAAAGGAGAACTCTATCGCCTGAATAGACTTACGGAACAATTTCTGAACCATGGGAAAGCGGTCATTGAAAATAAAGAGTTAGTCAGTATAAACCCGCTTCTCGATCATCTGACGGACCTTATCAGGACCAAGGCTGATTCACAGAGTATCAAGCTGAGCATAATAATACCGGATGAGCAGGTCAATGTTTACGGTGAAAAGGAACAGCTTAAAACGGCATTTCTCAATATAATGCTGAATGCGATGGATGTAATGCCTTATGGCGGTGTGCTTGAGATCAGACTGTCCCTTGCAGGCAATGGATGCAACATATCGTTCCGTGATACCGGGCAGGGCATACCTGAAGAAATTATAGACAAGATCTTTGAGCCGTTTTTTACGACCAAGGAAACAGGTATAGGGCTTGGACTTGCCATAAGCAAGGATGTTATCACACAGCACAACGGAAGTATTACGATTAAGACCACAAAGGACAAAGGCACTGAATTCACGGTCCATCTGCCTCTGGCAAAAGCAGGAACATACAATGCAGTATAACATAGTCGTTGTCGACGATGAAATAAAACAGGCCGAGATAATAGTCAAAATACTCGAAGACCACGGCTATAAAGTAAAGGGCACAAATAAACCGCACGAAGTTATCGACATAGCAAAACACAACCCCCTTGATCTTGTCATCACGGATCAGGCAATGCCGGGGATGGACGGAATAAAGCTGCTTGAAACACTTTCCTCGCTTCAGGATCCGCCGCTCGTAATTATCCTCACAGGGTATGGAACCATATCGAGGGCTGTCGAGGCCATGAAGAAAAAGGCTTTTGACTATATTACAAAACCCATTGATATGGAGCGGCTTTTACTCATCGTCAAAAATGCCCTCGAGCTGAAGAGGCTTGATAAGGAAAACAGAGAGCTGAGGGCGATTATAAAAGGTGAAGGACTTGATAATATTGTCGGCAGCAGCGGTATCATAGAGGACATAAAAAAAATAATAAGGAAGATAGCGCCGACCAATTCTACGGTTTTAATTACCGGGGAAAGCGGGACCGGCAAGGAACTTGTCGCACAGGGTATTCATAACTTAAGCCTCAGAAAAAATGCATCTTTTGAAGCGGTTAACTGTGCCGCAATACCCGACACGCTTATAGAAAGCGAATTGTTCGGTTATGAAAGGGGCGCATTTACAGGTGCAAATACGTCGAAGCAGGGTATTATCAGCGCATGCAATGGCGGGACACTCTTCCTTGATGAGATAAGCGAGCTCAGCCTCGCTGTTCAGGCCAAATTATTACGGTTGATACAGAACAAGGAGATTAAGCCGCTCGGCAGTCCTGAGGTCGTTTCCGTCGACATAAGGATCATCGCCGCAACCAATAAATCCATCGAGCATGAGATAAAAAAAGGGAGTTTCAGGGAGGATCTGTACTACAGACTCAATGTGATACCAATACAGCTTCCGCCTTTGAGGGACAGGAAAACCGATATACCGATGCTTATGGAGCATTTTCTGAAGAAGTACAATTCTATAGATTCAAAACACATTGAGAAGATCAACGATGATGCGGTTGCCCTGCTCCTGAAGTATAATTGGCCGGGTAATGTCAGACAGCTCGAATCAGTCGTCGAAAGGGCTGTTCTGCTGACGGAGGGCAGCATTATATCAAAAGACGACCTGCCGTTAGAGATAAAAACAACACCCATAGATATAGATAAATATGAATTTGACCTGCCTGAAAATGGTATAAACTTCTATGAACTTGAGAAAGAAATACTTGTAAAGGCTATGAAAAAATCAGACGGCGTTATTGCTAAGGCTGCAAACCTGCTCGGTATGAGCTACAGGACGCTCCAGTACAGACTCGAGAAATTCGGGATCAACAGAAAATCGGAAGAAGTGTAGGGAAGGTTTTACCCAATTTTATACTGCTCTATTAACTTGAAAATGTAATAGGGAAGTTTGCTCAATTGATAAGTTCTGCCCCCGGCACTGCACTAAAAAACTAAAAAAAGCGGGTCATGCTACCTCTATATGTATTCATGTTTCACCAGGATACCATATATTGTATATATCTGTCATAGTCGTTCTTTCTGCCATGCCAGGTGAAGGACGATGAATTTGAGAGCAACTTAAAATTTTGCTTTTCCTTGACAATCAAAAAATGGAGTTTGTATACAATATTCAAGTTTATAATTGTAGTATAAAATAAAAATGGAGGTAACATGGGTCAGAACATCGTACAAAAAATAATCTCAGCCCATCTTGTTTCAGGCAGGATGAATGCAGGTGAGGAGATTGCTATAAAAATAGACCAAACCCTTACTCAGGATGCTACCGGCACTATGGCATATCTTCAGTTTGAAGCAATGGGTATTCCCAGGGTGAAAACGGAGTTGTCTGTCAGCTATGTCGATCACAACACATTACAAACAGGTTTTGAGAATGCAGATGATCACAGGTTTCTTCAAACGATAGCTTCAAAACATGGAGTTTATTTTTCAAAGCCCGGCAACGGTATATGCCATCAGGTACATCTGGAAAGATTCGGTATACCAGGCAAGACCCTTCTTGGCTCAGACAGTCATACCCCAACCGGCGGCGGCATCGGTATGATTGCAATGGGAGCAGGCGGGCTTGATGTCGCAGTTGCAATGGGTGGCGGCCCTTTCTACCTTAATATGCCCAAGGTCATACTGGTAAGATTGAAAGGTAAGCTGAAGCCCTGGGTGAGTGCAAAAGATATCATTCTTGAACTTCTCAAAAGACTGACGGTAAAGGGCGGTGTGGGAAAGATGTTCGAGTACGGCGGTGAAGGTGTGAAAACTCTTTCTGTACCTGAGAGGGCAACGATAACCAACATGGGTGCAGAGCTCGGCGCCACGACATCAATATTCCCCAGTGATGACGCAACAAAGGCATTTATGACGGCGCAGGGGAGGGTAAAGCAGTGGAAGAGGCTTGAGGCGGACAAAGACGCAGGGTATGATGAGATTATCGATATCGATCTGTCAAAGCTTGTGCCCCTCGTAGCCCAGCCTCACAGCCCTGACAATGTCGTCGAGATCAAGGCAATAGAAGGTTTAAAGGTCAATCAGGTTGCAATTGGAAGCTGCACAAACTCTTCTTACAAGGACATGACAACCGTTGCGAAGATCCTGAAAGGCAAGAAAGTCCATCCTGACGTGAGTCTCGCCATATCCCCGGGTTCAAAACAGGTCTTAAACATGATCTCAAAATCAGGTGCGTTATCCGATATGCTTACTGCAGGTGCACGGATACTCGAAACAGCCTGTGGGCCGTGTATCGGTATGGGACAGGCACCTTCGAGTGCTGCAGTGTCCATAAGAACATACAACAGAAATTTTGAAGGCAGAAGCGGGACTCCCGATGCAAAGATATATCTGTTGAGCCCTGAAACTGCAGCTTTTTCGGCAATAAAGGGTGTAATCACAGACCCGCGGAAAATGGGTAAGCCGGTGAAGGTGGCAATGCCGAAGAAATTTGTCATTGATGACAGCATGATCATCTCCCCTTCGAAGCATCCTGAGAATGTCGAGGTCGTAAGAGGTCCGAATATAAAACCTCTGCCGAGGAAAGAAACTCTTGCCGACAGCATTTCGGGCTCGGTTATTTTAAAGGTGGGAGATAATATCACGACGGATCACATCATGCCTGCAGGAGCAAAGATACTTCCATTACGATCGAATATACCGGCAATAGCGGAACATGTATTCGAGAGGGTAGACCCTGAGTTTGCAAAAAGGGCAAAGTCCAACAACGGCGGATTCATAGTAGGTGGATCTAACTATGGACAGGGTTCAAGCAGGGAACATGCAGCACTTGCACCGATGTATCTGGGTATTAAAGCGGTCATTACAAAGTCGTTTGCAAGGATACACTATGCCAATCTTGTCAACTTCGGTATCATCCCGCTGGTATTTCAGAATGAGTCTGATTATGACCTGGTATCGCAGGGCGACACTATAGAGATTGACGGCATTAAGAACCAGATAAAGAACGGAAATACGATACAGGTAAAGACAGGTTCGGGGAAAGAACTTGTTTTAAAGCATAGCTTGACACCTCGCCAGGTAGAAATCATAATTGCAGGCGGATTGTTGAATTATACAGTAAAAAATAATGCATAAAGGAGAGAAATAAATGGCAATGCAAGGAACAAAGATAGGTTTTGAAAACGGTAAATTAGTAGTCCCGAACGATCCCATAATCCCTTTTATAGAGGGGGATGGCACGGGAGTAGATATATGGCGTGCGTCTGTAATAGTTTTTGACGCTGCTGTCGAAAAGGTCTTCAAGGGCGAAAAGAAGATCGTCTGGAAAGAGATATATGCCGGCGAAAAGGCATTTAAAAAGTTCAATACATGGCTTCCGGATGAAACACTGAGAGCAGTTGAGGAATATATAGTCGGTATAAAAGGTCCTCTGACGACGCCTGTGGGCGGAGGTATAAGAAGTTTGAACGTTACCCTGAGGCAGAAACTGAATTTATTCGCCTGCGTAAGACCGGTCAAATACATACAGGGGGTGCCGAGTCCTGTGAAACATCCTGAGAAAATGGATGTCATAATATTCAGGGAAAATACAGAGGATGTTTATTCCGGCATAGAATGGGCGCAGGGAACACCCGAGGCTATGAAGGTCATAAAGTTTCTCAAAGAAGAGATGGGCGCAAAGATGAGGGACGATGCAGGCATAGGTATAAAGCCCATAAGCATCACGGGAACAAAACAGCTTATGCGTATGGCAATAAAGTATGCACTCGAAAAGAAGAGAAAGAGCGTCACGATAGACCACAAAGGCAACATCATGAAGTATACAGAAGGCGCTTTCAGGGAATGGGCATACCAGGTGGCAAAAGAAGAGTTCAGAGACAAGATAGTGACCGAGGACGAGATAGAAAAGCAGTACAACGGCAAGGCACCATCAGGCAAATTAATCGTGAAGGACAGGATAGCCGACAATATGTTTCAACAGGTTCTTACAAGGGCTGATGAGTATGACATCATTGTTACCCCGAACCTCAACGGTGATTTTCTCTCGGATGCATGTGCGGCACAGATTGGAGGGCTTGGTATGGCACCGGGTGGAAATATAGGTATACCGTATGCCATGTTTGAAGCGACCCACGGCACAGCACCCAAATATGCGGGGCTGGACAAGGTAAACCCAGGTTCTGTCATCCTCTCAGGTGCAATGATGTTTGAGTACCTCGGGTGGGATCCGGTGAGTGAAGTCATAAAAGAATCCCTCGGAGCAACCATAAAGCAGAAGAAGGTTACCTACGATCTTGAACGGCAGATGGAAGGTGCGAAGCTGTTGAAATCATCGGAGTTTGCCAAGGCAATCATAGAAAATATGGATAGTGCAGTAAAGAAGCTAAAGATATAGAAAATAAAAAGGAGGTTTTATGTCAAGAAAGAAGATAACGGTAGTTGGTGCCGGTCGTGTGGGCGAATCAACAGCAGCATTACTGACAGAGAAAGAAGTGGGAGATGTTGTTGTTGTCGATGTTGTTCCGAATATGCCGCAGGGCAAAACACTCGACCTTATGGAAGCAAGGCCGGTTTATAAAACCGATGTAAATGTTGTCGGTTCAAACGGATATGACGAAACAAAGAATTCCGATGTAATCGTCATAACATCCGGTATGCCGAGAAAGCCGGGCATGAGCAGGGAAGATCTGCTTATGACGAACGTTAAAATCGTTCAGAGCGTTACGGATAATGTTGCAAAGAGATCGCCCAATGCCATCATTATCGTCGTCGCAAATCCGGTCGATGGTATGACCTATGTTTCCTACAAGGTCAGCAAGTTCCCGAGAGAAAGGGTAATGGGCATGGCAGGTGTACTCGACTCGGCAAGGTTCAGGACATTTATCGCAATGGAGTTGAATGTGTCGGTCCAGGATGTAAGTGCATTTGTTATCGGCGTCCATGGCGACGAGATGGTGCCTTCGGTGAGATACACGAATGTCGCAGGTATACCTGTGGCAGAGCTTATACCGAAGGAGAAGCTGGATGCAATCGTGGCAAGGACAAGAAAGGCAGGCGGTGAGATAGTAAACCTGCTCGGATTCAGCGCCTACTATGCACCTGCAGCTTCTGCGGTAGAGATGGTCGAAGCGATACTCAAGGACAAAAAGAAGATTCTTCCTGCGATCACCCTGTGTACCAGTGAGTACGGACTCAAGGATGTATTCATGGGCGTACCCGTAAAACTCGGTGAAAAGGGCATCGAGAAAATCTTCGAGATAAAGATGAGCGATGAAGAGGCAGCAGCACTCAAGAAATCGGCCGAAGCAGTTAACAGGCAGAAGAACGAGATAGATGGATTGAAGTTACTATAAGAACATAGAGAATGAACAGGAGAGGGCGAGGTTTCCTCGCCCTCTCTATAATTAACTGGAATGATGCATTATGCCCCTAACCCCTCTTAATCTTAAGAGGGTGATGGAGAAAAGAGGTTAAAGGTAAATGAATATGCGCGAGATAAATGCAAAGCAGATCGCGGACGCTGTGAGCGATCTGTGTACCAAGGCTAATTTTGATGTTCCTGACGATGTTATGAATATTATCAGGAAAGCATACCAGGAGGAAGTTTCACCTCAGGGCAAGGATGTGCTCAAGCAGATCATCGATAACGATGAAATAGCACACAATGAACAGGTGCCTATGTGCCAGGATACGGGACTTGCTGTTTTCTTTGTGGAGCTTGGACAGGATGTGCATATAGCAGACGGATTACTGAACGATGCCATCAATGACGGTGTGAGAAAAGGCTACAAGGACGGATATCTGAGGAAATCAACCTGTAATCCTTTCACGAGGAAAAATGTCGGTGACAATACGCCGTCTATTATACACGTTGAGGTTGTTGCCGGTGATAAAATAAAGATAACTATGGCAGCAAAGGGCGGCGGCAGCGAGAATATGAGCAGGGTCATGATGATGAAGCCGTCGGATGGACTCGAAGGTATCAAAAAATACATTATTGAAAGGGTAAGGGAGTCAGGTTCGAACCCGTGTCCGCCGATCATTGTCGGTGTCGGTATTGGCGGTACGTTCGAGCGTTCTGCTTTAATTGCAAAAAAATCTTTGCTTCGTCCACTCGATGTGGCAAACCCTGATCCAGACCTTGACAAACTTGAAAAGGAGCTGCTTACATCTATCAACAAACTTGGCATAGGCCCGATGGGACTTGGCGGCAGGACGACTGCACTCGCGGTCCACGTGATTGTTGAGCCGTGTCATATCGCAAGTTTACCGCTTGCGGTCAACATACAGTGTCATTCTGCACGGCACAAAGAAATAACAATATGAGGCGAATATGGCTAATATAATTAAGATAAAAACACCATTAACTGATGATGTGGTTTCTCAACTGAAAAGCGGTGATAGCGTACTCATAACGGGTGTTATGTATACCGGCAGGGATGCCGCGCATAAAAGGATGATCGATGCCCTGAACAAGGGTGAAAAACTGCCCTTTGACATACAGGGACAGATTATTTATTATGTAGGACCATCGCCTGCAAAGCCCGGTAAGCCCATAGGCTCTGCAGGACCTACCACGAGTTACAGAATGGACGCTTATGCTCCAACCCTGATAAAGCTCGGATTGAAAGGAATGATCGGCAAGGGCTGGAGAGCAAAGGATGTTATTGATGCCTGCATAAAGTACAAGGCCATATACTTCGGCGCGACAGGAGGCGCGGGTGCCTTGATAGCACGGTCAATAAAGAAAGCCGATGTTATTGCGTATGATGATCTCGGCCCTGAAGCGGTAAGAAGGATCGAGGTCGTAGATTTTCCTGCGATTGTCATTAACGATGCTTATGGCAACGACCTTTATGTAAAAGGTGTTGAACAATATAAACAAATTTAGGAGGCAAATAAATGAAAAAAAATATTTATGAGTTAAAATACAGGTATCACACCGGTACGGCAGCGTGGATACTGCACAGACTCTCGGGGCTTGCTTTGGTCCTGTATTTAGCCATGCATATCTGGGTTATTCACAACCTTGATAACCCTGCCGGCTTTAATAAGGTTATGGCTTTCCTCAATATGCCGCTTTTCAAGATACTCGAGTTAGGGCTTTGGGGCGTTATTATTTACCATGCGATCAACGGACTGCGTATTATTCTCGTGGATTTCTTTGGCGGTTCAAAGGCACAAAAACAGGTGTTCTGGGGAGTGGTGGTCGTAGGTATAATCATGTTTATTGCCGGTGCAATCCCTTTTGTAGGACATTTGGTTAAATAGGAGACAGAGATGAATATAAAATTTGTTACAGGTGATTCAGGAATGAAAAGGTGGTTTTATCAGAGGCTCACCGGCATTTTTCTGGCAGTGCTTTTGGTAGCGCATTTTACCATCATGCATTTTATAGGAACAGGTGAGATAGATTATCGGACAGTCGCACAGAGACTTTCATCTCCGTACTGGAAGACATTTGACCTTGCATTCCTGGTGTTTGCCCTTTACCATGGGATGGCAGGTTTGTGGGTGGTAATAGATGATTATGTGCACAAAGACGGATGGCGCATATTCATATACTCAGTCGTTGTACTCGCAGGTGTATTGCTCTTAATTATCGGCGGATTGACGATTATTACATTCGCACCGCACGTACTTTTAACATTTCCGGGAAATATGTAAGGAGAACATATATGGCAATTAACATTGAAACACATTATCATGATGTATTGATCATAGGTGCAGGGCTTGCCGGATCAATGGCAGCTTTAAAGGTTGCACCAATAGCAGACGTTGCCGTGCTGACCAAGGTGTTCCCGACCAGGTCACATTCGACGACAGCACAGGGAGGTATGGCAGCAGCATTGAATAATAACAGATCACAAGGTGAAGATTCATGGGAACTTCACATGTTCGATACGGTAAAGGGCAGCGATTACCTGGGCGACCAGGACGCAATAGAGACCCTCGCGAAGGATGCAATAGAAGTAGTGTATGAACTTGAACACATGGGGACGCCGTTTTCAAGGACACCTGAGGGCAAGATAGCTCAAAGACCGTTTGGCGGACATTCAAGACCGAGGATTGCCTATTCCGCAGATAGGACCGGACATGTTGCACTTCATACTCTGTATGAGCAGAGCTTGAAGGAAAAGGTAAAATACTATCCTGAATTTTCTGTAACGAAACTCATTATTGAAAACAACACGGCAAAGGGTGCTGTTGCAATAGATTTAAGAACGAGCACCGTGCATGTTTTTGCTGCAAAGGCAGTCATGGTTGCAACAGGCGGTGCAGGCAGAATATACAG
Organism: bacterium; assembly: GCA_037439545.1. Classification (GTDB taxonomy): domain Bacteria; phylum JAMCPX01; class JAMCPX01; order JAMCPX01; family JAMCPX01; genus JAMCVD01. Next base: position 130,421 of record JBBIVV010000001.1, read on the forward strand.
GATTTCATCCAACGCACATGAATCGACCGGTGACGCTCTTTCCCTGATCTACAGGGAGGGACTGCCGCTCATGGACCTTGAATTTACGCAGTTCCATCCGACCGGTATCTATCCGCTCGGCATCCTTATAACTGAGGGTGTCAGAGGCGAGGGTGGATATCTTGTCAACAGTAAAGGTGAAAGGTTCATGGAAAAATATGCCCCGGATATGAAGGACCTTGCACCGAGGGACATTACCTCGAGGGCCATTTACACCGAGATTCAGGAGGGCAGAGGCGTTGGACCGAAGAAAGATCATGTGCTTTTACAGATACATCACATAGGCAGGGAAAAAATACTCGAGAGGCTGCCGGAAATATATAAATTTGCAATAACATACGCCGGTGTTGACTGTACCAAAGAGCCAATTCCGGTAGCACCGACCATGCATTACTTCATGGGTGGTATACCGACCAATGCACAGAGCAATGTCATAAAAGATGAAAAGGGGACACCGGTAATAGGCCTTTATGCCGGAGGTGAGGCTGCGTGCGAATCAGTGCATGGGGCGAACAGGCTCGGAGCAAATTCCCTTGTCGATACAACCGTGTTTGGCAGAAGGGCAGGCAAACATATGTACGACTTCGTTCAGGAGGTAGACAGACCGGCAATACCCAAGGATGCCGTTGAAAGTACGGTGAAGATGGTCGAGTGGCTTTTAAACGGAAACGGCAAAGAGAATGTATCGAAACTGCGCGAGGATATGCAGTCGCTGCTCTGGGAAACCGCTGCTGTCTTCCGTGAAGAGAAGCTTTTGAAGAAAGGCTTGAAAGACATAAAGGTTTTGCAGGAAAGATATAAAAACATAGGCATCGAAGATAAGGGTAAGAATTTTAACATGCAGGTGAAAGACGCAATCGAGCTCGGCAATATGCTTGACTATGCGGAGGTGGTACTTGCATCGGCTGATTTCAGGAAAGAGAGCCGGGGTGCGCATTCAAGGACCGATTATCCGAAGCGCGATGATGTTAAGTTCCTTAAACACACCCTTGCTTTTAAAGGCAAAGACGGCAAACCCGAGCTGAAACAGAAAGATGTTGTTATAACAAAGTATCAGCCCCAAGAAAGAAAGTATTGAGGAGGTATTAAAGTGAAGGTAACATTCAAAATACAGAGATTTAATCCGGATAAAGAGGCAAAACCGGTTCTTAAAGAGTATTCTGTGGAAGCACAGCCTAATACGACTATACTCGACTGCCTGAATGACATAAGATGGCATCAGGATGAAACGCTTTCATTCAGAAGATCATGCGGTCATGCCATATGCGGCTCATGCGCTATGAACATAAATGGTAAAAACGGGCTCGCCTGTCAGACACACGTACAGGATCTTAAGTCAGGCACTATTACCGTGAGACCTCTCCCGTCATTCCCGATTATTAAAGACCTGGCTGTTGACCTGGATAAATTCTATGAGAAATTTAATAAGATAAAACCTTATTTGATCAACGATGAGCCTGTACCTGAAAAGGAAAGACTGCAATCACCTGAACAGCAAAAACTTATAGAGGAATCGACGACCTGCATCCTTTGTGCAGCATGCACATCCTCCTGTCCTTCATTCTGGGCTGATGACGACTATCTCGGTCCATCGGCATTGCTGAAAGCGTACAGATATATCTTCGATACAAGGGATACTGCAGCAGAAGAAAGGCTCAGTGTCGTCAATGACAAACACGGCGTGTTCAGATGTCACACCATATTCAACTGTAATGAAGCTTGTCCGAAAGACATAAACATTACGAATCACATAGCAAAGTTAAAAGTGGCTCTCGTTACCACAAAACTGTAAAAGAGGTTAATTATGAATATACATGAGTATCAGGCAAAAGAATTGATGATGAAATTCGGTGTTCCGGTGCCAAAGGGCAAGCCGGCATTCACTGCCGATGAGGCTTACGCAGCAGCGCAGCAGCTCGGTGTAAGCAGATTTGTCGTAAAAGCACAGATCCATGCAGGCGGAAGAGGTAAGGGGGGCGGTGTAAAGCTTGTGAACTCTCCTGAAGAAGTAAAAGAGGTTGCATCAAAGATGCTCGGCATGAACCTTATTACACACCAGACAGGCCCTGAAGGCAAGATTGTAAAGAAGGTGTATATCGAAGAGGCCGGTGCAATAGAAAAAGAACTGTACCTCGGTATGATCATTGACAGGACAACGAAGCAGATCGTCGTGATGGCAAGCACAGAAGGCGGAATGGAGATAGAAGAGGTTGCAGCAAAGACACCGGAAAGGATTATAAAAGAGTTTATCGATCCGGTAGCAGGGATTCAGGATTTTCATGGAAGGAAGGTTGCATATAAACTCGGACTGAGCGGTGATCTCGTCGGCAAATTAACGAAATTTGTCAAGGCTCTTTACCGGATGTTTCTGGAGCTCGATTGCAGCCTTGTGGAGATTAACCCGCTTGTACTGACAAAAGACAATAATATATTTGCACTTGACGCAAAGATAAATTTTGATGACAATGCCTTGTTCCGGCATAAAGACGTAGAAGCTCTCCGCGATGTTAACGAGGAGGATGCGAAGGAACTTGACGCCAAAGCACACGGGCTGAGCTATATAAGCCTTACCGGAAATATCGGATGTATGGTAAACGGCGCGGGACTTGCTATGTCGACGATGGACATAATAAAGTTCTACGGCGGGGAGCCGGCAAACTTCCTCGACGTCGGCGGAGGAGCAAATAAGGAGCAGGTCACGCACGCATTCAAAATTATACTGTCTGACGAGAAGGTGAAAGGTATACTGGTCAATATATTCGGCGGTATCATGAAATGCGACGTTATAGCAGACGGTATTATTGCCGCGGCGACAGAGGTCAACATACATGTTCCTCTTGTCGTCAGACTCGAAGGTACGAACGTGGAGCTCGGACAGGAGAAGCTCGGTAAATCGGGGCTGAACATAATAACTGCTTCAGATATGGCAGATGCTGCGCAGAAAGTGGTAAAAGCAGTGAGAGGTGGAATATGAGTATATTCGTAAACAAGAATACGAAGGTGATAGTGCAGGGAATAACCGGTAAAGACGGCATGTTTCATACAAAGCAATGCCGCGATTACGGAACGAAGATAGTCGGTGGTGTGACCCCGGGGAAAGGCGGAACCAATGTTGAAGGCATCCCGGTCTTCAATACGGTAAGCGAGGCGGTCGCTGCTACAAAACCGAACGCATCGATGATTTTTGTCCCGCCCCCCTTTGCAGCGGACGCCATAATGGAGGCCGCGGATGCCGGTATCGAGCTTGTGGTATGCATAACAGAGGGTATCCCGACACTTGACATGCTGAAAGTATCTGCATATCTAAAAGGTAAGAAAACAAGGCTTATCGGTCCGAATTGCCCCGGTATTATTACCCCTGGTGAAGCAAAGCTCGGTATTATGCCTGCCAAGATACATAACCCCGGAAAGATTGGTATTATATCACGGAGCGGAACCTTGACTTACGAAGCGGTATATCAGCTTACAGTGCTCGGATTAGGGCAGTCAACTGCTATCGGTATCGGCGGTGACCCCATTATTGGAACTAACTTTATCGATGCGCTTGAAGCATTCAACAACGACCCGAAAACAGAAGGAATTATTATGATTGGAGAGATCGGCGGAACTGCAGAAGACGACGCAGCCCAGTATATTAAGAAATATGTTAAAAAACCTGTGGTTGCATTTATAGCCGGTCAGACAGCTCCAAAGGGAAAGAGAATGGGGCATGCCGGGGCAATAATAACAGGCGGTAAAACGACAGCACAGGACAAGATCGAAACACTTGAATCAGTCGGAATTAAGGTTTCACGGAGTCCGGCAGACATTGGTAAGACCATGTATGCTCTGCTCAATAAAATTAAGGCAAAAAAGGTTTCAGTACCTAAAGCTAAGAAACAGGTAAAAACCGCTAAAAAGGCGAAGGCTGTTCCTAAGAAGAAGGTTAACAGAAAGGGGAAGAAATAAATGGCTGAAGCACAAACAGTGGAAAAAAAACCACAGCAAAAACATAATATAAAAATTATAGAAGAACGCTGTAAAGGCTGTGAAATATGTGTTGTTTACTGTCCTGAGGATGTTCTTTCTATGAAGGATCTGGTCGTTTCGATTATAAATCTGGACAAATGTACGGGTTGCATGAGGTGTGAATTGTTCTGTCCTGACTTTGCAATCTATGTAGACCTGCCAGAAAAATCTTGATAGACAAATCTTTAGGAGGAATAATGGAGAAAAAGGCTTTACTTATATCAGGCAATGAATCTTGTGTTGAAGGTGCGCTTTATGCGGGAGTTCAATTTTATGCAGGTTATCCTATAACACCTTCATCAGAAATACCGGAAGGGCTTTCAAGGAAACTGCCCAAGTATGGCGGTGTGATGATACAGATGGAAGACGAAATTGCGGCAATGGCTGCGGTTATCGGTGCTTCACTAACAGGGAAAAAATCTATGACCGCAACAAGCGGCCCTGGATTTTCTCTTAAGCAGGAAAATCTCGGATTTGCTTCTTTTAATGAGATCCCGTGTGTCATTGTTAACGTCATGAGGGGCGGTCCGAGCACAGGTGCTCCCACAGGACCATCGCAGGGAGATGTTATGCAGGCAAAATGGGGTACGCACGGCGATCATCCGATAGTAGCTTTTGCACCTAACTCAATTCCCGAGATTTTTACAGAAACTGTAAGAGCATTTAATATTTCAGAGAAATATCGAATACCGGTCATCCTGCTGTTGGATGAGATTATCGCTCATATGAGAGAAAGGATCATTTTCCCGGAGAAAGGCGAATTGGAGGTCATAGACAGGCTTAAGCCAACAGTACCGCCGGATCAGTATAAACCGTTTGATGTGTCTAATTCACCTCTGCCGCTTGTACCTCCGATGGCAGCCTATGGAACTGGTTACCGGTTCCACGTTACCGGACTGAATCATAGAATAGATGGCTTTCCCACCAATAATGGTGACCTCATAGAAAAAGAACTTCACCGTATCATGGATAAAGTTGAGCTTTACAAAAAGGATATGTTCAAGACGGAAGAATACATGCTCGATGACGCAGAGGTCGGTATCGTTGCATACGGCTCATCAGCAAGGGCTGCAAAGTATGCAGTGAATGTCCTCAGAGAGCAGGGCATAAAAGCAGGGATGCTCAGATATATAACGATATGGCCGTTCAATGATACGCCTATTGAAAAGCTTGCACAAAAGGTCAAGTTCATGGTCGTTCCCGAGCTTAATTTTGGCCAGCTTATTCTTGAGGTAGAGCGGGCAGCAAAGGGTAAGACAAAAATATATGGAGTAAACAGGGTAAATATAGAGATCATACATCCGCATGATATAGTAGAAAAGATAAAGGAGCTTTCACATGGCATTTGAATATGAAAAATATATAAGAAAAGGCACACTCCCTCATATATGGTGTCCGGGATGCGGACATGGCATTGTTATGAAATCATTGCTGCGCGCAATAGACGGATTGAAACTTGATAAAAACGATATAGCAGTCGTATCGGGCATTGGATGCGCTTCAAGACTTCCCGGCTATCTCGATATGAATACACTCCATACGACACATGGAAGAGCACTTGCTTTTGCAACAGGCATAAGGCTTTCCAATCCAAAGCTCAAGGTCATTGTTGTCAGCGGTGACGGCGATGCCACTGCAATAGGGGGAAATCATCTTATCCATGCTGCAAGAAGAAATATTGAAATAACGCTTATTGTGTTTAATAATTCTATATATGGTATGACCGGCGGTCAGGTTGCACCGACCACGCCGATTGGAGCGATTGCTACTACCATGCCGTATGGAAACATAGACCCTCCCTTTGATGTTGTTAAACTTGTAGAGGGCGCAGGTGCAACATTCGTTGCAAGAACAACTTCTTATCATACTGCCCAGACAGAACAATTGATCAAACAGGCGATTATGCATAAAGGGTTTTCCGTGATTGATGTTATCGATGCCTGTCCCGTTCAATTCGGGAGGAGAAACAAGCCGAAAGAAGCGCCCGATATGATGCAGCTTCAGAAAGACAATGCAATACCAATACAACTGGCTCAGAAAAAGAAGCCGGAAGAACTTGCAGGGAAGATTATAACAGGTATATTTGTCAAGAAGGACATGCCCTCGTATACGGATACTTACTACAATACAATTATACCCAAAGCTCAGGCTAAATAAGCAGAAAACAGGAGTAACCAATAATGAGTAAAAATACAGAGATTAGATTAAGCGGTGAAGGCGGGCAGGGACTTATACTGGCAGGCGTTATTCTTGCATCTGCGGCACTTTTGGAAGGCAAAAATGCGGCACAATCCCAGTACTACGGACCTGAATCAAGGGGTGGTATCAGTAAATCAGAGGTCGTTATAAGTGACGGTGATATTATTTATCCCGAGGTCGCTGACCCGGATCTTGTTCTTGTGCTTTCGGACGTCGCATGTATCCCTTATACAAAGGACATAAGACGCGACGATACACTGGTACTATTCGATTCAACCACGGTAAAACAGTTTCCCGAACTTAAACACGGCAGGATATACAAGCTCCCGTTTACTATGACTGCCCATGATAAACTTGGCAAACCATTTATCGCAAATATCATAGCACTGGGGACGATCGTAGGATTGACCAATGTGGTCAGTAAGGAATCCATAGAAAAAGCAGTGCTTGCGCGGGTTCCCAAAGGTACGGAAGAACTGAACAAAACAGCTTTATTGGAAGGTTTCGAGCTTGCTAAGACAATAAAAAAATAGAAAGGATATATCAATGAAAAAATATTTACTTACCCCGGGTCCCACAGAACTGCCGCCAAGGGTGCTGCTCGCAATGGCGCATCCTATCATTCATCACAGAGCGCCTGAGTTTCTTCCTGTTCTTGAACAGGCGAGGGATGGATTGAAGTGGCTTTTTAAAACAAAAAATGAAGTCCTGATACTCGCATCATCCGGCACAGGAGCAATGGAAGGCGCTGTCACAAACTTCCTGTCAAAGGGTGACAAGGCTCTCACGGTAAACAGCGGGAAATTCGGTGAGAGATGGGCACAGATATGCAAGGCTTATGGTGTTGAAGCCGGTGTCATCAATGTTGAATGGGGACAGGCTGTTGATCCTGAGAAAATAAAAGAAGAATTAAAGAAGAATCCTGAAACAAAAGCTGTTTACCTTCAGGCAACGGAGACATCAACCGGTGTCGTTCACCCCGTGAAAGAGATCTCAAAAATTGTCCACGAAAACAGTAATGCAATAGTTGTCGTCGATGGTATTACAGGGGTCGGCGTGTTTGATCTGCCAATGGATGAATGGGGGATTGATATCCTCCTTACAGGATCCCAGAAGGCTCTCATGCTGCCTCCGGGACTTGCTTTTATAGGTATAAGCGACAGGGCATGGAAGCTGAACGAAACATCAACTCTGCCGAAGTTCTATTTTAACTTCAGTAAGGAATTAAAGAACATAGTTAAAAACCAGACCGCTTACACTCCTGCAATATCGCTTATCGTAGGGCTTGGCGAATCACTGAAGATGATGAAAGAAGAAGGATTGGAGAATGTTTACAAACGGCATTTATTGCTTGCAGAAGCGACAAGGAAAGGCGTGCAGGCAATGGGACTGAAACTGTATGCGTCAAAATCCCCGTCAAATTCATTAACGGCAGCTCTGTCTCCGGAAGGAATTGACTCCGGCAAGATCATCAGTTCTCTTGAGAAAGACTTTGGCATAAGAGTTGCGAATGGACAGGATCAGGCAAAGGGGAAAATATTCAGGATCGCTCACATGGGATATTACGATAAATCGGATATTCTGTTTGTGCTTGCCTCGCTTGAGATAGTGCTCAACAAACTTGGCTATAAATCAGAGCCCGGTATTGGAGTAGGTGCAGCAGAAAAAGTACTCATGTGATAAAAGATTCGATATTTAAAGTTCAATATTTAATACCGAAAATCCAAGAAAGGGGTAGAATATGTCAAAGGTGCTTATTGCAGATGGTATAGCAGATGAAGGTTTAAAAATACTTACCGCATCGAACATACAGGTTGATGTGAGGAAAAAAACTTCCGCAGAAGAACTTGCCTCGCTTATCCCTGATTATGAAGGATTGGTTGTAAGGAGCGCAAGCAAGGTTACGAAGGATGTAATGGCAAAGGCCGGGAAGTTAAAGATCATCGGGAGGGCAGGCATTGGCGTCGATAATGTTGACGTATCTGCTGCCACCAAGAAAGGCATTGTGGTGATGAATACACCCGGCGGAAACAGTGTTACCACTGCTGAACACACTCTTTCGATGATAATGGCCATGGCAAGGCGTATTCCCCAGGCAACCGCATCATTAAAAGCGAATAAATGGGAAAAGAGCAAGTTTGAAGGGGTTGAACTCTACAATAAGGTTCTTGGAATCGTCGGTTTCGGTAATATAGGCAGTATACTTGCAGAAAGGGCTTTGGGATTAAAGATGCGGGTTATCGTTTATGACCCTTTTATTTCTGAAGAAAAAGCCATGAATATAGGTGTTAAAAAGGTAGGACTTGAAGAGCTCTATACAACAGCAGATATCATTACTGTCCATACACCGAAAACAAAAGAAACTGCAGGCATGATAAACAAATCCGTATTTGAGAAGATGAAAAAGGGTGCCATGGTCGTCAACTGTGCACGAGGCGGTATAATCAACGAAGCCGATCTTCTTGAGGCACTCCAGTCAGGAAAGATTGCCTCGGCAGCACTCGATGTATTTGAGGTCGAACCGCCGGTTGATAATCCCCTGTTAAAGCTCGATAACGTCATTGCAACCCCGCATCTTGGTGCATCAACGCATGAGGCGCAGGTCAATGTATCGGTCGATATTGCAAAGCAGTTTGTAGATTACTTTACAAGGGGTGCTATAAAAAATGCCGTCAACTATCCTTCTATCAGCGGTGAGATGTACCCGTTCCTCGAGCCCTATATAAGGCTTTCTGAAAAACTCGGCAAATTCATGGGGCAGCTCTATAAAGAGCCTGTTGAAGAGATAATCGTTGAATACGGCGGCGACATCACGGAATTGAATACCCAGCCTGTGACACTTGCGGGGTTAAAAGGCTTCCTGCAGTATGCTCATGGGGAAGAAGTGAACTACATTAATGCCAGCATCCTCGCAAAAGAAAAGGGCATTAATATCGTCGAGTCAAAGACCGGTCAACCTGTAGATTTTACGAATCAGATTACCATGAAATTAAAAACGAAAGATTCCATCAAAAAGATATCGGGCGCTGTATTCGGCAAGAAACACATAAGAATCACCACAATAGAAAACTTCTATATAGAGGTTATTCCCGAAGGGCATATACTTGTTTTGAGGAATATCGATAAGCCTGGTGTTATCGGCAGTCTTGGAACATATCTTGGCAAGCATGACATTAATATAGCGAGGATGGAGCTTGGAAGGGAGTCTATCGGCAGTGAGGCCATAGCGTTGTTGAATATAGACGATGAACCCTCGGATGATGTTATGAAAGGCCTTAGAGAACTGGGAAATATTATCTCTGCGGAAAAGGTTACGCTTTAGATGCCTTATAAGCACGTATTCAATAAGAAGGCATTTGATCGGCATGAACTTCCTTTTGGAGCAAAAGATTACATTCCTCCGGACTCGTATAAAATAAAAGAGATTGAAACTATTATACTGAACATATTCAGTAAGTGGAAATATCAGTATATTATCACGCCATTGCTTGAATATCTCCCCGTTTATGGAGATGGCGATGCAGGTTTTGATGATAAAGAATTGGTCAAGGTCATAGAGCGGGAAACAGGTAAGACAATGGTTTTGCGTGCTGATTTTACACCGCAGATAGCAAGGATTATAAGTTCAAAGATGAGGACAAACCATTCTGCCATAAGATTATCCTACAGCGGTCTTGTTGTGAAGCATGACAAAAACAAAGGAAAAAGCGAGATCTATCAGGCAGGTATTGAATTGGTCAATGTAAAAGGTATTAATGCCGATGCAGAGCTCATCACAATAGCAGGTCAGGTATTAAAAAAGCTTGGAATCAACGATTTTGTAATATCAATAAGCCATGCAGGCTTTATCCGGATGCTTCTTGATCAGCTCAATTTTCAATCCCATGTCCCGGACATAATTGGTCTCTTGATGCAAAAGGATTACTCGGGAATCAATGATAGCGTAGGATTATCTAAAAAACAGAAAGAAGTCCTTAAATTATTATTTGAGTTATACGGAAAACCGGATAAAGTTATATCTAAAGCGTGCAATCATTTTAAAAGTTTAAAATATAAGTTATTATTTAAACAGATAGAAGGTGTTCTTGGAATAATTAAAGACTTTGGTCTAAGTAACAAGGTTATGCTTGATTTAAGAGAAATGCATAGTATAGACTATCACACTGGCATTGTTTTTCAGGTGTTTACGTCTGGATATGGTGAGGAACTGATAAATGGCGGTAGGTATGACGGGTTCTTGAAGAGATATGGCACTGATCTACCTGCCACGGGGCTTGGTATAAATATTTCTGCACTATTGAAAATATTGAAGAAAGTATAGATGTTGGGTGAGGTTTCCTTGCCCGTAAGGAGAAATAAATGAATAATGTTGCTGTAATTGGTGCGCAGTGGGGAGATGAGGGTAAAGGTAAGATAGTAGATCTGTTGACTGAATCATCAGACGTCATTGTGCGGTTTCAGGGCGGAAACAACGCGGGTCATACGCTTGTCGTTAATGGAAAGAAGTTTGTTTTTCATCTCATACCATCGGGTATGCTGCATAAAAATAAAATCTGTCTCATAGGTAATGGTGTTGTGATAGATCCAAAGGTACTTCTTGAAGAGATCGATAATCTTAAGAATAACGGCTACTCTGTCGAAGGTGCTCTCAAGATTAGCGGTAATGCGCACATTATAATGCCGTATCACAGGGAAATAGACGTTCTGTTTGAAGAGAAAAAAGGTGCAAAAAAAATAGGTACGACAGGCAGGGGGATCGGACCGGCATACGAAGCGAAGATTGGCAGAAGAGGCATAAGGGTATGGGACCTGATCAATCCCGAACAATTCAGACAGAAGCTGTCGGATGCGATTGGCGATGTGAATGATTATGTAAAGGCTGTATTTGGACATAAAGGCTTTGAAGCGGATAAAATATACGATGAGTACAGCGCATACGCGAAGGACATAAAGAAGTTCGTTATCGAGGGCACATTGTTTCTTAATAATGAGATTGGCAAGAACAAGAAGATCTTATTCGAAGGTGCGCAGGGCACTATGCTTGATGTTGATCACGGGACCTACCCGTTTGTTACGGGCTCCAACACGACGGCAGGAGGAATCTGCACCGGCTCAGGCATTCCGCCGACAAAGATATCGGAGATCATCGGCGTATCAAAAGCGTATACGACAAGGGTGGGAGAGGGACCATTCCCGACCGAACTTTTTGGCGAGATGGGCGATAGAATCCGCAGTATGGGTGCGGAATATGGCGCAACAACAGGCAGGCCCCGCAGATGCGGCTGGCTTGATCTTGTTGCATTAAAATATTCGGCAATAATCAACGGACTAACCGGTATTGCGATAACAAAGGCCGATGTACTGAACGGCATTAAAAAGATTAAATTTGCAACGACCTATACACTCGATGGGAAAAAAATAGACTATGTGCCGTCAAATTTACCGGAGTTCGAGAGATGCAAGCCGAACCTTGAGGAGATAGAGGGATGGGACAGCCTTGATAATGTAACAGGCCCGGAATCCATGCCTGCCAAGGTGAAGGAATACATAAAATTTATCGAAGCGTATACAGGCGTAAAGGTTTATATACTATCCATTGGTGCCGACAGGGAACAGACCTTGATATTCAAAGACCCGTTTAAGATATAATATCCATATTTCCCGCTTCAACAGATACTATTTTATATACTCAACACTCATTTCTGAATGTATCTTATTGTTGGACCTGGAGAAAGAACGATTTTTGTATCTTCATACATATCACCATCGATAGTGTATTTAAGCGGAACATCCGATTTAATCTCAACACGCCGTGCAAGCACATCTGCCAGAAATTTAAAATTCGGTTGATGACCCACATAGAGCTTGCGCAATCTTTTCATAACCTCAAAAGCTGTCGCTTTGCCCGCAAAAACATGGATCTTGTCGGGCAATTCCTCTGCCCTGTACATTGCCCTGAAATTGAGACCTATATTTCTTATTGCTGAAGAAACAATAACAGAGTAATCGTCGTAATTCAATTTTACGCCGTCAATAACTACCTCTGCTGTAACAGGGTCAAATAATCTTTCCACATAACCCGTTTTAACAATAGCCGATGCTATAGCTTTATATATGATCTGGAGTGCTTTTACCGGCCCTGGATTCCCGCCTTCATAGTACATATCCATCAGATTTGAGACAAAGCCGGTACCAAACATAAAACCATATTTCCCGTTTATGTTTAATACCTTATTCTCTTTTGTTCTGAACGGTATGTTTCCTCTGTAATTTTCGACAAGTTTTCCGGTTATTCCGGCAACGGATCCTTTGATTCCATTTAAAGCATTTGAAATGGTATTCATGGTTCCGCCTCTCAGGTGGGCTACAAGCGGCAGATGTTCATCTTTGTAAACATCGATTATGCGTGTTAATACCTGATGGTTTGTTCCATCACCGCCGTTGACACCGACTATTTCGTATCTGTCTTTTCTTATTTCTTTTGCAACCTCTGTCAATTCTTCGTAAGAAAATGGTACAAAAACAGTGCCGTACTTGCCTATTATATCCTTTATTGAATCAAGGAGGTGCGGGTGTCTCATGTTTTTCTTGGATCGCGGATTATGGATGATACCAATGGCTTTCATGCTTCTCCCCCCATACATTTTATTTGCATCGTCATCATTTAATTGATACACACATTACATGAAAATTGGCAAGTTTTTAAAAGAAAGACTCGATAAAAAAACTATAATAAAGGTACTGGCTCTCATAACAATATTTACCACAGCTACCATAGTGGTCTACATCACTCCATTGAAAAGGTATACGAACCCCAATGAGTTGAAGTCTTTCTTCCTGTCATGGGGCTACTGGGCACCATTGATATTTATTGCGGCTTTTTCGGTAAAATCCGTTATCCCTTTTCCTTCTTCCGTTTTTGCGCTTGCAGGAGGACTTGTCTTCGGACCGTTCTACGGAGCGGTTTATTCAATCATAGGTTCTATCGCCAGTGCCGGTATAGCGTATCAGATTTCGAGAAGACTCGGACGGGACTTTGTCAATAAGGTTCTCGGGGCAAAGGCAAAAACACTGGACAGGCTGACCAATGTGCATGGGCTTGAGGTGGTATTGTTCTTCAGGATAGTGCCGTCGCTGCCGTTCGATGTATTCAATCTCGGAGCAGGGCTATCGGATATAACATTCAGGGACTTCATTATAGGTACGGCAATAGGCATGACACCATGGTCTTTTGCATTGAGCTATCTCGGCGATCGCATGGCAAACCTGAAACTAAATTTTATTTCATTGCTTTCATTTTTTCTGATTATAGCCATCTTCGCCCTGCCCGTAATTATAAAAAAGTTTGGGAATGATAAGAAGAAGCGGAAATCATAAATATGAGCATTGCTCTTGACACGATGGTGTCGAGATGCTAACCATGTTCAAGTAGAAAATTGGAGGAAGAATATAAATGGCACAAACAAGTAAAGCGAGAAAGCCGCCTAAAAAGTCTAAATCGGTTTTAAAGAGACAAAGGCAGAATATTAAAAAGAGAATGCACAATACCTCTGCATTGGCTGCTCTGCATACGGAAATCACAAAATTCAACGCTATTCTGCAGGGCAAGGAAGTGGAAAAAGCCAAAGCATTTCTCAGGGAATTGATTTCACTGGTTGCGCACCTGTCTTCACGGGGCATATTAAAGAAGCAGACAGCAAGCAGGAAGATCTCGCGCCTGAATCAGCGGTTTAATAAAATTTTTGCTGCAAAAGCTCTATAGTCAGTTTATCAAGGGCTGTGGTATTATTTATCAAGCCCTTTCTTATTTCAAGATTGTACTTATAGAGAAGATTTATGCTTTTGATGAGCGCACCGTTGTTTGGAGAGCCGGCAAGTAATTGCCTGAATTTCCAAGCGAGCGCTCCGATTACCATAATGCTTTCTACACCTGTTTCTTTTATACTCTTTAAGTCCTTCAATGCAGCTTTCTGTTTATGAGCTAATATGTTGTTTACAAATCTGAACGTATCCGAATTGTTGATGTTGAAGGTAAGCTCACTTACCGCAGCTTCGTCTATCTTGCCGTCTTTACCGGCGTATGTCGACAGCTTATTGAGCTCATTCTCAACTATTCCCCATGTTGCCACTTCGAATACATTTACGAGCATGTCCACCGCAGGCTGCGTTATCTTCACGTCGTGCTCTTTTATGTAATTCTGAATCAACGATTGTGTCGTCTGGTTTAAGGCAATATGTTTTTTAATCGATGGAGAGGATTGGATTGTTCCGAACTGTTCATCTTTTAAAGCGTCTGCATGGGCAGAAGTCATTATGAAAAGGATTTGATCAGGCGGAGAAGAAGTGAGAAATGTATTTATATGTTCGATTACCTCCGTCTTTAATAAGTCGATATTGTTGATGATAATGGCCCTGTTTTTTGAAATAAGTGAATCCGTATACAGTGCATTGTCAATCTGCTGAAGTCCAGCGAGTTTACCTTCGAAGGTCTCGACTGCCTCGGACTTGTCCACATACTGAGATAACAATTTTCTGGTAATAGCCGAAATATAAGAGGTGTCTTTGCTCACAATTAAATGGATATTGCCCATAGTTGTCTCTAAAAATTGCTGTGCATGGCATCAAATGCCCTCTGTGTCATCGATATTGCAAGCACATTGATAGTATCCTTTTCGCTTTCTTTCGTGAGCAGCGGATCATTTACGGGATAAAAATCAAGGGTTTCGGTAAACCCGTTCATTTCCCACAATGTTTTATTCGTTATGGTCTGTATCAGCTTTATATTGATAGTTATGGTCAATTGATAGACGGTGGCTGTACCGTTGTTTGAAAAAAACACAGGCAAAGAACTATAAGAAACTATCGTTCCTTCGATAATGCCATCCGCACCTTTCTTCGAAGCGAGATGTGCATCTGATGAATCCGCTATGGTTTTTCTCATTGCCGAGGTGAATAGGTCCTCTATAGCTACTTCATCTGTCAAATTGGTAAAAACAGGCACATAAAGGTTTGTTACTTTTAAAGGGACAGCCCCAGTACCCCTGCCGAAGTGGTAGCCGCAGCCGCAGATCAGGAACACGCTTATTACAAAAGAAGTATAAAACGCCTTTTTTAATATGTCCAAATGCTTTTTTCAGGTACTGGAGACTCTAATTGAAGATACGCCCCGACGAGTCGGGGCCGTACTTCATTATTACATACTTGTTATATTTACTTTCTTTGTTTTTGATTTGGATTTTGCCTTTGATGAAGTGCTTTTTTTTGAAGGTGCCTTTTTTGAAGTTGTTTCTTTATAAAGCTTTTCCGCCTGTTTCTTATATCCTTCTATCTTGTTCTTAATCTCAGAAACAGTTTTCTCTGCTTTTTGTTTGTACAGGTCTAACGCCTTGTCCTGAAGATCCGTGAATATTTTTTCATACTTTTTCTGTTCAGCTTCTACCCTTGCAACAACTTTTTTGATCTGCGGATTATTCACTGCCAGCTTCGCAATATCGTTTGTAGTTTTTACTATCAGGCTCTGAACCTGTGTCTGTGTTTTTTTTACAAGTTCCTGTGCCTCATCCTTAAACTGTTTTACAACGTCCAATAACTTTGTTTGTTTTGTTGACATACAAAACCTCCTTTATTTTTTTATTTTAATATAGTATAACAATATAAAAGTCAAAAGAAACAACTGTATACACCGTGAGAAACACTTAAGTTCTCTTACAGAATAAACCTGTTTGACATAAATAGTAAGCATTTTATATCATGAAAGCAAGGAGAGGTACCGAAGTGGTCATAACGGGCCCGCCTCGAAAGCGGGTATCCTGGGCAACCGGGAACGTGGGTTCGAATCCCACCCTCTCCGCCAGACTACGCCGGCATAATGATATGGTACATTCTCCGGCAGGCCAGTGTCGAGAAGATATATAATTTTGATAACATCCTTTTTTGTATTATACTATGACAGAGAGGATAGGATGAAGCTGATAGTATCTCAATCTGATGCGCTTATCGTCGTTGACGTACAGAGGGATTTCTGCCCGGGCGGTTCCCTTGCTGTTCCGGACGGAGATAAGGTTGTTCCGGTCTTGAACCGTTATATCGATATATTCGCTTCGAACTCCCTGCCGGTATTTGCGACAAGGGACTGGCATCCTGTAAATCACATCTCATTCAAGGCATACGGAGGTATCTGGCCGCCGCACTGTGTGCAGGAAACACAGGGGGCTCGGTTTCACCATGAACTCAAGCTTCCGGATTCAGTAACTATACTATCAAAGGCAACAGCGCCTAAAAAAGAGGCTTATTCGGGATTTCAAGGTACAGGACTGAGATCCATGCTTAAGAAGTTAAAGATCAAAAGGGTATTCATTGGCGGTCTTGCAACTGACTATTGCGTAAAAAACACGGTACTTGATGCGAGTAAAGCAGGCTTTCATGCCTTCTTGCTTATGGATGCATCAAGAGGTGTTGAAGTCAATCGTGGTGACAGTGAAAAAGCTATCAGCCGGATGCTTGCGGCAGGTGCCGTGGGAATAACTTTTGATGATATAGTATAGTTTTAACACGCTGTTTCTCTCGTTACCATCGTCTTCCGGTTACCTGTTGCTCCTGAGTAGTTTATCTGCCTATAATAATATCTATGAGACCCTCTCACAATGAATCAGGTGCCATAAAAAAGGAATGGGGAGGAAAACTGCCCGTAGTGCTTGTCTATCCCGACACCTACAGGGCAGGGATGAGCAATCTTGCTGTTCATACTCTTTATAGTATTTTAAACAGCATGGATAATGTCGTGTGCGAGAGGTGCTTCTGGCGTAAAGGGCAGACAGAGCCGGTCTCTATTGAAAGTTCAAGACGTGTGAGCGATTTTTCGGTCATTGCATTCTCAGTTTCTTTTGAGACCGATTATATAAATGTGGTTGATTTTATCAGGCACTCCGGTGTTGAGCTTTATGCCTCCAGACGTACACACGGGCAGATAGTTATAGCCGGCGGCATTGCAATAACATTGAACCCTGAGCCTATCGCAGATTTTATGGACGCGTGCGTTATCGGTGATGCAGAGGGACTTCTGCAAAAGATCATCCATGTCATACAGAGCGGTATCGACGAAAACAGGATCAGAGAAGATATCCTTAAGTCTCTCGATGAACACGAGGGAGTTTATGTGCCTTCATTCTATCAGGTCAGGTATGGATCGGACGGCAAGATTGCGGAGATAAGCCATAAATTCAAGAAAGGGAAGAAGGTCAAGCGGCACACTGCAAGCTTATCAAACCGCATTTCATCGACCGTAATCTATACGGATGATACGACTTTCTCAGGTATGCACCTTCAGGAGGTTTCAAAAGGATGCAGTTACAGATGCAGATTCTGTATATCAGGGTATGCTTATCTGCCTCCGAGGCACAGACATCTCGGTGATTTGAAAAAAGATCTGGACACTCTGCCGTCCGGGGTAAAAAAGATAGGAATTGTCAGTCCCATGGTGACCGATTATCCATACCTCGATGAACTGCTGGATTATATCCACTCGCTCGGTCTCAAGGCATCGATGTCATCCATGCGGGCCGACAGCCTTGCCCGGAAATCCGGACTATTGTCCGACATGAGCGGCATAGATATGCCGACAGACCAGTTTTCCACTGCACTGGCACCGGAGGCAGGCACCTATAGGCTTCGCAGGGTCCTCAACAAGCAATTAACGGATGAGCAGATTCTGCAGGCAGCTCAATTTCTTAACGAGCACAATATCCATACACTTAAATTATACTTTTTAATAGGTATACTCGGCGAAACCGATGAGGATATATCTGCTATCGCAGAATTGGCGATACAGGTCAAAAAGCAGTTGAGAGCAGGGAAGGGTAAGGTCAGCGTAAGTATCAATCCTCTCATACCGAAGCCGTTTACACCATTCCAATGGCTCGGAGCGATAAAACCGGAAGGTCTCAGGCAAAGACTGAACAGCATAAAAAAGAGATTAAAAGGTACCGGTATAACTATTGAGTGGGAAAAGCACTACCTTCTTCAGGCCATACTTGCCAGGGGTGACAGGCGCCTGTCGGATTTTCTCATATATTTATCAAGGACAGACAAAGCCATGAGCAGTGCTCTGCAGGACAGCGGTATCGATGTTGAGTACTATGCATTCAGAGAACGCAGTGACAGTGAAGTATTGCCATGGGATTTCATGGATTACGGATTCTCAAAAGGGTTTTTAATGAAAGAGTATAGGCTTGCATTACGGGGTATCATTACCCCGCAGTGCAGAACCGACTCATGCAGGATATGCGGTATATGCGGTGAGTGATGGCCGACCCGAAACCGTTGACTTTTATGACCGTTCGATATTAAAATAATAGTTATATGAAGGTTGCAACATCTGATATCATGAGGTCTCTTGATAAAAAAACCGCTGAATCTTTCGGAGTGGCAAGTATTGTACTTATGGAAAATGCCGGCAGGTCTGTTGCCCATACAGTTGCAAAAGATTTCAATACACAGGCAAAAAAAGGAATTGTCGTCTTTTGCGGCAAGGGCAATAATGGCGGTGACGGGTTTGTTGCTTCAAGGCATCTTATAAACAAAGGCTATCACGTCGACGTGGTCTTATTAGGTAAAAAGGAGCAGCTTCCAGAAGATGCCCGAATCAATTATACGGCACTGAGCAGGATTACGGACATTATCCACGAACTCAATGATGCGGATGAATTCTCAAAAACAGATATTGACCTTCATGAAAAGGGCATTATTATTGATGCCTTGCTTGGAACAGGAATAAAAGGCAGCATAAAAGAACCTTATTCAGGCGTTATAAACTTCATAAATGAATCCGGCTTGCCCGTTATAGCGGTAGATATACCATCCGGTGTTGATGCAGATTCAGGGGGGATTACAGGCATTGCGGTAAGAGCGACACAAACTATTACATTCGGTTTGACCAAGATAGGGCTTGTTGTTTATCCAGGAACTGAGTATGCAGGTAAAATAGAAGTAGCTGATATTTCAATTCCGGATAAACTTATAAATGAAACCAATATTCCGTATAATCTCTCTACACATAACATTATAAATAATATATTGAAGCCTCGTAACTACTTTACAAATAAAGGCGATTATGGGCATACACTTGTCATAGGTGGTTCTAAAGGCAAGAGCGGAGCTGCTATGCTTACTGCAAAAGGTGCGTTGCGAGTTGGCAGCGGGCTTGTAACAATAAGCGGGCCAAAAGGGCTCATGCCTGTGTTTGAATCGGCAGTTTTAGAGGCATTAAAAGAGCCTTTGGCAGAAACCCCTGAAGGTCATATTGATAAAACGGCAATCGCACAGGTAGAGAATCTTTTACAGACAAGGGATGTTGTTGCGGTTGGGCCCGGTATAGGAACAGGAAAGCAAACCAATGATTTTATTTTCGAACTGCTGAAACGCTGCATATTACCCATGGTCATAGATGCAGATGCAATAAATATAATATCCGCCAGACCGGGCGTACTGCTTGAATGCCATAACGAAAATATCGTTCTTACGCCTCACCCGGGCGAGTTCGGCAGACTCATAAATTTGAACCCGAAAGATGTCAACAATAACAGAATAAATCTTGCGCGGGATTTTGCAAAACAGTATCACTGCACACTCGTCCTGAAAGGAGCAAGAACTATTATAGCAGGCAAAGACGGTGAAATCTGGATAAATCCGACTGGCAACCCTGGCATGGCTACCGGAGGCATGGGGGATGTGCTTACCGGTATTATAGCAGGGCTTATTGCAACAGGCATCAGCCCGCTACATGCTGCAATCGCGGGTGTATATATGCATGGCATGGCAGGTGATATTGTTTATGCATATCACACGAATGCTCCGGTTCTGGCTTCCGATCTGCTTGACCGCGTACCTTATGTGATCTCAAGCCTTATGGAAACGGGAAAGTAATTAAGAAGACATTATTAGCATGCCGCTCCTCGATATTCCCATTTCCAAGAGACCGTTATTATTTATAATTGACGGCAGTACCTACATCTTCCGTGCGTACCACGCACTTCCGCCTTTAACCAATAAAAAAGGTGTACCGACAAATGCCGTGTATGGCTATGCGAATATGCTTATAAAGACCATAGAGCAGTATAACCCGGATTATCTTGTCGTCGTATTTGATTCAAAAGGTCCGACATTCAGGGAGAAAATCGATACTGAATACAAGGCAAATCGTGGTGCTGCTCCGGACGATCTTTCAGTCCAATTTCCTTACATTTTTGAGATCACAGACGCAATGGCTGTAAGGCATATCTTCAAAGAGGGCTATGAGGCAGATGATGTCATAGCGACACTTACAGACAGGGCTCAATCATCGGGGTTCGGTGTCGTGATCCTCGGCAGTGATAAAGACCTTATGTCCATAGTATCGGATGATGTATTTATGCTTGATACAATGAAGGACCGGTGGATAACACCAAAAGATGTCATAGAAAAATTCGGCGTAACACCTCCTCAAATAACAGATTTCCTGATGCTTACGGGAGACAGCATCGATAATATAAAAGGTGTGCAGGGCGTCGGTAAAAAAACAGCAATGGACCTGCTTGTGGCGTATGGCAGCGTAGACGGCATTTATGAGCACATCGATGATATTGCAAACCAGCGAATAAAGACGGCACTTATCGATGCAAAAGAACATCTCTATGGTATAACAAAATCTCTGGTCCAATTAAAACATGATGTGCCGGTTGATATGGACCTTGAGTCATTCAAATTGTCTCCATCGGTCTTTGGAAATGCAACAGCCGGACAAAGGGCAAGGCTCATAAAGCTATTCTCCGAGCTTGAATTTGGCAGGCTTATTGTAAAGCTCGGCAAACCTGATGCATCGAATGCGAAGCATGACTACACGGAGATCAAGACCATTCAAGATATTGAAGGGGAACTAAAGCAAACAAAAGAGATTTCTTTTTTCTTTTCAAACAATGGAATGGGCATTTATGCCGGAAGAGCATATTATATAAACGGCACCGCGGCTCTCGATAATATAAAGACCATGCTTTCATCCGGCAGTGAACTCATCGTTCACGATGCAAAGGCTGTTTATAGATTATGTTTGGAACATAACATCGATACCGTAATCCCAGGATTATTCTCGGTAGAACTTGCGGCATACCTGTGCAATCCTGAGGTAAAGAGCTATTCCGTCGAATCTCTGTCATTGTCCGAGTTTGGTGAACAAATACCTTCTGTGCCGCTCGTATCCTTGAAACCTTCGGTAAAAAAAGAGAGTGAGGGGACAGGAGGACTTTTCGAACAACCCGGGAAAGACAAAAAAACTGAAAATAGTATAGTTGACAATAATCAGGATATGGCAATTTATCTGACCAAGGGTGCTGAACAATTAAAAAGGCTCGCCGATCTTTACGCGGACAGGTTGAAGCAAGATGGATTAGAGCCATTATTTTACAAGATAGAGATGCCGCTCTCTGCAGTTCTTGCAAAAATGGAACATGCAGGCATAAGGGTGGATCGTCTTTATCTGCAAGAGCTTTCAGACAGATTTAAAAAACAATTAGACAGCTTGATGGCCGGCATGCAGTCATTCACCCCGCGTTCTTTTAATGCTGATTCACCGAAACAGATAGCCGGTATCCTGTTTGAGGAGTTGAAACTGCCGACGGCAAGAAAGACCAAGACAGGTTACTCGACTGATAATGAGGTGTTACAGGAGCTGAAAGACAAACATCCTTTTGTAAATTATTTGCTTGAATACAGAAATCTCGCAAAACTTAAGAACAGTTTCATAGATGCACTGCCGCTCTATGTCAATCCGAATTCGCACAGAATACATACCCATTTTATACAAACAGGCACTGCAACAGGCAGGCTTGCAAGCAGTGAACCCAACCTCCAGAATATTCCCATCAAGGATGAATACGGCAAGATGATAAGAAAGGCATTTATTGCCGACGCAGGTTATTCCATAGTGAGTGCTGACTACTCGCAGATTGAACTCAGGATCATGGCGCACCTTTCGTCCGACGAGGTTTTGATGGATGCATTTATGCATGACCAGGACATCCATACGACGACTGCATCAGGTATTTATCAGGTGCCGGTTCCAGATATTACACAACAGATGAGGAACAGCGCGAAGGTCGTAAACTTTGGCATTATGTACGGCATGTCTGCTTACGGACTGTCAAAACAGCTCGGCATATCACCGGACCAGGCACAGATAATCATCGATTCATATTTTAATGAATACAAAGGGGTAAGGGCTTATATCGATGATATACTGAACGGTGTCAGACAAACAGGGTATGTCGGCACAATTCTCGGCAGACGCAGGTACATACCAAAGACCCTCGACAATCCCGCATACCAGAGGATTGCCATAAATACACCTGTGCAGGGTAGTGCCGCCGATCTGATCAAGGTGGCAATGCTCAGGGTCGATGACATGATCAGAAAACAAGGGTTTGACTCGAGGATGATCCTCCAGATACATGATGAGCTGTTATTCGAGGTCAGGGATGAACAGATTAAAGCATTTTCATCAGCTTTGAAGGAACAGATGGAAGGGGCGATGAAGCTCCTTGTACCGCTCAGGGTCTCTATCAGCTATGGAAAGACGTGGGCAGACACGAAAGAGTAGCAAAGGAGTACACACAGCATCACGCATTGTGTGCCATGTATGGACTTATTCGTTTCAATGATTACTGTATTATAAATAATATGGGAAAATATTGGATTATATTCAGCAGTATAGCGGTAATGTTGTTTCTATCGACTATCACGGCAAGGGCCTATGATTTTCCGCACTATACAGGTTATGTAAATGATTTTGCCGGTGTAATGGATCAAGGAACCGCTGCTTCTTTGAATAGTGCAATAAGCTCGTTTAACAGGCAAACCGGTATCCAGATAGCTGTAGTAACGGTAAAAGATATAGGCGACATGGATATTGATGACTATGCGAACAGGCTTTTTCAACAGTGGGGAGTCGGTGTCAAAGGGCTCGATAACGGCGTTATGCTTATAGCTGCGATGAAGGAAAAAAGAGTTAGGATAGAGGTGGGATACGGGCTTGAGCCGGGATTTACCGATGAACAGGCCGGATCTATAATCAGGAATTATATAGTTCCTTCATTCAAAGCGGGACAATTCTCCCAGGGTTTGGCTGCAGGTACCCTGCAAATAATAAAGACACTGTCCGATTCTATAAATCAAGGCGACCTGTCTGCGCATGCGTCTGCTGCTGCATCAAGGACCAACAAAGGTGCAGGTACGATGAATATGATACTTGGAATTTTACTGTTTGTCGTTTTCATATACTTTGCAATAAGACATCCATTCCTTACGCTTATGTTCCTTGGCGGCGGCTTTGGCGGCGGAGGTGGCGGAGGTTTCGGCGGCGGCTTCGGCGGATTCGGAGGCGGGAGCAGCGGAGGCGGCGGAGCGTCCGGAGGATGGTAAAGACAGTGAAGGAGATACGCTATGCATGAAGAAACGTTACAAAGGATTTTAGATACATTAAAGTCGGCACTCGGATCCAGGCTTCTGAGTTTCACGATGTACGGGTCATCACACACGGGAGAATTCCATGATGGATATTCCAATATAAATACAATGGCGGTCGTTTCCGGTATTACCGTGAATGATATTTCTGTAATAGGTAAAGAACTAAAATGGTTTCTCTACAAAGGAAATCCGCCGCCTCTCTTTTTTACACAGGATGAACTTACTTCTTTTAAAGATGTTTTTCCTATCGAGATCCTCGATATTATAAAATACCATACCGTCGTGTATGGCACGGATCCGGTGAAGGATATGATTGTCGATCCAAAACATCTTCAGTTCCAATGTGAATCGGAATTAAAATCAAAACTCATAAAAATGAGACAATCGTTGTTTACCGACAGTTCTCATAAGTCAACGGTTCAACTGATGACAAGTTCTTTATCAAGCTTTGTTGCTATTTTTAAAGGAGTATTGAAGCTGGAAGGGAAAGATGTGCCTGTGCAGAAAAAAGATGTTATACTCCAGACCGCACAATTGACCGGTTTTGATTCTTCGGCGTTTCTGAAGATTCTCGCCGTAAGAGAGAAAAAAGATAAGTTTTCAAAAGAGGCTCTCTTCAGGACAATGGAAATGTACATCGAGGGCATCGTACGTGTAATAAATTTCGTAACGCGGCAAAAAATATAAAGGAGCAAGGTTGTATGAGTAAAAAATGGATGGCAGTGCTTATAGCATTCGGGATATTTGTTGTATTTATTTTAATGATAGCCGGCAGTATTGCAAGCAGCTATAACAGACTTGTAACATTAAATGAGAATATAAATAATTCATGGGCGCAGGTGCAAAATGTCATGCAGAGGCGTGCCGATCTTATTCCGAACCTTGTAAGCACGGTGAAAGGTTATGCAAAGCATGAAAAAGCGATCTTTGATCATATTGCGGACGCACGGGCAAAACTTGCGGGAGCCACGACACCGAAAGGTAAATTTGCTGCAAATGACGAGCTTGACGGTGCATTGAGCAGGCTGCTTATGGTTGTGGAAAATTATCCAAATCTTAAAGCGGATAAATCATTCAATCGCCTGATGGATGAACTGGCAGGTACTGAAAACAGGATAGCGGTTGAACGACGCAGGTACAATGATGCCGTTATGGCGTATAATGTTGCGGTAAAGAGCTTCCCGACTAATATTATGGCAGGGTTCCTCGGCTATACGCCCAAAGAAGTCTATTTTAAAGCGACAGAAAATGCCCAGAAAGTTCCGCAGGTGAAGTTTTAGTGTGCAGTACACCATGGGGTTCTATTGTGTGCCAGAGCATTCCGGGCGTAACGAAGAATCTTGAATAGAGATTCTTTTAGCGTTTTGTAGAGAGCATGTCCGGTTACCCGCATGAAGCATCTTCTTGCTCTTTGTGCGAAAGAACTGTAAAATACAATCTCTATGGGAAAATATTACGATAAGCGGAGATATGCAGGAATCACCTTTTGTTTGTTTGTTTTTTTGACCGCGTTGTTTTATTGTCCAAAAATTGCCATGACAGAGGAAAACTATCTTGGACAGGGCATAACGTATTATGAATACGGCGATTATGATAACTCCATTAAATCGCTGAAACAGATAAACGAATTTACGGAAGCGAAAAAAAACAAAACTCTCATGCATCTCTATCTCGCTCTTGATTATTATGCAAAAGGTATGAGCGATTCTATGAACATCGAGTTAAAAGCCCTTTACCGGTCTGATCCTGATTTTACACCGAATCCCGTCATTGTACCGCCATCCGTTATATCGGCTTATAATGAAGTAAAACAGCACACCACGATCACCATTCCTGCGACGGTCAAAGAAAATGAGCGGAATTACTGGCTCAGGGCCGTGCCATTCGGTGCAGGGCAATTTGCAAAAGGTGAAAACAAGAAAGGTACTGTTTTATTGATTGCCGAAGCTGCTGCGCTTGCTGCAAATGTATCAACTTATTATATAAGACAGTCAAAAAAAAATCCGGATGGAAGTTACAACAATGTTTCCTGGGCAAAGAACATGCAGGATGTGCAACTCACGGCATTCTGGCTTTTTGTAGGGACTGCGTCTTATGGTATTATAGATGCTTTTGCCGGGAGGCTGCCCTGATGGCAAGACTTATATTTAAAAATAAATATGATGTTTATGAAATTTCAAAAAAGATAACGACCATCAGCGTATCTTCCGAGGCTGACATCCGGCTCCCGGAAAATTATGATTCCCTATGCTATATAGAAAAGAAGGGCGACGGGTTTTATATAGAAACTATCAAGGGCAAGGGCATTATCGTAAACGATAAGCAGGTCAAGCATAAAAAACTTGAATTTGGTGATCTTATAAATACGGGCAATGATCTCGGTGTATTTATAGATACGGGGCCGCTCGATACAAAACTGTCGGAACCGGCAGGCCGGGTCAGCGGCGGGATAAAATCACCTTCAGCTTCAAATAATAAAGGTTACCTGGCAGAACCGGAATCTCTCTCTCACGGGGTGAAAAAAGAGACCGTTGATTTCCTTATAGAAAGTCATGGACTAAAAGACGTATCCAGGGCAATCCTCGATAAGTTGATATCGGAAACACATGCAGAAAAAGGGCTCGTGCTCTTAATTGAAGACGGTGAACCGACTATACTTGTCGGAGCGGAAAAAGATGGAATGGATCTTTTGAGCGGGTTCAGTGAAACGATTATCAAAACAGTCCTTCTTGATAAAGAGCCGCTTTTATCGAATAATGTGCTGTCGGACAGAAGGTTTTCGCCGTCAAAAAGCATTACAGCTTTAAAAATAATGGCTACCATAGTTGTTCCTATACTCAGCAGCAACTCAACGTACGGATTTATTTACCTCTGGAATTCCGACATCGAACATACTTTTTCTGAGACAACCCTTATACCATGCAGGTTTTATGCATGGGTCCTTGCGACACTCATAGAAAACGAAAGGTTAAAACATGGTATAAAAACAACCTTTAAGCGGATTGAAACAGCCCAGCAGTCCATAGCCTGGCACGGGCTTGAATCTGATGATCCTTCTATGATTGCACTGTTCGGGCAGTGCGAGAAACTGAGTAAAATAGACAGCACTATCGTTTTTTATGGAGAACAGGGAACGGGGAAAAAATCACTGGCAAAGATCATTCATCAGCTTTCACGCCCTGATGGATATATGCATGTACTCAAGGTAAAAGATAAGAGTATGGAAGTTTTGACGGATGAACTCTCCATCTTGGCACGCACCGATTCGTCAGAGGGAGTGCAGGGTAAAAAAGGAACCATGGTAATCGACGGGCTCGAATATATACCGGAAAATCTGTATCCCGTCTTAAGCGGCATCATCGATACGTCACGGCATGCACGATGGATATTTCTTATGGAAAACAATCCGGACACAATTGAGCATAAGCTTGACGGCAGACTCAGGGCACGGCTCGGTGAGATTATCCTGTATGTACCGCCGCTCAGGGACAGAGGGTCCGACACTGAATTGCTGACCGCGAAGTTCTTGGATGAATTTTCTGCATTATATTCAAAGGATATAAAAGGTTTTACAGAGAAAGCAGAAATTCTCCTGAAGAACCATACCTGGAAAGGTAACATTGAGGAGCTTAGAAATGTTATCAGGAATGCGGTCGTAGAGGCAGAGACGGATGTGATAGATGCGGATTTACTGAATATGCCTTTGTCCGATGCACACCTTACCTCTCTCGGTCAGGCAAAAGAAGAATTCATGAAGCGTTACATTAAAATGGCTTTGGATGCGGCCGGGGGCGATAAGATAAAGGCAGCGGCCATGCTCAGGGTCAGCCAGAGGACTATTTATAAATATCTTGAAGAGGGGACATGAGAACGGTTACCCCAAAAATGGTTTTACCGGCATTACTTCTGGTCTTCAGCTCTATCACGCTCCAGAGTTGCGGCGTTCCCGACAACATACATGGGAAGACAGGTAAAACGAATACACCTCCGTTCATAACAGGGTATTCCCCTGCAGAAAAAAGCATTTCGGCAAAAGACGGAGACCTTTTAAACTTCTGGATAAAGGCGCAGGATTCTGATAATGATCCGTTAACATATACATGGAATTTAAATGGAGGAGATGTTTCGAAAGTGAGCGGGTCGTTGTTGGACGGGACATACTACAGTTTTAATGTTAATATATCGCAGGGAACCAGCCAACAGCTCATTGTTTTTATAAACGATCCGTACAATAACATAGTGGAATGGGCATGGCTTATCAATGTAACGAGATGAGGAGAGGATAATTTATTATGGAGAACACGCCGCATAACGTGGTTATTATAGAGATAAACAAGCAAAAGCTGAAATCATACATAACGGATGCCGATAATGCCCGCGTGCTCCATTCCGGCATACTTGAGCCGGCAAGCTTTTTCACGATAGTCGAGAAACTATTGTTGAACAACTTTCACGGCATTATATTATTCGATTTTATCGATGTGCAGAAGGTCGTGTATGTGAAGGACGGAGAGGTCATCTTTGCGAGGTCGAGTGTAAACGATGAAAGGCTCGGCGAAACATTGTGCAGAATGGGCAAGTTGACAATCGACGAGATGAACAGGGCATCAAAGGAGATTACCCCTGCCAGAAAGCTCGGAAAGATACTTGTCGAGAATGGACACATCACACCCAGAGACCTGTGGCTCGGGGTAAGGCGGCAGATATTTGAGATTTGGGGCAGTTATATCATGCCGTTAAACCATCAGAATAAACCATGGTTCCATGTAATAGAATCCGTTATCGATGATTCAAATAAAGTAAAACCCAACAACAATATGTTTGACAGCTTGTTTGAATTCCTTAGAGAAAAGGCAGGGTCAACCGATGTCTCCGCAATGCCTGAAGTTACTGCCGATGATTTAGTTTGTCTGAATTATCTGACGAATTCTATAACGGCATTTAACCCTCTTGAGAAGGCAATAATAAAACATTTACTGACAGTCAATAATCTGTCCATTTCAAAACTTGCAATGGATATAAAGGTGGATCTGAAGACCATAGAAAATGCGTTGAAACCGCTTTTATATTCAGGCATGCTGAATATCAACAAACAAGCGGGCAGGTCTGAACAGAAAACAGAAGATGTAAAATTTGAAGAACTCCTGACTCTGACGAATGCAATCATGACAAGCATTACGGAGATAATGCAAAAAAAGGCGGCGCATGTCGATTTCAAGGCAAGCGTAAGGGATTATATCAGGTTGTCCGGAGGTATGTTTAAGGATTGTCCGGTAAATGAAAACGGCTGTTTTGATACTTCCAGGATAACGGCCGTCTATAAAAAATCACAGCTTCTTTCCCCTTATGACGAAGCGGTCATCATCATCAAGGAGCTCATACAATTCGAACTCTTTGAAATGAAAAACTACCTTTCCAAGGATCAGACGATAGAACTTGAGAACATAATTGCCACGTTAGGATAAAATGGCTACAAAGTTTAATTTAGAAAACTTCATAAAAATCACAAACAATATAAACTTCGATACGTTTTTGAAGCAGAAATCTGATTTTGCGCTTGAAAGCGATACGAATATAGATATAACGAGTTTCGGAGACGCATTTATCATTATAAGAAAGACATCCGGTAACACGGAAGAGCCTATAAAACCAGTCTTTATGGGCAATCTGAGTCACCTGCATGTTGCGGATGTTTTTTCGATGATAAATATGCTTCAAAAGACAGGCATGCTTGTAATCAAATCGGATAAAAAAGTTAAAAGTGTTTATTTCATGAAAGGTGAAATCGTATTTGCTTCATCAAATCAGCCTGAAGACAGGTTAGGTTACCTGCTGTATAAAATGGGTAAGCTCACGAAAGAGCAATGGGAAAATGCTGAAAAACACATGACGCCCGATACACGGTTTGGAACAGTACTGTTAAAGAAAGAACTGATATCTCCCAAGAATTTATGGTGGGGCGTAAAATATCAGATAGAAGAGATCATTTACAGTATCTTTGCCATTGCTTCGGGAGAATTCTTTTTTATCGAAGGTGCAATACCGGAGGAAGATCTTGTCAGGTTCTCTTTGAACACCCAGAATATGCTCATGGAAGGCTACAGGAGACTTGACGAATGGAAGTTGATCAAAGACAAGATACCTTCCGACGATGCACTGGTAAGGCTTTCAATCAATCTCCCGAGCGTGGAATTGACACAGAATATGCAGACGGTCGTAAAGACAATAAAGGGCGATATGCCTATTGCCGAGATAATAAGGCAAAGCCAGATCGGCAGGTTCAACACATTTAAAATACTCTATACTCTTTTAAATACAGGATTTATTGAAATAGTCGGCGCACAGAAAATGGAAAAGGCTGCCGATGAGGTGACGATAAAGACAATGAGCATGATACAAAAATACAATACGATGTTTAAAAAAATGTTCGGTGTCATAAAGTCTACGAATCCAAAATTCAATCACAATGAACTGCTTGAAAACTTTGTTTCAGAACTTTCGGAGAGATTGAAGAAGCTGTACGAAAATGTAGAAATAAACATAGAAGGGGAGCTCGACGAATCGAAATTACTTATGAATATCGATGCAATGAGGCTTACAGAA
Organism: bacterium; assembly: GCA_037439545.1. Taxonomy (GTDB): domain Bacteria; phylum JAMCPX01; class JAMCPX01; order JAMCPX01; family JAMCPX01; genus JAMCVD01. The sequence goes on from JBBIVV010000001.1 coordinate 160,760, forward strand.
TCGGATTCTCTGAACAGGGTCGTCGGACTGGCAGGCTTGCTGCTTTCACAACTTATGCTCGAGGGTATGAATGAATTTTTGAACTATGAAATATTTATAGCGAAGAATCTTTTACAGGCAGATGTTTTCGAGACAATTAATAAAGAAATAAGGGCTATCCAGAATGAAAACTAATGAAAAATATTCCGAAAAGATCATCGTAGCTATCGATGATACATCCCTCGACAAGATAAGATGGATCGTTAAAACGACGTCTCCTTTCATAAAAAATTATAAGATCGGCAGTATTGCGTTCACGGCGTTCGGTCCAAAACTCATAGAAGAGATAAAGTCCCTCGATAAAGGGGTATTTCTTGATTTGAAGTATTTTGATATACCCAGCACTGTTTACAAGGCGGTAAAACAGGCTGTTTCATTGGGTGTAAAAATGCTCACACTCCATGCACTCGGCGGCTATGAAATGCTCAGGAACGCAGCAGATGCGGCAGAAGGAAAGACGATATTACTTGGCGTGACGCTGTTGACGAGTATGGACAAGCAGCAGCTTGCCGGCATGGGTCTACATGGTGAGATTAATGACAGTGTCAATAGACTTGCATCGATTTCCGTTAAAGCAGGTATTCACGGGCTTGTCGCATCAGGGCATGAAGCTGCCGGATTGAGAAAGATGTTTGGTGATACTCTTACCATTGTCGTCCCCGGTGTACGGCTCGCAGACCAGCAGGCCTCATTGGACGATCAAAAAAGGATAGTTTCTCCAAAGCTGGCTTTTGAAGCAGGTGCGGATTATATTGTAATTGGAAGGCCTGTTACGGAAAGTAATGATCCTGCCGGAGTTATAGGCAGGATAGTCGATACGTTAATCGGGGTTAAAGCCTGATACGCCTTCACCGGCGGATAGATTATGAAACAGGGAATAAGGAGAATTTATGATTTACGAATTTCAGTGCACTAAATGTAATTCTATATTTGAGGTAAGGGCGTCACTCTCAGAAAAAAAGAAAGGGTTGGAGCCGCACTGTCCGGAATGCAGCTCTGGAGATACGCATCAGATAGTGGCGGCGTTTGCCATGGGAGCTTCCGGACATGACTTGTCGTCTCACCAGCCCGGCCATTCGCATGGCGGCTCGTCCTGCTCATCCTGCTCATCCGGTTCATGCGGCTCCTGCGGGCATTAACTCTATAGCAGAGAAACCGACTGTCAATTGATTATTGCACAATCTTTTGTTATCTTAATCCTTGGAGAGGATAAAGCATGAGTCACATTTTATCAGCCAGAGACGGCAGAGCAACGGATGACGTAAAATTCGTTGCTGAAAAGGAAAGCATCCCCATCGATGTTATGCTTGAGAGAGTAAGCAGCGGGAGGATAGCTCTCTTAAAAAATAAACACCGCACTATCAATCCTGTCGGGGTCGGTGAGGGATTGTCGGTCAAGATTAATTCTAATATCGGTTCGTCGGAGGATAAGCTCAATGTAGAAGATGAGCTTGAGAAACTGAGGGTATCGATCGAATATAAAGCTGATGTCGTTATGGACCTTTCTACAGGGGGTAATATCGGCAAGATCAGAAAAGAAATACTTGCTCATTCAACGATACCTTTGGGCACGGTGCCGGTTTATCAGAGTATCGTGAATGCGGTGAGAAAACATAAATCGATGTTTAAACTCACGGTCGGCGAGATGTTCGACAATATTGAAGAACAGGCAGAGCAGGGTGTCGACTTCATGACTATACACAGCGGTGTGACGAGAGAATCCATAAAGCGGCTTAAAAGTCAGGGCAGATTGCTCGATGTTGTGAGCAGGGGCGGTGCGTTGATGATGGAATGGATGGAATATAACGATAAAGAGAATCCATTTTATGAGTATTATGAACGCCTCATAGAGATTCTTGCAAAGCACGATGTCGTTATAAGTCTGGGTGATGGCTTGCGTCCCGGGGCTATTGCAGATGCCACAGACAGGGGGCAGGTGCAGGAATTGATAATACTTGGAGAGCTTGCAAAATACGCAGTTGAGCATGGAGTAGGGGTGATGATAGAAGGACCGGGACATGTACCGATAAATCAGATAGAAACCAATATTAAACTTGAAAAACAGCTTTGTAACGGCGCGCCGTTTTATGTGCTGGGGCCCCTTGTAACGGACATTGCACCGGGCTATGACCATATAACCTCAGCAATTGGAGGTGCCATAGCAGGTATGGCTGGTGCAGACTTCCTCTGTTATGTTACACCGGCAGAGCATCTGCGGCTTCCGGATATAGATGATGTGAAGGAAGGGATCATTGCATCGAGGATTGCCGCACATGCGGCTGATATAGCAAGGGGCGTAAAAGGTGCTGTAGATTGGGACATACGAATGGCGAAGGCAAGAAAGGCGATGGACTGGGAGGCACAATACAGACTTGCCATTGATCCAAAGAAGGCAAGGGCTTACCGGGAATCCGTTTCCCTGAAAGATACCGATGTGTGCAGTATGTGTGGAGAATTCTGCCCTATAAAACTTCAACATACCGAGCTTAAACATGTAAGAAACATGGTGTGAAAGACAGAGATGAGGGATGAGCAGCCAGGGGATAGAGAAAAGTGAAAGGCAGGAGTGAGAAAGGATAAGGAGAGTGAATGGAGAATCAAATTCATACAGATCTGAGATACAATGTTTATATTGACAGTATAAAAGATGAGGCTTCAAAGAAGCTCATTATCATGTTTCTTGCGAATGTCATAAAGCATATTCAGCTCGAAGACATTATTTCAGGTATATCCAGTTTACCTTTTAAAGTTGTCAACGCAGTAACAGAAGAAACGGCCGTGAAGCTTCAGGAAAGGCTTGGTGTAAGAGGGGCTGTCGTAAGGCTGGTCCAGCTTGTGCCGGGTAATGTGCAGAACACCGGTACTCAGAACCTTTCTTTCACCGTGCTTCAGGCAGAGAGCACGCAAACTGCATCTTCTGCTCCGCACAATGATAAAAATGATACCTCTGTGCAGCCGGGCGTTCAGACGGGAAAGCAAGAAGCGCAGCCAAAACCTCATTTTTTGAAAAGGATGTGGCACAGCTGGGTTGATGTTATGTTCAATGCACAGGAATTCTTCAAGGGTATCGATGAGGAGAAACAACTTCATTTTCCGGTTATATTCGCTCTTGTATGGGGCACTATAGCTTTGATGTTGAACATGCCGACAGTCCTTTATACCCAGCAGACTTATCTTAAATTTCTGGCAGGCACAATGCCGGAACAACTGACTCTGCCTGTTTCGACCTACGCATCTATATTGTTCATAGCTCCATTCTTTCTGTTTATAACCCTGTTTATCATGGCTGGAATTTATCACCTTGGTGCTCTTCTTGTCGGAGCGAAAGGCGGTTTCGGTTCGACCTTGAAAGTTATAACTTATTCCACAGGAGCAATGGTGCTTGAAGTGATACCATTCCTCGGTATACCATTATTCTGGTTTTATACCCTGTATCTCTACACAGTAGGATTCAGGGAATTACATAAGGTTTCGACGGCCAGAGCGTTTGTTATTTCAATTTTGCCCTTAATCGTTCTGTTTCTCTTCATATTTATAATGGCCGCGATCATAATCTTCGGGTTTGGCATGAGTTTCTTAAGACAATTCAGGCCGCAAATCCCGGGAATACCTATATAAAGAATACAGTTGCTTTTTTTATGATTTTTACTATAAATAAAAAAAATGAAGCATATTTGTAAAAAATGTAATAAATCTGTTAACTATAAGAGTAAACATATCGATGGCTATAAAATAAGATACCGGGAGTGCGGATGCGGATGGATGACCCTCGATGTTGTTTCGCCGGAAGGTCAGTCTGTAAAAGATATAATAAATTTGAAAGTCATAGAAAAAATGCTTCATTCGGAGAAAAGCCAGGTAAAGATTAATGGGTAATGAACAGCAGGTATCTATAGGTTACAATGAATTAAAACATATGAATGGAGATACCAGAGGTATCGATATCCTTCATGAAATAGGCAAGACGCTTACCTCTACGCTGGATCTGAAAGAAGTCCTTTCAATAATCATGCAAAAGATTTCAGAGCTCCTGAAGACCTCGAACTGGTCGCTGTTGCTTATCGATGAAGAAAAACACGAATTATTTTTTGAGATAGCCGTCGGAGAGAATGCAGATAAACTAAAGAATATACACCTTGCCATGGGAGAGGGAATAGCCGGCTGGGTAGCTATGACGGGCGAAGCATTGCTCATACCTGATGTCAATAAAGATTCCCGCTTTACGACCAAGATGGATGAGGTGACTAATTTCAAAACTCAGTCTGTTATCTGTGTGCCGTTAAGGAGTAAAGGCAGGGTGTTGGGTGTCGTTGAACTTATAAATAAACTGGAAGACACGCAGTTTAATCCTCATGATCTTCAAATACTTACTATCCTTACTGATTACGCTGCAATTGCCATCGAGAATGCGAAGTATATGCAGAGGGTACAGGAACTTACAATCAAGGACGACCTTACGTCGCTCTATAATTCGAGATACCTGCATTTAATGCTTGAGAGCGAGATGGGCAGATCGAAGAGATATGATTTGCATTTTTCGATGATTTTCCTGGACCTCGATCATTTTAAATTTGTAAATGATAAATACGGACATATCATCGGCAGCAAGGTCTTAAAGGAAACCGCTGAGGTTATAAAGATGGAACTGAGAAAACCTGACATTCCGATAAGGTATGGCGGTGATGAGTTCGTCGTTCTCCTTCCCGAAACGGATAAAAAAGGTGCATACAAGGTTGCATCGCGTATGAGAGAGCTATTGAATAATCATAGCTTCCTTAAAGAAGACGGGCTTAATTTGAAATTAACGGCGAGCTTTGGTGTCTCAGCATATCCTGAAGATGCCGATAACACACTTGATCTGGTAAGACTGTCCGATCAGGCAATGTACCGTGTTAAAGAAACAACGAGAGACGGCATCGCATTAGCCGGCTGACTACTCTATCATATTTATTATAATTCGATATAAGGGACGTTTTTGTTCGTTCGTGTCTGTTTCAATACCCATATATCTCTATCAATAAGGGGGATGATAAAGTATGGCGGGTGATGTAATCAGAATTGAAAAAGAACTTCAGTTGCTTAAAACCATAATACTGTCCATAGCACAGGCAAAAGACTTTCATGAAGCACTCGATATCTGCCTGCGTCAGATATGTGAGATAACAGGATGGAGTTATGGCGAGGTATGGCTGCTTTCACAGGATAATAAGACCATTTATATTAGTAATATATATTACGGCAAGCATGATGAGTTGAAAGAATTTTATGATGAAAGCAGGCAGATGATATTTACACGTGAAACAGGGCTGCCCGGTCTTGTATGGAAATCGGGACAACCTGTTTGGGTTAAGGAGCTTTCTTCGGATAGTAGATTCATTCGTGCTCCCCTTGCCCTGCAATTCAATCTTAAATCAGCACTGGGCATTCCTATTATCGTAGATAATGAGACCGTTTCTGTATTAGTTTTTTTTATGTTCGATGCCGATAAAGACGATGTAGTTGTAGACCTGCTCCTGACGATCGTTGCGGAATTAGGCTTATTCTTTAAGCGATGGTATTTAGACGAAAGATTACGGAAGGTCAACCGGGCATTAAGGGTCCTCAGCGATTCCAATCAAGCTATTATAAGGGCAACGGATGAATTACAACTGTTCAATAGCATCTGTAAAATCGCCGTTGATTCAGGCGGCTATCGTATGGCATTAGTGGCATTTGCAGAACATGATGAACATAAGAGCATTAAGATCGTTGCATATGCCGGATTTAATAAAGATTATATTGAACAGCTAAAGCTTACATGGGCAGATACGGGAGTCGAGGGGGGAATATCGAGCAGGGTCATCAGGACAGGAAAACCTTTTTTAGTGACCAATATAAGTAATGATCCTGTTTTTTCGCAGTGGCGCGAGGCTGCTATCCATGCTGGATATGGTTCGGCTATCTCGTTCCCTCTAATTATAAACGATAATGTCATAGGAGTTTTTAACATGTATGCATCGGAGCCCGACGCTTTCGATACCGGGGAAGAAAAGCTTCTTGAGGAGCTGGCAAATGATCTGGCATTCGGCATCCTGTCTTTGCGGAAAGCAGGAGAAAATAAAAGACTTCAAGCACAATTATTTCAGGCGCAAAAAATGGAAGCAATCGGACAGGTTGCATCGGGCATTGCCCATGATTTTAACAATATGCTTACCGCTGTCATAGGTTATGCCAACATACTCTATGGTAAATTGAAGGAAAATGAACCGCTCAAGTATAATGTAGAGCAGATCCTCACTGCATCTGAAAAGGCAGCAGGTTTAGTTCAAAACTTGCTGACCTTTGGCAGAAAACAAGATACCGGTTTGACGCTTTTAGATCTTAATAAGACGATAATGAATATCTCAGGACTGCTTCAGAAGCTGCTTGGAGATCTTGTAGTATATAAAACAGGGCTTACGTCCGGACAGATCTCCATAATGGGGAATAAAACTCACTTAGAGCAGGTTTTGATGAATCTCGCCGGAAATGCAAACGATGCAATGCCCGGTGGAGGGATTTTAACCATAAGTACCGATACTATCGATATCGATGAGCAATTCATTAAAGCACATGGCTATGGAAGGATAGGCAGGTTCGCAGCCATAAGTGTTCAGGATACGGGAAGTGGTATGAACACCATGACGATAGAAAAAATATATGAGCCGTTTTTTACGACAAAGCCGGTTGGAAAAGGGACCGGACTCGGACTTTCTGTGGTCTATGGAATAGTGAAGCAGCACAAGGGATATATCGATGTCACAAGCGCATTTGGGAAAGGAACGACGTTTAACATCTACCTGCCTCTTGTTTAGCCAAAAAATGCAAGAGGGAAGTTTACCCTGTTAGAAAACCCCACCATTTATGATGGGGATAATATGATTTTTAACCCGAAAAATGCCATAGGGAAGTTTGCTCATTCGCTCAATCCTGCGCTCCACCTAAGATATAAAGGGTTTTTGTTATAAATGATTTTCAAGTCCTTTGTAAGTTTATATGCACACACCATTAGCAGTTGTTCTGCGGATATTCGAAGATTACCTTCGTTTGACGCAGCGACCCTTCCCGTATCGGGTGGGTACCCCTCGCTCATTGCTTAAACTCCCCTATTTATAAATGCATTTTTCGGGTTAATTCCTTACAGAAAGGGCGTCGTTTAAAGCCACGTCCTTTCTCACGGGGTTTACTTTATAAGTCTTTTTTTGATGAGTCTGTACGAAACAACCCCCATGGGTATGCTCAGCATGCCCATGATTATCGAAAGCCAGAGTGCATTATAATCCATAACGCCGTTATTCGACATTCTTGCGAGATCAACCATCGGTGTAAGGGGTAAATATAACGCAATATGCCTTACCCATTCAGGTAAGGTATCTATGGGGAAGAAAATGCCGGAGAACAGAAAGAACGGAGTAAGGATCAGCGTGAAAAAATAATTAAAAAATTCATAGGAATGAGAAAAACCGACAAATACCATCGAGAGTGCGGAAAAGAATAAGCCGTCCGTAATGACTGCTATGAGAGCTGCTGCGAACAACCATGAGTGTATAAGTCCGAACATGCCCATGATTGCTATAAAGAACACACTGCTGATCAAACCTTTTGTGGTACTCCATATAATCTCTCCCGTTACAATCTCTGAAAGATTGACCGGTGTTGCCATGATTGCATCGTAGGTCTTCTGAGTGATCATACGGGTATAACTTGAAATTGTTGCTTCAAAGCTTGAGGCATACATTGCCGACGACAGAATGAGTCCCGGCGCAAGGAAATCTATATATTTTATGCCGTTTATCTCCGGCACAAGTTTGCCCATGCCATACCCCATGAGCAGAAGATACAGCAAAGGCTCTCCAAGATTTGCAACGAGGCTCGGCTTGATGTATTTTGTCCAGACCAGGAAGTTTCTGTACCATACCCTGTAGATCATTTTTACATTCATGCGTTTATTTTGTTTTGTTTTTTATGATTTATCAAGAAATATGTTCGATACTGTAGTTCCCTCAAGTCCATATGTCATAGATTTCCGGGACTTTTGTTTAAACCTTGACACATTATCAAGAGTTGTTTACTTGTATATTGAAGGGAGGCAATATGGCTATAACTAACGATACGGTACTCGAGGTATTGAAGACTGTCATGGACCCTGAAGTGGGAATGGACGTTGTCACGCTCGGGCTTGTAAAAAAAATTGATATAGATGAGAAAAATAATGTCAGGGTAGATATGATTATGACTGTGCCGGGATGTCCGCTTGTCGATTACATATTGATGAGTGCGGAATCACGGATAAAGGGGATCGAAGGTATCGGTAATGTTGATGTGAACCTGCTCGATGAGCCATGGACACCACCCTGGGCTAATGTGGATCAGGAGCCTGCGAAATAAATCCCTTGTTATACGGATTTATTTAATATTCCGTCTTAACGGCAGCAGCTGAGAATGGTTTAAAAAGGAGCATTGAAATGAAATTATCTTCAAAAGCGAGATATGGCGTACGGGCAATGGCGAGGTTGTACAGCGATTATAAGGGAGCTCCAATATCGCTTAAAGAGATTGCGCGGCTTGAAATGATTGATGAGGCATACCTTGCTCAGCTCCTGCTAAAACTTAAGAATTACGGATTGATTACGACAGAGCGCGGTAAAGGCGGCGGGTATGTACCTGCTAAGCCCGCAGAAGAACTGACCCTTATGGATATGCTCAGAGCAGTGGATGAGGAAATTATGCCCCTTGAATGTTTTGCCACAAATCTTGCTATCTGTCCGCTGACATCATCGTGTTTTACAAAAGATTTCTGGTATAATCTCAAGCAGGAAATAGAAAAAGCGTTGTCAAATATCACTCTCAGGTCCATTATTGACAAGCATGACACCATAAATGTTTATGATAAAAAGACAAATACAAATCTAAAAATTTGACAGGCTGTCTATTGGTTATTGGATGGTTCCATGGGCAGGCCTTTATAGCCTTGCTGAACATCCTTATTGATCTTTTGCCGTAAGTCTTTTGTCATACCCGTCGTATACTGTTCTACCTTTTGAGCATGTTGTTCATTTATCTTTGTAATGTGTTTTTCCTCATGGCCTGCTATATTCTTGAACAAAAATACAGCTACAACTATAATCCCTATTATCACCAACCATTTTATGAGCTTCATAATGTGAAATATATCAATTTATTCGGTGAAATGCAATAGGAAAGTTCGCTCAGGCAGGATTTTGAAATCTATTGTTTCTATTAAGAAAAGTGATACTATATCAAGAGCAGGAGGCTATGGTGAATATTAAAACAATTTACAGGCGTTTTCAGCGTAGAATCGATGAAATGGACGATTATGAGAGAACAAGGTTATATACAATTACAGGTATAAGCACCCTTGCATTCCTCATTCTTGCAGGATTAATTATTTTCTTTTCTTTAAGGCGTATGGATGTGGTGGTCGGTGTCGACACGACGGGTTTGCTCGGGAAGCCCGCTGTTTTTGTGAACAATATGTCTTCTTCGCCATTGAAACATGTTTCTGTGGAGATGGATGGAGTATATAAAGCAATGGTCGATAAGATACGCTCCAGGCAGTCGGTAGTCGTGTATTTTACAATGTTCAAGCCAATGCCTCCGCAAAATTACAGACCGGAGAAAGTAACAGTGAAATCCGGCATGGAAGTTATGACAAAAAGTATTTCGGCTCTCACGCAATAATAATGGACAAAGAGCTTTATATCGATGTTGTCCTTCCCGTCCCCGTTGACCATGGTTTTATTTATAAGGTTCACGACAATTTCGGAGATAATAGCACATATATAAGACCTGAAATAGGGCAGAGGGTGCTCGTGCCTTTCGGTTCAAGGCGTCTTGTCGGCATCATCAGGCAGGTACATATTGATAAACCTGCTTATGAAACAAAGTCTATCATTGAGATCTTGGATAATGAACCCTGTCTTTCCCCTCCACTTATGCATCTCCTCGAATGGGCTTCTCATTATTATTTCCATCCTGTGGGTGATGTTTTTAAACAATTTTTACCGCACAGAGGTGTAAAACTTGAAGCAAATAAATTTTATAGACTATGTCAGGCAGGTAATGACATAAACGACGATAATGAAAATAGTGTAATAAAATATTTGAAAAATAGAAAATCTGTATCGAGAAATACATTGATACATAAATTTGGTATAACTAAAATCAACAGCCTCGTTAAAATCGGCCGGATCGAAGCTGTATTTAAACCTGTCACCACCGGCTCAGAGGCAATAGATACATCAGAGACGGATAACTCTCAAAGTCTTAAACCCCATAACTTTGAAACCTTCTTACTCACGGATGAACAAAGGACCATTATTAATCAACTCATAGCATATTTAAATCCAAGGACATTCATAACGAGCCTGGTTATGGGGGTAACTGGAAGCGGTAAAACTGAGATTTACATGCACGTCATAGAGAAAGCATTGGAGCAGGGCAGGAATGCAATCGTTCTTGTACCTGAGATAGCTCTTGCTGCTCAACTTGTGCAGAGATTTGTAAAAAGATTCGGTGATGTTGTTGGCGTCGTGCACAGTGGTAAAGAACCGTCATCATTGAAAAAAACACAAAAAGCCATTCTGCAGGGCGATGTCCGTATCGTTATTGGCGTACGATCAGCACTGTTTGCCCCTGTTAGAAATGTAGGTGTGATTGTCGTCGATGAAGAACATGCTCATACCTATAAACAGGAAGACAGGTTCAGGTATAATGCAAGGGATGCAGCCATAATGCGTGGAAAACATGAGCAGGCCGTTGTTATACTCGGCAGCGCCACGCCGTCCCTTGAATCTTATTACAATGCAAGTACAGGTAAGTACCGGTTTTACAGGCTGTATAACAGGATAAACAAGCTGCCCATGCCTGATATGCATGTTATCGATCTCAGGAAAGAACATCCACACAAGATAGGGAATGAGATTCTGACCCAACCCCTCGTTGATGCCCTGACAAAGGTATTTTCGCATGGAAAGCAGGCCATTATCATGCTGAACAAAAGAGGCTATTCATCGAGTCTGATCTGTACTGATTGCGGATATACACCGAGATGTCCGGAGTGTGACATTCCATTTACTTACCACAAAGCTTCGCAAAGACTCGTGTGCCATTATTGCGGTCATTCTATTACGCCGTTACAAAAATGCCCTGAATGCGGGTCTGCAAGTATCAAGCCGCTCGGTATCGGCACGCAGAGGCTTGAAGAAGAAATAAAAATGCTTTTTAAAAGTATTAAGTTTGTGAGAATGGATAGTGATACGACTATAACAACAGGATCGCATGAAAGGCTTATCAATATGTTTGGAAGCGGTGAAGCGCTTATCCTGCTTGGCACACAAATGGTTGCGAAGGGACTTGATTTTCCGGATGTCGAGCTTGTATGCCTGCCGCTCCTCGATGTTGGATTGAATGTGCCGGATTTCAGAAGTGCAGAACGTACCTTCGATATTATCACGCAATCAGCAGGCAGGGCAGGCAGGATTTCGAGCGGAGCGCATGTATTTCTCCAGACCTATAACCCGGATTATTATGCCGTGAGATACGCTGTCCGGTATGATACCGATGCTTTTTATAAGGAAGAACTCAACTACAGAAAAGAGTTGTTATATCCACCATTTTCGAGGATAGCACTTTTTATATTCAGACATAAAAATAATAGCAGACTCCAGGATGTCATAGATAAAATCAGCAAAGAAGCATCCGTTATTCCACCGGACATCCAGGTGTCCGGGCCTGTTCCTGCACCCATGTCTAAAATAAAGAGCTTTTATGTGTATCATCTGTTGTTGAGATCACCGGATACCCAGAAGCTCCTGAACACGGTCCATCGGCTGAACACATGCTTCAAACCCATGCTTCATGATGTGCAGATGAACATCGATATAGACCCGCAGTATTTTGTGTGATTGGCGGAGCATAGTTGCATTTTCTTAATAGATATAGTAAGAAAGAAACATGACAATAATTGCGCTTGATGCAATGGGTGGGGATTATGCTCCGGACGATATTGTGAGGGGGGCTGCATGGATAAGCATGGATACCAATATAGATGTTATCATTGTGGGGGATGAAAAAAAGATTACCGGTAAATTGAAGGAATTAAAACACAATCCCGAGCACCTTTCCGTGTATCATGCATCTCAATTCATAAAAATGGATGAGTCCCCGAAAAGTGCCATAGAAAAAAAACAGGATGCCTCTATATTGGTAGCTGCGAGGCTTGTTAAAGACGGCAAGGCTGAAGCACTGGTGAGTGCCGGGAACACGGGAGCCTGCATAATGGCATGTGCAAAAACATTCACGAAGATCCCGGGCATACATAAAGCAGCTTTAGCGTCGGTCTATCCGACAGAAATGCGGCGCGGCAAGAAGAACGATCCCTTTTCACTTATACTCGACGTCGGTGCTACGGTAAATGTTACTGCCAATGACCTTGTATCTTTTGCTATTATGGGAAGCTCTTATGCCTCGCGTATAAGTAAAAACTCAAAACCAAGGGTAGCCATACTGTCAAATGGGACCGAGGAAATAAAGGGCAGTCCTGAGATAGTGGAGGCTTACCGATTACTGAAAGACTACAAAAAGATAAATTTTGTCGGTAATATCGAAGGTGTCGACATACCGAAAGGCATAGCCGATGTGGTTGTGTGCAGCGGATTCACGGGAAATATCGTTATAAAGATGCTTGAAGGCGTCTCTGAAACAGTCATGGAGCTTGCGAAATACGCATACAAAACAAGTTTTATGTGGAAGGTAGGGTTGGTAATGCTGCGGGGTGCGATATCACAATTAAAGGAAATAACCGACTGGGAGCAATACGGCGGAGCTCCTTTGCTCGGATTTGATAACCTTTTTATAAAGGCTCACGGAAGGTCAAAGGCAAAGGCAACAGCCAATGCAATAAAGGTAGCTGCAAAGGCAGCAAGCAGCGGACTTATAAAAGACATATCGACGACTATCAAGGAATTTTCATTTGTTTAAATGGAGCATATAATATATAGGTGGGATCTCGATAAAACCTATCTTAAAACAGAGTTTGAAACAGTTAAGGGACTTCTAAAAACAGCCTTTCAATCTGCCGAGGAAAAAGAAAGTGTTCCAGGCGCGCCGTCTTTATTAAAAGAACTTCAGAAAGATGAGATAAACCGGATATACTTTATTTCAGGCAGCCCGAAACAGATGCGCAAAGTGCTCGAACAAAAACTCAGGATCGACGGTATTAACTGGTCGGAGCTTGTCTTAAAGCCGAATCTTCAGAACCTTTTACATGGAAGGTTTCATGCCCTGAGAGAACAAATCGGATATAAGCTGCCTCTCTTGATTGAGGACAGAGTGAAGTCAGGACAGAAGTACAAGGAGATTTTATTCGGGGACGACGCTGAATCCGATGCGTACATATACTCACTGTATGCAGATACAATTGCAGGAAGGGTAAAGGAAGAAACCGTGAAAAATATCATGGAGCTTGCCCGCGTGCCTTCGGTCGAGATAAAAAAGATGTCCGTTTCGCTGAAACATCTGCAGCATGTCGATTCCGTGGAAAGGATATTTATCTATCTTGAAAAAAGATCACCGCCAAAAGGATTCGATGTGTATGGAAACAGGGTAGTTCCCATATATAACTATTTCCAGGCAGTACTGGTTTTATATATAGAGAAGCTGATGAAAATGACATCGGTAATAAGGGTCATACTGGATCTTGTTTTTGAACATAAGAGTTCTCCGTTAGTCTTCGCTAATTCATTCCAGGACCTGCTGAGAAGAGGCATAATCGACAGAGACCAGTCTATGGAGATCATGGAAGGTATAAAGCATAATCTAAACCAGAAAATAATTCCGCTGCCGCAGGATTTTTATGAAAAATTAATCGCTTTGCTCGATGCCTTGAAAGGGGTGAAAGAGGGAAACAGTGTAAGCGACACGTCGGAGTCGATAGATTACGTAGAGCTTTATGCACAGGAACACCGGAAGCTGATAAAACAAAAGAAGTCCATGGTTGACCGGCTATTCGGTTGATCCGTCAACCCGATAAGAATACATGGATAAGAAGCGCAGGCTTATTATAATAACAGGTCCGACTGCTGCAGGAAAAACTGAATGCAGTATCGATCTTGCTTTATCATTTCGCGGAGAGATCGTGAACAGTGATTCCAGGCAGGTGTACCGGTATATGAACATAGGAACTGCAAAACCTGATGCTGCACAGTTGAGTATGATAAAACATCATATGATAAATGTAGCTGAGCCGTCTGTTCGTTTTAATGCGGCAATGTACGTTGCTATGGCGGACAAATGTATTGATGTTATCGATGGTTCAAGACACATGCCGTTTATTGTCGGCGGAACAGGGCTTTACATCAAAGCATTGTTACATGGGCTTGCCCCTATACCTCACATCGATGAGACTGTGAAAAGGAACATAAGAGATCAGCAGAAGTTATACGGTAATGAGGCATTATATGAGAGGCTGAAACAGGTAGATCCGGAAGATGCATCGCATATAAGAATAACAGATACGTACAGGCTTATAAGGGCACTGGAAGTTTTTACGGGAACCGGTAAGCCTCTGTGTGAGTATATGGATAAACACAGATTCTCGCCAACGAAGTACAGGTATATGTATATCGTTCTTTATAATTCGAATAAACAGCACTACCATGCTATTATAGATAAAAGGACTGATTGCATGATTGAAAATGGACTCATTGATGAAGTTAAGTGGTTGATTAATAAAGGCTATAGCTCTGATCTTCCTGCAATGAAGACTGTTGGATATACAGAGATAGCTGATTATCTCAATAAGAAAACAGATCTGAGTACTGCTGTTGACCTTATCAAGAAACACACGAAGGCATATGCGAAAAGGCAGGTTACATGGTTTAAAGGCATAAAAGATGCTACATGGGTAGATATGAAGGACGATAAAAATAAATTAAATGAGCTTATAAAGAAGGCTGAAAATGCCTAAAACACACAGCGGTTTTATAAAGCAATTAAATAATAAGAAAAAACAGCTCACCGCGCTCTACGAGGTGAGCAAACAGCTCGCATCTACGATAGATTTTAGCGCATCCATACATTCAAGCCTGAAATTACTCGCAACCTATCTCGATATCCAGAGAATAGCCTTGTTTGTGTTTGAACCCGAGACAAGAGAATTCGTAATACATTATGCCTATGGTTTTACGCAGGAGGAAAGACTGAAAGGCAGGTACAAACTGGGTGAGGGGATTACTGGCAAGGTGGGAAAGAGCGGAGTGCCTGTCGTACTGCCTGATGTAAAGGACGAACCCATGTTTATGAACAAAACGGGCAAAGAGCTGAAGAAGGATGCTGTATCTTACATTGCAGTACCTGTAAAGATAGATAGAAAGGTTGTAGGCGTTTTAAGCGTGCAGAAAACACTTACAGAGGACAGCTCGTTCGAAGAAGATGTGAACCTCCTGTCCATGACCGCAACGCTCATAGGGCAGGCTATGAGTATGAACCGTATAATAGAAAAACAGCGTGAGGTAATGGAGCAAGAGAAATCCGTTTTGATTAAAGAATTGAAATCAAAATACAGACCGGAAAATATTATCGGTATAAGTCCTGGTATTGAAGAAGTATTCGAAGTTATAGACAGGGTAAGTCCTACAAAGGCTACTGTCCTTCTCAGAGGAGAGAGCGGGACCGGCAAAGAACTCGTGGCAAGGGCGATACATTTTCACAGTCCCAGGGCAGGGAAACCGTTTGTTAAAATGAACTGTGCCGCATTGCCGGACACACTGCTTGAGAGTGAATTGTTCGGACATGAAAAGGGCGCATTTACCGGTGCGTTTGAAGCAAAGAAGGGCAGGTTTGAGCTTGCAAATGACGGTACGATTTTCCTCGATGAAATAGGTGAAATAAGCCTCTCGACGCAGGCAAAGTTATTGAGGGTGATTCAGGAGAAGCGGTTTGAGCGGCTTGGAGGCAACAAGACGCTCGAAGCTGATGTGAGGATTATTGCGGCAACGAATAGCGATCTTGAGAAAGGGATAAAAGAGAGGATTTTCAGGGAAGACCTGTATTACAGGCTGAATGTCGTGCCCATATTTATGCCTGCATTGCGTGGGCGTAAAGAGGACATCCCCCTGCTTGTCGAGCATTTCCTCAGCAGGTTCAACAAAGAACACGGCAAGTTTTTAAAACTGTCCGAGCAGGCAATGGAATTTATGATAAATTATAACTGGCCCGGGAACGTAAGAGAGCTCGAGAATATGATAGAGCGGATCGTGATCATGACGAAGAGTAATGTGGTAGATATAAAGGACATTCCTTTGCCGGTTGTAAGCGGTGAACCTGCACGGATCAGTGCTGTTCCGTCAAAACAGGCAATTTTCGAACATTACAAACTTGATAGCATGATTGAAGATATGGAGAAAAGCAGGATTATAGATGCCTTAAAGAAAACCAGCGGTGTAAAGGCAAAGGCTGCAAGGATGCTGGGCATTACACAGAGGCAGCTCGGATACAAAATGCAGAAATATAAAATCGCGATTGAGGTTGATGCCGCAGTTCATAATATAGAAGAGAGATAGTCTGTCATTGGTTCAATATTGTTGTATTGAGACATAATTGTAGTTATAGTCAGACAAAATTGTAATATTTCTTACTCCCAAAATAAAAGAAAAAGTTTTCTTCTCTGTCCGGGTTAAGGAAGAAATGCGCCTTTAGCGAAGCTCAACCCTGCGGCTGCCTGCCCGCTGTTTCGCTCATAAACTTTGTATTGACATATATGGTTGGCATGTTATTTGCTTTTAAATATTATATAAAAAATGAGGAGGCACTATGACACCAAAAGATGTTTTAAAGTTAATCGAGGAGAAAAAGATAAGTTATGTGGATTTGAAATTTCTGGACTTTATCGGGACATGGCAGCATTTCACAATACCGGTACGTGAGCTCAGTTTGGATGTATTTGATGAAGGCCTTGGGTTTGACGGCAGCAGTATAAGAGGCTGGCAGCCGATACATGCAAGCGATATGCTGGTTATCCCCGAGGCTGCAACAGCAGTTATAGACCCGTTTATCCAGGAACCGACTCTGAGCATTATATGTAACATCCAGGATCCTATAACAAAGGAATATTATACAAGGGACCCGCGCAATATAGCAAGAAAGGCGGAAAATTATTTAAAATCGACGAGCATCGGTGATGTGGCATACTTTGGGCCTGAACTTGAGTTCTTCATATTCGACGATATCAGATACGACCAAACAGTAAACTCGGGTTATTACATCATAGATTCAGTAGAAGGACAGTGGAACACAGGCAGGGATGAAGGACCGAACCTCGGGTACAAGCCAAGATACAAGGAAGGCTACTTTCCGGTATCCCCGACTGACTCTCAGACGGACATAAGAAGTGAAATAGTGACCGTGATGGAGAGCATTGGACTGAAGATAGAGAAACACCACCATGAGGTTGCAACAGGCGGTCAGGCAGAGATAGACATGGTTTTTGATTCGCTGTTGAATATGGGCGATAAAGTGATGTGGTACAAGCATATTGTCAAGAATGTGGCAAACAAGCACGGAAAAACAGCCACATTTATGCCGAAGCCGTTATTCGGCGACAATGGATCAGGGATGCATACCCACCAGAGTATATGGAAGGCAAACAAGCCTTTATTTGCAGGAAATGGATACGGCGGCATGAGTGAACTTGCGATGTATTACATTGGCGGCATATTGAAACATGCTTCGGCAATTTGTGCTTTTACAAACCCGACAACAAACTCTTACAGAAGGCTTGTACCGGGTTTTGAAGCACCTGTGAACCTTGCTTACTCCAGCAGGAACAGATCAGCATCGGTAAGGATACCGATGTATTCCACAAGCCCTAAATCGAAGAGAATAGAAGTGAGATTCCCGGATCCTGCTTCAAACAGCTACCTTGGATTTTCAGCCATGTTAATGGCAGGACTTGACGGCATACAGAACAAGATCAAGCCGGGCGAACCGCTCGATAAGGATATCTATGGTCTTTCACCGGAGGAATTAAAAAATGTGCCGAGTACCCCCGGCAGTCTTGAAGAGGCACTGAACGCACTAAAGAAGGATCATGAATTCCTGTTGAAAGGCGACGTGTTTACATCCGATGTCATTGAAACATGGATAGAATATAAAACAAAGGCTGAAATCAACCCGGTGAAGCTCAGGCCGGTTCCTCTGGAATTCAGTTTATACTTTGACGCATAAAAATAATCAAAATAGTAACCCATAGGGGCGGGGGACCCTCGTCCCTATAAATTAAAATCAAACAAACAGGGCGGGGTGACCCGCCCTTGCAATTATGAACAAATCCATAGCGGTTATAAGACATATTGGCGTAGAAGGGCTTGGCACTATAGAAGATGTATTAAAAAATAAGGGCCTGTCATACGATTATATAGATACTTGGAAAGATACGCTGCCACAGGACGTATCGGACTTCACGGCCCTTGTAATACTTGGCGGTCCTATGGGTGTTTACGAGCAGGATAAATACCCATTTATAGAAAAAGAGCTGGAGCTCATCAGAAAAGCAAGAAATGCGAGTATGCCTGTTATCGGTATATGCCTTGGTTCACAGATGATAGCCCAGGCGCTGGGAGGAAGGGTATATAAAGGCAGGGTAAAAGAGATTGGCTGGTATGATATTAATTTTACGGAACTATCGTTAAACGATAAACTCTTTGCCTCGATACCTGTTACCAAAGATGAATCCACTACTATAAAAGCATTCCAATGGCATGGGGATACCTATGATCTTCCAGAAGATGCCATAATGCTTGCAAGTTCAAAACTATATGCGAATCAGGCATTCAGAATAGGTACTCTATACGGATTGCAGTTTCATATCGAGGTAAAAGAGGATGATATAGAAAACTGGATCAACGAATATAAAACAGAAGTTGCTGTATTAAAAAAAGATATAGATCTTAGTAAGATAATGGAAGATACGAGAAAATATATAGGTCAATTAAATAAAACAAGCATACAGATATTTTCCGCATTCTTTACCCCGTGAGAAAGCCCCACCATTTATGGTGGGGATAATATGATAATTTTTAATTCCTTATAGAAATGGCGTGTTTTAAAGCCATGTCCTTTCTCACGGGGTTTACTCAATACTCATTCTCTCCTATTTCGTTACATCAATACAAAAATGTAGAATAAAAGATACAAAATTGTCATGCAAATTTGTATAATGCGGACATAAAGGGTATTGGCATACAGAATGCTCCTACAATTTTGTCACAAACTATAAATCATAGGAGAAGAATTATGAAGAGATTTTGGCAGAACGTACCTCTATTTCTTGTTACGCTGTTTATGCCTGCCATTGCATGTGCGGACGCCGCAGATGCGATGCAAAAAATCAACACCGGAGATACCGCATTTGTTCTTGTAGCAACAGCCCTTGTCATGCTCATGACACCGGGGCTCGCGCTGTTTTACGGCGGGATGGTGAAAAAGAAGAACGTCCTTACCACCATAATGCAGAGCTTTATACTGCTTGCAATTATCAGCATCCAATGGGTCCTATGGGGGTACAGCCTTTCTTTCGGACCTGACATCCACGGTGTTATAGGAAGCTTGAAATGGTTTGGATTGAACCATGTCGGTCTTGCTCCCAATCCCGATTATGCATCTACAATCCCCCATCAGGAATTCATGGTATTTCAGATGATGTTCGCGATAATAACGCCGGGACTTATAACAGGGGCGTTTGCCGAAAGGATGAAGTTCAGTACGTTCTTATTATTTACTATCTTGTGGTCTACGCTTGTCTATGATCCCATAACTCATTGGGTGTGGGGCACCGGCGGCTGGCTGAAGTCCATGGGCGTCCTGGATTTTGCAGGGGGGCTGGTCGTACACCTTAGTTCCGGCATATCAGCTCTGGCTGCAGTGCTTGTCATCGGCAAAAGGTACAACTACGGCAAAGAACCGCATATGCCGCATAACCTTACTATGACCCTCCTTGGGACTGCGTTGCTATGGTTCGGGTGGTTCGGGTTTAATGCGGGCAGTGCACTATCTGCCGGTCCGCTTGCTGTGTCCACATTTGTCGTCACAAATATCGCAGGTGCTGCCGGGACCCTCGGGTGGATCGTTTTTGAATGGATGAAGAATGGCAGACCAACCATGCTTGGTGCTGCGAGCGGTGCCATAGCGGGCCTTGCAACCATTACGCCGGCATCCGGGTTTGTTACGCCTACATCTGCCATAATTATAGGATTTGCAGCAGGCGCATTGTGCTATTATGCGGTGAGCCTTAAATTTAAATTCGGATATGATGATGCCCTGGATGTAGTCGGCGTTCATGGGGCAGGCGGTGTTCTCGGTGTGCTTGCAACAGGGTTGTTTGCAAGTCTTGCGTTAAATCCAAACGGTGCAAACGGATTGTTGTACGGTAATGCTCATTTTTTCCTTATTCAGCTCTTTGCTGTTCTGGTGGTAATAGTCTATTGCTTTGCCATGACGGTAATAATCCTTAAAGTGCTCGAGAAGGTGATGGCCTTGAGGGTATCGCACGAGGATGAGATATCAGGGCTCGACATTACCCAGCATGGTGAAGAAGGGTATAACATGTAACAAATGTAATTCCGGAAACAGTGAACGGAGTTTAAAGCAATCGATATGAAGGCTGACAGGCCCCGCGGGTCCTGTCAGCCTTTTTTCTTCTCTATTCTGTCTCACTTTTACAAATTTGTAGGATTGATCGTACACTATTGTAGTATACCAGCATAAAAGACGCTGGCATATAAACTGCTTTTTACCCCGTGAGTAAGCCGCACCATTTATGGTGGGGATAATATGATAATTTTTAATTCCTTATAGAAAGGGCGGGGTTTACAATATTGTACTACTTTAACCACAGGAGATAACTATGAACAGATTTCTGTCACGGACAATTTTATTTCTTATTACACTGTTGACGCCTGCAATGGCATGTGCGGACGCAACCGTCAATCAGGTGCAAAAGATTAGTGCCGGCGATACGTCCTTCGTGCTCATTGCAACGGCCCTTGTCATGCTTATGACCCCGGGACTTGCGCTCTTTTACGGCGGTATGGTGAGGAAAAAGAACGTGCTTGCCACTATCATGCAGAGCTACATACTCCTTGCTGTCGTAAGCATCCAATGGGTCCTTTGGGGATACAGTCTTTCTTTTGGTCCAGACATCCATGGTATTATCGGAAGCTTGAAATGGTTCGGATTGAACCATGTCGGTTTTGCCCCTGACCCCGATTATGCGCCTACGATCCCGCATCAGGTCTTTATGATATTTCAGATGATGTTTGCTGTAATAACACCGGGACTTATAACGGGTGCATTCGCCGAGCGAATGAAATTCAAAACATTCCTCGTATTTATCGTTCTATGGGCAACGCTTGTTTACGACCCTATTGCTCACTGGGTATGGGGTGCCGGAGGATGGATACATCAGCTCGGAGCGCTCGATTTTGCAGGCGGCACAGTGGTACATATAAGTTCTGCCATATCTGCACTTGCTGCCGTCCTCATCATCGGCAAGAGACACAATTACGGTAAAGAGCATAATCCACCACATAACCTTACCATGACTGTAATAGGTGCATCATTGCTGTGGTTCGGATGGTTTGGATTTAATGCAGGCAGCGCGCTTTCGGCCGGTGCCCTTGCAGGATCGGCATTTGTCGTAACGAACATAGCAGCTGCTGCAGCAACACTCGGCTGGCTTTTTGCAGAATGGAGAAAAAGCGGAAAGCCCACCATGTTGGGAGCAGCGAGTGGTTCTGTTGCAGGGCTTGTGGCAATCACCCCTGCGTCAGGTTATGTCGGCCCTCTCCCTGCCATAGTCATAGGGTTTGTGGCAGGCATCTTATGTTACTACGCAGTAAACCTTAAGCCTAAATTCGGTTATGATGATGCGCTTGATGTAGTCGGTGTTCATGGTGTCGGCGGTACGTTCGGTGCACTCGCAACAGGGCTTTTTGCAAGCATTGCGATTAATGCCGGTGGTGCGAATGGATTATTTTACGGCAATGCAAAGCTGTTTTTTGTGCAATTGATTGCAGTAGGGGCTACGATTGTCTATGGTTTTATCGCAACATTCATAATTCTTAAAGTACTTGAAGCTACCTTGGGCTTGAGGGTGACGCAGGAAGAAGAGGTAATGGGGCTTGATATAACGCAGCACGGCGAAGAAGGATACAACATGTAGGGTCCCTTATAGCATGTTTGAATAAGAAAAGAAGGGCTTGATCCGCAGTGAAGTAAAACACCTGCGAACGTCCTGGTATTCTTCTTGAGTTTCCCAATTAGTGCGGTTTTTTATCGAGGAGAATACCAAGGGCAGTATCTCCTGTATCCCCCTCTTTGGAAAAGAGGGGATAGGGGAGATTTTTATATTAAATCTGCCTCCATACTCGTTTATCGAAGGGAGCTTTGTTTTACGAACGAAGAAGAAAACCCTTCTTTTTCAGCTTACTCCGGATCAAGCTCTTTCTTATTTATAATTTCCTGAACGCCTCGTACGCTATCCGGATTGTCCGGTCAATGTCATGTGTCGTGTGGGACATGGACATAAAGTGGGCTTCAAACTGGGAAGGCGGCAGATAAACGCCTTTTTCAAACATAAGGTGGAAGAATCGGGCGTATTGTTTTGTATCGGATTTCATTGCCGAGGACAGATCATTCACAGGTTTATCCGTAAAGAAAGGTGTGCACATGGAGGCTATGGAGTTTATCGTGATGCTTTTACCTGCAAGTTTTGCTGCATCATTTAAGCCATAAACAAGATGTGATGTTTTCTTTTCCAGGTCCTTATAAAATTCGGGTTTTGATTTTATTTCTTTAATAGTAGCTATACCTGCTGCCATTGCAACAGGGTTGCCTGAGAGCGTTCCTGCCTGATAAACTGGCCCTTCAGGTGATACAAGCTTCATGATCTCTTTTCTGCCGCCATAAGCCCCTACGGGCATTCCCCCGCCTATTATCTTGCCAAGGGTTGTCATGTCGGGTTCTATGTTAAATACGGACTGTGCACCTGAAAGCGATAGTCTTAAGCCTGTTATTACCTCATCAAATATAAGGACAATACCGTATTTGAGTGTTAATTCCCTGAGTGTTTCAAGGAAGCCATGTTCCGGCAAAACAACACCCATATTGCCGGCAACCGGTTCAACTATGACAGCCGCTATTTCATTTTTATGCCCGGATATAAGTTTTCTAAGTGCATCCACATCGTTGTACGGCAGTGTCAAAGTGGTAGATGCAAAAGCCTCGGGCACACCAGGGCTTGAAGGTGTCCCGAGTGTTGCAAGTCCTGATCCTGCCTTGATAAGGAATTGGTCTGCATGTCCATGGTATCCACCTTCAAATTTGACAATTTTATCCCTTTTTGCATATGCACGGGCTACCCTAACAGCGCTCATTGTTGCTTCCGTGCCGGAACTCACCATCCTTACAAGCTCGATGGATGGATACGCCTGCAGAACAAGCGCAGCAAGCTTTATTTCGTCCGGGCAGAGTGTGCCGTAGCTCGTACCGTTTCTTATCGCCTTTCTTATGGCATTCAATACCTTAATATTGCCATGCCCGAGGATCATGGGGCCCCATGACATACAGTAATCTATATATCTGTTCCCATCGGCATCATAAAGCCTGTTACCCTTTGCCCTTGTTACGACGATAGGATTATCGCCGACTGCAGTGAATGCCCTCACAGGGCTATTGACACCGCCCGGCATAAGCGATGCTGCCTTTTTAAAATAATTGTATGAATGCGGCCTGTCCATAATGTCCTCTTTATAAAATTTTAGATTACCATAATACCTTGATGTTGTTTCTGTCAAATATAAAATGTTTGACACAGAAACAATGGTATAATATTCGATAATCATGAAAAATAAATTTTTATCTCTCATGCCGGCGGTCATGTTTCTGCTATTTGCAATGGTGATTGCCGGATGTTCTGGCAGTAAAACAAACACGACTGTGCACAATACTGTCTGGTCTGATGGGACATGGCTCAGGGATACTCAGGGAAGGGTGATCGTCATACATGGCATAAATGTAAGCCAGAAAACGCCTCCTTACCTTCCGGACTCCCTGCCTGCAACGGGGAAAACGATCACCGGTGCCGCAGCTTATTTTTCGAACATTAAGCAGGGTGGATTCAATGCCGTGAGGCTCATTATAATATGGGCGGGCCTCGAGCCTACACCCGGCACCATCGATCCAAACTATCTCAATCAGATACAGCAGGAGGTACAGATGTGTAAAGACGACGGTCTGCTTGTGCTCCTTGATATGCACCAGGATCTTTATAGTCAGTACCTCTGCTATGGCGACGGAGCTCCGCAATGGGCATGCGATCTTGCAGGGTATGACCCGACCCAGTGCAATACGGCCAGCTGGGCCATAAATTATACACTCCCCAACATTACGGGGTCTTTCCAAAATTTCTGGAACGACGGCCCTGGTCCTGGTCCCGGCTCCGGCACTGTCGGATTGCAGGATCACTATGCCGCGGCATGGCAGAGCGTTGCAGGATTGTTTCCGACCGATACGGCCGTGCTGGGGTACGAGATAATGAACGAACCGTATCCGGGAAAGTATAACCTGTTTACTACTGATTTTGAAACAAAGGCACTTGTTCCATTTTATGAAAAGGTAGCAGCAGCAATAAGAAATGCGGATCCGGCTCATGTCATTGCGTTTGAACCCTCTGTTACAAGGGCGAACCTTTCACATAACTATGAGACAGGCATCAGCAGTACGACCTTCCCGAAGGATTTCGCCAATCTAATCTTTGTGCCGCATTATTATCCCCTGACATCGGGAAGCTTCATAAGTACCACCGATATATCTTCCTTGCAGACAACGATACCGGAAATAGCAATGGTCAGCCAATCGATGAGAACACCGTTTATTGTCGGAGAGATGGGGCTTGACCATAATGAGAGCAACAGCGCTGCATATCTGACAGCTTTGCTTGGTGAGTTTGATAATGAGATCGGCGGCTGGATGTTCTGGGCATATGACGAAGTCTTCAGCGCCAGCGGCAGTATGATGCTGCTCGATGCGACCGGTGCAAACGCTTTTCCCTTGATGGATGTGCTGGCGAGGCCCTATCCGGAACTGACGGCAGGCACCCCGGTGAGTATAAGCTATCCGATAACGTCCGACCCTGCAACATTTTCAACGACTACATTTACCTATACCTACAAAGAAGACGGCATTGGACGCGGGACAACGGAAATATTTCTGCCTCGAATGCACTTTCCGGACGGCTTTACGGTTACGGTGACAGACGGCTCTTCAAGCTTCGATGCAGCGACGGCCATTTTAAGTTATACGCGAGGTTCAAAATCAACGCATACAATAACAGTAACGCCCTGCAGTCCCGGTGCTTCAGGCTGTATATCATAGCAGGACTTTAAAGACCGGTTCATAATTACCAAAACATGTTGGAGCGTAAACCATGACTCTACTCATTGCAATTTTAAGATGATCGTGTATATTTCTCACTTATGGATAATAATTTTATCGTAAAGGACGGCTGGGTATATATAGGTTTTTTCTTTGTACTCGCGCTTATCGGACTGCTTTTAAAGCAGGGGTATATATACGTCCCTTCAATCTTGCTGTTGGTATTTTTAATGTGGTTTTTCAGAAATCCGGAACGGCATACACCGGAAGGCGACCACATTGTTTCTCCGGCTGATGGAACTGTCATTAAGATTGAAAAGAATGACAGGTATGGACAATTTATGGGAAAGGACGCGGTATGCACAAGTATATTCATGTCTGTACTGAATGTGCACGTAAACAGGTTCCCGGTCACCGGCACTGTGGTCGATAAAATATATAAACCGGGCAAGTTTCATATCGCATCAGTCGACAAGGCTTCTGAATTTAACGAACAGACGGCTTTATTCATTAAAGATGAGAGAGAAAGGAAGCTGGTCATCGTTCAAATTGCCGGATCTGTTGCACGGAGAATTGTATGTAATGTAGAGAAGGGATCGGAGATGACAGCCGGTAAAAGATATGGTATGATAAAATTAGGTTCAAGACTTGACGTATATGTTGAACATGATAGGGAAATAATGGTAAGAAAAGGCGATAAAGTGAAAGCGGGTGAAACGATAATTGCACGGTAGACGGCAGGGTATGAGTATGAATGAAAAAAATATCATAGAGATAAATAAAACACAGGATAGGGAATTAAAAACTGCGAGGAGACGCGCACGAACGGAAAGGGCGGTAAGCAGGGGAGTTTATTTACTGCCGAACCTGTTCACATCCGCGAGTCTTTTTTCTGGTTTTTACTCGATTATTGCCACGTTCAATGGAAGCTATTTTTATGGTGCAGTCGCAATCATATTCGCTATCTTTTTTGACGGTATCGATGGAAAGGTTGCGAGGCTCACTCATACGACGAGCGCATTCGGCGTCGAGTATGACTCCCTCTCGGACCTCGTCAGTTTCGGCGTCGCGCCGTCGTTCCTTGCCTATTCCGTGGCCCTCAACTCGTTCGGCAGGGTTGGGTTGGTCATTGCATTCATATACGTTGCATGTGCTGCTATACGGCTTGCAAGGTTCAATACTCAGATCCATACGATTGAGAAAAGCGTATTCAACGGATTGCCTTCACCGGCTGCAGCAGGTCTTGTGACCACGACTATTCTGTTATATGTTTCGCCGTCGACAGGTCTGGACGAAGGTAAAAAAGCGTTGTTCTCATCTATGTTAAAGCACCCGATCGATCTTGTATTAACGAAGCCGATTGATTTTATATTGTCCCAGCATTTTAGCATACTGCTGCTTATCTTCGTGTCGGCATTGCTCATGATAAGCACGGTTAAGTACAAGAGCTTTAAGAATGCAGAAAGGATAAAAGAGCGTCCCGTATCATTTTTGATGTTCGCAATAATCATGATGTCGTTAATCGTGCTCGAGCCAATCAAAATGTTATTTGCAATATTTATTATTTATACGGCTTCAGGCCTCATCGCCCTCCTACTCCCCCGAAGGGGAGAGAAACTTTCAGAACTATAAACCTTATTTTTCTATTTTTTTAAAATTCTAAAACCGCCTCAGGCGGAATTTAATGGAGGATAAAATGAATAATAAAATTTTAATATTCGATACAACCTTAAGAGACGGCGAACAATCTCCCGGTTCAAGTATGAATATTCAGGAGAAACTGAAGGTAGCCCAGCAGTTGAAAAGACTGAATGTGGATATCATAGAAGCCGGGTTCCCGATCGCCTCGGACGGTGATTTCGAGGCCGTAAAAGAGATTGCGGCAAACATCAAAGGCATAACCATTGCAGGACTTGCAAGGACGAACCGGGCTGATGTCGAAAGGGCTTTTGAGGCATTGAAGCCGGCGGACAAGCCGAGGATCCATGTTTTTGTCGCTACATCGGACATACACCTCAAGGCAAAACTGAAAAAAACAAGGGACGATGTAATTCAGATGATAGGCGAATCCGTTGCTCGTGCGAAGACGTTTGTCGATGATGTGGAGTTTTCAGCGGAAGATGCGACACGAAGCGATCCGGATTATCTCGTCAAGGCATGCCAGACTGCAATCGACGCCGGTGCATCGACCATAAATATTCCCGATACAGTCGGATACACGACACCCGATGAATATACGAATTTGATCGACTATATCAGATCACGGATAAAATCACCGGGCCCGCTTGTTATCAGCGTGCACTGTCACAATGATCTCGGGCTTGCTGTCGCAAATTCACTTGCTGCACTGAAAGCAGGCGCACGGCAGGTGGAGTGTACAATCAATGGCATCGGAGAAAGGGCGGGTAACGCAGCCGTGGAAGAGATCGTAATGGCTCTGAAAACAAGAAAAGATTTTTACAGCTTTTACAGCGAAGTGGTCAGCGAGCAGATCTATCCTTCGAGCAGGTTACTCAGTCAGATTACCGGTATATCGGTCCAGCCGAACAAAGCCATTGTCGGAGCAAATGCGTTTGCACATGAAGCGGGCATTCATCAGGACGGTGTTTTAAAGGAAAAGCTTACCTACGAGATAATGACGCCCCAGTCGATCGGTTTGCCTTCAAACATGCTCGTTCTTGGCAAGCATTCGGGCAGGCATGCGTTCAGAGAAAGGGTAAAAACGCTCGGGTATGAGCTGACAGACGAGCAGATAGACAGCGCCTTCGTTGTTTTTAAGCAGATTGCCGATAAGAAGAAAGAGGTTTACGATGAAGACATAGAGGCGATTATTGCAGACAGGATCCTTAAATGGGATGAGAAGTATAAGCTGGAATCTGTAAATATTTCCTCGGGTACGGACATTCTTCCTACGGCGACCGTGCGGATAAACATAGATGGGAATAGTATAACCGAAAGTGGGAATGGGGATGGTCCGGTCGATGCTGTTTATAAGACCATTGTTTCCGTCACAAAGACCAAAAGCAGACTGCTCAGGTATCAGGTAAATGCAATAACCGGCGGGACAGATGCACAGGGCGAGGTGTCGGTAAGAATAGAAGAAGGCAGCCATACCGTGAGCGGTACCGGATCCGATACCGACATTATCGTTGCGAGCGCAAAGGCTTATATCAATGCGCTGAACAAGCTGGAATACAGGAAAGGTAACAGGATAAAGGGATTTTAAATGTGAGAGGTGTAGGGGCACGTTGCCACGTGCCCCTACGAAGTGAAAATAAACAGAAAAGGAATGTAAATATGGGAATGACAATTACTGAAAAGATACTCGCTCTTCATGCAGGAGCCGATCATGTGGTGCCGGGCGAACTCATCATGGCAAATGTGGATCTTGCACTCGGCAATGATGTAACAGCCCCAATAGCGATAGACGAGTTTAAAAGACACGGCGGCAAAGATGTTTTCGATAAGAGTAAAGTCGTACTTGTTCCCGATCACTTTGCGCCGAACAAGGACATTAAATCGGCAATTCAATGTAAAATACTCAGGGACTTTGCAAACGAAAAAGGCATAGAAAACTATTTTGAAGTCGGGCGTGTGGGAATTGAACATGCACTGCTTCCCGAATCAGGGCTTATTGCACCGGGTGATCTTATTATAGGTGCAGACAGCCACACCTGTACCTATGGAGCTGCAGGTGCATTCTCGACCGGTGTCGGGAGTACGGATCTCGCTGCTGCAATGATCAGCGGTAAAGCGTGGTTCAAAGTGCCTCGAACGATAAAATTCGTGTATCACTCCAACCAGGGAGGCAAGCTGAATAACTGGGTTTACGGGAAGGATGTCATTCTCCACACGATAGGCGAGATTGGTGTAGATGGCGCTCTTTACAAATCAATGGAGTTCACCGGCGACGTCATCGATGCCATGAATATGAGCGAAAGGTTTTCCATGTGCAACATGGTTATCGAAGCCGGCGGTAAAAACGGTATCATTATACCCGACAAAACAACGGTAAACTATATCAATCAACGCGTGAAAAGGTCATATACGATCTTCACATCGGACAGGGATGCACGGTATGAAAATATCTATGAATACGATCTTTCGAACTTGAAACCGCAGGTTGCATTTCCTCATCTTCCCGAGAATACAAAAAATATAGATGAGGTGGGCAAGATAGCGATAGATCAGGCGTTTGTCGGTTCATGCACGAATGGATGGATAGAAGACCTCAGAATCGCAGCAGGCATAATAAAAGGCAGAAAAGTGAACCCGAATGTGAGGATGATAGTAATTCCGGCAACGCAGCAGATATATATGCAGGCACTGAAAGAAGGACTGATAGAAATCTTTGTTCAGGCACATGCGGTGTTCAGTGCTCCGACATGCGGTCCGTGTCTCGGCGGTCACATGGGCGTGCTTGCACCCGGTGAAAGAGCTGTTGCGACGACAAACAGGAACTTCAAAGGCAGGATGGGAGATCTGAACAGTGAGGTTTATCTTGCGAACCCGGCAATCGTTGCGGCATCAGCGGTACTCGGGAGAATCGGTTCTCCGGAGGAACTGGGAATAAAAG
>JBBIVV010000001.1:190944-204149 GCA_037439545.1 bacterium
TTCGGGAATGATATAGATACGGATGTGATTATACCTGCAAAATATCTTAACACATTTGATCATGATGAGCTCGGTAAACATGCTATGGAAGGTGTCGAACCTAATTTTCACAAGAAAGTGACCAGGGGTGATATCATAGTTGCAGGTTCAAACTTCGGCAGCGGATCCTCAAGGGAACATGCACCGATAGCCATAATGGCAACGGGCATATCCCTTGTAATTGCAAAAAGTTTTGCAAGAATATTCTACAGGAATTCATTCAATATAGGACTGCCGTTACTCGAGGTAAAAGAGGATATCGATGAAATAAAAGAAGGTACACCTCTTGAGGTTAATCTTGACACAGGGCTGATAAAAGAGCTTTTAACAAATAAGGTTTACAAAGCTGCGCCTATTGCCGGATTTATGCAGGAGCTTCTGAGTGCAGGCGGGCTGATGAATTATATGGAAAAGAAAATACGCTGAATAAAGAGAGATTCTTCGTCGAAGCGCCAAGGCGCTTCTCCTCAGAATGACACCGAGCCATCCTGTCATTCTGAACGAAGTGAAGAATCTAATGGATTTAGATTAACATTGGAGAATTGACATAATGAAAAAACGAATAGTTATATTTCCCGGAGACGGGATAGGGCCTGAGGTCATAGAACAGGCAAAAAAAGTTCTTACAAAGATAGCTGACATTGGGGGGATGAAACTTGATTTGCAGGAGTTCCCTATCGGCGGGGCAAGCATAGACATCTATGGGGTACCGCTCAAAGAAGAATACCTCAAGGCAGCGAAGAAAGCGGATGCAGTCCTTCTCGGTGCTGTAGGAGGACCAAAATGGGACGTTGTAGAGCGTTCCATAAGGCCGGAGAAAGCATTGCTCGCACTCAGGGAAGGGCTTAAAACATACGCAAACCTAAGGCCTGCAAAGCCGTATGCTGCCTTGCTCACGGCGTCTACGCTAAAGCCGGAGGTGGTCGGTAGTGTGGATATACTCGTGGTGCGTGAGTTGACCGGCGGCATATACTTTGGCAAACCGAGGGGTATAAAAGAGGACAAGAAGGGCTACAACACGCTTGTTTATACCCGGAAGGAGATTGAAAGGATTGCAAAGAAGGCTTTTGATGCAGCAATGCTCAGGAAGAAGCACGTCACAAGTGTCGATAAGGCGAATATACTTGAGACCTCGATGTTTTGGAGGCAGATTGTGAAAGAGGTTGCTGTAAATTATCCGGAGGTAAGACTTGACCATATGTATGTCGATAATTGTGCCATGCAGATCATCCGGAATCCGGGACAATTTGACGTAATACTCACGGACAATATGTTCGGGGACATTCTGAGCGATGAGGCATCGATGCTTACCGGCTCGCTCGGTATGCTTCCCTCGGCAAGTATTGGCGACAAGAAAGGCTTGTATGAACCCATACACGGCTCTGCACCGGATATTGCAGGTCTGGGCATAGCAAACCCGATTGCAACGATAGCATCCGTTGCAATGATGTTCAGATATTCATTTGAAAGACCAGATCTATCTGATAAGATTCAAAATACTATACAAAAGGTACTGGATGATGGTTTACGTACCAAAGATATAGATGATGGGACAGGCAGGGTCGTTACGACATCGGAAATGGGGGAGGAAATATTGAAAAAGATAGAATAATGAAATTCAAAACTCAATATTCAAGATTCAAGATTAAGAAATAAAAACACAAAATAAAAGGAGTTAAGAAAATGGGAAGTAAAAGCTATTCGGTTGCTATTGCAGGTGCAACCGGTGCAGTAGGGGATGTTATGCTGCAACTGCTTGAAGAGCGCAAATTTCCGGTAAGAGAACTGAAATTACTCGCCTCGAGCAGGTCAAAAGGTAAGACGATCAAATTCAAAGGAGAAAGTATATCTGTGGAAGAATTGGGACCTCAATCCTTCAGAGGGGTAGAGATCGCCCTTTTTTCTGCCGGTGCCTCCAGGAGTAAGGAATTTGCAAAGCCGGCGGTAGAAGCCGGGGCTGTGGTAATAGATAACAGTTCGGCATTCAGAATGGAACCTGACATACCGCTCATTGTTCCGGAAATAAATCCTGACGCAATAAAGCAGTACAAAAAAACAGGAATCATTGCAAATCCTAATTGTACGACCATTGTTACTTTAATGGGAGCTGCGCCTCTGCACAGGTATGGAAAGATAAAACGTATGGTGGCTACAAGCTATCAGGCTGTTTCGGGTGCAGGTGCAAAGGCAATGGCTGAGCTTGAAGCGCAGGTCAGGGCATGGGCAAAAGGCGAACCATTGAAGGTAGAGGTGTTTCCTTATCAGATTGCATTTAATATACTGCCGCATATTGATGTTTTCCTTGAAAGCGGCTATACAAAAGAAGAGATGAAGCTTATCAATGAATCAAGGAAGATATTGGGTGATCAGACCATAAAGGTTTCACCGACGACAGTCAGGGTGCCTGTATTCAGGGCCCATTCTGTTGCGGTAAACATACAGACAGAGAAAAAAATCACGCGAGCAAAGGCAA
Organism: bacterium; assembly: GCA_037439545.1. Lineage (GTDB taxonomy): Bacteria > JAMCPX01 > JAMCPX01 > JAMCPX01 > JAMCPX01 > JAMCVD01. Next base: position 193,457 of record JBBIVV010000001.1, read on the forward strand.
TTGAATTGATAAACGCATTTCCGGGTGTACAGGTCGAAGACGATCCTGCACATAAGAAGTATCCGATGCCGCTCTTTATAGCAGGCCAGGACGACTGTTTCGTCGGCAGGATACGGGAAGACGATTCTGTCGAGAACGGACTGAACTTCTGGATTGTCGGGGATCAGCTGAAAAAGGGGGCTGCACTGAATGCAATCCAGATTGCAGAGCAGATGATAAAGGACGGAATGTTGTGAATGAAGAGAATACAAAATTATCAATGAGTAATTCCCCCTACCCCCCTTTAGAAAAGGGGGGAGAGGGAGGATTTGCCTTTGGTAAAAGGAGAGATGTATTCCGTCACAAGCTATGGAGAAGATTTGCGTTCGGTTTGCTGATAATTATGAGTTATGCAATAATGTCATCATCCGCTGCACACGCCTTTCCCAGTACAAAAATAGCTACTATTGCGGTCGGCAACGGACCGTATGGTATTGCAGGGAATGGAACGTATGCCGTCGTGGCAGAAAGCCAGACAGGTTACGTCGACCTTATCAACCTTTCAAACAACCTGATCCCTCCATCCCAGCACCTTCTCATCGGAACAAATCCATCCATGGTTGCCGTTACAAGCGACGGAACGACTGCCTATGTTACAGACTACGGAAAAAATAATATTTATGCCATAAACCTCAACAACTCGACCGGGTTTACTACCTCGACGATCCCGGCAGGCAGCGGTCCTCTCGGTATCAGTATAGCGAATAACACGGTATTCTTTACTAATTATAAGGATAACACGTGGGCATATTTCCCGGTGGGATCTTCCTCGCCTGTTACGCTGAAATCATGGGGTGGTGGTCCTATAAGTATAGCGGTAAATTCAAATGGAACTTTAACGTATGTGGCAAACAGTACGTCGAATGTAGTCAATGTATTTCAGTATAATTATAACGGCACCAGCACCTATGGCGTGACCACGACCATTACGACCGGATCGTATCCCGATGCAGTTTTATTAACGCCCGATCAATCATCGCTGTATGTAGCCAATGCGAACGATAATACCGTCTCTGTGATAAGTACATCGTCCAACAGTGTTGTCGGTACTATCCCTCTTCCTTCAGCCGGGCATCCGGATGGACTGGCAATAACGCCTGATGGCTCAACCTTGATGGTCCTGAATTCACCGGCAGGAGGTATTACCTATATTCAGGTATCCAGCAACACGGTCATCAATACCCTGGCTCTTGGCTCGACCCTCGAGCAGGCATATATGACGCCCAACGGGGCTGATGCGTATATTACGGATTATTCTGCAAGTTCGGTCTATGAACTTGCGAACGTGGTCTCGATATCTTCGACAAAACCTTCTGCTATCAATAATTCGAACAACAATGTATCTATAATCACATGGTCATCGACCATGTCAGGCACTTATCAGATCGAATTAGTCGGTGTCAACGGTAACCAGGGCAGCGGCACGGTAATACCGGGAAGAGGCGGCTCTGTATCTGCGGGACAGACCATTGCAACGCCGATCTATTCGTCTGATTTTAGTCTCGTTGGAGGTGCGGACGGTCCATATACGATATACATTTATCTCACGACAACCAGTCTCACAGCGTATGCATCGACCACTATTACCTTATTGACTGTCCCTCCTTCACCGGCTTCCAATCTTTCCGCTTTGCCGAAAGACAGCAAAGCCATACTCAGTTGGACAGCAAGCACTTCACAATACATCGGCGGATACTATGTATATTATTCTCCGTCTTTATTCGACATTAATAGCCTGCCCCCGACTGTCGTCGACGTAAAAAACACCACATCTTACACGCTCAATGGCCTTACAGACGGGACCCTCTATTATATCGGCGTGATAGCTTATGACATTGCGACGAATGAAAGTATCTTGAGTAATATAGCGAGTGTTACCCCGGTTTACATACCGAGTCCTTCAGACCTTGCAGGACAAAAAAGCAATTGTTTTATTGCGACTGCAGCGTATGGCTCTTACGATGATTTTGATGTATGGGTGTTGCGGCAGTTCCGTAACAGGATACTTCTGAAGAATGAGGCTGGAAGATGGTTCGTTCAAACCTATTACAGGGTGAGTCCGCCTCTGGCTCATTTCATCGCAGATCATGATGCATTGAGGGCCATTGTCAGAGGTATGCTCAAGCCGTTTGTATTCGGGAGTATGGTGGTGCTGTACGGAACGCCATTTCAGAAGATAATGATAGTACTGGTACTTATTGGATTGATCCTTTTTATACCCGTATTGATGATGAGGAGAAATAAATATGCTTAGAAAAATGACAGCAAGGACAACCTGTTGGACAGTGCAAAACAAAAAAACGAACATTATAAAAAGGGCGATTCACCGAATCGCCCCTACTATTGTCCTTATGATTGTTCTGTGTGCCTGTTATACTCCGGTTCATGCCTCGGAAACTGTCCATTACGAACTTACACTGGGAGCCGGTGCACTGCATTTTACAAAAGACCCTGTGCTTCAATCGTTTTACAAGAACAACTATTTACCCGTGTACCAGCTCGATGCGGGAGTCTTGTTCTATCATTTTGTCGGTATTGAAGGCTCACTCGGTTTTATTTACGGCATGAATACGATATCTGCAGCACCCGGTGTCGGACAGCAATATATACTTATGGTTTACCCTGCGAGGCTCGATGCAGTTTTGCAGCTAAGATTGAAAGACGATCAGGTCGTATATCCATACATTGGCGGCGGCGGTGTGGCAACGGGCTTTTATCAGATTGGCACCGGGGGCGGCAAAATAGTCAGCGGCTATAAGTATGGATATAACTGGGTAGGCGGTATCCGCTTTTTGCTCGATCCGATCGATATGAGGCATGTCGGCCATCTGCGTACAGAGTACGGTATCGATCATGTTTATATCGACGTCAGGATCGGACAGGATTTGGTCAATGATTTTCATAAAAGCAGTACCGGATTCGATTTTTCCACACAGTATATAACCGGCGCCTTCGGCTTTGAATTTTAAATCTTGAATTTTGAGCCTTGAATTTATTACAGAAGCGCAACATAAAGCTTATTATCGAGTATGACGGTACCAATTACAGCGGCTGGCAAACACAGGCTCATGTCCCGTCAATCCAGTCAACGGTAAAATCAGCAATCGAAAAATTGACCGGTGAACGCATTATTTTAATTGGTGCAGGGAGGACTGATTCTGGTGTTCACGCACAAGGGCAGGCAGCGAACTTTCACACACACACGAGATTATCGGTAGATAGTATGTCTTTAGCAATCAATGCGCATCTGCCCCGGGATATCGCAGTGAAGTCTGCAGAAGAAGTACCTTTGGATTTCAATGCACGAAAAAATGCAAAGGCAAGAGAATACATGTATGTAGTAAGCAATAATAAGTTTAGGACAGCATTGTACAGGCATTACAGTTATCATGTGCCTCTTACATTAGATATCCCCGCCATGAAAGAGGCTGCAGCTTATTGTAAGGGAAAACACGATTTTTCAGGATTTACTGGCGGACGAAAGACCGAAAACGGGGTGAGAAACATCATGAAACTTGATATAGAGAGAAAGGTTGATTTTATATGCATAACGGTAAAAGCAAACAGTTTTTTGACACACATGATCCGGTATATGGTCGCAGCCCTATTGGAGGTAGGCAGAGATATGATGAAAGCGGAGGATATAAAAATTTATCTTGAGCCAACACTGAAAAAATGGACTCATTCAAGGGCCCCTGCACGAGGATTATTTCTGATGAAGGTGGATTATTGATGGACACCTCACGTATCAGGAATTTTTCCATCGTAGCCCATATCGATCACGGCAAGTCCACGCTTGCCGACAGGATACTTGAGCGCACGGGTGTTCTGTCCATGCGGGAGAAAAAGGACCAATTCCTTGACCAAATGGAGCTTGAAAGGGAAAGAGGCATCACCATCAAGGCTTCTCCAGTCCGGATAAACTATAAGGCAAAATCAGGGGAAGACTTTATATTCAACCTTATCGATACTCCGGGACATGTCGATTTTTCCTATGAGGTTTCAAGAAGCCTTGCAGCGTGTGAAGGCGCGCTTCTTGTCGTCGATGCAACGCAGGGTGTCGAAGCACAGACCCTTGCGAACGCATATCTTGCCATAGATAACAACCTCGAGCTTATACCGGTAATAAACAAGATCGATCTTCCGGGTGCTGATCCTGAAAAGGTAAGAAAGGAGATAGAGGATATCATCGGTATAGATGCATCCGGTGCAATACTTGCAAGTGCAAAAGAAGGTATCGGCATAGACGAGATACTTGAATCGGTTATAACCCGTATACCGCATCCTTCCGGCAATCAGGATAATCCTTTGAGTGCACTCTTATTTGATAGCTGGTATGACAGCTATCAGGGCGTGGTCATGACGGTAAGATTGTTCGACGGCACGGTTAAAGTCAAAGACAGGATCAAATTATTTTCGACAGGCAGGAGCTATGAGGTGACGAACCTCGGCATTGTAGACCCTCTGGTAAGAGAGGTTCAAAGCCTCTCAGCAGGGGAGGTCGGCGTTATTATCGCCGGGATAAAAGACCTTCATGAAACAACGATAGGTGATACGATAACACTCGAAAACAATCCGGTTTCAACGCCTCTCCCGGGTTTCAAGCACATAAAGCCACTGGTATTTGCGGGCTTGTATCCCGTCGAGAATAATCAGTATGAATCGCTGAAGGCTGCTATTGAAAAGCTGATCCTCAACGATTCATCGTTTACCTATGAGCCGGAGACATCGACTGCACTCGGCTTCGGGTTCAGATGCGGGTTCCTCGGGCTGCTTCATAAAGAAATCATTCAGGAAAGACTCGAGAGGGAATACGAGCTCGAACTCATTTCGACGGCACCGACCGTCGAATATCATATTCATCTGCAGGATGGCGAGATGCTGTCTGTGGAAAATCCGGCAAACTTTCCGGAAAACAGGTCTATCCAGAGGATAGAAGAGCCTTATGTCGTGGTAACGATCCATATACCGTCGGAATATGTAGGTGCCGTATTAAAGCTGTGTGAAGATAAAAGGGGCGTGCAGAGAGAGATGAAGTATCTCACACAGAACAAGGTCATGATTATCTATGAACTGCCGCTCTCTGAAATGATCAGCGATTTTTATGACAAGCTGAAATCAATTTCAAGGGGTTATGCATCGATGGAGTATGAATTTCTCGATTATAAAACATCGGAGCTTATAAAGCTGAATATCCTTATCAACGGGGACTCGGTGGATGCGCTTTCCCTCATCGTTCACAAGGAAAATGCATATTACCGGGGAAGGGCGCTTACGGAAAAACTCAGGAAGGTCATACCGAGGCAGTTGTTCGAGGTAAACATTCAGGCTGCGATTGGATCGAGGGTCATTGCGAAGGAAAGTGTCAGGGCAATGAGGAAGGATGTTCTGGCAAAGTGCTACGGCGGAGATATTACGAGAAAAAGGAAGCTGCTCGAGAAACAGAAAGAGGGCAAGAAGAGGATGAAGCAGGTCGGTGTTATCAACATTCCGCAGGAGGCATTTTTATCCGTGCTGAAGACGGATTAGAAGGCACAAACACTAAATCCTAAACACTAAACACTAAATACTAAATTCTAAACAATATCAAATTATGGAAATCCAAAATAAAAAACAGTATGATTTAGAAGACAGAACGCTTGATTTTACGAAGGCGGTTATTGCATTCATCAATAAATTACAAAATAACGTGCCAAATATGGAAATTTCTAAACAATTAATCAGGTCTGCCGGTTCCGTTGGAGCAAATTATATTGAGGCCAATGAATCACTTAGCAAAAAAGATTTTATCATGAGAATAAAAATTAGCCGTAAGGAAGCAAAAGAGACCCGCTATTGGTTGAGACTTGTAATTTGTTATACTGAGGAATCCAATAAAGAACGGGAGAAACTTGTTCAGGAATCCTATGAGCTTATGAAAATATTTGGAGCAATATTAGAAAAAACAAAAAAATAAAAGGTATAAATTGTTGTTTTTAGGATATTTGATATTTATATTTTGAATTTGTTTAGAATTTAGATATTAGAATTTAGAATTTTATTACATAAGGGAGCTGACATGGCCACAGAGAAAAAGAAGAAAGGCGTTGTAAGGGAGTATGCGGAGGCGTTCGGAACGGCGATTATACTTGCCCTGATCATAAGGGCATTTGTCATTCAGGCGTTCAAGATCCCGTCGGGTTCCATGGAACCGACCTTGCTGATAGGGGACCATATACTGGTAAATAAATTTATTTACGGCACGCACATACCGTTTACGAATGATGTCGTAATGCCGGTAAGAGCGCCCAAAAGAGATGATGTCATAGTTTTTGAGTATCCTAAGGATGAAAGTATAGATTTTATAAAGAGGGTCATAGGCTTGCCGGGCGATAAGTTACAGGTCATAAACAAGCAGGTATATATAAACGGCAAGGCACTGGATGAGCCGTATGCATACCACGGTGATCCCGAGATTATACCGGGCAATGAGTCGCCGAGGGATAATTTCGGTCCCATTGTTGTTCCCAAAGGTGAATACTTTATGATGGGTGATAACAGGGATTTTTCCAATGATTCGAGGTTCTGGGGGTTCGTTAAGAAGGACCTGATCCTCGGTCAGGCCGAGATCATATACTTCTCATGGAATCCAAAGACATTGAAGATTAAATTCAACAGGTTCGGGGAGATTGTTCATTAGATTCTCCGGAAAATCCCCCGACCCAAGGGGAACTTGGGTACCCCGCCCCCTTTGTCAAAGGGGGAAACCACCGATATCCCCTCTTTGAAAAAGAGGGCAGGGGAGATTTTGGGGTCGAGGCTGAAAGGCTCCTAAGATCGTGATCCTCGTCACTGCAGGTTCTTTTTTTACTTGACTGTGAGTTTCTTCAATGATAAGAAATAAAAAAAATTAAGGAGGAAGGTATGAGAAAGGACATTCTTAAGCTTCTCGGAATTTCAATGGTCGCGGTTCTTGTTTCAGTAATCAGTTACAGTTGCGGTAGCAGCAGCAGCGGCGGCGGTGGATCATCAAAACCCACGGTTTCAGTAACATTGACACCGACATCGGGCACAATCGGCGCAGTAAATCTCAATTCAATGCTTTATGAGGATATTTCTGCCAGTATTGGAAGTGCAGCAGGCACGGTGGATCCTTCTACGATTACCGTAAGCATATCACCCACTCTCACATTTACCACTGCAAATGGGTTTAACGCCGGTTCATTTGCCAATTATGTGGATATCGTCCCGACCGGATTTTTGCCAAAAGGTCAGACATACAGCGTTACAACGAGCTTTACTGCCAAGATAAACAATACGAATTATCCGATAACCGCTTATAACACATTTACGACTGTTTCCAGTGCAGGTACAGCTACTGCTCTCCCGGGATGGAGTTACATAGTTACCGTTAACAATGTATTGCAGCCATCAGGACTCGGTTCTGTATTATCGGGCAACATACCGACACTTGCCATAAGCATTATTACCGGTACGGTTTCATCAAACCCGACTGCATCGAAGGCTGACGGCAGTATGATACTTTTTGGCGGTAAAGCAGCAGGAGCTGCACCGGCAGACATCACGACGGATTTTGCTCTTCCATTCGCAGCAACCTATACCGGTGATGAGTTCATGTCATTCGGGAGTGCATCATTGAGTGTGTCCGGCATATCGGTTCCTCTTCAAAACTTCAATTTAAGCGGGACAGCAAATGCCGACGGCACGATTTCAAATGGCGTGCTCTATGGAGTAGTTCACTGCACGGATGCATCATGTTCAAACCTTGGAACAACCGTAGGCAGTATCGTGTCACAGTATATCGATGCCAATGGCAACATGATAGTTCTCGGGACGTTCACCGGTGCGAAGAATGCATTTGTACCCGTAGCATGGATCGGGGGCAGCGACACAGCAAACTCCAATCTTATAAATGGTGGAGGTGCAATTACAACTGCAACAATCGATGTTACAACAACGACGTCACCACTTCTTAGCACCGCAACATTCCCGTTTGTCATCCTTACGACAACAGATGCAAACAATATGCTGAGCATGGTTGCTACTGGACAGGGCGGTTCATACGCAAAAACTTCACCTGTGACAATCAACTATCCGTTGGTTGAACCAGGGCTTGCTCTAACACCATTTACAACGACAACGGGCGTGGCGTATACGGCACAATTCATGTTCGGATTGACCGACTCCAAGACAGTTACCTTTACACCGTAAGATAGAGATAAAATACCCCTATTTTCCTCTTATAATAAAGGGGGAGTAAGGGAGATTTAAATATTAAGAGGCAGACGAACGTCTGCCTCTTTTTTTCGTTTGACTATCCATTTTCTGAATGGTATACAATAATCATCTAAGCGAGCAGGAGGATGTATGAAGCCAAACACAAAGACGCTTTTCACATGGTGGGGGATTTCGATGGTCATGGTCAGTCTTGCATTGGCCGGCTGCGGTCCCAACACAAAAACGAATGGACCTGATCTTGCAGCGTTAACCCAACAAGGGAGCAATGCCCTCGGTGCCAATGACCCTGCATCGGCAAAAGCTGCATTCCAGAAGATAGTAAATGCCGATCCGAACAACTGTAACGGTCAGTGGGGAATGGTGCTTGCAGATCTTCAGGATGCATCGGGCAATGGAATACAAATAATAATAAACAGTATTATGCCTGCTGTCGAGAACAATAATCTTGCGGGCATATTTACGGGTGTTACCGGTGATCTCAGCGACATACCTTCGAGAACGGCAACGATAGAGTCAAGAGGCTGCGAATTTACACTGCCAAGCCTGCCGGTCAACATTAACCCAGATCTTTCTTCTCTATCCATCGTATTTAATACGTTGAATATAGCCACGCCGATAATAAATATTTCTTTTGCCTTTGGCACGCAATGGGGTCCTGCAGAAGCAAGGGTAATAGGTTCAATGGCAAATTCTTTACTGGCCGCCATAAATATGCTTTCAGCCCACCAGCTTGCTCCTCTCTCTGCATTGACAGGCGTTATTGGCCAATTAGGATCCTTAAACCTGTCTTCGGCTGCACAAGATCCTATAGGATTAATCCGTTCACTCGGTCCTATTTTGAATTCACTTCCTACGCTTCTTACATTCTCTGATCCGACCATGAGCCCTGCCGATATTAAGGCAGCGGGCAAAGAGATTAATGCGTCTATGAGCGAAATGAGCGGTATTAATGATAGTCTGCAGCTCGATAAAGGCAACACAGCAAAAGTCATTTCTTATAATGATGTAAATGGAGACAATGTCGTAGACGGCGGAGACACATTCACCGTGGGAGCTTTATACTACACGAACTCGACATGGGTAAATATGATTCACTATATTACAGGCAGCGAATCGATAACCGTTCCTGCTCGAATCTCCAGCAATGCGGTCCCTGCTGCAAAGGCATTGCTCACCGTGTTCATCGGCAATCTGACAAGCGGAACGCCTGACTTCAAACCTACGGATGTAAACGATCTCATGAAAGCTGTCGGCCTCACGGCATATACATTTACATCAGATGTAATCAGTCTGAATCCGTCAGCTTTGTTTGCAAATCCTGTGCCTTTAAGAAACTTCTTCCCGTCATTGTCAACAGCTTCTCAGGTGCAGATAGAGGCAGAGGCTGCGGCTTCGTTCATAACATCTGCAACACCATGGTACTATAAGGGGACGGATTCTACTCATTTTACGGATGGTACTCATTCCATAGTTGCAGACGGCATCTCAGTGCCTGCCTCGGCAGCGGATCTGTTTGATGGCAGTCTGCTTGGTATGTCTTTGCATATACCGCCCATGATTCCGTACATCTCATTCAATGACCCGACCTTCGGCGGAGTGCTCTCGATCGACCTAAGTCAGATGCTTAAGTTCTGTGAGCCGGCAGGCACGTGTCCTGCAGTAATTCCTGCAGGATTTAATGCTGCAACAAACTACAGCCTTGATAAGATCATTGCAGGCGGCATCTATGGGATATTTACAGATTCTACGACACGCAGCCACTATACGAGTGAGAACCCTGACTGGTAAAGTATAAATCTTCAAATCCCCCTTCCTCCCCCTTTATGAAAGGGGGAAAGAGGGGGATTTTTTCGTAGGGGCTCCGATTTCATCGGAGCCTTTTTTTTGTGTTTTATCTTGACATAAATTTAGTAATATATAATATTTAACTGTTTAAAGGTGATTCAGAACATGAAAGAAGCTATAAGATATTTAAATAATGCAAAAGAGATATTAAAATCAGTTCCTATAGAAGATGACACGTATACAGATGTTAAGCCGGTGAGAGAGGCCATGGGTACTGCTTATCTTGCTATATTGGAAGCGATAAATGAGTATCTTATTTTAAAAAAAGGTTTTACGAAAAAAGAGCTTCCAAAATCAGTAGATGAATATAGACTGATGTTAAAAAAATATATGTCCCATAACGGATATAATGGGAAATTTTTAAGGGAATTTGAAAAACTATACGACGCTTTGCATATAGCCGGGTATTATAGAGGGCTTATTTACGATACCAATGCCGTTAAGGATTATTTAAAGGCAGCGAGGGTTTTTATAGAAAAGATTGGTTGAGAGCCGCTAGCTCAGTCGGTAGAGCATTTGCCTTTTAAGCAAAGGGTCGCCGGTTCGATCCCGGCGCGGCTCAATTTTGATA
>JBBIVV010000002.1:0-66458 GCA_037439545.1 bacterium
CACGATACACAACTTATCGCCAGCAATATCGATGTCGCCTTTATCGTCGAATCATTAACAAGGCGTTGATTGTTCCAGCAAAGGGGCCCTTGATGAGAAACGATTTATCCAGAGTGGTTATTTGTTTACATTTAACTACGGATGCTGATTTCAGTCCTCCTTCACATCATGACTTGACTGTCTATGATCGTACGCGAATAAATCATCATAACAGGGCCGCACAATTGACTCTTATCTATGCCCCGATTATACTCAGTTTATGGCGTGGGATGTTTTTGAAGAAAAAACAAATGAATATGATGACTGGTTTGACCGGCGTTTCGGTGCCGGCGCATTTGATCTGGAGTTGAGATGCATAAAAAGGCTCTTCGGTAAGGTTCCTGAAAATTCACTGGAAATAGGTGCGGGCACCGGCAGATTCGCAAGCTCGCTCAATATAAAATACGGCATTGACCCTTCTTTAAGGGCAGCGCACTATTCAAAGAAAAGAGGCATACAGGTCGTGAACGCAGTTGCCGAGTCCCTGCCATTTCATGCATTCCTGTTTTCGTCTGTGTTTATGATAGTGACAGTCTGCTTTCTCGATGATCCTGCGAAGGCATTTGCCGAGGCCAACAGGGTTCTTGAGCACCAGGGTACGCTTATCATGGGATTGATCCTCAAGGATTCGAAATGGGGTGATTTCTATGAACATAAAAAAGACTCGGGCAACGTGTTCTACAAGAACGCGCATTTCTGGGCGAAAGACGAACTTTTGACCGCCCTCGGTAAGGCGGGTTTTCGACTGGCTGGTGCTGCATCGACACTTTTCGATCCACCGGGCTCGCTCATGATTGTGAATCAGAAGATACAGGACGGTATACATCATGATGCAGGGTTTCATACTCTTGCTGCAAGGAAGATCACGGAATAATATATCGCATGGCGTTAAAAATATTAAGAATAGGCATACAGTATTTTTATTTTCATCGATGGAAATCGATTTTCTCATGGATCATAATCTTACCGCTCTTCCCTCTATCGATATAACCTAAAGTGGCTTTGGCGCAGGCATAGAGTTTTGATTCAGCAAGTAAGACTCGCTGTTGAAGATTTGAAGTTTAAAGGGTTGTTTCTGCACGCTCAAATAAATGAGGCGTCCTGTTTAAATCTGAATCTGTCGTTCACTCTCTCTTTGTTTTCGGGATATGCCATTCCGATGAGGTTTCCCATAGAGCCCGCATGTTTCGGGTAAAGAATATTCTTCATGAGTGAAGAATATTCTTTAATGAAACCCAACGCCATCACTATAACTTGTTAATTTTCAAGGAATGGTATAGTGGCATTATAACTGCAAAGTTATAGAGCAAGGAAAACAAATAGTATGAAAATATTGATTTTTATTATATACGCGGTTTTGTTTTTTTTGCCATCTATTGCAATGGCACAGAATAACGCCGCTCCCGGTAAGCTTAACGGAAATGTACTTACGCTGAATGAATATGCCGGCGAGGTACTGAAAGCCAATCCGAACATAAAAAGCATGCGGGCAAAAGTCGATGCGTATGAGGCACAGTATCATTACACAGGTGTTATACCTGACCCGTCCCTGATGTTCAAGATAAGCAATATGGGCACCTCATACTCGGTAGGTCAGGACCCTATGAGCTACCTTGCCTTAGAGCTGGATCAAACGATACCATTCCCGGAGAAGCTCCATCTTGAGTCGGAAATAGCATATAAAGAATTCCTTACAAGCAGGCAGGAGCTCAGACAAAAGGAACTCGATGTCCAGTCTCAGGCTGTTTCCGCCTTCAGCGACTATTATTACAACACCGAGTCACTGCTGTTGCTTGAACAATACGTAAAGGTCATCGATACGGTCATCGGGACAGCGCAGCAAAGGTACGAAACAGGCATTGCGTCCCAGCAGGACCTTTTGCGTGCGATGCTCGAGCGCTCGAGGCTCGAAGAGAGGATCGAGCTCATAAGCCTTGACCTGAAACGCTCGACCGCGCGTATGAACGGCCTGCTCGGGGAAAGACCGGACACACCAATCCCGGATCCGGCAGGACTGCAGGTTTTCAGCATCAGCTATGACAAGGACGCGCTCTATAGCTCCGCGGAAGAGACATCGCCCGGTATATCTATGGCAAAGATTGAAGTAGAAAAAAGCGAGCTTGAACTATCGAAGAGTAAATGGTCGTATGCCCCGGACCTTGACATTGGCGGCGGTATTATGCTGCGAAGCGTATATCCGCCCGGCTGGACAGCGAGCATCGGCATTTCATTGCCTTTATATTTCTGGGCAAAACAACGATACATGGTCAAGGCCGCAGGCTCTGGTCTGACTGCTGCAAAGCAGAGCGAGGACAATACTGAAAAATCAATTCTTGCCGAGATCGACGCTACCTACAAAGAAGCCGTGACCACGTATTCATTGATCGACCTCTACAGCAACAAGATCGTACCGCAGGCAGCGCTCACGTTCAGTTCGGCGATCAGCAGCTATACGACCGGCAGGGTGGACTTCCTTAGCACTATGGACGCACTGCTCATGCTCATCGATTACAAACAGATGCTGTACCAGAGGACGTCGGAATATTACAAGGCGCTGGCGCGGCTGAGCGTGCTCAGCGGGGTTGATTTGATAAGGGCAGGAGAACAGAAATGAAATATACCATTTTTAGATCAAGCACAGAACTCTCCTGCATTATCCCCCTTAAGATAAGGGGGACGGAAGGGAGTTATAAAAGTGTACCGCTTCCTGTTGCGGTGCTACCAGAGCCCGCAGAAAGTAACGCCCCTGCCCCCTCTTACGCTAAGGGGGGTAACGCTGAAGTTCGAGAATGGGGAACACACCTCCGGCACCTCTTGTTAGAGGGGAAAAGGAAAAGGGAATGGAGATTAATATGAGAAGATATTTAATAATTTCCGGTATCGTATTTCTGGTTTTGACGGCATACGGGTGCTCAAAACATAATACAATGGGTAATGCCGCAAACGGACAGGTCCAGCAAACGAAAGAGAATTGCAGGACCATGTACAAATCAACCATGATGCCAAAGGAGATATCGAGCACCCCGGGTAAAGATTCCATGGGCATGGAAATGGTACCGTTTAAAGTCTGCGAACAGACGGAAGGGGGCAAACCTCTTGCTTCCGGCACTGTTCAGATATCATCAAGGCTACAGCAGATGTATGGTATAACACTCGGTGTAGTTGAGCAGAAGGACTTAAAAACGACAATGCACAACCCTGTGATTATCAAATATAACGAGACAAAACTGAAGGACATAAACATAAGATTTTCAGGATGGATACAAAAATTATATGCCGATTACACGGGTATTATGGTTTATAAAAACCAGCCGCTGTTTACCATCTATTCTCCGGAACTCGTATCTGCCGAGCAGGAATACTTGCTTGTAGCCAAGAATCCGTACTCGGCAAACAACAAAGAGCTTGTCAGTGCCGCGGAGCAAAAACTGAGATTGTGGAATATCACCGATAGTCAGATAGCGGAGATAAAAAGGGCGGGTAAAGCATTCGATACACTTTCTTTTTATGCCCCATTCACAGGCTATGTGATTGAAAAACATGTTTTACAGGGGCAGCATGTTGATGCAGGGCAAACATTGTTTACGATTGCGGATTTAAACGATGTTTGGGCAATGGTTGATGTGTATGATAATCAAATTCCGTTTGTTCATAGAGGACAGCAGATAAGTCTTGAGCTTCAGTCATTCCCGGGCGAGACTATTAAAAGTTCAATCGATTATGTGTATCCATACCTGAACAACGACACGAGAACCGTAAAAGCAAGAGCAGTCATATCCAATTCCGGATACAGGATAAAACCCGATATGTATGGCTATGCTGATATAAATGTGGAGCTTGGTGAAAGGCTTGCAGTGCCTGCTGATGCTGTCATGAACACGGGAACAAAACAGGTCGTGTTTGTATATCAGGGTGACGGTTATTTCGAACCGCGTACGATCAAAATCGGGGAGCACGCCGATAAATATTATGTTGTTCTCTCAGGGCTCGAGTCAGGAGACAGGGTCGTGACAAATCCGGTATTTCTGATTGATGCTGAATCCAATATCAATGAAGCAAGCGGTGCCATGGGATCTATGCCGGGTATGGATATGAGCGGTACAAAACCGGAAAGCACACAAGAAGAGAGCAAACCTGCAGAACGGAAGGAGGAACCCGCCCCGTCAAATCAGAATAACTCAATGCCAGGGATGAAGATGTGAGTCTATCATGAACAGATTAAAAACAACTATAAAATCCCCCGACCCAAGAGGAACTTGGGTGCCCCGCCCCCTTTTTCAAAGGGGGAAACAGCTCTATTCCCCTCTTTGGGAAAGAGGGGTTAGGGGAGATTTATGATCAATAAAATCATCGAATACTGTGCAAAAAATAAGTTCATAGTCTTTCTCGGAACGTTCTTTATTGCCGGATGGGGGGTATGGGTTCTCAACCGTACGCCCCTCGAAGCAATACCGGATCTCACGCCTGTGGAAGTCATTGTTTATACAAAATGGGAGGGCATCAGCCCGGACATCATGGAAGATCAGGTCACCTATCCGATCGTTACTGCGTTGATCGCAGCTCCAAAGGTAGATATTGTCAGAGGGTATTCTTACTTCGGATATTCTTATGTTTATGTAATATTTAAAGAGGGCACCGACATATACTGGGCGCGCAGCAGGGTACTTGAATATATGCAGGAGCTGAAGGACAAACTTCCGCCCGGTGTAAACCCTGCACTCGGTCCTGATGCAACAGGCATTGGCTGGGGTCTCGAGTATGTGCTCGTTGATAAAGGACACAAATACAGTCTGGCAGATCTCAGGACATTCCAGGACTGGTATTTAAGGTACTGGCTCGAATCTGTGCACGGCGTGTCCGAGGTTGCGGGTATCGGCGGATTTGAAAAGGAATTCAGAGTAAACGTATATCCGGAAAGACTTCAGGCATATCATCTTTCTTTAAATAAGGTCATTGAGGCAGTTCAGCATTCAAACAATGATGTCGGCGGTGCATCCATAGAGGTAAACGGCACGGAGTTCGATATCCGCGGAAACGGTTATATAGAATCGCTGGACGATCTCGGGAATGTGGTCGTTTACAATTCTCCTGAGGGAACACCGGTCCTGCTCAAGAACATTGCCGACATAAAATATGATGCGCTGATGAGACGTGGTGAAACCGATTATAATGGCGAGGGCGATGTCGTAGGTGGTATCGTGATTGTCCGGTACGGTGCCGATATGTATAGTATACTCGACAGCGTAAAACAAAAGATTAAAGAAATTACTCCATCCCTGCCCAAAGGTGTGGAATTAAAGGTTGTCTACGACCAGTCGTCATTGATCAAAAGGTCTGTGGCAACACTGCGTGAAAAGCTCGTCGAAGAAAGTATCATCGTCAGTATTGTGTCTATAATATTTCTTTACAGTGTTACCAGTGCACTTGTCGCAATCATCATCCTGCCTCTCGCCATACTTATGGCACTCATAGGCATGTATTATGTCGGCGTGTCTTCGAATATCATGTCACTCGGCGGTATTGCCATTGCTATCGGAGCCATGGTCGATGCTGCCATTATTATGATAGAAAATGCGAACAAGTTTCTCGAACACGAGCATGATCTGACAAGTGAAAAACACGAGGAGCTTATTATTAAGGCTGCAAAGCTTGTGGGAAGGCCGTTGTTCTTTTCTTTGCTCGTCATCGCTGTTTCATTCCTGCCCATATTTGCACTGACCGGCCCCGAGGGTAAGCTGTTCAAGCCGCTTGCGTATACGAAAACATTCTCCATGATGTTTGCGGCATTCTTATCCATAACACTTGCGCCGACATTGATGACCCTGCTCATGCGCGGCAAGATCACACCGGAGGAGAACAATCCCCTCAACCGGCTGCTGATACGGGCATATCATCCGGTTGCTGTATTTGCACTGAAACACAGAACGATTATTGTCGTTTCGGCAATCATTATAGTTGCATCTATCATCTTCCCATTTTCGAAGCTGGGCAGCGAGTTCATGCCGCCTCTCAATGAAGGGACAATCCTTTATATGCCGACGACATTGCCCGGTGTATCGATAACACAGGCACGGCAGATACTGCAGTTGTCGGACAGAATTATCATGACCTTTCCGGAGGTTCAATATGTATTCGGCAAATCGGGTAAATCGGAATCGTCAACAGACCCGGCTCCGCTCGAGATGCTTGAATCAATTATTCAGCTTAAACCAGAATCAGACTGGCCCAAAGGCATGACGTGGCAGAAGCTTATTGCTCAAATGGATGCAGCAGTAAAGATTCCCGGTGTAACGAATGCATGGACAATGCCTATAAAGGGTAGGACAGACATGCTTACCACAGGCATAAGAACACCTATCGGCATAAAGATATATGGTCCTGATCTCAAAGAGATGGAAAACATCGGTAAGATGATTGAATCCACTTTAAGCAAGGTACCCGGCACAAGAAGCGTTTACGCCGAAAGAGTGGTCGGAGGACATTATATAGACTTTGATATAAACAGGCAGGCAATAGCGCGGTATGGATTGATGATCAGCGATGTCGAGGATGTTATTGAAACAGCAATCGGAGGCATGACGATCGGCAAGGTCATACATGGCAGAGAAAGATTCTCCATTGCATTACGATATCCGAGGGAATTAAGGAATAATATCGATACATTAAAACAGGTGCTTGTCCCGACCCCATCCGGAGCGCAGATACCGATTGGCGGGCTTGCAGACATTCACATTGACAACGGTCCTCCTATGATAAGGGACGAGAACGGCAGCCTTTCAGACTGGATATACGTTGATCTCTCGACAAGCAATATCGGCAGCTACGTTGAACGGGCAAAGAAGGCTGTCGATGATGAGATTATAAAGAAAGGTATGCTGCCTGCAGGCTATACGATAGTCTGGAGCGGGCAGTTTGAATACATGGAGCATGCAAAAAAGACCCTTATAGTCATTATTCCACTCACGCTCTTTGTGGTATTTCTCTTGCTCTACTTCAACAAACATTCGGTCACCGAGGCGTTGATCGTCATGCTTGCAGTTCCTTTCTCTCTTGCAGGTGCAATTTGGGGACTTTACCTTATGCACTATCAACTCAGTGTAGCGGTATGGGTGGGTATCATTGCACTCGCGGGCGTCGATGCGGAAACAGGGGTCGTGATGCTCGTGTATCTCGATGAGGCGTATCACCGGTGGAGGGATGAAGGGAAGATGCGCTCCGAAGATGATCTTAAAGAATCCATCATGTATGGTGCGGTGCAGAGGATAAGACCCAAGATGATGACTGTGTTCGCAATCATCGCAGGACTTCTGCCGATCATGTGGAGTTCAGGCGCAGGCGCAGATGTCATGAAGCGCATAGCAATGCCTATGATCGCAGGCGTGGTAACATCCGCTATCATGGAGCTCGTCGTGTATCCGGTGATCTATCTTTACTGGAAGAGGAAGACCTTGCCGGAACAGGAAAAGAAGAAAGTGCAATGAAGTGAAAAAGCAAAAATTATAACGCCCCTTCAGGCTTGTATTTATTCTGTAAAATGTATAAAGTATAATAAAGGAGGTTACTATGGCAAAACATGAAGATCCGGTATGCAAGATGGTAGTGGATGAAAAACTTGCAGCGGCAAAATATGATTACAAAGGAACAACCTATTATTTCTGTGCAAAAGGATGTAAAGACAGGTTCGAAAAAGAACCGGAAAAGTATTTGGCGCAAAAAACAAAATAAAAAGGAGGCACAATGACAAGATTTAACCTATCGATTAAAATACTGACCGTTATGCTGCTTATTTCAGCAATAGCAGTATTTGCGGAGAGATCAAGGGCATGCAGCGCATGCAACCCGCATGGCACTGGAAGTATAATGCTCAGTCAGAATGATCAGGGCATCGATACTATGAATACCAATCAGGGCCAGACACCGGCAGAGGGCTATGCAGTGTGCCCGGTGTGTCATATGAAATTCAAAATAACAAAAGATACACCCACGGCGCTTTACGGTGACAAAAAATATTATTTTGATACCGAAGCGGACAAGGATGAGTTTTTGAAGGACCCGAAGAAGTACATTAACAGTATGCCGTCAGGCAATGAAATGAATAAGCCTCCTGTATCGAACGAAAACAAGAACATGTAGAAAGCGCACCGCTTTTTCCAAGGCAGAGGTTTGATGTGTCAGGCCCCTGCCTTATCCATTTTCTGAGAGCTCTTATTATCTTATGATAAATATAGAAATAGCCGGTATCTTCAACAGTATAGCAGACATACTCGAGATCAAAAATGACAATCCATTCCGGATAAGGGCTTACAGGAAAGCAGCCGGTGCAATAGAAGAGCTGTCCGAAGATATCGATAAACTGGCAGAGGACGATAAGCTGGAAGGTATACCAGGCATCGGAAAGGACCTGCACGCCAAGATAGATGAATACGTGCATACAGGTAAAATAGAAGTATATGAAGAACTTAAAAAAGAAATACCTCAGGGTGTCCTCGATATACTCTCTATCCCCGGTGTCGGGCCAAAAACAGCAAAACTTCTGTACGATACATGCGGCATAGATTCTATTGAAAAGCTTGAGGCTTATGCGAGTTCGGGAAAGATAAAAAACATTAAGGGCATCAAAGAAAAAACGATAGAGAATGTACTAAAAGGCATTGCACTGAAAAAGAGTATACAGGGCAGGTTTCCGCTCGGCACAGCACTGCCTGCAGGCGAAGCCATTATCAGCGAACTGAAGGGTGCCGGAGACATAAGCACTATCGAGCTTGCCGGAAGCATAAGACGCAGGAAAGAAACAGTAGGAGATATAGATATACTGGTCACGACAAGTGATCCGGTGTCATTGATGGACAGATTCGTACATATGAAAGGTATTGAACGCGTTCTCTCCCATGGTGTAACACGGTCATCCGTTATCCTGAGGGATAAGCACATACAGGTGGATGTACGTGTTGTAGAGAAAGGCAGTTTTGGTGCGGCACTTGCGTATTTTACAGGTTCTAAATCCCACAATATAAAGCTCAGAGAAATAGCGATAAAAAAGGGCCAAAAGCTGAATGAGTACGGCATCTTTGACGTAAAAAACGATAAAAAAATTGCCGGCGCTACCGAACAGGATGTTTATGAGACGCTCGGCTTGCAATGGGTGCCGCCTGAAATACGCGAGGACCAGGGTGAAATCGAGCTCGCAGAAGGGCATAAATTGCCCGGGTTGATAGTGGACAGCGACATAAAGGGTGATGTGCACATGCACACCACTTACAGTGATGGCGATAAAACGGCAGCGCAGATGGCGGAACATGCGCAGACCCTCGGTTATGAATATATTGCAATTACGGATCATTCGCAGTCTCTTAATATCGCATGGGGACTGGATGCCCGGCGTCTGAGGCTTGAGATGGATGAAATAGACGAACTGAATGAAAAACTGAAGGACATAAAGATACTCAAAGGTATGGAGGTCGATATACTGTCAGACGGCAGGCTTGACATGGATGCGGCATTACTTGATAGACTGGACATAGTCATCGGATCTGTACATTCTGGTTTCAAGCAGCCAAAAGATAAAATCACCATGCGTATGGTGAAGGCAATGGAAACAGGACTTGTCGATCTTATAGGTCACCCGTCAGGCAGGCTTATCGGAGAAAGGGATGCGTATGAGGTGGACTGGGACGCAGTTTTCGAAGCTGCCGGGAAGATGCACGTTGCAATGGAAATAAATTCCTATCCATTAAGACTCGATCTTACCGACATCATGATCAAAAAGGCAAAGCATTACGGGTTAAAATTCATGATCACGACGGACAGCCATGATCCGAACCAGATGAGGTACATGAGCTATGGCGTTTCTGTCGCACGGCGGGGCTGGCTTGAAAAGGGCGATGTCGTAAACACAAAGGATTGTAAAAACTTTATGAAATGGCTGAAGGGAGACAGATGAAACAGGATAGGCTTGTTCGTTTCGGAGATTTTGTTTTTAAACACAGGGATACACTGCCGGTGCCTTTTATAGTTATAGCTGTTGCGGTCCTCGCATTCACACATCCTACATTCACCGTTGGAAATGCGAGAGCTTTATTGTTCAGTTTCGGTGTGCTGGTCGTTTTGTCGGGAGAAATGATCAGGATATGGGCGGTCGGATATTCAGGCAGCACAACGCGTTCGCGATCGCTTATTGCAGACAGGCTCGTCACGGAAGGACCTTATTCCATTATAAGAAATCCCCTTTATGCCGGCAACTTTTTAATAGCCCTTGGATTTTCAATCATGGCCAATGCCGTTATTGTAATACCGCTCGTAATACTCTACTTTATCATTGAGTATTATCCCATGGTAAGGAGGGAGGAATATTTTTTGCTCGAAAAATTCGGAGACGGCTACCGGCACTATCTTACAGAAGTACCCCGGTTTTTTCCAAAAAAGCTCGCGACCAAAAAAACGGCATATAATCCGTCAGCCCTTAAGGGAGAGATGTGGACAATGCTTGGCATTGTTTTAATGCTGGCGGTCATGATAGGCATTGACTTCATACGGATCAAATTGATTTAAACAATAAAATTGACAAATAATGCGTTAAAAAATATAAGACAACTATTATAGAAGAGGAGGCAGTATGAAAACAAATTCAGGAAAATACATTCACTTTATCATAGCAGGTCTGGTAGTAAGTCTTGCTCTGTCCGGGTGTAAAGGCTCGACAGGCACTGCAGGACTGAGCTCCGGCACTATCACAGGGAATGTTATAGATACAACAACGAACAAATCGCTCGCGGGAGCTCTGATAACAGTTTCACCTGCTCTGTTTTCCTCTACCACTGATTCAAACGGAAATTTTACGATGCAGAATGTACCCGTGGGCATATATCAGGTAGCAGCATCATTCAACGGCTATATATCACAAACTACAGGTTTTATTTCCATAGTTGCAGGGAAGACCATGAATATACCGTTTAAGCTGTCCACTGTTCCATCACCGGCAACAAATACCGTTGCCAATGCAGGGCCGAATCAATGGAATGTCGGGTACGGTGTGTCTGTCACGATTGATGGAAGTGCAAGCACAAGTGCATCGGGACAGCCATTGACCTATACCTGGACGCAAGTCCCGAATTATGCAGGACAGTTCATAGCAGCACCCGTCACTTTCCTGAACGGTACGAGCAGTGCGACATTGCAGGTTCAGTTACCGACGCTGCAGCAGTTCTTTGCTTCACTCGATGTGCCTGTCCAGATTCCGGACAAGGTTGGAGTGCTCGGCATTTCTGCATGGCTCGGGGCAGGCAATTATGCAAACAGCAATGATTTTGCATTCCAGCTTACTGTTTCGGATGGAACAAATACCTCTACGACAACGGTTTATGTTGCACCTGCATCCATGACAAGCGGATTAACCAATGTTCCTGTCGGCATCACGCAGTATCTTGACGGCGGGACAAATGGCGGCACACAGTCAACATGGGATTGGCAGGTCGTTTCAGCGCCCGGCGGTTCCGCCGTAACAGCACTGTCAGACCCGACAGCACAGACACCGCACTTTACTCCTGATCTTGCAGGACAATATGTTCTTCGTGAGTCAGTATCGGGACAGGAGATCACCATAAATGCAGGCACGTATGTCGGCTGGCAGCAATGTGCCCAGTGTCATAACGGCAATATAGCGAATGCACCTTTGACCGTTGGTCCATGGCTTGGAACGAAACATGCGACCATGTTCTCAAAAATGATCAATGGCGATTATCAGGATGATGATAATTATACCTTGCACTGTGCAGGCTGTCATACACTCGGGGATACGCCAGAAGAAACACGTCCGAGCAATGGCTGGTGGGATGCGTATGTAAGCTCGGGATGGGTGTTCCCGTTCGTGGCAAACAATTACAGTTTTGCAATAAACAAGGATAATTGGAACACTATGCCCCAGTCTTTGAAGAATATGAGCAATATACAGTGTGAAAACTGTCACGGACCGGGCAGTGTTCATACGGGTACTCTGAGCTATGATCAGGCGGTGTGCTTCCAGTGTCATGATGATACGGACGACGAGGATATACCGAATGAATGGAGGACATCGAAGCATGCACAGAGTCTGACAGCAGCGGGCGGGTTTGTAACCCAAAATTTAGGTTGTGTCCAGTGCCACGTATCGCAAGAGATTGTTGCCGTGAATTTCAAAGGCCTGCCGGCAACCACGGTAACGGATCCATTCCCGGTAAACTGTGTGGCGTGTCATGATCCGCATAGCGTTGCAAATCCGAATCAGCTCAGACTCTACGGTTCTGAGGCAGTTGCAGGAGGCAGCTTTACACTTACCAATGTCGGTGCTGGCGCGATATGCACCATGTGCCATACGGACCAGACAGCGGATCCAAATAATGCCCTGCAGAATGCTTTAAGCTTAACAGGTACGGCATCAGCGGCTGCTGCAGCAGCTTCTGCAACAGACATCCATAATACGACAGCAGAGGTGTTTGCAGCGGGTCAGGGCTTCACTCTTGTCGGAGCTGGCAGTTACGCAGCAGCGGTTCAGAGCTCACCGCATACGACAGGAGCGTTATCATCGACAAACGGACAGGCACTGTGTGTCACATGCCACATGTATCATCCGTCTTACTTTACGCTCACGACAGGCAATCACAGTTTTGCCATGTCAGACGGACTTGTAGATGATACGGAGGCTTGTGCCCAATGTCATACGGTCGGGACTCCGATAACCGCATACACAAATATTGTTACAGGGTTTGATACATGGGTCGATCCGGCACAGTCTTCTTCTGTTCCAAATTGGGACGGTTCGCAGCTGCCACCATGCCCACAGGGCAACATATGTACCGCAGGCACGGAAGGTATACAGGACCGTGTTCAGGGACTTTTGAGCGTGCTTGCATGCGCTATTACGACAAGTGCAAGTCAGTCATGCACCGCAACAACCACGGATATCAGCGGCAGTCCTGTACCATGGACAATAACGATACCTTCAGGCAGGGGCAGGGCAAATGTTCTATCGCCATCCAACGGTACCGCAGGGTTTACCTTTACGAATACATTTACTCAACCGGAGATTGACGCAGTGTATAACTATAACCTTGTTGCCAACGAAGGGAGTACAGGTATACACAATACGAAGTTCGATGTAGAGTTGCTGCAGAAGGCATTTAAAGATCTTACCGGTGTTGATATTCCCGGCGCATCACTGTACTGAAATTAGAATATATGCGACATTAAAGCAGCTCCTCCGGACGAGGGGCTGCTTTTTTATTGTCAATACATCTTTTTGACGTATTCTTGACTGAAAAACGCATACCGGATAAACTTGTATACAAAAAAATGTATACAGATCGTTGATACAGAAAAGAGGCAGTATGTCTACAGACAGGATCGTAATCATTGGAGGCGGTGCGTGCGGTGCAAAGGTTGCAGCAAGAGCACGGCGGAATACCTCCAACGCTGAAATAATAATAATAGATAAAGGCCCTTCCATATCCTATGCTGGCTGCGGTATGCCGTACTACATAGCCGGTGCAGTCGAGCATGCATCGGATTTGATGAGTATGCTGTGGGGTACGGTAAGGGATGAAAAGTATTTTAAAGATTCAAAGAATGTTACTGTTTATACCAATACTGCCGTAGAAACCATAGAGCCTTCGGCCAAGAGTATAAAGATTATCGATGCGTCGGGCGCTACAAGGCAATTGACCTATTCAAAGCTTGTTCTTGCGACAGGTGCAAAGGCGAAGGTCCCCTCAATCGACGGTATTAATCTAAAAAATGTTTTTGTGTTGAGGAGTCTTGAAGACGCCCGGGAGATAAGGAAAGCTATAGAGTCAGGGGGTGTGGAGAAAGCTGTGATAGTCGGTGCCGGCAGGGTTGGACTTGAGTTGGCAGATGCGTTCAATGCACAAGGGCTTGATATAACAATAGTAGAAATGGCAGATCAGGTTTTACCTGATGTGCTTGACAGTGACATGGCACAGTATCCTGTGAATATACTTCGTTCTGAAAAAATTAATCTATTTATGCAGGAATCAGCCGTAAGACTTGTCGGTGATGCAAATAACAGGGTGAAAAAGGTCATAACGAACAGGAGGGAGCTTGATGCTGATATGGTCATTTTTGCAGTGGGTATAAAACCGGATATAGGACTGGCGAAGTCAGCAGGAATAAAGATTGGCGAGACCGGCGCCATAGCAGTCGATGAATATATGCAGACAAATATACCCGATATATATGCAGGCGGTGACTGTGTTGAATGTAAAGATATTATTACAGGGAACGCAGTCAATATGCCGCTTGGTTCTGTGGCAAACAAGCAGGGACGTGTTATAGCAAACACTATAACAGGTATAAGTGATACCTTTCCCGGGGTTGCCGGTTCGAGCATTTTGATGAGTCTTGGATTGAAGATAGGGAAGACCGGACTGACAGAAAAGCACGCAAAAAGCCTTGGCTATGAAACAGAAGCATGCCTGTCGGCAACAAGGGATATCTCGCATTTTCTTGCGGGCAGCAGGAATATTGTTACTAAATTGATTGTATCGTCAAAAGACAGAAGGCTGCTCGGAGCACAGATTGTCGGAACGGGAGATGTTGCCAAAAGACTCGATGTTGCGGCTACCTCTATATCTTTTAAGGCAAAAATCGATGACATCGCAGCACTTGATCTGTGCTATGCCCCGCCGTTTGCCACAGCTATGGACAGTATAATACACTCCGCAAATATTATGCGCAATAAACTGTCCGGTCATGTAAAAGTCATTTCACCTGATGCAGTAAAACAAAAGCTCGGCAGTAAGGAAGATTTTATATTGTTAGATTTACGGACCGGAGATGAAATAAACAAAGGGCAAAAGATAGACGATAAAAGGGTGGCGTTCATCCCCCTTGAACAACTAAGGGGACGAATGACCGAATTGCCGAAAAACAAAGAGATAGTATGCACATGCCAGTATGGTACACGCGCCTATGAGGCATATACCATTCTCCAGGGTAACGGGTTTGAACTTATCAAATATGTGGAATGCGGTATGTTCGGATATACATGGCTGAGCTCATAGCAGCATGCTATCAAATCCCATCAGGCAGTTCGTAGATGCTTTATCCGGTACTCGGCTCAAACTCTCCCCCCTTTTAATATTTCATATTCCCAAAACGCATTTTTTTGTCCCAGACACACAAAACAAGAATTTACTTGACACAAAATAAATATATTGTATATTGTATACATAATATAAAATAGAAAGGAGGTAAAAAAGATGGGACAATTAATTTCACCGCATGGTTCTAAGGTATTAAAGCCCCTTCTGTTAGAAGGAAAAGCACGGGAGGAAGAGCTAAAGAAAGCTCAAGGCTTACCTAAGGTCAAAATGACAAGCAGGGAGACATCTGATCTTATCATGCTTGGTATCGGGGCATTCACACCCCTTGAAGGATTTATGGGATACGATGACTGGAAAGGCATCTGTGCAGAATATAAGATGAAAAATGGATTATTCTGGCCTATTCCTATAACACTTTCAGCAGAAAAGTCTGTTGCAGATGGTCTAAAAAATGGTTCAGAGGTGGCACTCGTTGATGAGGAGACCTCGGAGATCATGGGTACCATGAAGATAACTTCAAAGTACTCCATTGATAAGGCTTATGAATGTAAAGAGGTTTTCAAAACGAATGATACAGAGCATCCTGGTGTTGCAAAAGTCATGTCACAGGCAGAAATAAACCTTGCCGGGCCCGTAAAAGTATTGAGTGAAAGCTACTATCCGAAACAATTTGGCGATATATACATGAGGCCTGCTGAAAGCAGGAAGGTATTTGAAGAAAAGGGCTGGCGTACGATAGCAGCGCTGCAACTGAGAAACCCTATGCACAGATCGCATGAATATCTTGCAAAAATAGCAATTGAAGTTGTTGACGGTGTATTTATCCACCAGCTTGTCGGAAAACTGAAAGAAGGCGACATTCCGGCGGACGTAAGAACAAAATGCATAAACATTCTTGTAGATAAATATTTCGTCAAAAACACTGTTTTAATGGGCGGGTACCCCATGGAGATGAGATATGCCGGTCCGCGTGAAGCTTTATTGCACGGCGTGTTCAGACAGAACTTCGGATGTACCCATTTGATAGTCGGCAGGGACCACGCAGGCGTCGGCAGTTACTACGGTCCATTTGATGCGCATAAGATATTCGATGAAATACCGAAAGATGCACTTGAACTAAAGCCTTTTAAGATCGACTGGACATTCTACTGTTCCAAATGCAGGGGCATGGCTTCGACAAGAACATGTCCGCACGGCAAAGAGGACAGGCTTCTTCTGAGCGGAACCGCACTGCGTAAATCATTATCAGAAGGTAAGCCGGTATCAGAGGATTTCAGCAGGCCGGAAGTTCTCGAGGTCTTGAAGGACTACTATGCTCACCTTGAGCACAAAGTAGAGATCAAAACACATGCTGCTTCTGAAGGCATAGGTATAGAGAAAAAGTAAAAATAAAAAATAAAGGAGGTTCATTTATGCCAAGTTATGTAATAACGGAAAAATGTGACGGATGTAAGGCACTGCAAAGAACAGCCTGCCAATACATATGTCCAAACGATCTTATGGTGTTAGACAAAGAAAAGATGAAGGCTTTCAACAGAGAGCCGGAAATGTGCTGGGAATGCTACTCATGCGTAAAAATATGTCCTCAGCAGGCAATCGATGTGAGAGGCTATGCAGATTTTATGCCGCTCGGTGCCAGCGTGACGCCCATGAGAGGGTCACAGGATATTATGTGGACAGTAAAGTTCCGCAATGGAACGATCAAGCGGTTTAAATTTCCAACCAGAACAACAGTGGAAGGGGAAGTTAAGCCTTATGCGGACTACAAATCAGGTTCTGATGATTTAAAGAGCCCGTTGCTTGCAACAGAGCCGGATTCACTGGGCTTAGCTCAACTTTCAATACCAAAGAAGTAAGGAGGAAAGTATGGATAACTTTGAAACAATAGAAGTAACTACGGATTTTTTAATAGTTGGCGGCGGTATGGCAGCATGTGGTGCTGCTGTTGAAGCAGCCTACTGGGCGAAGAAAAACGGTCTAAAGGTAACGCTTGTCGATAAGGCAGCTATGGAGAGAAGCGGCGCAGTTGCCATGGGTCTTTCTGCAATAAACACTTACATCGGCATCAAGGACGGTAAAAATAGTCCGGAGGACTTTGTCAAGTATGTGAGAAATGACCAGATGGGTACTGTGAGAGAAGACCTGGTGTATGATATAGCACGGCACGTCGATTCTACGGTTCACCTGTTTGAGAAATGGGGACTGCCGATATGGAAAGATGAACAAGGACAGTATGTGCATGAAGGCAGATGGCAGATCATGATAAACGGCGAGTCCTACAAGGTAATCGTGGCAGAGGCAGCAAAGAGTGCCCTTGGCATGGACAACATCTATGAGAGAGTGTTCATAGTAAATCTTCTCGTAGATGACAAGAACCCCAATAAGATAGCAGGAGCAGTCGGATTCAGTGTCAGGGAAAATAAATTCTATGTATTCAAGGCAAAAGCAGTTATGGTTGCAGCAGGCGGTGCTGTCCACATATTCAGACCTAGATCAACAGGTGAAGGGCTCGGCAGGGCATGGTACCCGCCATGGAACTCAGGTTCAAGCTATGCAACGATGCTGCAGGCAGGTGCGGAAATGACCCAGATGGAAAGCAGATTTATTCCTACAAGATTCAAGGACGGATACGGTCCCGTCGGTGCATGGTTCCTGCTCTTTAAGTCAAGGGCGACAAATGCATTCGGTGAAGATTACCTGCAAACACAGGCAGAGGAAATCAAGAAATGGGAGCCTTATGCCAATGTTAAGCCTGTTCCTACCCCCCTTCGTAATCACCAGATGATTAAGGAGCTTGTGGAAGGCAGGGGGCCTGTTTACATGAGAACAGAAGAAGCTATAAAGAAAATAACAGATACAACGCCCGGTACAGACAAAGATAAAAAGAAAAAACTGAAAGAATTGGAAGCAGAGGCATGGGAAGACTTTCTTGACATGACAATAACCCAGGCAGGGTTATGGGCATCACAGAATATCTCACCGGAGGAAAAGCCTTCGGAGATTATGCCTTCAGAACCGTACTTTATCGGTTCACATGCTTCATGTGCAGGTGCATGGGTAAGCGGTCCAGCTGATATCGGACCAAAAGAGTATAATTGGGGCTACAACCGTATGAGCACGGTAGAAGGCTTGTTTACGGCAGGTGATGGCGTAGGTGCATCGGCACACAAGTTCTCTTCGGGTTCATGCACAGAGGGAAGGATCGCCGGAAAAGAAGCAGTAAGATACATAAAGGATCACCCTGAAACTCCAAATGTAGATTCAAAGAAGATAGAAGCATTGAAAGAAAAGACTTACAAACCTATGAAGACCTTTGAACAGTTCAAGAATCTATCAAGCGACTCGAACATCAATCCAAATTATATTAAGCCGAAGATGTTCTTATTCAGGCTTAACAAGATTATGGACGAGTATGTAGGAGGAACATCAATGTGGTACACAACGAATAAACCTATGCTTGAAAGAGGTCTTGAATTGCTTACGATGCTCAAAGAAGACTCTGAGAAGCTTGGAGCAGAAAACCTCCATGAACTTATGAGGGCATGGGAGAACTACCACAGACTCTGGACAGCAGAGGTTCATTTACGGCATGTAATGTTCAGAGAGGAAACAAGGTATCCCGGTTATCTGTACAGGTCTGACTTCCCGAAGATGGACGAGGCGAACTGGAAAGTGTTTGTGAACTCAAGATGGGACCCGCAGACAGGAAACTGGCAGATGATGAAGAAACCGGTAATCCAGATAATAGCGTAAAAAAAATATCAATGCAGAAGCGGCGACGCCGCTTCTGCTTCATAAAAGACGCAAATGACAGGTGGTTATGGCTATGAATAATGGCAGTAAGAGTGTGTGTGTAATAGGCGGAGGCATAAGCGGTATAACAACAGCCATAGAAGCAGCCGAGGTCGGTTATGAAGTATATCTTGTAGAAAAAAGCCCTTCACTCGGCGGCAGGGTTGTTCAGATGAATCAGTATTTTCCAAAACTGTGCCCTCCACAATGCGGTATAGAGATTAACTACAAAAGAATGAGGATAAATCCCAAGATAAGATACTTTACACTTTCCGAAGTTGAAAATATCTCAGGCACGCCAGGTAATTTTGATGTCACTATAAGAATAAACCCAAGATATGTGAATGAAAAATGCACCGCATGTAATAAGTGTGTAGAAGTCTGCCCGGTCGAAAGGGAGAGCGATTACAATTATGGCATGAACAAAACAAAAGCTATTTATGTGCCGCACGAGATGGCTTTTCCCATGAAGTATGTAATCGATGATAAAGTGTGTCTGAAAGAGCAATGTGCAAAGTGTGTGTCGGCATGCACGTATGATGCAATTGATCTATCCATAAAGCCAAAGACACTTAACATAAAAGTCGGTTCTATTGTTTTAGCAACAGGATGGTCACCCTATGATGCCGCAAAAATAGATAATCTTAAATATGGTATTTATAAAAATGTTATAAGAAATGTCGAAATGGAAAGACTCGCAGCACCCAATGGACCTACAAAGGGAAAGATCAAGAGACCTTCGGATGGTAAAGAGATCAAGAGCATTGCCTTCATACAGTGTGCCGGTTCAAGAGACGAGAATCACCTCGCGCACTGTTCATCGATATGCTGCCTTGCTTCAATGAAGCAGGCGACCTACATAAGGAGCCAGTATCCGGATGCAGATGTTTCCATATTCTATATCGATATAAGGGCAACCGGAAGGTTTGAGGATTTTTATGCAAAGATTCAAGATGATAACAAAGTATCATTTATAAAAGGCAAAGTTGCAAAGATAGTCGAAGATGCAGGCACAAAAGACCTCACGGTGGTGGCAGAGGATATTCTGTCAGGGAAGAAGATCCATAAGCAGGTTGACATGGTTGTTCTGGCAACAGGCATGGTGCCCAATGGTGTCAAAGCAAAAATGCCTGCAGATATTGTTTATGATGAATTTGGATTCGTGGCTCAGGATCTGCAATCACCCGGAATATATGCAGCAGGCTGCACAAAGAAGCCTGCTGATGTTGCGAGCTGTATTCAGGATGCAACCGGGGCAGCGCTGAAAGCCATTCAGACAATCGTGGGGGTATAAACCGTGGATAAAAAATTAGGCGTATATATATGTTCAGGATGTGACATAGCTGATTCGGTCGATGTTGAAAAATTAACCAAGGTCGGCACAGAAGAACAAAAAATACCTGTGTGCAGGATTCATCCCAATTTGTGCAACCAGGAGGGTGTCGGGATTATAAAAAAGGATATTCAGGAACAAGGGGTAAACGCTGTTGTGATAGGAGCATGTTCTCCACGCGTTCATTTTGATACCTTCTCATTTGATCCATCCGTCTATGTAGAAAGGGTTAATTTAAGAGAACATGTTGCATGGTCGCATGTGCCAAAGGAAGAAGACACACAGATGCTCGCAGAAGACTATGTAAGGATGGGTATCGTAAAGGCAAAAAAGGCAAACGTGCCGAAGCCGTATATAGAAAATATCAACAAGACGCTTCTTGTTATCGGCGGAGGCATAAGCGGCATCACTTCCGCAATTGAAGCTGCAAAAGCCGGATATAAGGTCATACTTGTAGAGAAAACGCCTGTGCTTGGCGGATGGATGCGCAGGTGGTACAAGCAGCTTCCGCAGAAGCCCCCGTACAAAGAACTTCAGGATGTTGATATAGAAAACAAAATAAGTGATCTAAAAAAATACCCGGGTATCAAACTGTATACGTCTTCTGAAATAGAAAAGATCAGCGGCCAGCCCGGTATGTTCGACGTTTCAATAAAACAGGACGGCAAGACGGTTACCGAGAAAGCCGGATCAGTAGTTATAGCAACAGGATGGAAGCCGTATGACGCATCAAAGATAGACGGGCTTGGATTTGGAAAATATTCCAATGTCATAAACAATGTAATAATGGAAGACATTGCAGTACAGGGTAAGGGGTCAATCAAGAGGCCATCCGACAATAAAGAAGTAAAGTCGGTTGTATTTGTTCAGTGTGCAGGATCAAGGGACAAGAATCATCTTCCCTACTGTTCCTCTGTGTGCTGTCTTGCATCCTTGAAACAGGCGTCGTACGTCAGGAGCAGTAATCCGGACGCAAAGGTTTATATAGTTTATAAAGACATGCGTACGCCGGGTCAATATGAAAATTTTTATAAAGATAAGCAGGCGGATGACGGAATATTTCTCACCAAGGGGGACATTTCCGGTATTACGGAAAACGCGGATAAATCTCTGAGAGTTAATGTTAAAAACACTTTGATTGGCGAGGATATCGATATAGACGCAGATATGGTTGTCCTTGCAACAGGCATGGTGCCTGCTACAGATGCAAGCATATTAAACCTCCAATACAGGCAGGGCAAGGAATTGCCCATGCTGAAATACGGATTCCCGGATTCCAACTTTATCTGTTTTCCATACGAGACCCAGAGAACTGCTATCTATGCCGCGGGCTGTGTACGACAGCCGGCAGAGAGTAAGACATGCAAGGACGATGCTACCGGGGCAGCATTGAAGGCAATCCAGGCTGTGGAGCTTGAATCAGTAGGTTCTGCTGTGCATCCGAGGGCAGGCGATCTTTCCTATCCGATATTCTTCATGCAAAAATGCACTTCGTGCAAGAGATGTACAGAGGAATGTCCGTTTGGAGCAATTGATGAGGATGAGAAAGGAGCACCGAAGCCAAATCCGAACAGGTGCAGGCGATGTGGTGTATGTATGGGTGCATGTCCCGAAAGGATCGTGTCATTTGATAACTATTCTGTGGATATAGTATCCTCAATGATCAAATCGATAGAAGTGCCGGGCGAAGAAGACGAGAAACTCAGGATAATTGCACTTGCATGTGAAAATGATGCTTATCCGGCATTTGATATTGCAGGCGTCAACCGCACTCTCTATAATCCGAATATGAGAATCATACCTGTCCGGTGTCTTGGATCGGTGAATATCGTATGGATAGCAGATGCACTCTCAAAAGGTATAGACGGGATAATGCTTATTGGATGTAAGTATGGTGACGATTACCAGTGCCATTTTATAAAAGGCAGTGAGCTTGCCAACAAAAGGATGGAAAACCTCAAAGAAGTGCTTCAAAGGCTGGTACTCGAACCTGAAAGAGTTAAGGTTATGCAACTCGAAATCTCCGATTACGACAGGATTCCGGAGCTCATGAACGACTTTATGGCAAAGGTCAACGAACTCGGGCCAAATCCATATAAGAGCTTTTAAAAAGAGGTAACTATGGCTAATAATATTATAGAAACCGACATTGATTTTATAAAAGATATTAAAAAATTGGGCGGCAGTTCTTTAAAGAACTGTTTTCAGTGTGCGACCTGCTCCGTTGTATGTTCATTATCATCGGATGACAAACCTTTTCCCCGGAAAGAAATGATTTGGGCACAATGGGGTTTAAAGGATAAACTTCTTTCGGACCCTGATGTATGGAGATGCTATCAATGCGGCGATTGCACTGTTTATTGTCCAAGAGGTGCCAAACCCGGAGAGGTGATGGGCGCTGTCAGAAATTACAGCTTTATGCATTATGCTGTTCCTGGATTTATGGGTAAAGCACTCGGCAGTGCAAAATACCTTCCCCTGCTCCTTGCAGTGCCGGTAATTCTATTTCTGGTTGTGCTCCAGCTTATGGGTGCGCTTTCTGCCGTTCCTGCCGGTCCTATTGCTTTTACCAGATTCGACAACTACGTTGACGCGATCTTTATAATTGTGAGTGTACTGGTCATTATAGCAATAGCAACCGGAATCTCGAGATTCTGGAAAAATATGGACAAGAACAATCCGCATAATGGGAACTATGGCAGGGCAGGCATAGTAAACAGTATCATAGCAGCGGCAAGCGAGGTCCTTACTCACAGGAACTTTAAAAAATGCGATGCAAACAATATGCGATACACTGGACACCTCGCAATCTTTTACGGATTTATAGCGCTGTTTATTGTCACCGCTATCGTGTTTATTGGCGACCGCGTGTTTCAAATGGAGCTGCCCATGAGCCAGATGAATCCAGTAAAAATACTGGGCAATCTCGGAGCTGTTGCATTGATTCTTGGATGCGCGATAGCCGTTTACAACAGAGTGAGCCGGAAGAAACAGTCCGGTGAAAGCTATTATTACGACTGGCTTTTTCTGGGCATTTTGTCTTTGATCGGCGTAACAGGACTCCTCTCAGAGCTTATAAGGCTATCAGGCAATGCTCCTGCAGCATACTGGACTTACTTTATTCATCTGACATTTGTATTTTTCCTTATTGGCTATTTTCCCTATTCCAAGTTTGCACACCTTATTTATAGATTTGTGGCCATTGTATATGCACGGTATGCAGGATTGAGTGAACCTGCTGAAGAGGCCGTATCCGGGAACATAGAAACAAAAAGTATTGCATAACGTGTATCTATCCTACTGAAGGAGTACATGAGGCAGGATAAAAAACCAAACAGATGGATATTCTAAACTGGATAGCTCAAATATCACAAAGCACCACACCGGGGAGAGGATTCCATCCACAGTGGATCTATATTGTTTTTTCTGTTTTTGTTCCGGCTACGATAGGCGCAATGGTAACACTATGTATCATGCTGCTTGAGAAGGTATTCAACATACGCATAGGCGGGGGGCATTAAGTGTTCAGTATATACCTGCCCATTGCACACGTGCATATAAGTCTTTTCTGGATACTGTTATTTGGGTTTATTGTAGGAGGTATGGCGGGGTTCTTCGGCGTTGGCGGTGGATTTCTTATTACGCCAATGCTCAATGCAATTTTTGGCGTCCCTTATCCGGTTGCAGTAGGCTCAAGCCTTTCGCTTCTTGTAGGCATAACAGTTGCATCAACCATCAGGCACAGCAAATACGGCAACATTGATTATAAGCTCGGTCTTGTAATGGTCATAGGTACAGCAGTTGGCGTAGATGCCGGTGCAAGACTTCTCAATGTCATCAAAGGATTGCAGAATATCCTGTTTGCCGGCACAGGTTCTCATATAGACTTGCTTGAACTTGTACTCAGTGTATCCTACATTGTTATGTTAAGCTTGATAGGATTGTCTATCTTCAAGGAATCGCTGAGTACGATGAAGATGACAAAAAGTGCGGCAATTGGGACGCATGTTTCGGGAGAACCCGAAGCGTCCGCCGGTGTAAAGAGAATACGGGCGATAAAACTCAAACCCATGATCAAGTTCGATGCATCGGGCATTACGGGTATATCTGTATGGGTAATCATGGGTATTGCCTTTGCTACCGGCGTGCTCAGTGGTTTTATGGGCATTGGCGGCGGGTTTATAATGATGCCTGCTCTCATATACATCATTGGATGCCCAACGGTAATTGCCGTTGGAACAAGTCTTTTCGGCATACTTTTTACTGCAGCATACGGAGCATTTACCTATTCAATGGAAGGCAATATAGACCTTGTACTGGTGGTTTCCCTTCTTATAAGTTCAACAATAGGCTCTGTTATAGGGGCATCATTCACGAGAAAGGCAGGGGGCCCGAGCGTAAGAATGTTGTTTTCGGTGATTGCATTCATTGCCGTCATAATTGTAGGACTCAAGCTTGGTGTCACGCTGTTGCACGGATAATTTTTCTTTAAATTCTTTTTTAACTATACTACACTGTTTGGGAAAGCAGAGGTTTGCGTGATATTAAGAATTAACCTTTTTAAGGAAAGATCATCTATCGATAAAATTGCTCTGCAGCTAAAGTATACGAGTTATTTGAAGCTGCTGTCAGAGAACGAACTCGTTCTCCGAATCATAGCAGAACTGAAAGAAAAAACATCCGGTGACGAACCATTTGAAATAGGATATCTGCGCTTAAACACAGAAACGATCCTGGCGGTCATTAAGAAGATTATCGGCCTGCTTAACAGATTATCGAACAACAAATATGATGAATTAAGCACTACGTACGAAAATATTAAAACAAACATTGAACGGGCACTCTCAAAGAAAAAAGATATTCCGGTCGATGAACTGATAGTGGATTATGACAGTATAACCAGGGAGAGGCTCGATAGTGTCGGAGGCAAGAATGCGCAACTCGGTGAAATTAGAAATAAGCTTCATGCACCTGTCCCGGAAGGTTTTGCAATAACTGCATACGCGTATAAACAATTCCTTGAATACAACCAGATTGCGAAAAAGATACACTCCATGCTTGCCGGACTGGATATGAATGATTTCGAAAGCACTGCATTTGTCAGCAAGCAGATTCAAACGGCAATCATGAATGCCAGACTGCAGCCGGAGCTGGAAAAAGCCATAGAAGGGAGATGTGCCGGATATGTTGAGAAATTCACAAACAGCGTTTTGTTTTCAGTAAGAAGCAGTGCAGTAGGTGAAAGCACAGAATTCAGTTTTGCAGGACAATATTCAACCTTCCTTGGTGTGTCATCACCGGATATACCCCTTTACTATAAAGAGATTGTTGCAAGTAAATTTGCGCCAAGGGCACTTTTTTATCTTACGAACAGGGGATTCAGAGAGGATGATATAGCGATGAGCGCAGGGTGTATGGTTATGGTTAATGCAAAGTCAAGCGGTGTCATACACACAATCAACCCATTTTATCCGGATGAAGACAGAATGATTATAAATTCAATATTCGGACTCGGGAAATATATCGTCGAAGGAGATGTCCCGCCGGATCTGTTCGAAGTATCAAAATCAGGGGGCAGTATTATTCAATCAAAAGTGGCCCATAAACCGAGAATGCTGGTCCTCAATGAAAATAGAACAGGCGCAATGGCCGGGGTAACTGAAAAAGAAGTGCCCGGTGAATTGATGGATGCTCCATCGCTTACCGGCACACAGATCAAAGAGCTTGCACACTATGCCGTAGTACTCGAGGATCATTATCAGCAGCCCCAGATTATTGAGTGGGCGTATGATTATAATGACAGGCTCTTTATCTTACAGACAAGCCCGCTCATTATGCTGAAGCACGATGTACGGCACATCAACATTGATCTTTCTAAAAACAGACTGCTTGTGGAACAGGCTGTTACTGCATCGTCGGGTACCGGCTATGGACCTGTTTTCTTTGTAAACAATGATGAAGACATCGCCCGTTTTCCAAACGGAGCTGTCATGGTCACACGGCATTCTTCACCGAGATATGTCGGCGTTATGAACCGTGCAAAGGCAATAATTGCCGAGGTAGGCAGTCCGACAGGGCACATGGCAACGCTTGCGAGAGAGTTTCAAATACCGACAATTGTCAACGCCCACGATGCGACTGGTGTTCTGAAACAGGGGATGAATATAAGCGTAGACGCTGATCACGGACGCGTTTATGAAGGCTATGCGGATGAGTTGTTTAAGGCACCGTACATAAAAAGGGGTATATTTAAGGACACCCCGGTGTTCGTCATCATGAAAGAGGTACTCGAACACATTACTCCGCTGAACCTTATCGATCCTAATACCCCTGATTTTAATATAAGTTCAATACGCACCCTGCATGATATAATAAGATTTGCACATCAGGCAGCTATGAACGAGATGTTCCTCGTGGCGCAGCATGTTACGGATGATTCCGTCGCTTCCGTAAGACTTCAAACGGCATCGCAGTTCAGAGTTTACATTATAGATCTTGGAGACGGCATAAAAAGTGAAAAGAACGTGTCGGAATCTTCGATTGCGTCCATTCCCTTTTCTGCTTTCTGGAAAGGCATAAACATGGAAGAGACTGGTCCAAAGCCTATGAGCGGGGACGGGTTCTTATCAGTCGTTATGAACACAATGGCGAATCCCAAACTTCAGGAAAGACTGTACGAAAAAAATCTTGCGCTGATAAGCAGGGAATATATGAATTTCAATATAAGGATGGGGTATCACCTGTCGACCATAGAAGGGTTATGTACAAAAGAAACGCATGATAACTATATACGGTTTATTTTCCAGGGCGGCGGCGCAGATATCGAAAGACGGATAAAAAGGGCACAGGTCATAGCAACAATACTACGGCAGTATCAGTTCCGTGTAAAACAAACAGAAGATATGATCAGAGCCATATACACAAAATGCGAACAGAATAAATTCGAAGAGCTTATGAAGATGCTGGGAAGATTGACTATTTACACAAAACAGCTTGATATGCTTATGGAGAGCAGTAAAAACGCGGTTGAGAATTATGCCGGAACTTTTTTAAAGCAATGATGCATGTTTAAGAGAGGGAAAAATGAGTATAACACTTTACAGTAAATTCAGTTTTTCATGTAACAAGGATTTAAAATGTTTTACGCGATGCTGCAGGAATGTAAATATTTTTCTGACACCGTATGACGTTCTGCGCATGAAGAATAATCTGGGCATTTCATCCGGTGAATTTCTCGAGAAATATACGAGCACACTGGTAAGCGACAGCTTCAGCTTACCTGTTGTCCTCTTAAAAATGAACGATGACAAGGATAAATCCTGCCGGTTCCTGACACAGGAAGGATGCAGCATATATGAAGACAGACCATGGTCATGCCGTATGTACCCGCTCGATAAAGCAGGCGAGGACGACGATGAATTCAAGCTTATCGTACAAGATACATTCTGCTTCGGATTGAAGGAAGAAAAACAGTGGGTCGTGGAAGACTGGTTCGTTGATCAGGGCTTAATAGCGTACGACACGCTGAACCAGCTTTTTTCCCAGGTAGCAGACGCAGAGGATTTATGGAAAGATAAAATTCCCGATAAATCGGTGATAGATATGTTTTACATGACCTGCTACAATATCGATAAGTTCAGAAAATTCGTTTTCGAGAGCAATTTCTTAAATCTGTTTGAGATCGATCCGATGATCAAAGAACTTATCGCAAAGGATGATCTGGAACTGCTCAAATTCGGGTTTAAATGGCTCAGATTCGGCTTATTCGGCGATAGGACACTGGTGTTAAAAAAAGACGCAATCAAAAAGAAGTGATTTTTGATCCGCCGGGGAACACGCGCGGATTATGATAAAGGCTTCAATCATATACCGTAAACAGAGGATTTTTTTACTGAGGAAATTAACTATTTGAATTCGAAGTTATAGTTCCCTTCGAGAAAGGCTTTGGTAAACCATTCGACGCTTGCATCCGTCGTCATAAGCATATCAAGATGCAAAGCGCAGAGTGTCAGTTTGCCGAGCATCTCCAGCTTTTCCTCTATTGTTTTCCTGTCATACTTTCGCATATAAGCCGTGACGCGATCCCCTGTTGTTTCCGTAACGAATCCAATGGCGTTCAGTACACCCCTGAGGAACCTTATCCGTCTCATTCTCCTTATATCTTCGGACGCCCCTCCCTGAAAGTAGAAGGTAATATAATTGTTGTTCTTAATATCATCGCAGTAAGAATCAATAGTGCTGAAATGATATCCGACCCTTGAATTAAAATTAAAATAATTTTTTGAAATTGCCGCGTAGGTGCGTCTGCCGATAGGTTTTGTATGGTCCTCGATACTGGCAGCATGGGAAGATAAAACTGAAAAGAAGCCTTTGATGTCAATCCTCCTTGGTTCCCACCATTTTATATTCTTGTTCATCAAACCTTTCATGAACGCATGAAAAGGCACAGAATCGATATTGTCGACCCCGGCCCTTCCTTTATGAAGGTTGTCTTTTAGTCCATTGCCTATATCTATGATATACAGATCAACCGGCAGGCGTATCCCGGCCTTTATTGCAGTTGTATGCTCGGATATATTATCACAGGTGTAAAACATGCTTGAGATAGCTTTTTCATGGCAATACCTGATAAGGTCGTGTATTGTTTTACACGATTCAGGCACAAAGTCTTTGGCGGCAGGATCGGTTAAATGAAGCGGCGTAATAAGTCCTGCAACCTTTTGCAGCATTTGATAAACAGGCGTGCCTTTCATAAATGAAGGTGCCGTGATCTCCTTTTCCATAGACTGTTTCACAATGCCCTTGTAGACAAAGAGTGAACCGGCATCAACTGTAATCTCATCCCCATGGTGTATGACCGATGTGGAATTTACTGCATCGGTAATGGTCGGAATATTGAACTCTCTTGCCATTGATGCCATGTGTCCGGATATGCCGCCTGTATCGGTAACGATGGCTTTTACTTTGCCCATGATCCTGACCAATGCAGGCGATGCATGCGGTGCAACAAGTACCGATCCTTCCGGCACATGGATTATGTCCTGTTCGTTCATCAAAACAAATGCCCTGCCGCTTCCTATGCCAGGACAAACGATACTTCCTCGATCAAGCACTACAGGGTAACCCTGATATTTTTTCCTGTGCTTTGCCATGCCCGGAGAAAACCTTAATTGCCTCGATTGCAGTATAAAAAAACGATCCTGCCGATCTATGCACCATTCTATGTCCTGGGGCGCATTATAATGCTTTTCTATGGTTAGCGCCTTTTTAGCGATGTCCAATGCCTGTTCATCGGTAAGGCATGGCAGATTTTTTTCACTGCTCCCGACCGCAACAGTATCAACGCCTTTTACCGGGTTTGTTGTCAGCATATAGTTCTTTTCTGCTATGTGTTTCTTCACTACCTTCATACTGCTGCGGTCTATGATATGAGCATCCGGGGTCACTGTTCCATCCACCGCAAATTTGCCAAGTCCCCTGACAGCATTGATAATGACCGTATTGCTGCGGGGATTATTCGGATCCAAGGTATAAATTATGCCTGCGGTTTTTGCATCGATCATCTCGATACATCCAACGCCCATTCGGATCTGGGCGCCTAATAAACCCTTATGATACCGGTACATGATTGCCGGCACACAGTACAGGCTTGCGATGACCTGTTTATATGCATTAGGGATTTCCTGTTTTGTAATATTGAGTACGGTTGTATACTGGCCTGCAAATGATAAGTCACCGTCTTCGTTTACCGCACTGCTCCTCATAGCCACATGGACGGTTTTTTTAACCTCACGGCACAAGTCGTCATACGCATCTCCGAGAGCACGTAAAAGCCCCTCCGGTATATCAGAATCTATAATCATCGACTGTATTTCTTTACTCACAGCGTCAACGTTTACTTGATTGGTGAGTTCCAGTATGCTGAGCTTTTTATGTATTCGTTCATAAAGATTGTTCCCCGACCCATCCCTTGGACGGGTGCCCACAAAAGCGTCGAACACATTTGTGGTAATAGCAAATCCATCGGGTACAAGAAGCCCTATATTGTTTCGTATTTCTCCGAGGTTTGCGTTCTTGCCGCCGACATCATCCAATAAGCTCCGCGTTATTTTTTTATACGGGACAACAAAGCCTGCGGAAGATGGCATGTGTTCGCAATAAACTTCCCTGTCGATCTTCCCGTTTATGCTGTCAAGCACCTGGTATAAGACGGCGTACTGATTATTCGCAACATGATTCAGTGCCTTTATCACCTGGAATGCAGATAAATTAATCCTGTCTGCGGCAAGTTTAATATAATCGCTGCCAAAAGCATGATTGCCCGAAAGTTTGTCCTCGATCTCTGCAATAAGCTTTAAGGCATCATTATTATAGTAAAGTAATTCCTGAAAATAGTTGTACCTGTGTACGAGGGAATGAAGCGGATCCGTATTGGATGTTTTCTTTCTGGATAAGCGGGTAAGTGCAGCGGTGCGCAGTCTTTTAAAAATCTTACGAATCATCTGTTTTCAGTCTTGCTTTTTTTGCTCTCAGCTCATTTTTTGCCCCTTGGACCATTTTAACCGTAATATAGGTGCACAGTACGATAACGAGTCCGAAAATAATAGCCGTAGAAATATTCAGGGATAGATGCTCGAAGCTACGGAATTTACTTGCAAACTGCTTCAGAAATATTGATATAAAAACACCTATGACAGATAAACCGAAGGCATATTTGATTGCAAAGCCTTTTATATATTTCGTCGCAATTGTCCCTATCTGAGCACCGGCTGCTGCGCCCAGTATCATGATTAATGCAGCGGCGAGTTCTGTCCTTCCTTTCATGGTGTAGGTGAAAGTTCCATATAATCCGGAGAACATTACTCCGTAGAGGCTTGTCCCAACAGCCACATGTGTAGGGCAGCCAATGAGATAAATGAACGCAGGTAAAACTATTAACCCCCCTCCTATTCCCAGTGTACCGGATATGAGGCCTATAAAGAAGCTTATCAGGACAGGCAGCCATAAAGAACAGTATACCCCTGCCGTTTTAAAATGTATCATGGGCGGGATCTTTATCCTGTGTAATCGCTTATACCAGTCTATTCCAACGGCTGTTTCTTCGGTGCCGCCAATTACAAACTGTTTCTTTTGTTTTGAGATATCTACAAATACAGTCCAGGCTATAAGCGTAAGTAATGCCATATAGCAGTATCTTATTACCGCTCCGACAATACCGAGATGTTCAAGGTACATTACGAGTCTTGCCCCCAGTTCTACCCCGGCAAGCGTACCGATTATCATAATGGTCCCGAGTTTGTAATCGACATTGCCGAATTTTGCGTGTCTCATCGTGGATACTATGGAATTGGCCGACATTTGGGCAAGGTCAGTGCCGATGGCAAAGCTTATGGGAAAGCCGAGGATATTTAAACCAGGCGTAACAAGCCATCCACCGCCGACACCAAAAAAACCTCCAATAACGCCAACGCCAAAACCGAGTACAACGAGTCCGGGCCAGAATATTAAGACTCCTGAGATAGGCATGTGTATATACGCCCAATCCATACTACCTCCTTTTAGTGAGACCGTGATCTTAAGTCAAGTCCAATTTTACCGATTATAATATCTGCTATCTTGGCAAGTATTAAGCCAATGACCGGCAGGATGATTATGGTTACCAGTGCGCAGTATAATTTATTGGTATTATACAGGGTAGCGTACCACAGCATGAAACCGGAAAGCCCTTCGGTGTTGGCAATGAAGGAAAGTGGCTGCGTTTTTTCTTCCGAAGCAAGGAGGTTTACCGGGAACAAAACAAGAGAGGATAGCAGCACTATAGCTCCTGTCTTAATGTTTTTCACTGGAGAGTTTTTTACCATTTTTACCTCCATAAATATTGTATACAGTATACAATATTTATAAATTACAAAAAGACCGCTGTCAAGCGTAATCAATACGGTTGTTCACGGCCGGAGTGTGAATTCTTTGCCTCTGCCTTCAGTATCTTCTCATCCTGCTGCTTTTTTCTCTCATACGCATCTCTGATCTTTTTGATAAGCTCATCAATGTCAGTGGGCTTCATAAGATAATCAAAAGCGCCCTTCTTCATGCCTTCAATCCCGGATTGTATAGATGCATAGCCGGTCAACAAAATTACCTCTACAAGCGGCTGTACCTGTTTTATCTCGCCAAGCAGCGTTATACCGTCCATTTCAGGCATCCTGACATCGATTACTGCAACATCAAACTGCTCTTTTTTGATCTTTTCCATCGCATCTTTTCCGCTTGTTGTATAAAGGGTGTTAAAGCCCCGTTTATTGAGTCTCTTTGCGAGAGTCTCGACGAATTCTATTTCATCGTCTACAAGCAGTACATTAATACTATCCATATTATTTCACCTCCCTGGCTATACCTGCAGTCCGCTATGCCGGTCACCATGATTGTCCGGCAGGTAGATTATAAAAGTGCTGCCTTTATCTACTTCACTTTCGACGGAGATCTTTCCTCCGAATCCCTTTACAATATCATAACATATCGAAAGCCCGAGTCCTGTTCCTCCTTTATGAAGTTTGGTTGAAAAGAACGGCTCAAATATTCTTGGCAAATATTCAGCAGGCATACCTGCACCGGTGTCCTTAATTCTTATTTCAACCCCGCCGCTGAGCTCCCCGGTAGACAAGATTATTTCTCCCTTGCCTTTTATCGCGTCCATCGCATTGGTAATTATATTTAAAAAGACCTGTTCAATCTGTGAAGCATTCCCGTGCCAGAGAGGGAGATCCTGCTGATATTTTTTTGAGAAAAGTATATTCTCATGCTTTGCTTCCTTTTCAAGGAAGAATATCGCCTCGTCAATCAATTGATTTATATGGACCGGTTCAATGCCTTCGCCGACCCGTCTTGAGAAACCGAGCAGTCTTGATGTTATACTCTTGCACCGATCTATCTGTTTTTTTATTTGCTGTATGCTTTTCCGGAATTCATCATAATCGATTTTTGTGCCTTTTTCTGTCG
Organism: bacterium; assembly: GCA_037439545.1. Taxonomy (GTDB): domain Bacteria; phylum JAMCPX01; class JAMCPX01; order JAMCPX01; family JAMCPX01; genus JAMCVD01. Next base: position 33,253 of record JBBIVV010000002.1, read on the forward strand.
TCTCCTTTATTAAATCATTCATCCATCCGGATTCATTGTTTATTATCGCGGCAGGGTTATTGATTTCATGGGCGATGCCTGCTGCAAGCCTTCCGATGGCAGCCATTTTTTCAGCCTGTATCAATTGATTGTTCAGAGTAGCCCTGTGCATATCGGCTGCGTACAGTTTATTGGTAAACCACGTTGACACGACAAAGGAAATTAAAAAAATACAAAGCAGACCAGACAAGAACAGCAATTTCCCGATTTTCATTGCTCCGGTGAGTGGCTCAATATTGTTCTTCATCGCCTGGAGAACGACAACGACCCAATCGCTATTTGTAATCCATGATTCTGCGCAATAAAACGAATTGTTATTGTTATCCCTGACTTCGGTTATTTTTGTGTCTGCGTATGGCTGCTCGGGAGTCAGAAAAGATTTTTGCGCAATATCACCACCCTCTGAGGGAGGTATCTGGTAAATGCCGTCTTCATTGAGGATGAATGCTTCGACAGGGGCCTCTACCTCTGCTATTCGCATAAGTGATTTCAGTGCATCCGTATTTATGGTGCTGCGGATTATGAATGTTTTGCCGTCGGAAGGTTTTTTCACGGCTATTATGAAATGCGGAAATCTTCTGAATCCCAGGAAAACATCACTTTTATAAATACCCCTTACCATTGCCTCTTTGAACCATTTCTCGTTCGTATAATTCATTCCGCTCAGGCTGTAAGGTCCAACATAATTTACCGCACTGCCATGCTGATCGACAATGCTGATATCGACATAATCCTTTCCTTCTTTTTGAAGAGATTCAAAGATTCTTTCAAGATTTTTTTGTTTGCTTAAATAGTCATAGGTATACATATTACCGATGACCGAGAGTTGTTCGGTCTTTTCCTTCAAGAACAGTTCTATTGCGTCCTTTCTGTTTTCCGCGATATTTATAAGGACACTCTCTATCTTGCTCCGAATTGCCTTGTTGTAATAGGACGAACTCATGAAATAAATGACCGTCAGTGGGATGAGACTGGCGAGGAAAACTGCAAAAAACAATTTATACCTGAGTAACTTATAATATCCGGGTTTTGGATTATTCATAGAACGTCATACCTCTGTGCTTTGAAAGCATTGTAGTATTTATCTATATCATTGTCCGTAACCATGGCTATATCGAGCCTGTTGACGAAACCGAGCAGTCTTCCGAGGAACTCCAACTTTTCCTGCATTTGATTTTCAGTGAGGTTCTGGATATTTGAGTTAATCACATCCATGGTACGGATAGATTTATAACCGGCATCGCGGAGTGTTTTCTCTATGAGAGCTGTCCTTCTGCTGCGCCGGTCAAGTGCATTCGCACCGCCGCTAAATCTGAAATTTATATAATTGGATTCGTGAAGCTCGCCGATGTAAGCATCGACAGTGGCAAAATGATAGCCTACCCTCGAGTTGAAATTCATGTAATTCTTAGAAATAAAGACATAACTCGGCGAACCAAGACCGCGCATTGAAGTGCTTTCATCGATCATATAGTTAGTCATTGCCGCAAACATTCCCGATACATCTATATTCCTTTCACCCGACCATTTAATGCCTTTATGCATCATACCTTTCCAAAGGGCCTGCATGGGTATCGATACTACGTTCTCAAGAGAAATCCCGATATCCGGTGCATCCTCTGCAATGCCTCCTCCAAGGTCAAATGCGAGAAGGTTTACCGGAATGGGGGATGTAATCTTTCTTGCACAGGACTCTTTCGATACTTTACTGTCACAAGTCTTGAACATCTCCTCTATCGCTATCTGATGCACGAACCTTATAATGTCATGGATGCTTTTACACTTTAAAGCCTGAGAATTCGAGTTGGCAGGATTCGGTATGTTGAGGGTAGCGATGTCTTTCAGCATATCCCTGAGCAGCAGCATAGAAGGCTGAAGGTCCGGTTTTCTGTCATTTTTCCCGGCAAGTTCTTTTACCGTACCGGCATATACTTTTTTATTGTTTGCATCAAGGGTGATATGTTTGCCGTCGGCAATAGATACGCGTCCTGTTGCGAACAGGGCGGGGACCTGAAATTCCCGTGCGACTGCTGCAAGGTGTCCTGTTACGTCGCCGCCCTGAGAAATGACTCCAACGGCTTTATTGAGCAAAACTGCGAGTTTCGGGTCTGCTGTCGTGGTTACTATAATGCTGCCATAGGGGAACTTCATGATATCGAGACTGTTATTGACATTGAATGCCGGTGCTGATGCCGTGCCCGGTGAAGCGGTGACGCCGCGATCCGTTATAGTATGATTGAGTATCCTGAAAGGCAGCGTGTTTCTTCGTGACCGCCTGATGGACATGCCAGCTTCTCTATATTCAAGGATATACGGTTCACCATAGTCGTCGATTGCCCATTCAATATCAATATCAGACAGGTCGGCAAGAGTTGTTTCAGGAGCGGGTTTATATAATTGAGGCCTGCATTGCAGTATAAAAATATTCAGCCTTGCATCTATCGCCCATTCGATATCAAGGGGCATTTTATAAATTTTATCGAGCTTCTGCCCTATGCCGGAGAGCTCAGAGAGCTGATCGCTTGCAATGCAGGGGGCATTTCTGTAGGGTTCCTGTATTCCGGCCTCTTTTGTTCCCACTATATCACACACCAGAGATGTATGCTTTTCTCCTGGAATTGACACCACAGTCCTTTTTAATTCATTATTGTAAATATAGGTGTCAGGCACGAGAGTGCCATTGACAATATATAACCCAAGCCCGTAAACGGCTTGAATCATCGATTGATTGAGGTTCTGCCACGAGGTAAACATGACACCGGATGATTTCGCATCTATCATATGCTGTACTGCAACTGGCATACATATATCTTCTATATTAAAACTGTGAGCTACTGCATAGACCATTGCCTCCGGGGTAAACTTACTTGCAACGACTTCAAGGTATGCATTCAGGACTTCATCTTCCGGTATGTTCAGTAAGGTCCTGTACTGACCGGCAAAGCTCGTATAAGCATTTGATTCAAATAAGGCAGAGCTTCTTACAGAAACCCGCAAATCGGCAGGAGCATATGCCTTTAGAACTTTCAGCGCATTCTGGATTTCTTCTTTAAGTATGTCCGGTACCCGTGCATTCATGATGAGCTTCTGAAGCTGGCTGCTTGCCTGGAAAATGCCTTCTATGTCTTTGAAATCTATGCTGTCAAGCAAAGAACCTATCTGTTCATCAAGATGATTTTCCTTCAACAAGAGTGAATAGGCACTCTCTGTAATGGCAAAGCCGTCCGGCACAAGAACCGGTGTTTTATTTCTTATATCGCAGAGGAAAGCTATTTTTTCACCGACAATATCGATATAAGAATGATCTATCTCCGAAAACGGGATGATAAACTTATGTATTACTTCCCTGTGCCTGTTATTTCCTCTCTCCCCGAGTTTGTTTCTCAGGCGTGATGAAATGGCATCGTAGACCTTATATAAATTGCCGTACCTGTCGTCACTCAATGCATTGATGCTTTTTATCATTTTAAACGTGTTGACAAAGATGTCCGTGATCAGTTTTGTGGTGAGTTGAGAATTTCCCCTTTCATTTTCATGATACTGCTCTTGTAACCGGGCAATGGCCTCCAACGCAGTATTATTTGCATCAATAATATCGCGGAAATTTTTAATTCTTACGTGTAAATCAAAGGGTGTATTAAATTTTCCCGCCATAAGTTTACAATATTTTTAAGTTAAAGTATGAGCGAACGAATCAACAAGTCGTGTACACCGACCACCGTTACAGGAAGCTTATGGTAGTCAACCAGTTCTTTTAACTGTTTCTTGCAGTTTGCGCAGGGTGCAGCGAGAAGTTTCGTGCCATGAGCCTTGATAGATGCCTTTATCTGTTCAACCTTTTTTTTGCCTGAGAAATTCATTCTGAATTCATACATATCGGGGACTGTCACACTCCCGCCGCCGCCGCCGCAGCAATAATTCTTTTCACGGGTCGGCTGAAGATCTACAAAATGTTTAACAGATGCTTTAATAATGTTACGGGGTGCATCGTATATGCCAAGCCCCCTTCCGAGGTTGCAGGGATCGTGGTAGGTAACCGTCTCCTGATTTACCTCTGGATTCAGCTTTAACCTTCCGTCCTTAATAGCTTTTGCGGTGTATTCCATTACATTCTGGATGGGGAATTTATATTTCCCGAACACATCCATAAACAGCTTTGCAGTCTTTGTTGCATGTCCGCATTCTCCGATAAGTATCTTCTTTACCTTTAATCTCTGGGCTTCTGACAGTAATCTGTTCAGTACATCGCCGGTAACCCCGTCTGAATAGAAAAGCCCATAGTTTATTGCATCATAGAACGATGTTCCTATTGTCCAGTCAGCGCCGGCTGCCTGCAATGCCATTGCCGTTCCCATAAGTGTATCGGCTTCCATTATGTAATCGCTGACAGGTGCAATAAACATATATTCTGCACCAACTTTGTCTCTCGGGAATTCAACGTTGTGCCCTGTCATATCCTTTATTTCATCCTGCAGGAAGTCCAGGGTATCAATAAATGCCTCTTTTGGTATGGCTGATGTATTGCCGATGCCTTTCAGTTCCTGTGCACTGCTTAAAGTGAAGTTCTTTGGAGCAATATTCATTGCACCAAGAACACATCTCCCGATCCTCGTGAGCAGGGCATTATCAACGCCCATGGGGCATTCGACCGCGCATCTTCTGCACATTGTACACCGGTAGAAGCTTTCTATCATACTGTCTATATCTTCTTCTTTGAGTTCTGCTGCGCCTACAAGCCTGCCTAAAAGTTTCCCGCTCGTTGTATAGTATTTTCGGTACACGGATCTTAACATATTGGAGCGGTATGCAGGAAGATCTTTCTGCTCATGCGTTACCTGGTAGAGGTGGCACTGTTCAGCACAGGAATTACAGCTTGCACAAGTATTGAGGTATAGGTCGAGCAGCAATTTGTACTTCTCGTCTTTAAGAACGGCTCCCAGTGTTTCGATGAATATGGGTATACGGTTTTCCTCTACAGGATCTTCTATTGCATAGAATGGGTAGTTCCTCTTTTGTTTCTTTCCCGGCGGTTTTCCGTTTACCGGTGATTGTTTTTGTTTATTTTCCGTTTTATCATTTTTAACAGTTTGCGGCATTATAGTGCTCCTTTCCTTTCTTTTTCCTGTCTAATGACTTTCCCAGCTAATCTTGTCATAAGTGAAGTATTTGCTTATCATGTGAAGCATGCGGCTATTCGGGAAGTAGATGAGAAAAAATTCCGATAAAGCAAGTATACAAAGGAATAGTGGAGACCCGGGCAGAACAACCGAATGGAATGATAGTAACCCTATGAAATATTCCCGCACAAGCTGTGAATCCGGTTTGTCGAACAGTAGCAGTGCGATACTGGATACCCCTATGGCAATAAAAATTAAAAGGTTAAAATACTCAAGAGGAGAGGATATGGCCCTGAGGCCTTTATTTATCAGCCTGACGGATAAAATATACAAAGGCATAACGGTAATGAGCACAATGCCGGCTCTGAGTGCAATACCGATCTGCAGTCCTAAAACAAAGGTTATAAACCATAGCACGATAAGAACCATACCTATGTGGAACAACCATGAACCGGCCCAGAGTTTTTTATTGTTGTGGAATACTGCGCGAAAACTAAGGATCTCTTTAAGCATGAACGCCAACTGGGCTGTTCGGCCATCCGGTATTGGATAAAGAGACCATTTGAGCGGGTGTTTTGGTGAAGCCCACTTATATATTCTGATTGCTATACTTATCAGGAATAAGCCTGCTGCAACATAAGGCAGTACGGCACCTATCAGGAAACTAACAATGTTCATAGAAACTCCTTTTATATTAATTGGTCGATTACTACAAACATACTACAGTATATAACCGGTTATGTCAAGATATTTTGTATGCAATATACTTTATCTAACCCATTGAAAAACCTAAATAGTTTAGTGTTTGTATTGAATTGTTATTGCTGAGTTTAAGAACAAAAGGGACGGTCACCGGGATTTAATGCAGGAGAAAAGATTGTCCCTGTATGCCAATCAGAATTCTATTTTGTATTTTTTTATTTTTCTCCACAATGTGTTCCGTGATATACCAAGTTCTGCTGCTGTCGTATTGCGATTCCCATGGTTCTTTGTGAGGGCGTTACGGATAACATCAGCTTCAGCTTCCTCCAATGGATGCGCAAGGTTATCATCCGGGCCCAACTGCTGGGAAAAAGCAGCGATGATATGGGATGGGAGGTGATCCAGACGGATAGTATCTCCGTCACAGACAACATAGGCATGTTCTATGGCATTCTCCAATTCCCGCACGTTTCCGGGAAATTCATATTTCATCAGGGCAGCCATGACACGTTCGGAGCAGCGTAAGATACGCCGTGCCTGGACAGCATTGAAATGCTGAATAAAGTGGTTGATCAAAAGAGGGATGTCCTCTCTTCGATCGCGCAAGGGCGGCAGATTGATATTGACCACATTAAGGCGGAAGAAGAGGTCCTGACGGAACTTTTTTCGCTGTACCTCACGGGTAAGATCTTTATTGGTGGCTGCTATGATCCGCACGTTAGCCCTGATTGGCTGGTTGGAGCCAAGCGGTTCATATTCCTTCTCCTGAAGTACACGCAGAAGCTTTGACTGAATGAGCGGAGAGAGATCGCCGACCTCGTCGAGAAAAAGCGTCCCTTTTTCCGCCCGGGCAAAACGGCCCGGTTTGTCCTTTTTTGCATCTGTGAATGCCCCGCGGGTGTAGCCAAAGAGTTCTGATTCCAACAGGGTATCCGGCAGAGCTGCACAGTTTATTGCAACAAAGGGGCACTTGCATCTGGGGCCATGATTATGAATGGCCCTTGCCACCAGTTCCTTTCCTGTTCCGCTTTCGCCGTTGATCAGGACCGTACTCTGGCTTACGGCAACCAGCGGCAGCATTTCAAGTACGCTTTTCATTGCAGGGCTTTTCGTGATGATATCTTCGAAACTGTAAGAACTGTACAGTTGTTTCTTGAGCTCGCTTTCAGTAGAAATGTCCCTGAACATTTCCACGCCCCCGATTACTTTGCCCTCTTCATTGATCAATGCCGCAGTGGAAATAAAAATCGGAATCCTGCGTCCATTTTTTTTCAATACCTTGACCTCGCGATTTTCGATACGCTGTTGGCTCGCAATACTCTGTTTTAAAGGACAAAGCTCCTGGCAGATATCTGTCCGGAAGATCTCGGAACAAGGTATGCCAATGACTTCTTCTCCCCGATAGCCCGTGATCTCCTCAGCTGCTTTATTGAAGGAAGTAATTCTGCTTGCCTCATCAATGGTAAAAATACCATGTGAGATAGTGTCGAAAATCAGCGGGAAGAATTTATTGTCAAGAAGTACCATAATAAAAGTAATATAGTACATATGTTTTAGTATTGCAACACTTTAATGAGACATGTCTCATTTTTGTAACATACGTCTTCATTTTATCTTAACCGAACCAATATTATTTCCGCTAATATTTCAGAAAAAACCGTATATAACTATCTATAAACAAAGCAATATAGTTGTAAAAATATGCTTAAGAAAAAAAATATTAAATCTATGGCACAGCAATTGCTATTTATTATTAAGGAAGAAATGGTTATTTGGGCTGAATTTTAATTTCAGTAGAAGGTGATGATATGAAAAGTCAATACAGTTATTATGTAGAGCCATTCGAATTGAAAGACCGGGCACGCCGTTTTCTGGATGCATTCGCCGCTATCATTAAACATTCAAATTACGGACCTGTCCTGGACGCTTATTCAAGAATGACTGCAAAATGTTCCCGGTGCAGTGCTGCTTGTCCTATCTATTTGACCACGAATAACATAAAAGATGTTCCCTGCTGGCGATCCGAACTGATCTTGAGAGTGTATCGCCGTTACTTCACCATTTCCGGCATGATAAAAACAAGGCTGTGGAGCAACTTTACGCTTACCGACGATTACATTGACCAATTAGCCGAGGAGCTTTATCACTGCACAGCATGCCGCAGGTGTAAGTTTTTCTGTCCCATGGGGATTGATCATGGAATGATAACACACATAGGCCGTTGGGCACTGGCTGAAACAGGAATAGTCCCAAAGGCACTTGTCGTTGCTACGCGTGAACAGCTTGAAGGGAAAACACACAATACGTCCGCTATTCCTCTTCCAGCGTTGCAGGACACCTGTGAGTTTTTGGAAGGCGAGATCATGGAGAAATACGGTCAGTCAGTCAAGTTCCCGGTAGACAAAGAAGGTGCAGAAATGGTCTTTTTCCCTGCAGTCAGCGACTACCTTCTGGAACCGGACACTCTTATGGGCAATGCCGCGGTTATGCAGGCAACAGGCGGTTCATGGACAATCGGTTCAAAATACTATGACGGTATTAATTACGGGCTTTTTTACAGTGATCGATTATGGGACCGCATTGTCAGGATGGAAGTTGCTGAAGTGACCAGATTGAAGAGCAAAATAGTGCTCATCGGCGAGTGCGGTCATGCTTCACGTTCTGCAAAAGTCGGTATACCGAATTTCTTTGGTCCGGACGCACCGCCCGTAATGAATATTATGGAATATACTTTTAAAATGCTGGAAACGGGCAGACTGAAATTGCGGGCGAATATCATAAAAGACAAAATAACATATCATGATCCATGCAATATCGCACGCTCGGGGTGGATCGTTAATCAACCGCGGGAAATACTTCGTGCCATCTCTTCTGACTTCGTAGAAATGACACCAAATGGACCCATGAATTATTGCTGCGGCGGCGGCAGCGGTACCGTGTCTATCGATGAAATCAGAAAATGGCGTACGGGTCCAGGAGGAAAGGTCAAGGCTCAACAAATAAAAGAAACGGGTGCAAAGTATGTTGTCGCTCCGTGTGCAAACTGTAAAAAGCAGTTGCGGGAGGTTATCGAAGACAATGGGCTTGAAGGCGTTGAGGTAATAGGGCTCCATGACCTCGTGATCAAGGCAATCGATTTCGGGACACCGCAAAAAAACGAGGACAAAATCAGGAAGGAGAAAGTATGATTGAATCACAATTGGCATGGGCACGCGGACCTTTGTTTGTTTTTTCATTCATTATAATGGTCCTGGGCATTGCGCGTCTGATAGTTTTGACGGATATAAATATTGTCCGTTCCATCTACAGGGCATCAGACAAAAGGCTGCCGATAAAAACGCTCATGGTGACGACACTCAGATGGCTTTTCCCTTTCCGGCAAGTCACAAAACAATCTCAAAACCGGCTCTGGTACAGTATTGTATCGATCCTGTTCCATGCCGGTCTGATTCTGACACCGCTATTTTTGGGGGCCCACCTCCTGCTCTGGAAGCGTGGTACAGGAATCAGCTGGCCGGGATTACCGAATAGTGGAGCGGACATACTCGCTCTTCTTACCGTAGTTACAGGCCTGTTGCTTATTATCGGCCGTGTTACTAATCCTTTTTCCAGAAAACTGAGCCGCTTTCAGGATTTTTTTCTCCCGCCATTACTCCTGGTTCCGTTTATCAGCGGCTTTCTGGCTATGCATCCATTGCTTAATCCCCTTTCCTATCAACTTATGATGCTGTTCCACGTCCTTTCGGGAGATGCAATATTGATGCTTATCCCCTTCACCAAAATGTCGCATTTTATTCTTCTGCCGGCATCCCAGTTAATATCCGAGATTGGCTGGCACTTCCCTGCGGACATGGGTGAAAATGTTGGAATTACCTTACACAAGGAGACAGAACGAATATGAGCACATGGGCAATATTGACCGATATAACCAAATGTATAGGATGCGAGAATTGCGTGGCAGCATGCAAGGAAATAAACCATACCGGGAAAGATCAACCATGGCGATGGCAAAAGAATATAGACAGCCTTTCTGCAACACGGTGGACGACTATTGTAAAAAAGCCGGACCACCACTTTATTCGTCAGCAATGCAGGCATTGTCTTTCACCTGCATGCGTATCGGTCTGTCCTGTCGGTGCACTCAAAAAGACCCCGGAGGGTCCGGTGATTTATGATTCAGAACTGTGCATAGGATGCCGCTACTGCATGATGTCCTGTCCATTCGGTATTCCGCGCTATACATGGGCAGACCCTACCCCGTATGTACGAAAGTGTATTATGTGTTACCAGAAGGTAAAGAGCGGCGAAATCAACGAGCCTGCATGCATAAAAGCATGCCCGACCCAGGCGACTGTCTTTGGCGACAGAGATACGTTATTGACCGAAGCGCAAAACCGCATCAGCAATAACCCGGGTAAATATATAAACCGCGTGTGGGGCGAACATGAGGTGGGCGGTACGTCCGTTCTGTATGTGTCCGACATTAACCTCGATTTTCTGAGCTGGGAAAAAGACCTTCCACAGGACCCGTTGCCGGGAAGGGTATTCAGTGTGCTCGAGAAAGTTCCGAAAATCTTCGTAGGCATGGGGCTGAGTATGTACGGGGTCTACTGGTTTATTGAACGCCGTGAGCGGCTGATGAACAAGGGCAAAGTGGAGTCGGATAAACCCGACGTGTCGGACAAGTCCGGGAGGAGCTAAATCATGATGAAGTCGATAAAAAAACTCATTCAATTTATTCTTGAATTAGCTTTCAATTCCCCTTACCGGTCTAACCCGCGTGTAAGAACCGTAAAAGGGGTCCTCTGGTTTCTTGCAGGTCTTGGAGCAGCAGTCGGTGTAGTCCGGATGATACGCGGACTCGGCGTTACCACGAATCTTACTGATCTGACACCATGGGGACTATGGATCGGATTTGATGTCGTAGGCGGTGTGGCACTGGCGGCAGGCGGATTCGTCATAGCTGCCACGGTTTATGTATTTCACCTGCACCGCTATCACGCAATTGCACGCCCCGCGGTACTTACTGCGTTTCTTGGTTACGGTGCTGTCATCGTTGGACTGATATTCGATCTCGGCAGGTGGTGGGACATCTGGCATCCCATGGTATACTGGCAGCCGCACAGCGCTCTATTCGAAGTTGCATGGTGCGTCATGTTGTATTTTACGGTTCTTGCGCTGGAGTTTGCACCGGTAGTTTTTGAAAAGATGCCGTTCCCCGGGGTATACAAAATTCTCAAAGCACTTACGCTGCCGCTGATCATCATCGGGATCATGCTTTCCACGCTCCATCAGTCTTCACTCGGCACCCTATTCTTAATTATGCCGTTCCGTATTTACCCTCTCTGGTACTCGGGTTTCATGCCGTGGCTGTTCTTTATATCTGCCATCGGTCTCGGACTTGCAATGGTAATTCTTGAATCGCTGGTAAGCAGCTGGGTTTACCAGAAAAACGAAGGAACAGATCTTCTTTCAGGACTGGCGAAAGCCTGTGCAATGGTCATGGGCATCTATTTGACAATAAGGATTGGCGATCTTGCCTACCACGGCAAGCTTCTGTATCTTGCAAAACCGGTATGGGAAACAACAGACTTTATAATAGAGCTGTGCCTGAGCGTCATTATCCCGATAATCCTCTTCTCCATTCCAAAGACAAGACAGAGCAAGGCAGGGCTCCTTGCCGGATCCTCCAGTGCTGTGCTCGGTATTATCTTAAACCGCATCAATGTCTCAGGTATTGCTACCATAGAGGCAACGCGGACCAGTTATTTCCCGGCATGGACGGAATTCTCGATCAGCATCGGCGTTGTTGCTGCTGCGGCACTGCTCTTTTTCTTTTTTGTAGAACACTTTTCAGTGTATGAACAGGAAAATGCGTACGGAGACACCGGACTTCCTGTTCAGGAGCCTGTCTCCAGTGTATATCTCGGCACGACGGGAATGAGTAACACAGCGCTGTACTCATTGATCTTCATTCTGTCGGTATCTCTGGGTATCTATTGGTTGTCAGGACATGCATTAACCGGCAAAAACCTGCGGAAGACCCCTGTGCAGGCACCGGAAACCATCAATGCAGAAAGGATATCAGTCCCTGGTCAGACCATATACCAGCTCATACTTGTTAATGATAATGAACATGTAACCCAGAATAAACATGTTTCGAATTCTCAGGCTTTACTCCTTCTCAATAAAAACGGCCGTTTCATACTTTTCGAACATAAAGCACACCAGATAATGATTGATAAAATCTTTGATGAGTTAAGATATAATAACCTGCTTTCGGCCGTGTCCGGAGATTCAGTTGCTTATAACGGAGATACTATTACAGAAAAATTATCCACAACCACCTTGGATGCAGTAACAGGATTGACATACGATGACCGGCAACAGGTCAATAGTGACAATAGATCATGCAAGCTCTGTCATCATATGAATTACACCTTTAATCAGGCAACATCCTGCAGGACATGCCACCGTGACATGTATCTTGAGACAAATATCTTCAACCATGATTTCCATGCCGGGAAACTGGGTGGGAACCGTTCCTGTATTAAATGTCATAAAGATCCCGATATTGCGAAGTCCATGACGACCGCAACGCCATGCACATCCTGCCACAAGTACATGGTAGCGCGGAATTCCTTTATCAAACTGCAAAAGAATCCGCTGGAAAGGCCTGCGGTGAGCTATATGGATGCAATGCACGGGCTGTGTAAAAAATGCCACAATAGAATGGCGACTCTTTATCCGAAACGTTACGCAAATCTTGATAAGTGTGCAACCTGTCATCAGGAAAATAACCCTGACTATCTAAAAGGTCTGCCGGAGTATCCGTTGCCCGGAAGCGTCCGTACGGTTACTGCCGACAAAGAATATTCTTCAGTGTCACCCCTCTTAAAATAAGAGGGGTTTGAGGGAGATATGAAACTCTTACAGAACAAACCACTATTGAAAGACACAAAAGCAAAAAGTAACCCCCGACCCAGCTTCGCTGTGTGCCCGTCCTCATATGTAAGAGGGATAACGCCGGAGCTTAACGCGGGAGATGGGTTAATGCTGAAGTATAAAAGTGGGGAGAGGCAATATGATTGATACCACGCTGCAGTCATGGCTCCATACCCAGCTCTTCGAACAGGTCCCGTGCAGGATCGCAATAATTGACAGGAACCTGAACATCATTGAACACAACCGTAGTTTCCGGGAACTTTTCGGACAAGGACTTGGGCGGCCATGTTATGAGATTTACAAAAAAAAACAACAGCCATGCGATCAATGTACAGCGGCGTTGACCTTTACTGACGGTAAAGTCCGCATTAATGAGGAAGTTGGACTTGATCGCAACGGAAGAGCCGCACATTATCTCGTTCACATGGTACCTATTATTAAAGATGGCGGCGAGATTCCCTATATAGTCGAGATGTCTACGGACATAACGGAAATTAAGCGTCTGCAGCAGGAGTATCAGACACTATTCGATAAAGTGCCATGCTATATCGCAGTCCTTAACCGTGATTTCAGGGTCGTGCGCGCGAACAGCTTCATGCAAAAGACATTCGGTGCGACCACAAGCCAGTATTGCTGGGAATTGTTTAAACATCGCGACGAAAAATGCGAAGACTGCCCCGCAGACCTTGCCTTTGCCGACAGAGATACGCACACGAGCGAGCAAATCGGCCTCAATAAGGAAGGAAAGGAAATCAGGTATGCGGTGACGGCTTATCCGCTTACCGGCGGGAATTTCGTAAATCATGTAATAGAAATGGCCGTCGATGTAACAAAGGTATATCAATTGGAGCAGGAAAAGATAGAGGCTGAACGTCTGGCAGCAGTTGGACAGACGGTAGCCGGACTTGCACATGGAATAAAAAACATACTGACAGGCCTTGAAGGCGGGGTTTACATCTTCAAATCCGGACTGGACAGAAATGACAGGGGACGCATCGATCAAGGCTGGGACGTACTGCACCGGAATATTGAAAAAATCTCCCTGCTTGCTAAAAGCCTGCTCAATTTTTCCAAAGGGATGATACCAAATGTTCAGATGGTCAGACCTTCAGACATGGTGCATGAAGTAATCGAGCTCTACAAGGAAACCGCGCGCCAGCATAACGTAGAACTTGTAACCGAATGTGACGAGTCCATCGCTCCGGCACCTATGGACCCTGAGGGCATCCATACCTGCCTTGCCAATCTCATGTCCAATGCCATTGATGCCTGCCAGTTGAGCGATAAACCTGGATGCGCTGTTCGTGTCAGATGCAGGGAAGAGGATGATTCCATTATATTTGAGGTCGAGGACAAGGGATGCGGTATGGACTATGAAGTTAAACAGAAGGTGTTTACCAATTTTTTTACGACCAAGGGAGGAGGGGGAACAGGTATCGGCCTTCTTCTCACCCGGAAAATAGTTCAGGAACACGGGGGCCGCATCACCATGGAATCTGTGCCGGGTCAAGGCTCTCTTTTTAGAATAGTTTTCCCCAGGAAAAGACTGCCGCGGGTGACTGGTGTGACAGAAACCGCGACTGCAAAGGAGGAATAAATATGGTTAAACCGCAAGACATGACAATCCTGGTCGTCGATGACGAACCGGACATCGTTATCTACTTGAAGACATTGCTTGAAGATGCCGGCTTTCATGTAATGACTGCTTCCGATGGTGAGGAGGCACTGGAGAAAATCAGGGAACGCAAACCGGATCTGATCTCCTTGGACCTGGTTATGCCGCGAAAAAGCGGTATCAGGTTTTATTATGAATTTCGTAAAAACAAGGAATGGTCAAAAATCAAGGTAATCATCGTTACTGCTCATGTCAGAGATGACAAAGTAAGGAATGAAATGAACGAGCTTTTTTCGGGTGCGACGCTCTCGGGCCCTCAGACATATCTGGAAAAACCGGTCTACCCGCAGGACTATGTGGATTTAATCAAGCGTGAATTGGGAATAGAAGTGACCGGCCCCGTAGAAGTCCCGAAACAATCGGAAGAGCTTCGGGAAGAAGTAAAAAAATTAGTTACCCAGGCAGATCAAGAGACTCTTGCCGCAGCATTAAAGCTGCTCAAGGAAAAAAGACAATAACGAAATGATTGTCCGGATATCCAATTCCGGTTATCCGGAAAAAAGGAGGAGAACAAAAAATGGATACTGCAAAAAAAAGATTTCTGGTAATAGATGACGATAACGATGTACTCGCTTATCTTTCCACATGGCTGACGGATCACGATATTATTGCCGACATTGCGCATGACGGTATAGAAGCCACCGCAAAGCTCAAGGAGCATAGACCGGATCTTATTACCCTCGATATTATAATGCCGAATGAAACCGGCATTAAGTTTTATCGTGAGATCAAGAAAGACCCGCACTATGCTTCAATACCGGTCATAATCATAACAGGCATAATGTCCGAGTTCGAGGATTTCATTTCCCACAGACGCACGGTCCCGCCTCCGGACGGCTACATCTCGAAGCCTTTTAAAGAAGGAGAATTGAGTACAGCCATACAGGAAGTTCTGGAGAGAAAAAAAGTGAAAAACGGTAAACTGAAAATAATCGCCGGATCAACGAACAACTAACCCGAGGGTTGGAACAACGCCCTGTAAACAGATAGGTTCATCGGGTGAAAACCGGAATACGGCAAAGAAAATCCATGACTCAGTCGCCTTCTTCAGTCGGCCCTTTTGTTATTATGGATTTACGCTTTATCTCCGGTGCAACAGTCAGGCCTTTGAAACATACCTTTACCAGGGGGCAGTCTTTTTCAGCAGAGGCCTTGTGAGATGATTCATGGATTTTTTCTATGGCCATTGATACATTGCGGAACAGGTGGTCCTCGCCGATCTTTTCATACAGGTGGGTGCGCCTCATAACATCAAGGACAGCATCGTTCAACCCGCTTATGGACACATCGTATCCGGCTTCCCGAAGCCTCGTCACAAGAAGAGAGAGCATTTCCTCGCCCGAGGCATCGAGCTCATTGATACCGTTGGCTACGATTAAAACATGCTTCAGTTCCGGCATCGAAGCTACTGCATTCAGAACCGTTTCTTCAAGATAGTTTACATTTGAAAAGAAAAGGGAACGGTTAAACCTTATTACCGCTATGTGCCTGCACTGCTCAAGGTTAAACCGCACCGCACTCCTGTAAGTTCCGTCCGTATATTTTGAAAGCATTGCTATGTCCGGGCTCATAGTTCTTAAAAGGAATAATATGAGCGTCAATACAACCCCTATCGTTATGCCGATATCGAGATTCGGCGCAAAGACGAGGGTACAGACAAAGGTTATAATTGCTATGGCCCCATCATACTTTTGTGCCTGCCACGCATGGATAAAACCTTTAACATTTATTAAACTGATTACAGCCATCATGATAATGGCTGCCAAAACGGATTGCGGGAGGTAGTACAAAAGAGGGGTAAGGAATAATAAGGCAAGCATGACTACGCCGCTCGTGAATACGCTTGACATGCCTGTTACCGCACCTGCCTGCAGGTTTACCGCAGAACGGGAGAAGGAACCTGATACTGCATAGCTCTGATTGAAAGCTCCGGCGATATTTGCAAGTCCTTGCCCGATTAATTCCTGATCAGGGTTGAGCTGCTGTCCAGTTTTTGCAGCCATGGCTTTGGCAATGGATATTGCTTCCATAAAACCAAGCAGTGAAATAATGGCTGCAATCGGGAAAAGGGTCAGTACGATACCGAAATTGAAGGAAGGCAATTTAAATGCAGGCAGCCCGGCTGGTATACTGCCGACCACCGTACCCCGCCCCAGGAACAAGAGGGCAGACTCGTCTATACGTCCCTCACCGATCTTTAATCTGCATTTGACGGCAGTGTCTTTTAATCCGGCCGGCAAAGTATCTCTCGTATAAATAATTATTGTCCCGTCTTCTTGCATTACCACTTCAAATTTTATTTTACGGAGTTCAGACCTGGATACCTTTAATTGTTTTTTTAGTTCATCTATTTTAAGGTTGAGAAGTGTCAGCTGATACTGGAGTTCCGTTGCCCTGGATGAGCGCTGTCCGTAGTGCTGTTCAGACTTTGTTATGGCATCGTTCAAGGGTATCCTTGATCTGGAGCTTTCTTCGATCTGATCAAACGTAGTATTGAAATTGCCGATAAGCGCCTTTACTTCCGGCGAGGCAACCTGATTGATCCGGCATTTATAATTATGTTCAAACCCCATTGCCCATGAAATCAGCGTGGTAATCACAACTGCCACAAGCACATTCGGGATCCTTGGATTTATCCTTCTGAGGATTATCATAATTACAAAAGCAAACAGGGCAAACCCAAAGGTCAGCCAGTGTGTGGAGAACGGTATGGCCTTGAGAATGTTATAAACGGTTTCATACTGGTGCCGCCCGCTTTCCGCATCTATGCCGAATATGCTTCCAAGCTGGGAGGTGGCAATGATAATCGCTGCAGCATTTGTAAACCCGTTTACCACAGGGTGGGACAGGAAATTAACGACGAGTCCGAGTTTCAGTACGCCGAGGAGCAACTGAAAGATACCCACCAGCAGCGCGATAAGGATTGCATAGGCTATGAATGCCTGGCTGCCTGCAGTTGCCAGAGGTTCGAGTGCAGCCGCGGTCATAAGCGACACTACTGCCACAGGTCCTGTTGCAAGCTGACCGCTCGAGCCGAACAGAGCGGCAAGCATGGGCGGCAGGAAAGCCGCATATAAGCCGTAATAGACCGGCAGTCCGGCAAGTTTTGCATACGCCATTGATTGGGGTATTAAAACCAATGCCACTGTAATGCCTGACATCAGATCGGCACGCAGGGTGGAAACATTGTAATGCTTAAACCATTTGAGAAAAGGGAATAATTTTAATAACATAATAAATCAGTCCTTTCTTTATCCCGTCAGAAGTTTGTAAGACTGCTTTCAGAGAAGCTCCGCTTTAAATGCAGGAACTTCTTACGGGGTTTACTAATCCAGCAACAATTTCGATACTTCGTGGAATACATCTTCGCTCCGGAGCGCCCCGACAACCCGGTTATCTTTCAAAACAGGGACTACGCTAATGTTGTTGTCCACCATTTCGTAGATTACCTTGATGAGGTGATCGTCGTAATTGACCGTGGACTTGATTATACGCATTATGTCGCTGATAGGTCTTTTGGTGCGCTCAAGGATATTCTCCTTTAGCCTGCTTATGTAGGAATCCTGCGATTCCTTCGGCTTTTTTGAATCAAAGAATTGTTTCCGTTCTTCTATAACAAGGCTGGCAAGGAAATCAGGTTCTAACCCCCTGAGGATATCACGGCGCCTTACGGTCCCGAGCAATTGATATTTTTCATCAAAAACAAGCAATACCCTGCACGGGCACTTATTGCCGTCTATCTCAAACTCGGCCTTTTCCATCTCTGCCATCGCCTGATGCAGAGTAAACCAATAGGGAATGTGTGGATACTTATCGAGGGAGATCATGATATCTCCGGCTTTTTTAAATTCCATATTCTCCTCCTTTATAGATCATGTGGCTTTTTCAGCCATGATACGTACAATGACGTCCTGCGGGATGCCAGACTTCTCCGACATAGTCCTCACATCGCCTTTATGCCTTTCCGAAAGTTTCAGTATGTATTTTTTCTCAAAAACAGAAGCAGCGCTCCTGTAGGGCTCCAACACAAACATATCTGACATATCCCTCAGATCATGCTTCATAATTTGCCATTTTATGGCCCTGTCTATAGTGAAAATGATCTGCTCTTTCTTGAATGGCTTTGTAATGTAATCAAACACCCCGAGGGACAATGCCTCTGTCGCTGTTTCAAGCGAACCAAACGCGGTAATAATGATTACCTCTTCTTCGCGGCTCTTTTGCCTGATCATTCGCAGGATATCCAATCCGTCCATACCGGGCATCTTAAGGTCGGCTATTATAAGGTCAAACATATTTTTATCGAGGATGTCCGGGATCTCGAGAGAATTACTCGTCGTCATGATCCTGTAGGTCGTTTTCTCCGTAATGATCCGCTCAAGGAGCGTCAGCATGTGCGGTTCGTCATCAACAGCAAGTATATTGTATTTCATGGGACGTCCTTTTGCGGCTTCTCTCCCGTGTATGCGGGCATTGAAACAGTAAAGGTTGTCCCGCTCTGCTGATCCGGATGATCTTCTGAAGATACGCTTGTAAAACTCATCTTTCCTCCATATTTCTTAACTATGCCGTAACATAACGATAATCCGAGCCCTGTACCTTCACCAACCTTTTTTGTGGTAAAGAATGGATCAAAAACCCTTGGTTTGATTTTATCGGGAATACCTCCACCCGTATCCGATACAGTAAGATGTACTGTAGTGTCTTCTGTTCCTGCAGACAGGGTAAGCGTACCGCCTGCATCTCCCATGGCAGCGACCGAATTGTTTATGAGATTGAAGATCACCTGCTGAAACTCCCTGCTGTCGCCGCGCACTTTCGGTAATTTTTCAGGTAGAGCCAGGACTATGTTAATTTTCTTCGTCATGAGAGTGTTTTTAACGATAGTTGCAACCGTGTTCACGCAGTAATTTATATCTACCGTATCCTCCAGCCCTTCTGTGATCCTTGCAAAACCAAGCAGATCTTCTACAATCTTTTTTGCATGGTTTGCATGCTGCTCTATGACCTTTAGATCTTCATGTTCCTGTGAACCGTCTTTAAACTTTTCTTTCAGCAAATCCGTAAATCCCAGTATGATCGATAAAGGATTATTAATCTCGTGAGCAACACCTGCGGCAAGAGTACCGATGGAAGCCAGCTTTTCCGTGTTGTATATACGGTGCTCAAGTTCCATTTTGTCCGAGACATCCTTCATAATAGCCGTACTGCCGATTATCCTGCCGTCTTTTAAACGGACCAGTGTCCGTGAGATGTCAACGGAAATACGTTTGCCGTTTTTTGTAATGCGCGGGGCAATATAATCCTTAATATAACCCCTTGTGATAACCTCTTTTTCAATGCTCCTGAGCTCCTTATCGGCATCGAGCTCAGGCGGGATCAACTTGTGAAAACTCTGTCCTATCATTTCTTCTGCACTGTATTCAAAGATCAATTCTGCACCCCTGTTCCATGTCTGTATGTTATTCTCATTATCTATAAAGATGATTGCATCTACCGAACTCTGCAAAATGTTGGACAGATACCGTTCCTTTTCACTGACCTGTTCTTTTAATGTCCGGGAGATCCTCTGCTGATAGGTGATTACCAAAAAACCGAACAAAAACATGCCTGCTATCAATGCCGCCTCTGCGGCAAAATGCCTTACATAAACCGAATGCACGGCTTTTGCGACTTCACTTATGGGAGCAACAACAGCAACAGACCACATATTCCCGGCAGGGAGCAGCGGACTCCTGACAGGCGTAAATGCAATTAATTTTGTAATAGTCCCCTCTACCCCTTGATGCCATCCGCTTATGTATATGCCTGTGCCTTCCTCACCATGAAGCATCCGGTCTTTCATAATTTGATTGATCTGTGCAAAGGCTATATAGGGCTTCCGTTCTTTTCTCGCAGCGAATGCGTTTTTTCCTATAAAATCTTTTTCCGGGTGATAGAGGAACATGCCTTTTGCATTAATGACCCACGCATAACCGGTTTTACCGGAATGTATGTTGTGGGTTACACTGCTTACAAGCCTGGTAATATCAAGTTTGGCGAATATTACTTTTGCATACGTGTGCCTGTCATTTATCCGCGTGCTGTAAGTAGCTGTGATCACAGGATTATTGGATGAAGAGTCTTCTTCATCCAGTTCCCCGAGCACCATGTTCGCGGATTGTTTCAAGGGGATGCTATTCCGTTTCTTCTTTACTATTTCATCCGAGGTTCCATAGTTGGCAACCCCGATGGTTCTGCCGCTTCTATCGATGATGCCGATCTCAATAAGCCCCTTTGACTGGTTCTGTTGAAAAACAACCTTTATTGCATCCTCTATTGCAGTATCGGAATTACCTGCAATCAACTGCTTCAGACTGTCCACACCATTCCCGATATCATTAAGATTATTCTGAATCTGGGATGCAGCCTGGCGCGCAAGTATAAGCTGCTGCTGGTTAAAATCGTCGTTGATCTGGTTTCTCATTATGGTTGCATTCTGATAAACCAGAGAGAAAGCAGTGCCGATGACCAGCAGAAACAGTACGAAACTCAACACTGCAAGATAACGGAAATTAAGAAATGCATTGATAATACTTTTCATGCGGACAGAGAGCCTGCTCATGGAGCGTCACCTTTGCCTTTATCGAGGCCGAGCCTTTTCATGAAATCGTTCCTGTACCAGTGTGCGATTGAATCACTCGAAAGTGCCATGTCAAGCTGTTTAAACATCATCGATATCCTGCCGATAAGATGCAGCTTTTCCATGGTTATGCCGCGGTCCTCATAATAAATTACGGAATCAAGGAAATCGGCTTCACTGAAGCTGGTAAACCCGAAAGTCGAAAGAAGCTCTGCAAGCAGTTTGACCCTTCTGGTCCTTCTGTCGAGTGCTGCGCCGCCATCCTTATACTGGAGTCTTATATAATTTTTATTTGCATCGTTCGTGCACAGAGATTCCACGGTGCTGAAATGATACCCCATGTGAAGACCCATGAGCATATATTCTTTACTCAGGATTGCAAAGCTTTTCTCCAAAAAATCATTCCGCTGAGTGCGCATCATCTGCGTTGACATCACCGAAATCAAGCCGCTTAAATCTACCTTCGGTGTGGCCGGCCATCCTTCTTTTTTTATACCGCTCCAGAATGCGGCCATAGGCACGGAATCGATATCACTGTCATTGATCCATTTTTTCTTGGTGCAATCGCCCATGTCACGATCGATGTAGACCATGTTTATTGAAAGAGGAATATCGCTTTTCAGCATAAGACCGATATTTTCTTTGCACCCGACGGATGATGATACTTTAAACATCTCCTCCATTGCTTTCTGATGGACAAAACGGGTAATATCGTGAAAGGTGCGGCAATTCTCAGCCTTGAAATCCGAACCTGTGGAATCGATAAGATTTAACGGTGAAACCCTGGTTAAAATCCTTTTTAAAAGTTCAAAGATTGCTGCCTGATCTATTGACTCATAGTCCGGCTGCCTCGCTTTAATGAGCTGCTCGTGTATGCCTGCGTAGATGATGCCGCTGGTTGCGTCCACGGTCACTGCTTTCCCGGCAGGGACATCCCCTGCACCTTGAACTCCAGACAGTGTCGGTATGCGGAATTCCCGTGCAATTGTTGCCATGTGACTTGCAGTCCCTCCCTGCTCGGTTATGATTGCATGCACTTTATTCATGACCATTATAATCCCCGGGAATGGTGAATGGGCAATCAATACAGCACCGTCAGGGACTGAAGCAAGGTCATGCGGTGCGTTTGCATGATACACTGCTCCTCCTCCTGCACCGGGGCATACCGTAGTGCCGCCAGCCAGTACTACCTCGAGCAGGGAAGTGTCCGGGAGATCGACGTCTATTGTTTTTATAATCCGCAGTGGCCGTGTTTGCAGGATAAATAATTTATTGTTTTGATCGATCGCCCATTCAATGTCCTGCGGGCATCCGTAATGTCTCTCGATTTTTAATCCGGCATCAAAAAGCTGCTTCATGAATATTTCATCAATGCTCGGCGAGCCCTGTTTTGATTCAGGAATAGGCTCTTGCCGCGTGCCTTTCGGATCAACCATGGTCAATTTTATGGGTTTTAGAGCTATTCGCGTCTCTTTTATTGAGCCGTCCTTTTTAGAGATCTTGAAAATATCCGGTGTTAATGTGCCGTCAACGAGATACTTGCCGAGTCCATAGATTGAATTGATCAGCATGCAATTTTCTTCCGGGTGAACAGGGTTGCACGTATAGATCACACCGCTTATTGCGGAGTTTACCATTTCCATGCACCCGACGCCCATTGCAAGTTCGGTTTCCGAGAGAGAATGACTTAAAAAATAATAAATGGCTTTTGGGGTAAACTTGCTTGCAACCACCTCTTTATATTTATCGATAAGCTCATTCTCTTTTATGTTTAGGAATGTCGCATACTGCCCTGCAAAGCTGAAAAGGGTGTCTTCACCGAGGGCACTTGAGCGCATGGCAAAACCCTTTGCCTGAGAATGAGTTATTAATTCTTTGTACCCGTCGATTATTGCCGAAGAGAGGTCTTCAGGAACAGGGCTTGACTTAACCAGGGATTGAATTTCCTTGCTTATTTCAACGAGGTCATCATAGTTTTTTATATTGATCCGGTGGATGCTGTTATTGATTCGTTCCTGCAGTTTGTTGGTATCGATAAAGTGTTTATAAGCCCATGCCGTTATGGCAAAGCCCTGCGGAACAGTTAACCCGAGTTTTGATTTTATTTCACCGAGTTGTGCGATCTTGCTTCCGGTAGTGTTTGCCTTTTCTTTGCCCAGTTTCTCTATGGGGATGGTGAAATCATCTTTTACAATAAGCCTATTCCCGGAAACCATACCGTCAATGC
This sequence comes from bacterium, assembly GCA_037439545.1. Taxonomy (GTDB): domain Bacteria; phylum JAMCPX01; class JAMCPX01; order JAMCPX01; family JAMCPX01; genus JAMCVD01. Next base: position 56,580 of record JBBIVV010000002.1, read on the forward strand.
CGGTATTTATAGAGGTGAATTGTGCCTTTAAGGGAAGGTAGCTTTCTCCGCCAATAAGGATCAATTTATCTATTAATTCATTTACCGATGTCCTTATGGCGTTTAAACTCGTATGTATATAATTGATATCGAAAAGATACTCGCCCTGTGATTTTTCCTCCATGTCCCCTATGATTTTCAGTATGTGGTTGTTCTTATCGAGGATATCGAGAAACAAAGAAAATTTTTCTTGAAGGTCACCAAGGAAATTTCCCGGGCTACCATGGTCCTTTTGAAAAATACTGCTGAACCAGTTCATATAGGCACTCATATAAAGAAAGAGATACAATTCATCCAAACAATCTCCTTTCTTTCCATACACCCTTAATGTCCGGTTACAGCGTAAAGCAAAGGGCGTGTAATGTCAAGATATTTTGTATACAATATACTTTATTCAAGTTACGCATCGTAAAGTTGTGCAAGACATGGCAGCAGCAATCGTATAAACAGCCGGCGTTGCATTGTCATTTACCATGAGAGATGCTAAAGGTTACGCATGGGATTAGCCGGTATATTTTTAAGTTCTTTTGTAATAGCTTTCTCCGGTGCAGTGATGCCCGGCCCCATGCTTACGGCTACGATGCTTATGAGCAGCAAAAGAGGGTTCTTATCAGGGCCTCTCATCGTGATGGGGCACGGTACACTTGAAGCACTGCTGGTGATAATGCTCTACTTCGGGTTCGGGGAGCTGCTCAAAAATCATGCAGTCATGGGAAGCATAGGTGTTATCGGAGGCATAACGCTGCTGTGGATGGCTTATGAATCGCTCAAATTTGTACCGTTGGGAAAAAACACTGGTCCCAATCCGGCCGGCAATAGAGTGCCAGGGTCACCACAAAACATCCAAGAAGGAAGTTTTCTGCCGGGTTTTACCGCCAGTGGCACATTGTTCAATGATTCTGCCTACCTTGCAGGTATCCTTACATCCCTGTCAAACCCGTACTGGATAATCTGGTGGGTCTCTATAGGGCTCAGCTACATAGTTTTTTCTTTCAAATACGGTATTATAGGTATTGTGGTGTTTTATGCAGGGCACATACTCGCTGATCTTGTATGGTACAGCGCAGTCGCACTATTCTTCGGCTCTATGAAAAGGTTTATTACATCAAAAGGCTTCAGGGCAATTACCGTTATCAGCGGAATCATATTTGTGGGATTCTCTGCCTATTTTATATGGTTCGGCATAAATAATTTTATAAGATCATAGCTGCAATGCTTTGGTTGACAAATTACGGTTCGTCGCATAAAAAAGAAGAACCTTATTCCAAAGGAGGAATCTTATGCACACGAAGAAAGCAAGGGTAACAGTCCTCGGAGGCTGCGGTGCCGTAGGCAGTGTTGCAGTCAAGACGCTTGTCAAACATCCGGAATTTTCCGAGGTGGTGATTGCGGATTATAACCTGAATAAAGCAAGAGAAATGGCAAGGCAGCTCAAGGGCAAACAGGTATCGGCGATAAAATTCGACGCGCTCAATAAAGCGAGCACGGAGAAAGCCATAAAAGGCAGTGATGTGGTTATAAACTGTGTGGGCCCTTTCTATAATACGGTCAAACCCATACTGAATGCCGTTATAAAATCCCGCGTAAACTATGTCGATGTCTGCGATGATGTAGATGTGACGCTTGATATCCTCGATACTATGAATGATAGAGCAAAAAAGGCAGGAATAGCAGCCCTGATAGGTATGGGAAGCTCACCCGGGGTTACCAATATAATCGCGAGACTCGCATCGGAACAATTGCTGGAAGAAACAGATTCAGTCGATATATTTCACGCCCATGGCGGTGAGCCCATCGAGGGTGAAGGTGTTATCGGACACCGCTTCCATTGTATGACGATCGATATACCCATGTATCTTGACGGCAGTCTCCGCTATGTCAAATATTTTGAAGACAGCGGCATCAAACTCCGTCAGACGTTTAACTTCCCTGTAATTGGCGAGGCTCCCATATTCCCTTATCCGCATCCGGAACAGGTCACAATACCGACCTATATAAAACTGAAGCAGGTAACAAATAAAGGCACGGTTGTACCCATTGAATACTATAACCTTATTGGAGAGATGTGCAGGCTCGGGCTTGCAAGCAAGGAACCGATCAAAGTAAAGGGAAAGACGGTTGTACCGTATGATTTTGCTGTTGCATACATTATAAAGCAGAGGGAACGCATACTGAAAGAAACGAACTTCGGCAGGCAGCGCGGGTGCGTGTCCGTTGTGGTAAAAGGAAAAAAAGAAGGCAAATACAGGGAATACCGTTTCCATGTCGCTTCACAGAGCCAGGCACTCGGGGAAGGCACGGGCATACCCGTTGCAATGGGCGCACTACTCATGCATCAGGGCAAGATAACGGGGAAAGGTATAATGCCTCCCGAGGCGTGTATCAGTCCTGCCGACTTTCTCGGCCTGCTGCCGCAGGTGATGGACATGGACAAGGAAAAAGGAGGGGCAGGCGGTTTCAGCGGGTTCCTCATAGAAAAGGTGGATGAGTTTGGCAATGTCACAAAGGTAGACCTATGACAGGGACAGCGCCCTATTTTCTTAGTCTCCCTCTTAAGATAAGAGGGTCGGAAGGGCGTTATGAAATTGTGCCGCTATTATTCGTAACTCCTGTAGCCCCTCTTAATCTGAGGCTGTGTCACAATCCTGAAAATCTCAATATTGTCATGCTGAATTTATTTCAGCATCTATCAAAATCAATGGCTTATGAGACCCTGAAACAAGTTCAGGGTGACAAAAACACTGTTGTGACACAGTCACCCTAAGAGGGGTAACACAGAAGAGTACAATTCATGCAGGAAAACAATAAACCGTATATTCTTGCGATAGATCACGGCACATCCGGGTGCAAGGTTGCAGTTATATCTATAGACGGTAAGGTTGCTGATTTCGAGTTTGAACCGACGCCGCTCTATTTTTCCCCGGGAGGAGGTGCCGAGCAGGATCCCCAGGACTGGTGGAACGGCATAGTCAATGCCACAAAAAAACTTATCACCAGAGGAAAAGTAAGACCTCAGGACATCGTATCTGTTGCAGTATCGAGCACCTTTTCGACGACAGTGGCAGTAGATAAACAGGGCACATCCCTGATCAGGGCGATTACATGGATGGACTCACGCGGGGCCCCGTACATAAAGGAGCTGATGACCGGGATTATCAACATTGAGGGATACGGACTGAGCAAGATCCTTTCATGGATATACAAGACGGCAGGCGGTCCCCAGCTCTCAGGTAAGGACGATATTGCACATGTCTTGCTTGTGAAGAATAAATATCCCGAAGTTTACGACAAAACATTCAAATTCCTCGGCAGTAAGGATTATCTTAATCTCAGGCTTACCGGCGAGTTTGCGGCGTCATACGATTCCATGATGCTGTTCTGGATCACCAACACCCGGGACATAAATAATATACACTATGACGATGTATTGATACGGCGGCTCAAGATCGACAAGGAAAAATTGCCCCCATTAAAATATTCTACGGACATTATAGGCACTCTGTGCAAAGGCGCTGCATATGAGCTCGGACTGAACACAGGTATAAAAGTCGTGTGCAGCTCACCCGATCACCAGACAGCACTGGTAGGTTCCGGTGCTGTGCGGGATTTTGAAGGGCACCTGTATATAGGCACATCTTCGTGGATTGAATGTATAGTGCCGTTTAAAAAGACGGATATGTTCCACAGCATCGCATCCATACCTTCTGCCATACCGGGTAAATACCAGTGTATAGATGAGCAGGACATTGCAGGAGGAAGTCTTTCATTCCTCTTGAACAACATAATGTTTTATAAAAACGAGCTGCAGGGAACGTCAGTGCCGGATACACCTTATAAGCTTATGGACGAGATCGCAGCAAAGGTGCCTGCCGGCAGCAACAAGGTGATAGTGACGCCATGGCTCAATGGAGAGCGCAGTCCTGTCGACAGTACGACCTTGAAAGGCAGCATTTACAACATCTCAATGACCACGAACATGAATGATATTATCCGTGCTTTTCTTGAAGGTGTGGCATACAATGCCGCATGGAACCTGAATTACGTCGAAAAGTTTATAGGCAGGCAATTCGATTTTATCAATATAATCGGCGGCGGTGCACAGTCTGATCTATGGTGCCAGATATTTGCCGATGTGATGTCACGGAATATCAGGCAGGTGAAGGACCCAATGCAGGCAAATGCAAGGGGGGCGGCGTTCATCGCATCCGTCGGACTCGGTTATATAAAATTCGACGATATACCCGGATTAATCGAGTACAACAGGACATTCTCACCGGATCAAAAAAACCGCGGCATCTACGAAGAATTGTTCGCAGAGTTTCTCGATATATATAAAAATAACAGGTCCATATTTAATCGTTTAAACAGGTGAAGAAAGCTGTTGCAGAATGTGTGAAAATATATTAAACTTGCAATAACCTGGAGGATGTATGGCGGAAAAAGAAAAGCTCGTTATAGCAGACGATATGGACACAGTTCTGATGCTGGAAGAGATACTTTTAAAAAAAACGGGTTATGAAATCATCAAGGCTAAAACAGGAACAGAAGCACTGAAGAAGATACAGACTGCAAAACCGAAGATCGCACTGCTCGATCTTATCATGCCGGAAATGAACGGCGATGCGATTTGCAGGTTCATTAAGAACAACAATGAATTGAAACACATTAAAATTGTCATTATAACATCGCACGGAAAACCCGAAGACAAAGAACGCGCAATGAAGAGCGGATGCGATTATTTTCTTACAAAGCCGGTGAGCAGCAGACAATTGCTCGATATAATTGCCAAAGAATCACTGGAAAGGTGATACCGCGCACATGGGGTAAATACCGACAATGTACGTGCGGTAAATCAGGAAAGACTGAAAGATGATTTGACACAGTTTACTCTTTCCCTCATCCAGGCTTTATTAAAAACAGGATATTACGCACCCGAACATCCTGCATCACTGAAGGCAAAATCAGGACTTTATGAAGATTTTGTAAAGCTCCTTGCCGGTAAAGATGAGATCACATTCGTAAAATTCGTTCAACCGGAGAAACTCGATGTACTCATTGAAGGCGTGCTCGAGGAGCAGTTCAGCCTTAAATCAGGCATGTCGGGCGGTATGGCTGAACTTTTCATACCGCGGTTCATAGATTATTTTGTCAGGCGCAATCTTGCAAGCTTCTCGATAAAGAAAATAATAGGAAAAGAAGCATTCGAGAATTTCCTCGAACTCATGAGTAAACCGCATACCGAGCACGACGATCGCAAAGACGCTTTCATCGATGAACTGAAGGTAAACGGCATATTCAATGTATCCGTTATATTCGATATCGACCTTCTCGGAGAGATCAAGGCCCTGCCCTGGCGGGTGAGGCTTACACTCGCAAGGTTTGTTAAAGACCTCAGACTCCTGCCGGTTTTCAAAGACAATGTGCAAGAAAAAATTATAATAGCGAAGGCAGAGCTTATTAAGGAAATTGTAAGGCCATTGAAGGACCCCATACTTTTGAAAGATATACTGATTAACTGCGACCTCGCCGAAAAGCTGATGACGGATGCCGCGGAGATAGATGTCCCGGGCACGATCCTTTCGGTAATCCCTGCACAGCAGCTTGTCAGGATCGGCGATAGCATGATGAAGGAGTCCGGAGAATCGAAAAAGCCGTTGTCCGGGAAAACGGACGAGGCAGCGGAAAGAAAGAAGAAAAGATATATTACCGTCATAAGCAGGCTTGCGTTCAAGTTGATCGAAGATAACGACACAGCAGGTGACGGCCTCCTTGAGGAGATCCACGCAAAAGAAATGGTAACGTACGATGCCCTGCCTCCAAGGATCAAGAAGGCAATAAAAATCAAGAAGTTTGCAAAGGAGTTCGCACAATCACCGGACACCTATCTTGGCCGTATCCAGGACAGCAGGACAATCGAAGGAACGGGCACCACGGCAGACATGATCATGCTCGCGATACCCGAACTGCTGAAGCATGAGAACCATGAGCTCGTATCAAAAACCGTAAAATCGTATCAGAGGTACCAGGGAACGTCAGGAGTAGTACGGCATGCGATCGATATGCTCGCGGCCAACGGAATTTTAAATAATCTCGAGCACCTGCTCAGTTCAACGGATGTCAATACTGCCGGCACGGTACTCGATGTTTTAAGGCTGAGCGGTAAAGACGGAATACCCTGTTTAATCGATGCAATGAAACAGGCGGAGAATATCGGTATAAGAAAAAGGATAATCAACATCCTTGTGGAGCTTGGACCGGACTCGGAAACTGTGCTTCTCAACGAGCTCAAGAAGAAAGACCATCCGTGGTACCTGCTGAGGAACATCATACTTATATTGGGTGATATGAAGTCCAAAAAGGCGCCCGATTTCTTTTCTGAATTATGGCTGCATGAACATCCCCGCGTAAGAGAGGAAATACTGTCGTCGACGTTCAAGATCTTTGACAAAGAGGGAGAAGGAATTTTTATCGAAGCCCTCGAGGACAGGAATGATGCAGTAAGAAAAAAAGCAATATACTATCTCGGCATGATTAAGAGCACGGATAAGAATGTCATAAAGGAACTCATAAACGTCATCAGGAAGCGTTCGGCAGACGAAAAAGAACCTCCTGATGCATTACAGATCCAGGCTGTGGTTTCACTCGGACTTATCGGCAGTCATTCAAAAGACTATTACGATGCCATTGAACAAACGCTGATATATATAATGACTCCTGAGCAAAAAAAACTATTCGGCATTGGAAAACCGGACATGCGTGAGAAATCCGATATAGTGAAAATTACCATGTGCAATGCACTTTCCATGCTCAGTTCGAAGAAAGCCCTGCCTTTACTGGATAAACTCCGGAGATCCAAAAACAATGAATTGGCAAAAGCAGCAAGGGATGCTATTGATAAGATAGCTGCAGTAGTCACGCAGTAATGACATTGGGAGAAAATTGAGGAGGTTTATGAAGTATACCTGCTATTTAATACCGGCTTTTATAGCGGCACTGACATCCTGCGCATCGAGCGGTAATCAGGCGCCCAACATTTTGACCGCAAATACGGAATCACAGATCAGGTCTTTGCTGAATATTCCGGTAAATGCAGGCGAGGTGATGATAGTGAGCCAATCCTCACACTGGGACCCGGACTGGCAAAGTACTTTCGATACCTATTACAGCGCAAACGTGGATTCTATCGTAAAACATGCGCTGAACATGCTTGATACCTATAAAGGATATTATTATTCCATATGCGAGATTATTTATTTGCAAAAATACTGGAACGTGCATCCCGAGGACCATGCACGGATCGTAAAGTATCTGAAGGATGGTCAATTGAGGATCGTAGGCGGCGGTATGACGAGCCCGGACACGAACCTCCCGGCTGGAGAAGCACTGATTATGGACTGGTTTTACGGGAATCAATTTATAGACAGCATTGCAGGCATAAAACCGATCACAGCGTGGCAGCCCGATAGTTTCGGGCATAGCGCCAGCCTGCCGGATATTCTGACTTCACTGGGTTATAAATATGTCGGGTTTTCAAGGGTGCCCGGTGTCGCGCAATCGAACCAGTGGTATGGGGCAACCGCACCGGCACAGGGCAGTTTTGCAGCATCGTTATTTTCAGAAGGTTCGATAGATTTTGTCTGGAACGGTATTGGAAACGGGCAGGTAGTGGCGCATTTTATGCCCGGCGGTTATGGCGACGGGGATGCACTCTATGTTACGCCGGTCAATCAGACTGCGGTTGCAGGCGCATTTAATAAGCTTATAACCCAGCTCAAGCCCGTTTCACCGACAGGCTACATGTTCGTGCCTACCGGTTCTGATTTTCTGCCTCCCAATCCTAATCTTCCGCAGCAAATAGCACTATGGGATTCGACCATGTACCAATCGACAGGCGTATGGGTAACCATGGCTACCTTTGAAGATTACATGAAGCTTGTTTCTTTCCATACGAATAAACTGCCGGCTTACACGGGCACTTTGAATCCTTATTTTACGGGTTACTTTGGCTCAAGACCAAAGCTAAAAAAACTCATAAGACAGGTGACCTACGGCATTGAAGCAGCTCAGCTCTATTCTATCATAGCCGCTCATGCAGGATATACGTATCCATCCGGGGATTTTGATGACTTATGGGAATCATTTCTTTTGTCAGACCATCATGACTTCATTCCCGGTACAAGTACCGCGAACGTTTATTACAACGAACAGATACCCTTGCTCCTGAATTCCCTTACTTCGACCACTTCACTGGAGCAGTCCGCTACGACCTCAATCGCCCGGTCGGTAAATACATCTTCAGTATCCGGCATTCCGGTAATCGTATTTAATCCATCGGGATTCAGCCGCTCGGATATAGCTGTTGCATCATTATCTTTCTCATCTGCGGGTATTCATAGCATAGGGGTTAAGGACCAAACGGGTACCGGCATTACATCACAAATCATTACCTCGACTACGTACGGAGACGGCAGTTATAACGATGTTACCATTGAGTTTTATGCGGACAACCTTCCCTCACTGGGGTATGCGACATACACGGCGGTGCCGGATACTGCGCCGGCGACCGGCAGCGGTGTTTCTATGGCAACAACGGATGCTCAGGGAAACATAGTACTGTCAAACCAGTTCGAGACCATTGTGCTTGGCAAAAATGCGGGTTATGCGATAACCTCGCTCGTAGATTCCATATCGGCCAGACAACTGATCTCCGGCCCATCGAACGATATTGTTTATTACGAAGATACCGGTGACTTCTGGGCAATCGGATCAGAGCCTGATTCGGCCGTTATAACGAACAACGGATTATTTGCACGCGAGTATGCTTTATCTCAAACAAGCTCCAGTGTTGCGACAATAACAGCACAAGGTCCGTTGTTTGCAGAGATACAGATACTGACAAACGGACCCTATGGACAGGTGACAAGAACATATACCATATATTCAACGATGAGAAGAATAGATCTTTCGACAACGCTCTCTGCGCCCACCGGGACGACTGTGGCAACTCTATTCAGTACGACTATTACGAACGGTATAGACAAGGTGGCAGTGCCTTATGGTATTGAACAAATGCCGTTCCAATCCATGTACACGCCGTCATTCTGGCCCGGGGTAGAATGGGCAGACCTGCTGAATCCATCTGATAACACCGGGGTGGCAGTGTTCGATCTCGGCAATGAGATGTGGTCGTTTAACGCCGAGGGACAAATACTGCTCGGGCTTGTCAGGAATCCTCTTATAACAGGAGGGAGCTGCCTTGATAAGGGTGTATGTGCGAGTGACAACGACACACATACACTTGATTATGCACTGATGTCGCATGCATCCGGTGCCTTATTTACGCCCGAGGGATATGCATTCAGTGCACCGCTTGCGGTTGCTGTTACAACCAATCATACCGGCAAGTTGCCTGCTTCATACAGCCTTGCATCCACCGGCAGCAACGCATTGATTACTGCGGTAAAGTTATCGAAGAACAGCAATGGCACGATAATCAGGCTCCTGAGGCTGACGCCGGATCCCGGGGCAGTCTCGATAAATTACACGGCAGGCAACACCAGCGATTCTGTCATAACGAACAGCTATGAAACTTTTCTTGGTAAACCTGTAATTACCGGTTCAACCATAGGCATCGACATGACAGGGACCATCTCGACGCTGTTTATACCGACGAAATAGCGGAACAATGGAGGCATTTGAATTTTACCCGGCCCGTTTTTTGTTGAGTCCGACTTTTACTTCCAATGCAGTCAAGCGTTCCCGTATCTGAAGGGTAATATCGATCTTTTCATCAAGCCTCTGAAATCCAGAATCCATTTTTTCATCAAGCTTTTGCAAACC
>JBBIVV010000002.1:66558-108102 GCA_037439545.1 bacterium
TTTCATCAAGCCTCTGAAATCCAGAATCCATTTTTTCATCAAGCTTTTGCAAACCCGAATCGATCTTTTCATCAAGCCTCTGAAATCCAGAATCCATTTTTTCATCAAACTTTTGCAAACCTGAATCGATCTTAGTATCGAGCATCTGAAGGCCTGAATCAATCTTAGTATCGAGCCTTTTTATCTCAGAGAGCGTTTCCGACTTCCCGGAGTCGATCTTCTCGTCGAGCCTTTTAATCTCTACCTGAAGCGCTCGCAGCTCAGGAGCTACTATATCCTGCAATGCCTGTTTTACTTCCTCATATACTCCCATGATTGATCCTCATAAAAAGCTTAAGACAGGTATCTAATCCTGTCAAGCAATATCTCGATAGTTCGTATTAATAGGGAGGGGTTCTTTATGATGAAATGGTATACAAAGGATTACCTATGATTTTTCAATACAGATAAATGTCAAAATGACTTGATCTGCTTTTTCTTGTTAAAAATCTTTGACTATATTATTTAAGATTTGATGATCGATAATAACAAAAAATATATGATTTGGTTCCTCGCTATCAGCTTATGTTTTGTAACACTCTTTCCCACTCTTTTTTGGAGCAACTTTATCATTCTTGACCAGGATACATGGATAGCACTTTATGGCGCCAAAAGGATTCTTGAAGGGCAACTGCTTTATAAGAACTTCTTCGATTTTGTAACACCCGGCACGGATTACATACTCGCCACTGTATTCTATCTGTTCGGCGTGAAGCTCTCTGTGGCCCGGATAGCACTTGCAGTTTCAAATGCCCTTGTTGTCGCTATAATTGTATTAGTATCTTCTTATACAATAAAGAATAAGCTGCTTTTCATGCTGCTCCCTTTTCTAACAGCAATATATGCAAGCTATAATTACTATGTGAGCCATCACTACTTCATCCTGCTTCCTGTTATACTTACATTATTTTCAGGTATAATGAATATCAAAGAGCAAAGCACGAAAACGCATCAATGGCTTTTCACCGGTCTTGCAACGGCCGGCGCATTCCTGTTTATCCAGAGCATCGGGCTCACATTGTTCGGGATGATAGTTCTATTTCTTATCTGTTACTATGTTTCCCCTTCCCCCTTTGAAAAAGGGGCGGGGCACCCATCTGAGAGATGGGTCGGGGGGATTTTTTGGAAGGGCTTGATGTATTACATCTCCGGCTTTCTGATACCAATAATCTTTGTTGTAATCCTCTTTGCCCTATCAGGCAGTTTAACCGCATTTATCTATGATTCTTTTATCTGGCCGTTGTTACATTATAAAACAATGAATATTAATTCGATACACGGACTTCTTACCGTTCTCATAGATGGGTTGATAGGCAGAGGTTGGTCTCCGGCAATTCTTAATGGTTTCATTGGGTATTTAGGCGTTTTGACGAGTATTATTGTTTTTATTGTCATGTGGTTTAAATCCGAAGAACATAAAACTTCAGAAACCGATGCGTTGGTTTTTAGTTCGATTGTATGCATAGGTGTGGTTTCCGGGCTTATTCAAAATCCGACAATCAACCACATAATGGTCTTTTTACCATTATATTTGTTTATGATGACATTATTATTTGAGTACAAAGTATTACATAATAATAGCGTAATCAGGAAAGTCTTTTCTCTTTATTTTTTCATTATAGCGGTAACTTTGATATACAATAGCTACAGGACCTACAGTCTTATCTACGATACGGTAGTTAATGACTCTGAAATAATGAAAACACATGTAGGAAAGGTAAGGATGATAAAGTCATACAGATCTTCTTATGAAACATCAAACCCCTACGTTTTCTTAAAAGAATGGAATGATGAATTACCCAAATATATTTTTGTATTGTATTGGTCACCTTCGATTTATATGCTAACAGGTACAGAGAACCCTACGCCACTTAATACCTATATGCCTTATTATAATACAAAAGAACAGGCGAAGTCAGTTATCCGGGCTCTCAAAGCAAACCATACAGAGCTTATTATTATTGATACGACCCTTGAATATGCTCACTATATGTACAGGCGACATGGCGGATGGGCCTGGCATGATTCTCAGATATTCTCTCCAGATGAACCACTGATAAGTTATATCAACACTCACTATAGACTTGATAAAGTCATACCGGGTTATAAAATATACAGACTTATAAAATGAAGATTACACTTATACAGCCGAGGGCATGGAAAGACAGCCCGGGATATGTGTTCGAGCCGCTGGGGCTTGGATACCTCGCCTCATATCTGAAGCTGAAGGGGTATACCGATATAACCGTCAAACTCAGTGCATTTGATTCGGGAGATGATATTATCAAGGACGCTGTGAAATCTGATATTGTCGGCATTACGGCGACATCGTCCATGATGACTCATGGAAAACAGCTCGCCAGCGAGATTAAAAAAAGAAATCAAAATACAATTGTCATCTTCGGAGGTGTGCATCCTACCGCATGTCCGGACACCACTGCGGAAGATAATAACATTGATATTGTGTGCAGGGGCGAGGGTGAAGAAACGATGTATGATGTGGCAGCAGCGGTTGAACAGGACAAACCTTTTGCGGATATCCCCGGCATTTCTTTCAAGAGCGATGGGAAGATTATCCATAACAAAGTCAGAACTCTCGGAGACGATCTCGATAAATTACCATACCCCGATAGAGATTTAATAAGGCAAAAAATATTCTCAGCGCGTTTCTTAAAATCCTATGGCAGGCGCTCAGCCTTTGTATTCGGTGGAAGGGGATGCCCGTACAAATGCTCGTATTGTGCAACAGATTCTGTCTGGAGCAGACAGGTACGGTTAAGATCCCCCCAGAACATCATAGGTGAAATTGAGGCCCTTATTAAAATGTACGACGTCAATTATATAAACTTTGCAGACGATACTTTTACCATCAATAAGAATCATGTTTTTGAACTTTGTGATCTTATGAAAATGAACAAACTATCCATTGAATGGAGCTGCAATGTGCATCCAAGAACTGCGGACAAGCAGTTGTTTCAGGAGATGAAAAATGCAGGATGTACAGAGATATGGGTAGGGGTCGAAAGCGGCTCCCAGAAAATACTGGATGAGCTAAAAAGAAATTATACTCTTGAAGAGGTAAAGGAACTTTTTGCCTTTGCAAAGGAAGTTGGTCTTAAAAGACAGGCGTACATAATGGTAGGGACTCCCGGGGAAAGCAAAGAAACACTGAAACAGACAGAAGCATTTATAGACAAGATCAAACCTGACATAGTCTTCCCGTCTTTGTTTGTTCCCGTACCCGGTAGCGAATTGTACCGGAAGGCAAAGGAAACAGGTTATGTCTATGACGCTATGGATTGGTCGGATATCAAGCTTATCCATGCGAGGCTTCCGGGCACACGTTATCTTTCAAAGGAAGAGCTGTTGAAAGAGTCTACATTATTTTACCACAAAATGAAGAAATATATGAGGCGGAATAAGTTCAATATAGTTGGTACACTCATCATAATTATCAAGAAACTCAGGTCAACGCGAATGAACGAATATCCCCAGCTTATAACAAAATTTCTGGATTATCTAAAAAGACCCGTATAATACCTACCTAAACTTCTGTGCCATAGTCACAAACCATTGGTAGATTTGAAGCATGTCCTGACCCATCCTCTCCGGGTGCCACTGGATTCCAAGCACTTTTTTGAAATCCTTCAGTTCTATTGCTTCTATAATTCCATCATCCGCTTTTGCGGAGACAGCAATACCCTTACCGGGTTCTTTTATGGACTGATGGTGGCTCGTGTTTGTCGTCGGTCTGTTTTGCCTGATAATCCTGCTGAAGAGTGAACCATGGGTAATTGAAATGACATGTTCACCTTTTGTATGGTCACGGCTGTATGGTACCTGCTTCTTGATGTCCTGATACAGCGAGCCTCCTGCTATTACATTTATCAACTGCATACCACCGCATATACCAAGTACCGGAATATCCTTTTTTAAAGATTCTATATATACCGCCGATTCGAAAGCCGTTCGTTCCGGTATGGTTTTAAGCGGCATAATTGGTTCCTCGCCGTACATTGCAGGCGGTATATCAAACCCTCCTCCGGTAACGATAAGGCCGTCTATCCTATCGACGAGGGCTTTGGCATTGGCCGTGTATGTTATTAAAACAGGTATGCCGTTACATTTCTCTACTGCGTCTGCATAAGCTTTATAAACAAAATAAGCCTGTTTATCGTTTATTTCCCTTGAGTCGGACGTGATGCCTATTAAAGGCATGCGCTTTTCTTTAAGCATAAAATGTTTATATTCTTTTTTCAGCATTGTTGCAAATTTGTCGTAATCATATATAAGGGGAATACTTTCATGAATCCGATTATAGCAGTTACATACTCATTCTTATTCGGCCTGCTTCACGGCATACTGCCTGACGAGCATACATGGCCCATCACCTTCAGTTACGCCATCGGCGGCGGGAGCGGTAAACAGGGCATGAAAGCGGGATTTTATTTTTCACTCGCATTCACCTTACAGCGGACGATAATATCGGAGCTATCTTATCTTGCACTCGCCCCCTTTGTATTCAGCATAAACAGGTATATCTATCTTCTCGTCGGTGCTGTAATGTTTGCCGCCGGAGTTATTGTGCTCAAAAAAAATGTCTATCCCCACCTCCATTTTCTCGGCCATCATCACAGTGACGTCAAACATATGGAAATGAATCCAAAGATATTAAGTACGAGATGTGAAGACTGCGGGCCGGAGACATCTGCACCTCCTGTCAAATGGACCCTTATTCACGGTTTTGTTGCAGGATTCGGTTTTGGCGGGTTTGCATTGTTTGTCAATACGGTAGCAGCGCCTGTGATGCGAAGTGCATGGTTCGGTTTCCTTCCGGGTCTTTTTTTCGGTATCGGGACAATGCTTATGCTGCTCATTGTCGGGGCTCTGTTCGGCATGTCCCTTAAATGGGTCCACTCACTGACAGAAAACGATATAAAAAAGATCGGCGCTGAAACAGGCGGCAGGACGTTGTTCTTTGGAGGCATACTTTTTATTCTTGCGGGCATTTTGACTGTTGCCGGTATTGATATAAAGCTTCCGTATATATCTGACTATACTCTTATTTCTGTTTTTATGATCGGCGTAGCAATACCAGCATTTATATACTCATACAGGCGGGTCCTGAAGACAAAGAAACAAAACCAGCACTAAGCCGGCGGCCCCGAAAAGTGTATTTGAAAAGCAGGGTGTGTGTAATGAGTGAAAGGTCTTATGTTACGGGCTTCTGTTTTATAGACTTTTTTACCTTCTCAATATCAGCTTCAACCATTATCTGGATAAGGCGGTCGAACTTTGTTTTTGGTTCCCAGCCGAGCACCTTTTTTGCTTTGTCCGGATTACCTGTGAGTACCTCGACCTCAGCAGGCCTGTAAAACTCAGGTGAAACCTCTACGAGCACTTTACCCGTTTTCTTGTCAAGACCCTTTGTGTTCACCCCTTCTCCCTGCCAAACTATACTAATTCCTGCAGCTTCGAATGCTTTTTCCGTAAACTCTTTGACGCTATGGGTTTCTCCTGTAGCAATGACAAAATCATCAGGCGCGTCCTGCTGGAGCATAAGCCACATGGCATAGACATATTCAGGTGCATAGCCCCAGTCTCTTTTTGACTCGAGATTACCGAGTACGAGCTTATTTTCCGTGCCGTATTTTATACCTGCTGCATACGTTGTGATCTTTTTAGTCACAAACTCAAAACCCCTGAGAGGCGATTCGTGGTTAAAAAGAATTCCGGAACAACAAAACATAGTATAGCTTTCCCTGTAATTGATGGTCATCCAGTGGCCGAACAGCTTTGATACGCTGTAAGGGCTGCGCGGATAAAACATGGTCTTCTCGTCCTGGGGAGTAGCCTGAACTTTTCCAAACATCTCGGATGTCGATGCCTGATAGAATTTTGCATCCGGTTTAAAACACCGCAATGTTTCAAGTAACCTTAAAACACCGATCGCATCTATTTCAGCGGTGAAAATAGGTTGTTCAAAAGACGTTTTAACAAAGCTCTGAGCAGCAAGATTATAGACTTCATCAGGTTGGAATTTCTTAACCACCTCCACTATATTTGTATATTCGAGCAGGTCCATATAAAGGATCTTGACCTTCTTTTCCAGGCCAAGCTCTTTGAGCCTCCAGAAACCGGATTCGCTGCTTCTCCGGTCTGCTCCGTATACCTCGTAGCCTTTCTCAAGGAGAAGTTTTGACAGATATGCTCCATCCTGCCCCCTGATCCCTGTGATTAAAGCCTTTTTCATTCATGAACCTCCATTTCCTGTAGAACACATAGCATGAGTTTCGATAGAGAACAATAACCGTTCACCGCCGGACAGCCTCAGTGCATCGTGAACACCTTCCACATAATCTTAAACTGGGTTACATGCCTGTGAATGGCTGCTGTGTGTGCGTGAGTGTCTTTTCGCGTGAAAAAACAAAGCATGGTATTCAATGATGCGCTTCCTGTCTGTCTTATATGCGTCAATGCTTCTATGATATATCTTATGTGCCATGAAAGAGGAAAGTGTTTTTTCAGTAATCTTTTCAGGGACTGTGCACCGATGGTCATCATAATGCCGGAGGTAGCTTGCTGCGATGAATGTCCTCCATAATGTAAAATACAAGCCTCCGGAAAGATCTGTACCCTGTAACCCCGTTTCTTTAACCTTAAACATATATCGAACTCCTCTCCATACATGAATACCTGTTCATCGAACCCGCCGATAAGCAGGTAAGCCTCTTTCCTGAACATCATGGCACAGCCGATAATACAGCCTGCATCGAATACTTTATTTTGTTCGATATACCCGGTATAAATAATCTTTTTCCGTGTCATTCCGAGCCTCGCTGCCGGAGTAATAAGTAAATCAAGCACCTGGGAGAACAGGTTACTATACACTGGAGGATAAAAAAGGTTTATATGGTTATCCATGTCCAGCACGACAGGCCCCAGAGCTCCTACATCCTTATGTCCGGACATATAGCTCACCATCCGATCTATGCCGCGATCAATGACCGTGTCCGGGTTAATAAAGAATAGTATTCCTGCTTGTGCACGTACTGCACCGGTGTTATTTGCCTTGCCGAACCCGAGGTTTTCCTTGTTCTCTATAAGGAGAAGATTCAGACAGTTCCCCTGAGGGAATTTTTCTTTGGGGAACCTTTTATTGAGTTCATCTATGCTGCCGTCCTTTGAGCCGTTGTCACACACGATAATCTCATAAGTTGTATCGGCAATTTTATCGATGATCGATTGTATGCACTTTGTGCAATCGTCTTTTGTGTTGTAGTTGACAATTATGATGGAAAGCTGCGGATGATCCAATGACCCCCCGTTAGTCGGTTTCCGGGGATTGTGCTGCCGTAGCTATTGCGAGCTTGTTCAGGCCTGCCGAACGCGAAGCCTCCATGACATCGACAACCCTGCCGTGAAGCACGTCTTTATCGGCAGCTATTATAACAAGCGTGCCGGGCGCTGTTCTTGCTATTCCCTCGAGTATAGTCCTAAGCTGGTTCAAATCGACCGGTTTTTTATCATAAAAAATAACACCCTTTGCATCGATATAGATCCTCACATCACCTTTGGGCTTCAGCATAACATCGCCCTTACCGTGAGGGAGGTTTACCTTGATGCCGGGCGAAGACATGAAAGAAGTTGAAAGCATAAAAAATATAAGCAGGTTCAGGAACACATCCACCATATTGATAACATCGATGTGCAATTCGTGTTTCTTTTTTATGCTGAAGTCCATAGCTAATTGCCTGCACCGGAACAGAGCGATCCGCCGGGAATACTTACAGGGTATTTTACGGAGATATCCGTGGATCGATCCCGGGTTAAATCTGTTTCTACGTCAGAATTGATCATTTCTTTAGATAATTTCATTGTTTTTCTGCGGCAGTATCGAAAGGATTCTTGCAGATTCGCTTGAAAGTGCTACGGCAGTCTTTATCAACTTGCCGTCTATATATTTGTACGCAACGTATGAGATGACCGCAGCGCCAAGACCTGTAGCAGTTGCGAATAAAGCCTCGGATATGCCGCTTGCAAGAAGAGTGGGGTTCCCGATGCCTCCTCCTGCTATTACATTGAATGCCTTAATAATACCGAATACGGTACCGAGCAGGCCAAGCAGGGGTGTCGTTGCAGCCACTGCGGATATGCCCTCTTCGAACCTGCCCAGCCTGAGGATCTCCTGCTTGCCGGCAGCCTCTACGAGTTCTTTGATTGTGTTCTGGTCTTTCGCAATATTGTTTATTGCAACAAGGATGAGCCTTGCAATAGCACTGTTGTCTTTTTTACACAGTTCGATTGCTTTTTCAAAATCACTGGTTTTTATGAGGCTTTCAACGGCTGTTATAAAATTATCCGGAACAACTTTCACTGTTCTCAGTGACCATAATTTCTCCAGAAAAATACCTATGGAAAATACAGAAAATATAAATATCAGATAAACAAATATCCCGCCTTTTGTAAGTAACTCCACGTTCCCCTCCTTTAAAACTCTGTCTCGCCTTTACCGAGTATTCCCGTAACTATGAACTTAAATTTAGAGCTGTCCGGCTGGTGATCTCTGTTGAATCTGACAAGATAGACGGTATCCCATGACGTAATCCATGGGAAAAAGCCTTTCATTAAATCCCTTTTGCCCTCGATCTTCTTTATAAGAACGGGAGATTCCACAGTGCCGTCCGCTTCTACGTACAATTTCCACATAGAATCATAACTGTCAAGGGAGTAATCGGCATTCGGTGCCGTGTATACTATAAGGTAGAAAGCATGCCATTTCTCGTTTTCTTCTTCCTGCTGCTCCAGCATTTTCTCTTTTTCGTCTTTTGACAGCATGTATAACTTTGAGTACTCGTACACGTATGCTTTTATAACATCGCCGTTGAGCCGTATGATGTCCATGGACAGAACGGTCGAGAAGTCTTTCTCGATTGTTATGCGGCGGGTATTGTCCGTTATTGTTGATTTAAAACTCTCTGAAGCGGCATTGCGGCTCATCAGGCTGCAGCCGGTAAGAAAGAATATAAACAACAAGGATGAAGATCTGAGTCTACTCACCAAGGTCCTTTTTAGTGAACAAAGAGAACAATTTATATCCTTTTGATTCTATGTGATCCCTGCCGCCTTCGAGCCTGTCGACTATTGCAATAATGCCCATAACCTTTAACCCTGCATCCTGAGCTTTCTCCACTGCCGTGATGGCCGAATGACCTGTCGTAACGATGTCCTCCACGACGATAACTTCATCTCCGGGTTTAAACCCTTTTAATCCTTCTACCCACGCACCGGTACCGTGACCTTTCGGCTCTTTCCTTACAATAAAGCCTCTTAACCTCAGTCCGCGGGAATAACCGGTGACCATAACAGCAGATATGATAGGGTCGGCACCAAGGGTGATGCCGCCGATGCCTTTTGCTCCCCCGAATTCTTTTTTTATAATATCGACAAAAAGCTCACCGACGAGAAAGGCACCTTCCGGATCAAGAGTCGTCTGTTTTCCGTCGATATAGTAGTTGCTTTTTTTGCCCGAAGTGAGCGTGACTTCCCTTTTCTCATAAGAAAGTGTTTTTAACAGTTCGAGCAGCCTCTGTTTATTTTCCGACATTCAGTCTCCCTTCATCAAAGAGTATAAGCTGATGGTCCCTCTTTGTCAGTTCAAAAGGTTCGGGATAATTACCCGAAAAACATGCATAGCAGAAATTGTCCGCATCATGTCCGGCGACGTTTCTCAAACCTTCTATGCTTAAATATTCAAGGGAATCGGCTCCGATAAAATCCTTTATCTCTTTTATGGTATGGCTCGATGATATAAGCTCTGAACGGGTCGGCGTATCGATACCATAATAGCAGGAATAATTTATGGGCGGCGAGCTTATGCGCATATGTACTTCTTTTGCGCCTGCATCCCTCAGCATCTTCACGAGAGTCCTGCTTGTCGTGCCCCGGACGATAGAATCATCTATTATAATGATACGTTTACCTGAAATGATCTCTGCTATGGGATTCAGTTTAATTTTCACATTGAAATCCCTGATGGACTGGCGCGGCTGTATGAATGTCCTCCCGACATAGTGGTTTCTTATCAAAGCCATCTGGAACGGGATGCCTGTCTGCTGAGCAAATCCTATTGCAGCAGGCACGCCGGAGTCCGGGACCGGAATAACCATATCTGCATCGACGGATGACTCGGTCCCGAGTACCTTCCCGAGTGCAGCCCTTATACCGTACACGCTCTTGCCGAAGATAACACTGTCAGGCCTCGCAAAGTAGATGTGCTCGAATATACACTGCGAAGCGGTTACTGCCTTATGCGAAAACATATAACTGCGAAGGCTGTTCTCGGTGACGACGACCATCTCTCCTGCAAGGACATCCCGTATATACCGTGCACCTATCAAATCCAGTGCGCATGTTTCCGAGGCAAACACCATGCTGCCGTTGAGCTCACCGATCACAAGCGGTCTGAAACCGTAGGGATCCCGCACTGCAATAAGTTCGTTCTCTGTAAGCACGACAAGTGAATAAGCACCCCGGAGTTCATTCAGGGCATATGCAAGCCTTTCATGCGTTTTCGTACCGTCCGATTTTGCAATGAGATGAACGATTACCTCTGTGTCCATCGTTGATTGGAATATACTGCCATCGGCCTCGAGCCTCGAACGGATAGTCTCATAATTTACGATATTACCGTTGTGTGCGATTGCAAGACTGCCGTCCTTGTATTCTACGGCAAATGGCTGTGCGTTTCTGAGTTCGCTCGATCCATAGGTCGAATACCGCACATGTCCTATTGCATGCTTTCCATGGAGCATGGAAAGTATATGCTCGTTAAACACATCGTTCACCTGGCCCATCTGCTTGTAAGAGTACAGTTTCTTACCGTCGGATATCGCTATGCCGGCGCTTTCCTGCCCCCGGTGCTGAAGAGCATAGAGACCGAGGTATGTCAGTCGTGCTGCATCCGTATTGTTCCATATACCGAATACACCGCAATCTTCTCTTAATTCATCCATTATGATAGACCTCTGCCCTGTGCGGTCTTCAGCTCTTCCAAAGTCACGGACAGCAGATTGTTAATTTTCAACCGGGAACCTCCGACCCTTCCTATTTCTCTGAAAGGTATATCGTGAGCCTGTGCCATTTTTTTCAATTTATCAATATATTTGTCCGTCGTGGTCACGACGATTCTATGCTGCGATTCGGAGAACAGTTCTATGTCCGGCCTGTAGTGCCACTTTATACGCACATCGGCGCCTCTGCCGCCCGAAACAGCACTCTGCGCAATCGCAATGCCGAGACCGCCTTCCGAGCAGTCAGTGGCTGATTTTATGAAATGTAATTTATTCATTTCAAGCAATAAATCTATAAGCCTGGCCTCGGTCGACGGTGATACTTTCGGAGGTTTCCCTTTTATGCGGCCTTTCACTAATTTAAGATATTCACTTCCTCCGTACTCATCAAGTGTTTCACCGAGCAAAACTATAACGTCATTTTTCTCCTTGAAGCCGGGTGTTATCCTTTTACCGGTGTCCTCTATAATGCCGACCATACCTATGACCGGCGTCGGATAGATAGATTTGCCCTCTGTCTCGTTATAAAAGCTCACATTCCCGCTTATGACCGGTATATCCATGGTCAGACATGCGGATGTTATACCATTTATCGATTCTATGAACTGCCACATGACATCGGGATTTTCAGGGTTGCCGAAGTTCAGACAATCCGTTACCGCGATAGGCCTTGCACCGACACATGCGATATTTCTTGCAGCCTCGCACACGGCAATGCCCGCACCCGTATAAGGATCGAGGTAGGTATATCTTGAATTGCCGTCGGTCGTTATTGCCAGACCTTTTTTTGAACCTTTAATCCGTATGAGCGCTGCATCCGAACCGGGCTTTATGACCGTATCGGTCCCCACGCTGTGATCGTATTGTTCGTAAGCCCATGCCTTGCTGCTTATGGTCGGAGATGACAGTAATTCAAGAAAGGTCTTTTTATAGTCGAGAGGCTCGGGCAGCTCGTCTAAGATGTATCCTGTTGCGGCTTCTGCCATATAAGCCGGTATCCTTGCATACCTCGTGTAGACAGGAGCCCTCTCGACAAGCACGTCAAGCGGAAGCTGGGCCTGGATACGGCTGTGTGCCTTAACGATGATCTGTTCATCCTTTATGAGCCTGCCGATCATACTTACATCAAGCCCCCATTTTTTAAATATCTTCTCGACGGCTTTCTCGTGCCCCTTTTTGGCAATTATAAGCATTCTTTCCTGGGACTCTGAAAGCAGGATCTCATAGGGCAGCATGCCTTCTTCCCTTTGGGGGACTTTATCGAGATTAATCTCGATGCCGAGCCTGCCCTTAGCGGCCATTTCAACGGCAGATGATGTGAGGCCGGCAGCGCCCATATCCTGTATTGCAACGATATGATTACTCCTCATAAGTTCAAGACATGCCTCCATAAGGAGCTTTTCCATGAATGGGTCGCCGACCTGAACAGTCGGTTTTAGTCCGGCAGTTTCCTCCGTAAATGCAGCGGATGCCATGGTAGCTCCATGGATACCGTCCCTTCCTGTCTTAGATCCGGCATAGAAGACCGGATTGCCTTCGCCCGATGCCTTCGCAAGAAAGATCCTGTCGACAGGAGCTATGCCGACAGCCATTGCATTGACAAGGATGTTCTCTTTGTACACAGCGTCGAAATAGATCTCACCGCCGACGGTCGGTATGCCCATGCAGTTTCCATAGCCTGCTATGCCTGCAACGACACCGTCGATAAGATACCTCATCTTACTGTCGTCCGGCTCGCCGAACCTCAGTGAATCCAATAGGGCAACAGGCCTTGCACCCATGGTAAATATATCCCTGAGTATGCCGCCGACACCGGTTGCCGCACCATTGTAAGGCTCTATGAATGAGGGATGATTATGACTCTCCATTTTGAAGATTACCGCCAGTCCGTCACCTATTGATACGGCGCCTGCATTCTCACCGGGGCCGATAAGTACATTCTTGCCGGTGGACGGCATGCGCCTGAGATAGGGCTTTGAGCTCTTATAGCTGCAGTGCTCACTCCACATTGCAGAGAAGACCCACAGCTCCGTAAGGTTCGGCTCCCTGTCTATGAACTCAACGATTCTTTTATATTCGTCCGCGGTAAGGTTTAACTCTTTCAGTATCCTGTCTAAATTTTCCATATTATGCCAGTGCCTTCTTTATCGACAGGAAGATCCGTTTCCCGTCTTCGCTGCCGAGCAGCTTGTCAGCCGATCTCTCAGGATGGGGCATCATGGCGAGTATAGTGCCGGCCGTATTGCATATACCTGCAATACCGTTCAGAGAACCGTTCGGATTTGATTCCTCTGTGTTCCTGCCTTTTTCATCGACATACCGGAAAACAACCTGATCGTTGTCTTCAAGGCGCTTCAACGATTCCTCAGATGCATAGTAATTGCCATCTGCATGGGCTATAGGTATTCTCAACACCTCTCCTTTTTTGTAAAACAAGGTAAAAGGCGTATCATTCCTTTCAACCCTTATAGTGACATCCCTGCATATGAATTTGAGCGTTTTGTTCTTTTGCATCGCACCGGGGAGCATGGATGCTTCAAGCAGGATCTGGAAGCCATTACATATACCCAGCACGAGCCCGCCCTTCTCCGAGTAAACTTTTAACGCATCCATGACAGGGGAAAACCTTGCAAGCGCACCCGCCCTCAGGTAATCACCGTAGGAAAATCCTCCGGGGATGAGGATCAATTGATACTTGCCAAGCGACCTTTTTTCATACCATACATAATCGACGTCGATACCCATGGTATGTTCTGCAGCGTGGTAAAGATCCCTGTCGCAGTTCGTTCCCGGAAACACGATGACACCTGCTCTCAGTTTTGCCATGATAAACTTTCAGCCTTCAGTTCCCGACGATCTCAAAGGTGAAGTCTTCGATTACCTTATTGACGAGCAGTGTTTCACACATCTTCTGGACATCGGACTGTGCAGTGCTTCTGTCGCCGGCATCGAGGTTGATTTCGATGTATTTGCCGACACGGACATCTTGTGTCCTGTTAAACCCGAGTTTACCGAGCGCACCGAGGACCGCCTTGCCCTGAGGATCGAGTATGCCCTTTTTCGGTTTTATAAATATTTTTGCTATCACATTCATCTCCTTCCCGGAACTCCTTTTCTTATTACACTCACATACAGCCATACAATGACTATCATAAGTATGCCTAACGAATAAAATAATAACACGGTGAGGACTGTCAATAAAAGTGTATTCTCAACAGGTATAAAGGTAAACCCTAAGATCATTTTTACTGCAAGGTAAAGAGCCAGAAGACTTGCCGGCAGGAAAAGCATATACCCCAGCAGCTTTGGTTTGTCGTAGAAAAACTTTTTATGCAGGAGACCGTAGAGGGTGTACGCAGACCACAGCAAAAGACTCCAGATGATCCACGACAGATAGCCTTTTAAGGGCAGGGTTGAAAAGTAGTAATAAAAATCAAAAAAAGGAGCAAGGATAAACCGTAAGGTGCCCCAGTACTGATGAGGATAATCATAAATAATGGGTATGATGTCGTCGACCTGTTTGCTGCGCAGCATTGAAATTATTTTTTTGTTCAATTCCGATGAATTGTACAGGGAAGCCCCGGGTATCTCAAATGCCGTCCATGTATATGCATAATTACCCCAGCCATGCCAGTCGCTTGAGGCAATCAACGGTATGCGATACTGCTCCGATACCAGGGAAGCCATGTGTCTGACAGAGGCATCGAGCTTTTGTTTGTGTCCTGCATTGGCTATCTCGAATGCGTCAACGCCGTCATTTATGTAATGCACGAGATCGACTCCTCCGTGGAGCCACCACAGGGCAAGCACAACGGCACCGCCCTGACGGTGAACGGCCCTGGTAAGGGCCGATACGCTCGTGATATCCTGAGCGGATACCGGAGCTGTCAGACCGAGAGTAAGAAAGAAATGAGCGTCACCGTTGACACGGACCTCTTCGCCGATCATGGATTTGTAAGATGTCAACAGAGAAAGGTTCTGTTCAGCTATGGCCCCGGAAATATTATAATGTTCCGTTACATACCAGCCCGTAAACCCCTGATTGACATGGTATTGAATGTTTTGCGCCGGGGTAACAAGACCGTCATGCGAATAGAACGTATGAGAATGGGGATCGATGAGGCAGTAAGCCTTGTTTTCAGATACAGCCCTTAACAAGGGAAATGGGGTAAAAAGCATATATACGGCAAAAAGAGAAAATCCCAGTATATAAGCTGCTATGTATACGGGTATTTTTGAGGAGCGCTTCTTTACGGCTGTATACGATAAAACAAACAATAAGCCCCAGATAAACAATGAAATGCTCTCTGCCCTTATGGAATGGGTTGTGCTCAGGTAGAGTGGTATGCCGATGAAAGGCTCAAAGAAGTATTTGAGCCCTGGTATTACAAGTTTAAAGCCTGTTGCAGGGGCGTAGGTAGCCGCATTGAGCAGTGTGTAGGTGCCTGCCGGCAACAGTTCGAGCAGGGTGATCAATGTTATGAAAGAAGATATAAACGGGTGTGTTTTTAGTGTCTTGATAACATTTAATTTCATTGACTATTATAAATATTAGATTGCATAAAAATGCAATTAAAAGTTTTTAGAAGTAAACCCCGTGAGAAAAGACGTGGCTTTAAACCACGCCCTTTCTATAAGGAATTAAAAATTATCATAGTATCCCCACCATCAATGGTGTGGCTTTCTCACGGGGTAAATTCACGGTAAGGTATCGATTGTTTCGCAAAAAAGTAATAGTATATAAAACGGGACCAGGTAAAGACCCGCCGGTAACCTATGATAAAAATTGATTGTTTTTATTGGATTTTATTGGATCCAAAAATAGTATTGACAACGCCAAAAATAACTATATATAGTTATTTTAAATTTGCATAATACTATATATGGAGGGTGTATGGTAGAACAAAATCATATAAATATCAGGCAATTAGTGCCGCCATTTGAATTGAAATTTACCGATAATGCCATAAAAGTGCTCGAAAAAAGGTATCTCAAAAGGAATGAAGCAGGGGTACCTGTCGAAACGCCGGAACAGATGCTCATGAGGGTGGCTTACAGTATAGCAGGTATGGACGCCAAGTATGAACCCGGCAAAGACATTGAGCAGGTTGCCGGTCGATTTTATGAGTTGATGGGGAACCTCGAATTCTTGCCGAACTCTCCAACTCTTATGAATGCAGGGAGAGAGCTCGGCCAGTTATCCGCATGTTTCGTTCTTCCCGTCGAAGACTCGATGGAAAGCATTTTTGAAACCATAAAAAATACAGCACTTATTCATAAAAGCGGAGGAGGTACCGGTTTTTCGTTTTCACGCATAAGACCGAAGAACGATGTCGTGCTCTCTACGAAAGGCATATCGAGCGGCCCCATATCGTTTATGACCGTGTTCGATGCTGCTACGGAAACGATAAAACAGGGCGGGACAAGAAGGGGAGCGAACATGGGCATCTTGCGCGTCGATCATCCCGACATCCTTGATTTCATACATTCAAAAGAACAAACAGACAAGCTGAACAACTTCAACATATCCGTGGCCATTACAGAAGAGTTCATGAACGCTGTCGAGCATAATGCAGAGTATGAACTTTTGAATCCAAGGACAAGGCAGACAGGCGGAACATTAAATGCAAGAGAGGTATTCAACAGCATTATTCATCATGCATGGCTTACCGGTGAGCCCGGTATTATCTTTCTCGACCGAATCAACAAGGCAAATCCCACACCGCAGATAGGGCAGATAGAAAGTACCAATCCGTGCGGCGAACAGCCCTTGCTTCCGTATGAATCCTGCAATCTCGGCTCGATAAACCTTGCTAAAATGGTAAACAGGATTAACGGTGTATATGAAATAGACTGGGACAAGCTGAAACAAACGACAAAAGACGCCGTCCACTTTCTTGACAACGTCATAGATGCCAACAGATTTCCCCTGCCTAAAATAGAACAGATGACAAAGGCAAACAGGAAGATTGGGCTCGGTGTCATGGGGTTTGCCGATATGCTGGTGAAGCTCGAGATACCTTACGATTCCGAAGATGCAATAGCTATCGCAGGCAAAACGATGAAGACCATTCGCGAAGCAGGCAGGGAGATGTCTCATGAACTTGCCGGGAAGAGAGGTGCGTTCCCTAATTTTAAAGGCAGTATTTATGATACGCCCGGTGCAAAACCTCTCCGGAATGCAACTATCACGACAATAGCACCGACAGGCACCCTGAGCATTATTGCAGGCGTATCAAGCGGCATAGAACCCATTTTTGCGCTTGCATATACCAGGAACGTACTTGATAATACCCAGCTTCCGGAGATACACCCCTTGTTTTTCGATACAGCAAAAAGGGAACACTTTTATTCGGATGAGCTGGTAAAGAAGGTTGTGGAAAAGGGCAGTGCGCATAAAATATCAGAGGTCCCTGAAAAATGGCAGAAGGTTTTTAGTGTGGCCCACGACATTACACCTCTCTGGCATATTAAGATGCAGGCAGCTTTCCAGGAATATGTCGATAATGCGGTAAGCAAGACGGTTAATTTTCACGGAGATGCAACACAGCATGACGTGGAAGACGTTTACTGGCTTGCCTATAAGCTCGGATGCAAAGGTGTGACCGTTTACAGGGACGGCAGCAGGGAAAGTCAGGTGCTTTCCGTAAACGGAAATGATCATAAGGCAAAAGAAGATACAGCCATACAGAAGCAGTCTTCATCGCCAAAGCCGAGACCGGAGGTTATATCAGGAACGACGAGGAGGATGACCACAGGCTGCGGTAACCTTTATGTCACGATTAATGAAGACAAGGAAGGGCCGTTCGAGGTATTTGCAGCCATGGGAAAGGCGGGAGGATGCAGTTCGTCCCAGACAGAGGCCATATCGAGACTTATATCCCTTTCATTGAGAACAGGTATCGACAGAGAAACGATAATAAAACAGCTCAAAGGCGTACGGTGTCCTGCACCTGCAAGAGAAAGGGGCGGGGGAGTCATACTGTCGTGTGCAGATGCCATTGCAAAGGCAATCGAAAGGCATCTTGAAGAAAGCCAGGGAAAACAGACCGAGAATAAACCGACTTTCTCACTTGATGCATCGAGTATCACCGGTGTAAATGCAAAACATAATATAAAGGAAACACCGTATGTACTGGAAGGTGACATGCTTTATCCGTCGTGCCCGGAATGCGGCAGTGTAATGATGCCGTCAGAGGGCTGCTATACCTGCCCAAGCTGCGGTTACTCGAAGTGCCTGTGACGGAGCTCCGTTAAAATGACGGATCTTTTTAATGCGCTCAACAGAATAATACGATAGGGAGGATAATTGAATGGCAAAACTGTCCGGGGAAATGAAATCCTTTAGAAGGATGGCCGTTTTATGTGCCTTGTTGAGTTTGCCGGTGATATCTTCGGGATGTTCGCGGGACAGTATGTGCACATCATACAACTGGACTTTATCCGCACCAGGTATCAGCGTTCAAATCCAGGGCTGCCCTTACGGGTATAAGGTGCTCGATGCTTCGAATAAAGTAGTATTGAGCACACCCGGTAATGTCTCACAGGACGGCTATGGTACGCTTGGATATGTGCAGGGCACGGTAAAATGGAGCAGCATTGCTTCTCAGGGTTATTTCAGTTTTACCACGCAATTTGAGCCATGGCATGACCGGTGGAGTGTCGTCGGCTCGACACTCAAGGGAAACACGGAGCTCGATGTCACACTCAAGGACAACGTAACCGGCAGAGTTGCCCATATTATCCATACTGTGCGGGACTCCACGCTCAGGGTCGAGGCGAGTATTGATGGAGTTACTCCCCGGGCATGGGAGGCTTCATTCTCAAGTCCTTCTGATGAGGCGTTCCTCGGATTTGGCGAACGGTATAACAGAACTAACCAGCGCGGGATGGACCTCTACTCATGGCCCGAAGAAGGTGGATTGAGTTATGGTGAGAATTCTATACCAGGTCCTACGAATCCTTTTCCGAACGGCGAAACCATGACCTATTACCCTGTTCCATTTTTTATCTCCACAAAGGGCTATGGATTCTGGCTTGATTCCACATGGCGTAACGAGTTTAACCTCGACAGCCAGCGTCCCGATGAATGGCGCGTATGGCACATAGGCCCCAGCCTTGCATACGAGATATATGTACCGCTGCAGGGAGACCAAAGGCCATGGCCTTATCAGCTTATTGATCTTTTCACGAAGGCAACGGGAAGACCCATGATCCCGCCGGCATGGAGCTTTGGTCCACGCAGAAGGATAGACTCGAATTCTATGGTGAACGGGATGCCGGAGGTACAGGCAATGCGCGGTCTCCACCTTCCGATCACCGTGGTTGATGACTCGGTGCATATACTGCCGCACGGCAGCGAGATCGGCCAGGAAGCAACACTTACGGCGTGGGTGCAGAGCATGGCACAGCTCGGGTGTTATGTGATAGCATACTATAACTCTTATTTTACGACCGACCCCTCGTCCCCGGTCTATCCGGACACCGAGACCGGGATCCGGAACAACTGGTTTCTGAGGGACGCGAGCGGCAAGCTCATAACCGTATGGTTGATCAGCGGACAGCCGCAGACCGTATGTACGGTCGATTTTACCAACCCCACCGCGACCACCTGGTACCAGTCGTTCTTCAACCGTGCGCTCGATATCGGCTACATCGGATGGATGTATGATTTCGGGGAGTATGTGCAGCCGCAGACCATTGCCTACAACGGCATGACCGGAGAGGAGCTCCATAACCTGTACCCTGTATTGTACCAGAAAGCTGCATTCGATTATCTGGAGAATTCATCCGTCAAAGGACAATGGTACACATTCGTACGCAGCGGGTATACCGGTGCATCACAGTGGTCTCCGATGGTATGGTCGGGAGATCCGGACGCATCATTCGGCAGTGCAATGGGCCTGCCGTCAACGGTCAGGGCAGGGATCAACATCGGAATATCAGGGGTTGCCAATTGGGGAAGCGACATCGGAGGATTCAAGTGCCTGGGTCCTGACGGCTCAGCTCTTGCTGACGGTGAACTCCTTACACGGTGGATAGAAGCCGGCTCAATGCAGTCCAATATGCACGATGAAAATGCATGTTCCGGCGGCACGAGCCCGAAGGCAACGATCTGGACTTCGACCGATGCACAGGCGGCATGGAAAACGTATGCGGAACTGCATACCCGTATGTTTCCGTACTTCTATACGCTTGCTTATCAGGCGCATGAAACAGGCGCACCCGTGATCCGTCAAATGTTCCTTGAAAATCCGGACAGGCCTGACCTTGCGGATGTGGACGACACCTATTATCTCGGGCCTGCCCTGCTTGTTGCTCCTGTCGTTATTCGCGGGGCAAGAACCCGGGATGTCATTCTGCCTTCAGGCTGGTACCTTGACTGGCAGGATCAAATTTTATTAAGCGGAGGAGGCACGGTTACCGTAAATGCACCCCTCGGAAAGCTTCCCCTGTTTTTAAGGGACGGATACCTTATACCGATGCTTGACCCGTCGATAGACACGCTCATGAATGGCATCCATCCCGGAGTGCTCGGGCCGAATGACATCCCGCAGGTCTATGATGTAACAGGATTATTATCCACTCAAACTGCACAGGCGGACTTTACGTTCTGGGACAACAGTACCCTGAGCGTGACGTGGACAGGCGGATTCTCTGCCCCGCCATTCGCGCAGGCGGTCACGGACACGGACCTTGCGACCTGCGACCAGTGCTGGCTTGCCGGCACCATAAGTCCCCACCTGCTGCGGGTACGCATAACGAGTGCTGCATCCGACGTCGCGGCAGGCGGGCTGCACCTTAAAGCTGATGTAAACAGAAAGGTCCGCTGGGATCTTTACCTCGTTCAATAGCATCGAATATACCCCTCCTACAGTAGCCCCCTGTGAGAAAAGGCGTGCCCGCATGCACCTCTTGAAGTTTATTGTATAAATAATGTAAGATGTATTTTAAGGTAAGGAATAACGTGAATCGGAGGAACTATGGACTTTCCAAAAAACAAACTATTGAACTATAAAGATGGAAACGGCAATACCGTGCTCCATTTAGCAGTACTCGAAAGTTACGATAATTTTAAAAAAGTATTGTCCAGAGCAGAATGTGCCGAAGCCCGCTGTATCAATGCCCAGAATAAGGATGGCGATACTCCTCTGCACATGGCCATAAAAAATAACTTTTTAAACATCGTGAAAGATTTAATAGAAGCAGGTGCTAAAACGAATATTAAGAACAAGGCCGGATTGGACGCTTTAGGATTAGCCAGGAAAGAAGATCTGCCCGGCATGAGCGAGTATTTAGAGAGCGTCATGATCTCTATCTATGATTAACCCGAAAAATGCAACAGGGAAGTTTGCTCATTCGATCGGGGTACCCATCCGGGGGATGTGTCGTGCGATCCGCCACTTTTGAAATTCTAAATTCTAATATCTGAATTCTAAACAAGCCCAAAAATCTTAATCGCAAATGACCAAAACGGAAAAGCAAACTCCCGAATTTTTGTCATTTCCTGAGTTTCCCAATTAGTGCGGTTTTTTATCGAGGAGAATACCAAGGGCAGTATCTCCTGTATCCCCCTCTTTGGAAAAGAGGGGATAGGGGAGATTTTTATATTAAATCTGCCTCCATGTTAATTGGCTGAGTAATAGAGCAACCCGTCTTTTTCAAAGGTCTGCACCATGTCATGTTGTTCAAGCAGGTCCAGATGGCCTATTACCTCGGAAGCGGCAAGATAGACATCCATTTGACGCAGGTTCTTAAACAGCTTCATGACAATCTCATACGGCGTCATGGGTTTTTGCTTTAATATGTCGTGTATTCGCATCATGCGCTTATAGTGAAAGGTAAGCAGGTTTTTTATAAGCGCCCTGTGGTCGTGAATTATTTCATAATGACCCGGATATACGGTTTTAATATCCATATTGTACAGGATATCTATCGAAGAGATATACTCCACAAGGCTTTTTCGCCTTCCGCCGCCAAGCGCAAGATCAAGAAGGGGGTTCGGGGAAAGTCTTGAAAGTAACGTGTCTCCGGACAGCATAAAGTCGTTTTCCCGGTCATAAAAACAAATAGATCCGCTCGTATGCCCGGGGGTTTGGATTACCTCGAGTGTTCCTCCATCGTAAGCTATGCGATCACCGTGCTGAATAAAGGATAAGTCGTCGAGTTTGTCTGCAAAGGCATCGAAGAATGCAGAAGTGTATTTCATCATCTCCAGGATTTCATCGGGTATGCCGTACTGTTTGAGATAAACCCCATACAACGTTTCATCATATTCATTATTTATATTACTTTTTTCTTTTTCGTGAACGTATACCTTTTTCACGATCCCCTGTTTTATGAGTTGTGCGGCTGCGCCGAAATGGTCCACATGCCCGTGAGTCAGGTAGAGCGCATCGATATGCTTAATGCCGTTTGTGCTAAGATAAGAAAGCAGGATGGGGTAAGATTCCTCGCTCCGTATCCCTGTATCTATAAGTATAAGGTCCTTTTTCCCGACAAGATAGACGTTTATCTGTTGTACCTGCGGAAACGGCAAAGGAAGGACAATGCGGCGAACAAGCCCGCCTTCGTGTATCCTATTTTCCCGTGCTGCATCCTTATGCGGTTTCCGCTCATGAACCTGTTGTGAAGCATCTGATGTAGTGTTGTCCATTATTATTGTGCGTAAAGCTCCTCTATAATGTCTTTGTATTTCTCCATGACAACCCTTCTCTTGACCTTTAAGGTAGGAGTAAGCTCGCCTGTTTCCTGGGTGAATTCACCGGCCAGCACCTTTATCTTCTTAATGGTCTCATACTTTGCAAGGGTTGCATTCGTCGCATCGACGGCGTTCTGAACGAGCTCTATGATTCTCGGATTTTCAACGAGCTCCTTTCTGTTTTTATAAACAATATTGTTCTGTCTGGCATATGCTTCAATTGCGTCGAATTTCGGAACGACAAGTGCGACACAGTAAGGTTTTTTATCGCCGATCATTGCGACCTGCTCGACATAACGGTTCATTTTGAGCATATTTTCAATGGGCTGAGGTGCAATATTTTTCCCTCCCGCTGTGACGATAAGGTCCTTCTTACGGTCGGTGATATGGAGATAACCTTCGTTATCCAGAAACCCGATGTCACCGGTATGGAAGTACCCGTCCTTTTCTATGGCCTCTGCGGTTGCCTCGGGCTTTTTGAAATAACCCTTCATAATCATAGGCCCCCGTGCAAGGATCTCTCCGTCGGGTGCAATCTTTATCTCACAATTCGGTATGGGCTTGCCCGCTGTTCCGAATTTCATCTTGCCATAGGGATTAACGGTAAGCACGGGCGAGGTTTCTGTTAACCCGTAACCTTCTATTATCGTTACGTCAGCTGCATAGAAAAATTCGCCGAGCTCTTTAGAAAGCGGCGCACCTCCCGATACAAAAAACAACAGCCTTCCGCCGAGTATGGTTTTTATCTTGCTGAATACGAGCTTCTTGGCAATTGCATACTTCATTTTCAGGCCCATGGGCAAAGGCTTACCGGCAAGTTTGTAGGGCATTGTTTGTTTTCCCGTGTCGAGAGCCCAGTAGAATATCTTCTTCTTTGTGGGTGATCCGGCTTCAGCACCTTCGATGATCTTTCCATACATTTTTTCATAGACCCTCGGCACCGATACCATTGCATACGGTTTTATCTCAGCCATATTATCTACTATCTTATCGATGCTCTCTGCGTAGGCTATCGTTGCACCATAGAATAGCATCGCATAGTAACCGGCAGTCCGTTCGAATACATGGCTGAGCGGCAGGAATGACAGCACGATAAAGGTATCATTTATGGGAACATAAGTTGCAATATCTTCACAATTTGAAAGCATATTCTTATGGGTGAGCATTGCACCTTTAGGATCACCGGTTGTTCCGGATGTGTAGATTATCGTGATCAAGTCATCCGGCTGGGTTGCCTGATACCGCGTTTCGAGAATACCTTTATCTTTCGGAGTATTTCCCATCTTCTTCAGCTCGTCCAATGTTATGACGAAACCAGGAGCCGGATTGGTATCGATTTGATCGAGTATAATGACCTTTTTGAGTTTTGGCGTATTTGCCCTGATTTTCAAAACCTTTTCGAGCTGGAGCTTATTTGATACGAGTATATACTGCGCCTCTGCATCATTTATGATGTACTGGACCTGCTGCGATGTATTGGTTGCATAGATAGGAACATTCACGCCGCCTGCACTTATAATGCCAAGGTCGGCATGCGCCCATTCAGGCCTGTTTTCGGAAAGCAGGCAAATTGTATCCTTCTGTTTTAAGCCGAGTTCTACCAAGCCAAAGCCTATCAGCTCTGCGGCCTCTTTCATCTGATTCCATGATATGTCCAGCCATTTGCCGTCTTTTTTGTAACGCTGAACGACCCTGCCCCCGTATTTTTTTACCTGAGAAAAAAACATTTCAGGAATATTTTTATATTTCATGTTTCTGCCTCCCTCATGTTTTATCTAATGAGAAACGGGTAGTAAGTCAATATTATTGAGAATTATACTGAATGATCTCGAAAAAACTTGTAAATTCTTTAAAAATATCTCACCATATAAACCGAATGGACAACGATAAATTAGACAGGATTGCCGGAGAGCTGTCGCACTTTGCGAAAGAGTACAGTGTTGAAGGATACGAGGCATATATATCTGAAACAGAAAAATTATCTATCTCTGTCGATGATGACAAGTTGATAGAGAAACTCCATGTTGATGAAGAATACGCAATAGCCGTCAGAATACTGAAAAACCAAAGGCTTGGCTTCTCGTTCAGTTTTAATCTTGCAGATAATGTTCTTGAAGAGGTGTTTAGAAGGGCAATCGACAGCAGTTCAGTTCTCGAGAAACAGGTATTTTCCTTTGTAGAAAGTCAGTCTGATAAAACAGCTCCGGACTCGTTTTATGATAAATCCATTGAAGCAATCTCAAACGGACAAAGGCTCGATATCCTGAACGTACTCGTCGATGCCGCACATAGAGATAAAAGAATAGTTCTGGTGGAAAAGCCTTCTTACGAAGAAGCGGTCTCCTCTATCAGTATAATAAATTCTTCGGGCGTATTGAAACGATACAGGGCAAGCAGGTTTGGGATCAGCCTTTCAGTGCTTGCAAAACAGGGAGATCAATCCCAGATGACCTGGGATTTTCAGGGGGCAAATGCATTCGCTGCACTCGATGCCCAAAAACTCGGAAAGAATTGTGCCGAACTCGCTCTGAAGACAATCGGCGGAGACAGGCTTTCGACAGGGTTCTATGATACGCTCTTTACCCCGCTTGTCGCTTCCCAGTTTTTGAGCGTCGTTGCACACTCATTCGCCGCGGATGCCGTGTATAAAAAAACATCCCTGCTTGCGGATAAACTTCATCAACAGATCTTTCCGGACCACATAAATATCATCGATGACCCTTCTTTGAAGGAGGGGCTCGGTTCGGTGCCGTTCGATGCAGAAGGTTCGCCTGCTGCCGTAAAGCCTTTGATCCATAAAGGTATTGTAAATACTTTTCTTTATGATAAGCACTATGCAATGCTTATGAATTCCCAAACAACCGGCAGTGCGGTCAGGCAAACGGTCACACAGCCGCCTTCCATAGGTGTTACCAATATCGTCCTCGATACAGACAAACCCTGTGAAAAGGATTTAAAGGAAGTGCTTTCCGATGGTCCCGTTATAACCGAGGTTATGGGTATGCATACCGTTAACCCCGTAACGGGAGAATTTTCCCTTGGTGCAAGGGGCTACACCATAAAATCGGGTAACTTTTATGCACCGCTTAAGGATATAACGATTGCAGGAAACCTGTTCAGCCTTTTTAACAGCATCCAGCCCGCGGGCAGCGACCGGGTATTGTACGGACACATACTGACACCATCACTCCTGATAAAACAATTAAAGGTTGCAGGGGCAGGCGGATGAAGCTCGTATCTTTCGGTAAATCCAGCATTGGAATGAAACGTACGCACAACGAAGATGCACTCTATCGCAACGACAGTTTAGGGCTCTACATAGTAGCAGATGGAATGGGCGGACACAAGGCCGGTGAGATAGCGAGCACTATGGCCATCGACGGTATAAAGAATTATTTGCTGAACCAAAAAAATATGAACGGCAAATCCCTCGTCGATGCCATATACGTTGCAAACAACATCATCTTTAAATCTGCCACTGCAAATACGCAGTACGCGGGCATGGGAACGACGGTCGTGTCGATGCTGGTAACCGGTACAGGCATTTCTTTGTGTCATGTCGGAGATTCAAGGGCATATCTCCTGCGAGACGGTAAACTGATAAGGCTGACCGAAGACCACACCTATGTAAACGAGCAATTCAAGAGCGGGCTGCTTACAGAGAAGCAGATGGAAACCCATTCGATGAAGAATGTCCTTACAAGGTCTCTCGGGTTTTCAGAGCAATTAAAGGTCGAGTCGCAGAAGCTCGATCTCCATACATCCGACAGGTATATCCTGTGCTCCGACGGGCTTACGCATATGGTCCCCGACGATGTGATAGCTGAACTGGCAAGTATGCCTGATGCCGTCCACGCAGTGTCGACCCTGATCGATGTTGCAAATACGAACGGCGGCGATGACAATATAACCGTTCTGGTCCTCGATGCGATTGAGTAGTATGTCGATATCAAAAAAGCATTTTTTTGATCCATGAATATTGATCTTCATACACACAAGACAAAGATTGTCTGCACCATTGGGCCTTCATCGAACTCTCCTGCCGTTATCGGCAGCCTCATAAAAGCAGGAATGAATGTTGCAAGGCTAAACCTGTCGCACGGAACAATTCCGGAACACATCGGGACATTGAAGCTTGTCAGGGCTATCGCCCGAAGATTGAATAAAACGGTCGGTATAATGGTTGATTTGCCGGGACCGAAAATAAGGGTCGGTATCATAAAAAACACCCCTATGCTTTTGAAAAAGCATGATATCGTAACACTGGCAGAGGGCACCGAATCGAATGACCGCAGGGTCATACCGGTCGATTACAAAGGCTTGACCAGATTCATTTCCGGGAACGGTATCATTTATCTGAACGACGGTTTTATTCAGCTAAAAGTTTTGAAAATACACGACGGCAGAATATCATGCAAGGTCATAATAGGCGGCACTCTCTTATCGCATAAGGGCTTGAATATACCAGGGGTAAGGCCCGGCATCAGTGCGGTGACGAACCGCGATCTGAATATTATCGATAAATTTTCAGACCATGGGGCCGACATATTCAACATATCGTTCGTGCAGGGAGCGGACGATGTAATAAAGGCCGGACGCCATGCGAAAAAAAGAGGCACGAGCCCGCTCATAATAGCAAAGATAGAACGCGGGGAAGCGGTCAGGCATATTGATTCTATACTCGATGCTGCCGACGGTATCATGGTCGCACGCGGAGATCTCGGTGTCGAGATACCCATTGAACAGGTCCCCGTTGTCCAGAAGATGCTCATACGCAAAGCGAACGATAAAAACAAGATTGTGATTACGGCGACGCAGATGCTGCTTTCGATGACAGAGCACATAAGGCCCACGCGTGCCGAGGTAACGGACGTGGCGAATGCCATATTGGACGGTACGGATGCAGTCATGCTGTCCGAAGAAACGGCAATGGGTGATTATCCCGTCGATGCCGTTAAAATGATGACGAGGATAGCCTCGATAACGGAGAGCAAAAGAAAAGAGTTCGGCTGTTCCTCCGGCATCGAAGCTCGAAAGATCGATGGGGTGCGGAAACATGATCTGTTTGAAGACAGAATAACTTTTGATGTCAAGGGGACTATCGAAAGCATGCAGATAAGGATGGTAATAACCCATAATATCTCTGCCGGAACCGCGCACGGTATCTCACGATTCAAGCCTGATTGCTGGATTTTATGTGTCACGAACGACAGGAAATCCCTGCATCTGCTCAACCTGTCGTACGGTGTTTGCCCGATCCTGAAGTTAAAGGACACCCCTGCATGGAGAAAACAGATTCTCGAGCTCCTCCATAAAAACGGATTGCTCGAACAAGGGGACAGAATACTGCAAATCGAAGAATCTATTGACAAAAAAGGACGCTATTCGAACTCCCTGAACATCGTCACCGTATAGCCGTTATAAACCTTTCTATTGCCTGATTTACCTGATCCGGCTTTTCCATCATGACCATGTGTCCCGCACCATGGACAATTTCGAGCTTGGATCCGGCAATCTTCTGATTGAGGAACTGACTGTATTTCAAGGGAGTCATCATGTCATTGCCGCCTGCTATGATAAGAGCAGGCACCTTTATTCCGCCGACCTCATTCATAGCATCGAAAGTATCACATGCCTTGAAATCGCTGTATGCGGCAGACGGTGCTGAGGCAGAGAGTATATCCCTGAACAGAGCCTTTTGCCGCTCGTCCGCTGATTCAGACATAGAAAACGAAGCAGCAAGCTCTACATACTGTTTATAATCTGTTTCAATGGCAGAGAAGACCTGCGGCATTACCCTGAGTTTTGCCCCTGTTGCAACGAGGACAAGCCCTGACAGGAGTTCAGGGGCAAAAACAGCGACTTTTTGCGCTATGGCTCCGCCCATTGAATGACCGGCCAAAATAAGCTTTTCGAGGTGCAGCTTTTCAGCGAGTTTTATTATTGTATCCGCGTAGGTATCGATAGTATCGGAACTGCTGCCCGTTGACCCGCCGTGTCCGGGCAAATCAGGGACAAGCACTCTCATCCTGTCCTTGAAATATGACCACTGGGCCTGCCACACCTGGTTTGTAGAACCGGCACCGTGCAGGAACACAAGTGTCTGCCCGTCTTGAGATTCAGACAGCATAAAGGCAAGCGAAATATTATTTATAGTTACCTTATTTATAAGCATGAGCGTTTATCTGCCTTACACATTGAATCTAAAGTGCACGACATCGCCTTCCTGCATGACGTATTCCTTGCCTTCTATCCTGAGGAAGCCCTGTTCCCGCGCAGCAGAATCTGACCCGGTTTTTACATAGTTGTCGTAAGATATGATCTCCGCTTTTATGAACCCTCTCTCAAAATCGGAATGGATTCTGCCTGCTGCCTGCGGGGCTTTGGTACCGCTCACGATCGTCCACGCGTGTGCCTCTTTTGGACCCGAAGTGAAAAATGTCATAAGATTGAGCAGCCTGTATCCCCGTTCAATCATCGTATCCAGCCCCGGACGCTCTATGCCGAGTTCTTTCAGGTACTCTGCCCGTTCCTTCACATCGAGCTCTGCAAGTTCTGCCTCTAATTTCCCCGATATGACGACAACGCCTGCGGATTCTTTCACGGCTTCTTTCTCGACCTGTTTTACATATTCAGCCTCTTCACCAGTGCCCGCAAGCCCGCCTTCGGTCACATTTGCTATGTACATTGCCGGTTTTGCGGTCAGAAGTGTCAGCTCGTTCAAAAGCTGTCGTTCTTCATGCGTCATGACGAGGCTTAACGCTTTTTTGCCCTCTGCCAGGTGGGAAGAAAGCCTTTTAAAAAACGCTGCCTCTTCCATAAGCTTTTTATTGCCGCTCTTCGCAGATTTTGAGACCCTTTCCGCTCTTTTTTCCACTGTTTCCAAATCAGCGAGAAGCAGTTCTGTATTGATGATATCTATATCCCTCGAAGGGTTGACATCCCCCTCGACATGAATAACGTCCTTGCTCACAAAGCACCTTACGACATAGGCTATTGCATCGACCTCTCTTATATGGCTCAAAAATTTGTTGCCGAGTCCCTCACCTTTCGATGCTCCCTTGACAAGTCCGGCAATATCGACAAACTTAAGCGTCGTGTATATCTTTTTCTCCGACTTATCTATACCTGCAAGAATATCTATGCGCTCGTCCGGAACATCGACGATACCTATATTCGGTTCTATGGTGGTAAACGGATAGTTTTCCGCAGACACCTTCGATGCCGTCAATGCATTGAATATGGTCGACTTGCCGACATTCGGCAGGCCGACGATACCGCAGCTAAATCCCATTTATCCCGCCTTTATTTTGTTGACGAATTCCATTGCCTTCTGCCTGTCTTCGTTTATGAACATCAGCAGTCCGTCCGAGATCTTATCGAACAGGTCCTTTAACATGT
This sequence comes from bacterium, assembly GCA_037439545.1. GTDB lineage: Bacteria > JAMCPX01 > JAMCPX01 > JAMCPX01 > JAMCPX01 > JAMCVD01. The sequence goes on from JBBIVV010000002.1 coordinate 96,772, forward strand.
CCAGTTCCTGTTCGCTGAATTCTGACAATACATAATCTACCGTATCGTATGGATTGCCCGGTTTCCCGATACCTATTCTGATCCTGTAAAATTCCCTTGTCCCTGTTTTTTCAATGATGGACTCGATGCCCTTGTGACCCGCACTGCTCCTGTTATAATGGAACTTAGCCCTGCCAACGGGTATATCCATGTCATCATGAACGATAACAATGTCATGCGGCGTCAGCCGGTGCTTCTTCATTGCCGAATGGACGGCAATCCCGCTCTCGTTCATATAGGTCAAAGGTTCCATGAGGAGGATATCTTTGTCCTGTTCATGCCAGACGCCGGTCAATGAATCGAACTGTCTTTTTTTGATCTGAAGCCCGAACCTTCGGCCGATTGCAGATAAAAACAAGAAACCCGCATTGTGTCTCGTGTAGGTATATTTCTTATCCGGATTTCCCAGACCTGCAAGGATAAGAGCGGGTTTGTATGTTTTATGTAAACCGAACAATGGTGTTTTGGGTGATTACTTCTTCGGTTCTTTTTTCGCTTCTTTTTTAGGCTCTTTCTTGGGTTCGGTTTTTTCCTTTGTCTGCGGGGCCGCCTGTTTCGTTTCTTTCGTCTCTTCTGCCGGCAGCTCACCCTCTTTGGCTTCCTTGCCCTTCTTTATTACCTCGGGCTCTCCCGGGGCTGCTTCTGCCACGACCTCTTGTACTACTTCTTCCTTGGCAGGGGCCATGACATGGACAATAGGTGCCTCGGGGTTATCGATGAATTCAACGCCCTTGATGGGTTTCAGGTCCTTAACATGCAGCGTATGACCTATATTCAGTTCCGTTACATCGATCTCGATGTGCTTCGGTATGGCCGTCGGAAGACATTTTATATTCAACTCCCGTGCGACAATCTGGAGTATACCTCCGAGCTCTAACCCCTTTGCCTTACCGGTAACAAAAACAGAGACCTTCGTTTTAATGGCCTCTTTCTCCGAGATTTCATAGAGGTCTACGTGCAAAAATTCATCGGTGACGATGTTCCTCTGTACTTCCTTGATAAGAGCCATCTTCTGACTGGTATCGCCGTTGTTTTTAATATTTATTTTAATGAGTTCGTTCCTGCCGGCCTTCAATACCATTTTTAAGCTTTCTACGGGTATTGCCACATGAACGGTGTCACGGTTTTTCCCATAGATGATGCCCGGCACCTCCTCACGGTTCCTTATGATCCTTGCTTTTTGTTTGCCAAATTCCGTCCTTAACTTCACATCGATTACAAACTCTTCCATTTTTTTCTCCTTATCTTTCATTCAAACAAAGAACTCACGGATGTTTCTTCGTGTATACGTATTATTGCCTCTGCAAGCAGGTGGGCTATGCTTTTAACCACGATCTTTTCACATGCCGCCGTGTGTTCGTTCGGTTTTATGGTGTCCGTAACAATCAGTTCGAACATCGACGATTTTCTTATCCTGTCGATTGCATTGCCCGACAGCACCGCATGTGTCGTACACCCGAATACCTTCGCAGCGCCGTTTTTTTTCAGTGCTTCTACAGCCTGTGTAATCGTTCCTGCCGTATCGACTATATCATCGACGATGAGTGCGTTCTTGTCTTTTACGTCGCCGATGATATTCATCACTTCCGACACATTGGGTCCGGGACGTCTCTTATCTATTATGGCTATGGAGGCGTCAAGTCTTTTCGCAAATGCCCTTGTTCTTTCCACGCCGCCGGCATCGGGCGATACGACGACGATATCATTGCTCACCCTTTCTTTTATGTATTCGAGCAGGACCGGCATTGCATAAAGGTTGTCCACCGGTATATTGAAAAACCCCTGAATCTGACCTGCATGCAGGTCCACGGTCAATACTCTCTGGGCGCCTGCCGTCGTGAGGAGGTCTGCAACGAGTTTGGCGGATATAGGTGTCCTGGGGTTTACCTTTCTGTCCTGCCGTGCGTACCCATAATAGGGGATCACTGCGGTTATCCGTTTTGCAGATGCCCTCTTCAGCGCATCGATCATGATGAGCAGCTCCATGATATGATGGTTTCCGGGTATTGACAGGGATTGGACGGCAAAAACGTCCATTCCTCTTACGTTCTCATTGATCTCTATCCTGCTTTCACCGTCGCTGAATGTTTTGACCATGGCAGCCCCGGCATGGAGATCGAGGTTCCTGCAGATGTCTTCTGCAAGCTTGATATTAGAATTGCCGCTGAATATTTTTAAATTTCCATTCATGATTTATCCTTCAACTGGGGCGGGAGGATTCGAACCTCCGCATGGCAGATCCAAAGTCTGCTGACTTACCGCTTGTCTACGCCCCAAAAAAACTCAATGAAAAAATTTCATCCGAAGCTTTGCCCCGGGACAGTCCATGTTATGCGTCTACCGTGCCTAAATCGGGACTGCCGTCGGTATTTTTTTCAAGCTCTTTTTTATAAGCATCTATGACCGTATCTTCGATCTTCTGCCTGGTCTCGTTATTCAGGGGATGCGCCGTGTCCTTGTAGCTGCCGTCCTTCATCTTTTTGCTCGGCATTGCGACAAACAATCCATTATTGCCGTTGATAATTCTGAGGTCCCTGATCACAAAGCAGCCGTCGAAGATAATCGTTGCGAACGCCTTTAATCTCTCCTCATTAACCGGGAAAACCTTTACCTCTGTAATTTCCATACTCTCTTTCCTCCTTATGTTATATGCCTCTTAATTTGTATACCGTTGTATATTCCGTTGCTATCTTATTATACGCTGCCTCTGCTTCCTGTTCCTCATAAAAGATTCCGAAGATACAGGATCCGCTTCCGGTCATCATGGCCGCTTTTGCACCACAGGACAAAAGTTTTTCCTTTATAGCTTTTATTTCCGGAGCATATCTCCCCGTTACCATTTCAAGGTCGTTTTGAAGACATCTCATAATAGCATCTTTTGTATAGAACGCAAGATCGCACATAGATGGTAACTTATTTTTTGTCAATATTTTCAGCCGCGAATACGCTGTTTTTGTTGCGATACCAAAATCCGGCTTTATTACCACATAATAGAAAGGGCATTCAATCTCAACCTTTCTGACGATGTCCCCCCTGCCGCTTGCAAGACCTGCGCCCTCGACCATAAAAAAAGGGACATCAGAGCCTATTTGCTTCGAGAGTTCATACAGTTGCCGCTCGTTGTATTCGGGTATGAGCCTGTTCAGGGTCTTCAGGACGCAGGCAGCGTCGCTGCTCGCACCTCCCATGCCTGATTGAACGGGTATATGCTTTTCTATCACGATATCTACCTGTTTTTTTCCTATGTCCTTACGCTGAAAAAATAGCCGTGCAGCCATAAAAGCGGTATTCTTTTCATCGAGGGGGATGTCCGTAAACACAGGGGCGGGATCCCCTTGTCCTATGAAGCCGGAGATGCGTATGGATATGCCGCTGCCTTGTTCAACGGATACGCTTATCCTGTCATACAGGGAAACCTTTTGCATCAGCGTCAGTATGTTATGATAGCCGTCGTCCCGTTTATCGATGACATAAAGGAACAGGTTCAGCTTTGCAGGTGCAAGGGACGCAGACCCGTTCATCGTTGTCAGGAAGGTTCTTTTACCAGAGAAGATGCCTTATTTTTATCCATTGCCGAGGCGCCGTTGAATTCGGCCCCCTCTTCTATGACGAGCACGGGAGAGGTTATGTTTCCCGTGAACCTGCCCCTGCTCTTTATTTCAATCCTGTCGCTTGCAACGATGTTTCCCTTTATATCGCCGCTTAAAATAAGAGTGCCGGCTTCTATCTCAGCCTCTATCTTTGCGGTCTCTCCTACAAGAAGTTTTCCCTTCGACTGGATAGTTCCCTTAAAGGATCCGTCTATTCTTACCACGCCGTCGAAGATCAGCTTTCCTTCAAAAGCACTTTCCTTTCCAATGATTGTATGGATTTCCTCCGGTTTAATGTCGCTTTCCTTTTTATCGAACATCGTTACCTCCTCGTGTAGTCCGGACATTGTGCCCGGCATTAAAAATATGACGGCAGGCTGCCCGTCCTACGTAGTCTTTATAATATCCAGGATCCTGTCAAGCTCGTCGATAGAACTGTAATGTATTTCGATCCAGCCCTTGCTGCCGGAGTGTTGAATCTTGATCCTTGCGGCAAAGTGCTTTCTCATTTCGTCTTCTATTGCTCCTATCTGCACGGCAAGTTCTTTTGACATGACGGATTCTTTTGTTCCCTTTGCCCTGCGGCTTTTCTGTTTGGCGTAGCTCTCGGTATCCCTTACCGTCAGTTTCTCGTCCCTGACCTTTCTAAAGAGCTTCATCTGTTCCTCTACGGTCCCGAGGACGAGGATCGCCCGCGCATGTCCCGGGCTGACCGTGTTGTTCCTTATGGCATCCTGGATCTCTTCAGGCAGTTTTAATAATCGTATGGCATTTGCCACCGTTGCCCTGTCTTTGCCCACTCTTTTGGCAACATCGAGCTGGTTCAATTCAAAATCCTCTATAAGTCTTCTGAAGCCATCCGCCTCATCGATGGGGTTGATGTCCTCTCTTTGCAGGTTTTCTATGAGAGACAGGAATAATTGGTCCTTTTCGTCGACATCTTTTATGACGACAGGCACTTCTTTCAGGCCTATCTTTTTTGCAGCCCTGAGCCGTCTTTCGCCTGCTATCAATTGGTATCCGTCTCCGGATGGTTTTACCAGCAGGGGCTGGAGTATGCCGTTCGCCTTTATGGATTGTGCAAGCTCTTCGATCGTATTTTCATAAAAAGCTTTTCGCGGCTGGTGCTCGTTTACGGATATCCTTGAAACAGGGCATATAAAATATCCCCCTTTTGTCGCCGCTTCCTTCGTTCTGACAGGTATGAGTGCCGACAGCCCTTTGCCGAGAGCATTATGACTGCTATGCTTTTTTTCCATGAACCGCTCCATGATTTATTCTCGTAACTTTATCCTTATGTTTTTGAATCAATTCTTTCGCCATCTCGATATAGCTCGTCGCACCTTTCGATGTAATATCGTACAAAAGCACGGGCTTGCCGAAACTCGGTGCCTCACTCAACCGTACGCTCCTCGGTATTACGGTTTTGAATCTTAAAGATGCAAAATGCCTGTCTATTTCTTCCTTTACCTGAAACGACAGGTTATTTCTTGGATCGAACATTGTCAACAAAATGCCGTCTATTTCCAGCAGGTCGTTTATGTTCTCTGTGATAAGCTCCACGGTCTTCATGAGCTGACCGAGCCCCTCCATTGCATAGTATTCGCACTGCAAGGGTATGATGAGGCTGTCGGCCGCAGTAAGTGCGTTGACCGTCAGCAGTCCGAGCGAAGGCGGACAGTCTATGATAATATAGTCATAGGCGTCCCTGATTTCTTTCAATGCGGATTTAAGTCTCGTTTCTCTCGATATGACATTTATCAGCTCTATCTCGGCACCGATGAGTTCCTGATTTGCGGGTGCTATCTCGAGATACTCGAGCTCGGTCTTTTTTATGATATCGCTTAGTTTAGCCTTGCCTATGACGGCATGGTATATGTTCTTTTTTATATTTGTCTTGTCGATATTGAATCCGCTCGTCGAATTGCCCTGCGGATCGAGATCCACGAGCAGGACGCGTCTCTCTGCAACAGCGAGACTTGCAGACAGGTTTATGGCAGTCGTCGTTTTACCTACCCCGCCCTTTTGGTTTGCTATCGAGATTATCCTTGCCATAGGTGATCTTTATGTCAAAACAAAACAAGTCTGTCAATGTTGCAGATTTGAAGAATAAGTCCTATAAGACGAATAAGACCTATGATAACCAAAAACAAAGAAGTAGATCTGACGGAGAGAATGCAGAAACTCGGGATCCGGGAAGCGGACATTGTCGAGAAGTTTGTCCGCTCGCAAGGGCATGGAGGACAGAATGTCAATAAGACCTCGTCATGCGTTTATCTGAAGCACATTCCGACAGGCATCGAGGTCAAGATGCAGGAAGAAAGGTCTCAATCCCTGAACAGGTTTCTTGCAAGGAGACTGCTGGCAGATAAGGTCGAACAACTGGTCCTCGGAGAGAAAAGCCGCATCAGGCAGGAGATTGAAAAGATCAGGCGGCAAAAGAGAAAGCGTTCGAAACGGGCAAAGGAAAAGATGCTGAGGAACAAGAAATTACAGTCTATGAAAAAGACGTTGAGGAGCACCGCAGGTGAAATCCATGAGTAGTGCGGTTAAAAGGCTCGGCACACTCCTTATCGAGCATAAAAAAACCCTTTCTACGGCAGAATCCTGCACAGGGGGTATGATTGCAAAGGCCATAACCGACGTGCCCGGCAGCTCGCGGTATTTTATGGGCGGGGTCGTGAGCTATTCTGATGAGGTGAAGATAAAGGCACTGCATGTTGACGGGGCCATGATAGAGAAATACGGCGCTGTTTCAAGCCAGACGGCACGTGCCATGGCAAAAGGAGTCCGGCAGTTCATGAAAACCGATTGCGCCATTGCAGTAACAGGCATAGCCGGTCCTGAGGGCGGCACACGAAAAAAGCCGGTCGGGCTCGTTTATATTGCCGTCGTGTGCGGCGGCAAGTCTGCCGTAAAAAGGTTTCATTTTAATAAGAAGAGGGACGGTAATAGAAGGTTATCGGCAGATATGGCCATCAAGATGCTGATAGAGTTATTAACCTGTTAATATTTAAGATTTTATCACTCCATTCCTGTTATAATCAATTGACTTGACAGTCATACGATACATATTCAGTATAAGCATGCAGGGGCGGTGTGCGGACCGACCCTATACTTAAGGAGTCATTATGAAATTATACACGAAATCTTATACGATGAAAATGGAGAACATGCCCATCATCGGCAACAGGTACCAAAAGATAGAGGCATTTAACCTGAAGAACGGGCTCAGGGTTTTTTACGAATACGTGCCCGACACGCCTCTTGTTTCCATACAGGCATGGGTCAATACAGGCAGTGCAGACGAGCCGGTAAAGGTTGCAGGTATATCCCATCTCATAGAGCACATGTTCTTCAAAGGCACGTCAAATAAGCACATCGCCGTGATAGCAAAAGAAATTGAGGCACTCGGAGGCTACATCAATGCATTTACTTCTTTCGAGGAAACGGTTTTTTACCTGACCCTGAGAAACGATTACTTTAAAAAGGCAATGGATGTGCTCGGAAAGACGATTATCAATCCATCCTTCGATGAAAATGAATTAAAGATGGAAAAAGAGGTCGTGCTCGATGAGATCAAGCGGGGCAAGGACGACACCTATCATACCATGTTTCTTAATCTTTATAATATCGCATATAAAGACCACCCTTACGGCAGGCCTATCATAGGTTACGACACGACGGTTAAAAACTTAACGCGGGACGATATATTCGCATATTATAAACACTGGTACACGCCTTCGAATATCAACCTTGTCATCGTAGGCGATGTGCCGCGTAATCAGGTCGAACAAATGATATCCACCCTGTTCGGAGACATAAAAAACAACGGCATTATAAAACACATACGGCCTTCGATACCGGAACAAAGAGGGCAGGGGAATACCATACAAAAGCTCGATGTCAAGGATACTTATTACGCTATGGGTTTCCTGACGCCCCCTGTGTCAAAGGATGAAAGCTTTGCACTCGAGGTCCTGTCATACATCCTCGGCGGCAACGATACCTCGAGACTGCCCCGCATAGTAAGAAAAGAAAATGGACTCGTCGACAGCATATCCGTCTACCATTCTGCAAACCGGTATTCCGGATTTTTCAGCGTGAGCGGCACGACAGAGCCTGAGAAGCTCAACAAGGCACTCGATCTTATTATGAACACGGTCTCGGACGTCCGGCTTCAATTGCCGACGCAGGAGGAATTGAACCGCGCCAAACAAATGCTGAAGAGCATGTTCGTCTACGATCTGGAAACCGTAAAACAACGGGCGGTAAAGATAGGCGAGGCTGTCGTAGAGATGGGCGGATTGGATTATATCACCGATTACACAAAAAAGATCGAGAGCGTTACCGTTGAGCACATAGAGGATGTAATCGAACGGTATCTCAATCAGGACAGGCTGAATATTTCCGCCGTTGTTCCTCAGAATCATGCGTACAGTAAAAAACGCATCAACAGTGTTCACGCGTCACGTGCGGCACTTGATTTCAAGCTCGAGCACGCAGGCGATATCGTCAGGGCGACCTTCGAGAACGGCATGCGCATAGTCGTAAAAGAAAAACACACGATACCTGCCATAGCATTGTTTTCAATCTTCCATGGCGACATGACGGAAGAACCTCCGGATAAGACCGGACTTGTCAACCTTATGTCAATCCTGCTGAAAAAGGGCACTCATTTAAGGAAGGAAAGCGACATAGAACGGGAGAGTGACAATATGTCGGGCATGTTCAGCTCTATAAGGACCAAGCAGTCTTTGGGCATAACCGGTGAGTTCCTGAACACGTATGTCGATGACGGCCTGAACCTGTTTTCCGATATGCTTCTGCATCCGGTTTTCGAAGCTGATCTGATACAGAGGACAAAGAAGGACATCATTGGCGACATAAAGGTTGAAAAGGACGACATAGGCTTTCAGGCAAAAAAAGCCTTCATCAAGCTTATGTACGGCCAGACATCCCTGAGCCTGTCTGAAAAGGGGAATGAAGCCACGATCAAAAAAATCACACGGCCTGACCTCGCGACTGTTTACGAAAAGCTTGTCAACAGCAGGAACGGCGTCGTTGCCATAGTCGGTGATATGGACAAGATGGAGATGGTAAATAAAATCGGAAGATATTTGGCCGGCTTCAGAACAGGCAGGAGCTATCCAGCACCTGCGCAGGTCATAGGGGAACCGGTCCATACGGTAAAGATGGAAAAATACAGGATGAAGAAGAACCAGGCGCACATTATAACAGGTATGCTCACCATCCCGGCAAACAGCAGGGACAGGTTTGCACTGCTCCTGCTGGATCAGATCCTCGGCGGGCAGAGCGGGCGGTTGTTCGAGGAACTGCGGGACAAACGGGGCATCTGCTATGCGGTGCAGACGATCGGAGAAGCCAAGCTGAACAATAAAGGTTGGTTCGGCATATACATGTCGACGTCCCCGGAAAAGGTTGATGCGTCTTTAAAGATCATAACAGCCGAGCTTGAAAGGCTCTACCGTAAAGGTATCGACGACATGGAGCTCGAGAACAGCAAGCGTTATATTCTTTCCGATTACGACCGGCGCCAGCAGATGGCATTGAGCGTGGCAGGTATGCTCGCATACAATGAACTGTTCGACCGCAACATAGAGTACTACAATAAAATGCCGCAGTTCATAAAGCAGGTGACCAGGGCTGACATCAATGCCGTCATAAAAAAATACTTTTCTCCGGACAGGTTCACGACGCTTGCGCTTATGCCGCGCTGAGAGAGGGAATGTCATTGCGAGGAATGAAATGACGAAGCAATCTCTCCGTATACCGTGGGATTGCTTCGCTATCGCTCGCAATGACACCCCCCCGGATCATTGCAATTCCAGTGACAAGCTATTAGTAAGGCCCTATGGTACAGAGTATGGGTAAAATCATATTCCTCGACAGGGACGGAACTATAAACAAAGAGGACGGCTATATCACGAAGCCGGATCAGCTCAAGCTCTATGACGGCACGATAACCGCTTTAAAAATGCTCGATGAAATGGGTTACAGGATCGTCATCGTTTCCAATCAGGCAGGCGTCGGCAGGGGGCTTTTGACCGAGGCAAAACTGCAGGAAATAAACGCCGCACTGCTCGGCACCCTGAAAGATCACGGGATAGAGATAGAAAAGCTGTATTACTGTCCCCATCACCCCGATGCGGTTGTCCCTGAGTATAAAAAGGACTGCGAATGCAGGAAGCCGAAGACCGGCATGATCCTGCGTGCAAGTGCCGAATTGGACGTTCGGGTGCAGGGGGCGTATATGATAGGAGATAAGCTGACGGACATCGAGCTTGCCCATAACTTCGGAGGCAGGGGCATACTCCTGCTGACGGGATACGGCACCAAGGAAAGGGGGCATCTTGACGGCAAACCGTATGCGCCCGTTTACATAGCAAAAGATATTATCGATGCAGTAAACTGGATAAGAAATCAACCCCCAAAAAACTCTTGACATGATTTTTGGGTTGTGTATACTGTAAGAAAAAAGGGGCTCAAAATGTCAGAAAAAAAGTTAAAGACGATTACAGTCAAACCTGAGAAATTGGAAGTCACTGGTGTTTCTCATTCGAACCGCGGGGGCAAAAAGGCATTCATTGAACCGGAACTGAGAGAGTATCCTTCTCTGAAAGAAGTAACATTGTTGACTGTGCCGGCTGTTTCCGGGGCAACATTTTTCAAAACATTTAAGTAATAATTTAAAGTCCTGCTACGGCGGGACTTTGTTTATAAATATATGAATGCAAAAAGTACAGTTAATGTGAAAAAAAATGCAAGACCCGCGAAAGTCGGGATTCCGCCGGTGGCGGAAAAAAGGAGGAACAAATGTATACAACAATCAAAAAACAAAGTCTCTTCTCTGTGACGAGGTATCTCTTATTACCGATTATGATTTTAGGCACCGCTATCTTACTCTCTCGTTGCGGCAGCGGAACATCACCTGCACCGTCTTACAGCGGCCCGGTACTTATTGGTGCAGCAAATGTAAATATCAATCCGGGTAGCTCTCAACCGATGACTATTGAAAATTTCTATCCGCCCAGTATTACACCCCCAGCAGCCTCAGGATTTTCGGTTACGATCCAGAATACATCTGTCGTATGGTTAACCGGCAGCACAATAGCAGGCTGGGTAACTATAAAGAACGTTTCTGCGAATGCCACACTAACAGGTGTTCTTGTCACAGCACAGACAGGTCCATCGACAATGACAATCCTCAATGCTGATTATGGAAACGGCTACTGGTCGCAAAACCCAACCGCAGGTCCATGGGCATGGTGGTTCTACCAGGGTGCTTCTCCGAACTTTAATATCCCTGTAGGCAGCACATCAAATCCAAAGCTGTGGCAATTCAGCAATTCTGTAGGCGGTAACTACTCATTTAAGGTTTATATCTATGCATTCTGTCCATCCGGCGTTGTCGTGAACAGGGTCAATTTTGCGAATACAGCGGTGCCGAATGCATTCGTCATGCTTGGAAACAGCCCGGGTGATACAAACTACTGGGCGCAGAACAACCAGACAGGCGATGTGGTCAACTACCTTGCTGCAACGGACGCAAACGGATACTTTGCACTGCCTATCACAACGGTTGTCGGACCGGTTGGTGCAACTTCCATAACATACACAGTCGGCGCCATGGGCACGGGTTCAGGTATAAATGCTCAATTTGCCAACTTCACACTCTGGG
>JBBIVV010000002.1:108202-110215 GCA_037439545.1 bacterium
GCCATGGGCACGGGTTCAGGTATAAATGCTCAATTTGCCAACTTCACACTCTGGGCAAGCGGACTCTCGAACGTTACCCTGCCCATAAGAACAAGACTTGAGTCGAGCGCTTATGTAGGCGTAGGAACAAGTGCTGGCGTAGGTAATGTTAACAACCCTGTTAATGTATTGACCGGCGCCTGTCAGGCAACTTACATGCAGATAGGTGCATTTCTGCCTGCCATGGGGTTTGAAGACCTTATTAACCTTAGTCTTGCATCAATCCTTGGTCCGAGCAGGGCATTGTCGGTCATTGGAGGCACAGGCTGTGGTAGCAACGATTTGACTACCACAATGTCGTTGCCCTCGAACCTGATTGTGCCTGTTCAAAACGATGGAAATACTCTTGTCATATACACGTCAGCAACCGGATCAACTGCTAATCTTTCCATGGAAACGATTCAAACTACAACGCAGGGGAAAGACTTCGGCATTGCAGTGGCTGCAAGTACCGGTGGTCTTGCAGTAGGCGGTATTTTTGGTAATCTGCCCAACGCCGGTCTCCTAACCCTTACTCAAGCAATGAGTTCAACCGGCAATCCTTCAGGACTCATGGGTGTTCTTACGCAGGTCTCATGGCTGTCATTCGGCTATGGCAGAGGTTTAGGTCCTTATGCGGCTCCAACGACTTTACCTGCTGCTGCTGATAACATAAGTTTTTCTACTACTGCGGCCCCGGGTATTAACTATGCACTTACATGGGGCAATCTGACAACTATAGGCGGCCCGCAGGATCCGGCTATCAACGGCGCCCTGTGGAATGTAATTGCACTGCCAGGTCTTGCTCTCGCAAGTAATTTGCCGTTGCAGCAGTTATTGACCATGAGTCTTCCGGTAGGCACGGTAAGCGCACCTCCTGCGCACATGCCGTATGTGCCAGCGACAGCCGCTAATATGCCTTCAGATGGCATAATAATTCCTGCAGCCTTTGTCGTTGACCTGAACAGCGTAAACGCTAATTTCAGCGCGTCAACCATTCTTGCAGACAGAACAGGGTATAAGACACTGCCTGCAACACTCAACGTTCCATTTTCCACATGGTACAATCTGATTGACCTGAATTGGCCGCAGATTAACCCTGCTGACCAGACACTATCATGGACAGACGCAATGCACGCAGGCGTATCTCCAACAGCACCAAGTATTTCGTATGTTGCAATCAACTATAGTCTGCCTATAGGTTATACGGATATTTACAATGGTGCGCAGTCGATTGATGCAAATGCATTACAATGGGAAATGCTTGGAGCAGGTCCTGAGGCTGCAAATCCGGTTACAGGTATGGTTATACCGACATTGCCGGCAACCTCACCCGGGCTTCTTGTCGTCCAGCCGACAAATAGCAGGAATTACACAGCAAACTTTTTGCAGGGCAGGGCAAGGACGAGTGTGATCGGACCTACGTACGTATGGGACAGCAACAACAATATTGCCTTTGTTATGGAAAATGACTTCCTTGCTTCAACGGATGCGTTCTCATTAACAAAGTTCCATATAGGCGGAGCATGGATCATACAACCTGCTAATGGTGCAGCACAAACTACTGCAGCTAAGGCTTACATAAATGCATACAACTGGAACATCGTGTCACAGGGGAATACTACAAATCTGAGAGGATGTTTCTGGGTATACAATAATGTGACCAAGGCATCTGTATGGTCTAACTGCACAACAGGTACAGCTGCATGCTCAAGTATGCCTGCTATAACCGTTGCAGCACCGTATGCATATCAAACCGCAACACTTGTCTTCGCAGCTACCAACCCAGCAACGGGCGTTTACAGCGCTGTTACATTTACGCCGTACAACACAACAGCAGGAGTAAGTTCAGGCGGTTCGCCGGCATGTCAGCAGGTTGGAGACTCTGCAACAATATACGTACACGACTAATGGTTCACAACTAAGGCTGATACTTAATATATAGACCAAGCCCCCCGCCATCGGCGGGGGGCTTTTTTTACCCCGTGAGGGGGA
>JBBIVV010000003.1:0-90103 GCA_037439545.1 bacterium
ACCTCATGCGGGGCAGTTAACGGGGCTGTAAAGCCGGAATGCCTTTAGAGGGCTTTTTTATTTTGATTTAAGCGCTGTGTATCAAATTACAGGACAACGTCGATCACCAAACGTATTGCATAAAATATTGATACCTGTCAGTATAATACCCGGGGGCAGGGTGATGACGAAGCGGACAATTTACGATTTAAAGAACACCAGCCATCTTCCCATTCCTTTCTGAACAAATGATGAAGGTGAACAATGAATAATAAGCCGAACGGAACGCTCGCCATGTGCCAGCGGGCATTGCGATGACTGGATCATTCACCAGTGAAACTTCCGCTCTGATTACAGTAAGGTACTTCAAAAAGTGTATCCTCCTTCTTGCAGGTGTTTTGCCTTTTTTGATGTGCCTGCATGCAGGTTACGCACATGCCGGAGACAAACAGATTGCAGACAATATCGATCTTTTAACGGACCGCGTATACTACAAATCTCTCATGGAGGATTTGGGGCAGGCGAAACGAAGCATCATCATCATCATGTACCTCTTCAAAGCAACGGGTTATAAATCAGCTTTGCCGGACCATATCGTCGATATGATTTTGGAGAAGCATCGACAGGGGGTGCCGGTAACGGTTCTTCTCAACATAGATCGGAGTAGGAAGTCGTATGGAGGAACGGATGACCTCGATAAAGCAAACATCTCCGTTGCCCGGAGGCTCGAGGAACGGGGTGTAAAGGTTTATTTCGATTCTCCCCGCAGAATAACCCACGCAAAGGTTGTCATAATCGATAAGAGGATCGTATATATCGGCAGTCACAATTTCACCCAGAGCGCATTGAAATATAATCATGAAGTAAGCGTAAGGGTCGTTTCCCCTGCATTTGCGGAAGAATTGGTCCGCTATATGGAGGAATTGAGACAGGAAAGGTAGACAGGGCAAAAGCCCTTTGAGTAGACTGTTTGATGGAAAGGTAGTATACTATTAAAAATATTTTAGAGGGTAGTTAAATGAATGTAAACGGCAAGGAACATTATAAATTAGGGAAGGAGTTCTTTCTTAAGAATAAGTACGATATTGCCCTCCAGCACCTTTTAATATTCGAGGAACATAATAAAAATTACGCCGATGTTTACAATATGCTCGGTGTCATGCTCCATTTGAACGGTAAAACGAAAGATGCCATAAAATCATTTGAAAAGGCAATGAAAATAAATCCGGGATACATGGAAGCAGCTACAAATCTCGCAGTTACCTACAACGATATAGGACAATATGAAAAGGCAAAGAACGCCATAAATAAAGCAAGGGAATCATCCCATTCAAGCAGTATAAAGGAGATGGAGAACAGGCTCGTTAAATCCAAGCTCGCAAACATGCATGCGGAGATCGGTGATCTGTATATCGACATCAGTGACGGTGATGCTGCGATAGAGGAATACCAGAAGGCATTAAAACTTCAGCCGACATTCGTGGATATAAAAACAAAACTTGCAATTGCTCTGAGGGAAAAAGGCATGATCGCACAGGCAATAAAAGAATTGGAAGAAGCGAAGTTTATTAACGCAGAATATCTGCCGTCAAGGGTCAATCTCGGTATACTGTATTACCTCATGAACAGGTTTGATGATGCGGTCGTGGAATGGGAGAGTGTGCTGAAGCACGATCCCAATAACGGCATCGCCAAGATGTATCTTACCGCAGCAAAGAAAGAAAAACAGAAAAAATCCTAATGGAAAATAGAAAGATTGCACGTACCTTTGTTGTCCTTACCGAAGCCTTAAGCCTTTCATTTTTTATAGCCGGCTGCTTTCCGAAGATGGTTATTTATGACGGCAACCGTATGACCGCTGATCATGCAATCGACATCGTACAGCAGAAAGCAGAAAAACGGGCGGCGCTGAACGATTATAATGATGCCATGAGACTCTATGCCTCCATACCGGACATCGACAGTGCAAATTCCCGTGCACCGTACGGCCTCTTAAAAGCAGGTGATCTTGCCCTGCAGGCACGATCGTACAAGCAGGCCGGGTCCTACTATGGTGAGCTGATAAATAATTATCCTGGGAGCGATTATGCGGCGGATGCAAAGATCGGCAAAGGCATTTTATCTTTAAGGGAAATGCGATATACTGACGCGATAAACGAACTGAATACCGCTGCAACCGAGGCGCAGGGCAATACAAAGGGCAGGGCTTATTTCCTGCTCGGAGAGACGTATTACCGGGCTGGCATGTATAAAGAGGCTTTCAATGCATTGTCACGCGCGTCGGGTGCATTTTCGACGGATCAGGAAATAACACTCGCTCAGTTGTTTTTAAAGAAAATAGCCGGGGAATCATTGAGTGATACCGATATTCAGGAGCTCCTGAAGAACCAATACCCGGCATACGAATCATCGTTGCTGCGTATGAAACTTGCGCATGATATGTTCTCATCTAATAATTACAAGGACGCACTCACGCTTATCGATGCGGTCATACTGTCGGGTATTGCATCCCCTGATATCATGAACGATGCACTGTCCCTGAAAAATGAGATTCTGGACATCACGCAGGTTGATATGAACAACATAGGATGTATCCTGCCGTTAAGCGGCGACTTCGGGTCATACGGTGATCAGGTCCTGAAAGGCATTGAGCTTGCGCTCGGCGTTTTCAGTACGACGTCCTCGAGATACAGGCTTTTTGTCATGGATTCGAAAGGTATCCCAGAGCTTGCCGTAAAACAGGCGGAGAAGCTCATAAAAAAGGACCATGTTGCAGCAATCATCGGGCCATTGCTCAACGGTACGGCACAGGAAACAGCGTATAAGATGCAGAATTACGGTGTTCCCATGATAAGCCTCAGCCAGAAATCCAGCATAACGAATGTCGGCGATTACATATTTCAGAACAGTCTTACACCGGAGGACCAGGCGCAAAATATCGTAAGCTATGCAATGACAACTCTGGGGATTAAACAGTTTGCCGTCCTGTATCCCGAGAATACATACGGTGAAGATATGATGCGTGCATTTGTAAAGCAGGTGATCGAACACGATGGCACTATAACCGGACTTGAAGGCTACACGGCGACTGAAACGGATTTCAAGGTGCAGATAAAAAAACTCGCCGGCACCTATTATCTCGATCTCAGGAAACAGGATATCCAGAAGCTTCCTCCCGATCAAAAGACCAACCCTCCTCCCATAATCGATTTCTCTGCCGTCTTCATACCCGATTACTATGAGAAGGTCGCAATGATCGCACCGCAGCTCCTTTATTACGACATTACCAATGTCCAGTTGCTTGGAGGAAATGGCTGGAGCGGAGAAGGACTTCTCCAGATGGGCGGCAGGTATGTCGATGGTGCGATATTCACGGATGGGTTTTTTACGCAGAGTACGAACCAGGCCACAGAGCTTTTTGTAAGCGCCTACGGAGGAGAATTCAATAAAGATCCGAATATACTTTCTGCACTTGGATACGATGCAGCACGGACTGTCATGAAGGCTATGGATGGTGCTGTAAGCAGGCAGGATATTAAGAACAATTTGCTCGGAATAAAAGATTTTTCAGGCGTGACGGGAATGACCACGTACAACGGTAAAAGAGTATCCGTTAAAAAACTGTACTTGTTAAAGGTGAATGGCAAACGCATAGTAGAAATACCACATTGAGGTAATAAAATGAAATTAAAAGATTTAATGAATGACATGCATGGTATGGATTTTACGGACTTTACCATCAAAACTATAGAGAGCTGGCTTGAAGAAGATGTAAGCATACCTATTATAAAAAGCGACATATACGAAAAGGGCAATGAGCTGATCATAGAGTTGGATGTGCCGGCCATTGATATGGGCGATATTCAATGTTTTGTCCAGAGCAATGAGATCTGTATACAGGGAATTAAGGCTGAGAGCGTTGGTCCCGATGTTATGCGGTACAATCAGGTCGAAAGGTCATTCGGAAATTTCACGAAGACAATACCTCTGCCGATTACCTGCGATACGAAAAATGTAAGGGCCGTTTTGAAAAATGGAGTGTTAAAGATTATATTTAAAAAGATACAAGAACGGAGACATTCAAAGATGCATATAAAAATAGAGAGAGGATAGAACATGGCTGAAGAAATAGAAATAAAACAGAGCAATGATCAATCACAGGAAAAACTGAAGATACCGTCAGAACTGCCGCTTGTTCCCATAAGGGACATAGTGCTTTTCCCGAATATGATTCTTCCGCTTTTCGTAGGACGGGAGGCATCAATTTCTGCGATAGATTACGCACTGACGAAAGAGAGACTTGTTGCATTCTCGACGCAAAAGGACATGAACGAAGAATCACCGGCAGCAGAAGGAATATTCCCGCTCGGAACAATCGGCTCCATTACAAGGATGCTGAAGCTGCCCGACGGCAGGGTTAAAATACTCATTCAGGGTTTGTCGAGGATGAATATAAAAGAATATAAACAAACACAGCCCTTTTTTTCCGTAGCTGTAGAAGTAATACAGGACATGCCCGTTGATGAAACCGTAGAGGTACAGGCCCTGGTAAGGACGGTCAAAGAACAGGTTGAGAAGGTCGTTTCAATGGGCAAGGCAATCCAGCCTGATGCACTCATACTCATAGAGAATATGATGGACCCTGGCAAGATCGCGGATATTATCGTAACGAATTATGGCTTAAAAACAGCAGATCTCCAGATATTTCTTGAAACCATAGACCCCGTCGAACGGCTGAAGAAGGTCATAGATATGCAGAATAAAGAGATAGAACTGTTGACTGTTCAGGCAAAGATCCAGTCTCAGGCACGGGAAGAGATGGGTAAGGTACAGAGAGAATATTTTCTGAGAGAGCAGTTGAAAGCCATTAAGACTGAGCTCGGAGAGATCGATGAAAAAGAAAGGGATGTCCAGGATTTCAAGAACAAGATAAAGAAGGCAAATATGCCGAAGGATGTCGAAGAAGAGGCGAACAGTCAGCTCAACAGGCTTGAAATGATGCACCCTGACTCGGCAGAGGCATCTATTGTAAGGACCTACCTCGAATGGCTTGTAGACATCCCATGGAAAAAACAAACGAAAGAAAATATCGATATAAAACATGCAAGAAAAGTACTCGATGAAGACCACTATGATCTTGAAAAGGTAAAAGACCGCATACTGGAATATCTGTCTGTAAGAAGGCTTAATGAGAAGATAAAAGGACCGATCTTATGCTTTGTGGGACCGCCGGGTGTAGGAAAAACATCCCTTGGCAGATCCATTGCAAGGGCGCTGAACAGAAAATTCGTGAGGATGTCACTGGGAGGAATAAGAGACGAGGCAGAAATACGGGGACACAGAAGGACATACATAGGTGCAATGCCGGGAAGAATAATTCAGGGAATAAAACAAGCGGGAATGAATAATCCCGTATTTATGCTCGATGAGATAGACAAGGTAGGCGCTGATTTTAGAGGAGATCCGTCGTCAGCCCTGCTTGAAGTTCTTGACCCTGAACAGAACTATACATTTTCGGACAATTATTTGAATGTGCCCTACGACCTCAGTAATGTTCTTTTCATTACAACGGCCAATGTTATGGACCCTATCCCTCCTGCCCTGCGCGACAGGATGGAGGTTATAACCTTGTCGGGCTATACCGATGAAGAGAAGCTGCGTATTGCAAAGAAATTCATAGTGCCGAGGCAGGAAGAAGAGACAGGCGTCGGCAAAGATAAAGTCATGTTCGATGACGATGCCATACTATTCACCATCAACAACTACACGAGAGAAGCCGGCTTAAGGAACCTCGAAAGGGAGATCGCATCTGTGTTCAGAAAGATTGCCCAGAAGATTGCGGAGGGCGAAAAACCGCCGTTTAAAATCACGAAAGAGCTTGTGAGAAAGTTTCTCGGTGTGCCCAGGACCTCACCCGAAGAGCTTATGACCGCGGATGAAGTCGGCATAGCGACAGGGCTCGCATGGACGCCGTACGGCGGCGATGTCCTTTACATAGAAGTAACGACCATGAAGGGCAAAGGCAGGCTCACCCTGACAGGCCAGCTCGGGGATGTAATGAAAGAATCAGCGATGGCTGCGGTGAGCTATCTCAGGGCAAATGCAAGTAAGCTCAATATGGATGCTTCGAAATTCGACACCCTTGATATTCATATTCATATACCTGCAGGTGCAATTCCGAAAGACGGGCCCTCTGCAGGCATTACCATGGCTGTAGCGACCGCTTCAGCGTTGACCGGCAAAAAAGTGAGAAAGGATTTTGCAATGACCGGAGAGATCACGCTGAGAGGGAACGTATTGCCGATCGGGGGGCTCAAGGAAAAATCCCTTGCTGCACTCAGGGCAAAGATATACAAGGTCATTATACCGCAGGCCAATGAAGCCGATCTTGAGGAGATACCGGATTATATCAAGGAGAAGATCAAATTTATACCGGTTACACACATCAGGGAAGTCCTGTCACAACTGCTTATGAACGACAAAGCAAACGGCAAGGATACAAAGGACAAACATAAAAACAGTGAAGGGCTGGGAAGAACTAAAGCTGATAAAAAGCATAAGAAGCAGAGCAGGTAAATACGGTCCTGGCGTTGTGCTCGGTATCGGTGACGATACTGCCGTAATAAAAACTCATATAAACAGCACGCTTCTTTATACGGTTGACAGTATTGTCGAGGGTGTCCATTTCCTCGGGGGATTAAACAAATGGGAATCTGCCGGCAAAAGGGCAATCGGCGCTGCGATCAGCGATATAGCAGCGATGGGAGGCGTACCTCTCTATACGATGCTGTCCCTGTTCTTACCCGAAAATTTTCCTGTAAAGCAGATCGATAGGTTTATGAAGGGCTTTCTGTCGCGTGTCCATGAGTACGGGATAAGCCTCGTAGGAGGGAACATAACGACAATGCGCGGCAGTTTCGCAGCGGATACAGTCGTTATAGGCAGTGCGTATAAGGGCAGGTTCGTAAAAAGGAGCGGTGCGGTGCAGGGTGATCGCATTTGCATCGCAGGTGTAACAGGGGAGGCAATGGCAGGACTTGATCTGCTGAGATTAAAAAAATACAAGACATACCCTGCACTTGCCAAGAAGTATCTCGAGCCTTATCCGATGTTGAAAGAGAGTATACTTATTTTAAAAAATATGTATCCTACTTCAATGACGGACATATCGGACGGTCTGATTCAGGACCTGTCTCATATACTCGATGAGAGTCATAAAGGGGCTGAAATAGATCTTGATAAAATGCCTGTCTCCGATGGTGTAAAGTATACGGGAAAACTTATGAACAAATCACCTTACGATTACGTTTTGACAGGTGGAGACGACTATGTTTTACTTTTTACCGTTCCGGAAAGCAAGTATCGCGATGCTATCGGTTCTCTGCAAATATACGGCATTGGCAGGATTGTAAACAAAGGCGGTATCCATTTTTTAAAAGACGGGAGGCACGTGAATTTAAAACTTAAAAAATCAGGATATGTCCACAAGGGATAGGGGGTAGAATCAGATATCATGATGAAAAAGAAACGCTTAGAAGTCATTCATTGAAGTAAAAGAGAGTTGAAGGAATATTGACAATGGTTTTGGGGCGGGATTTATAGCATCGTCAATAAACAGGATAATATGGTACAGAAAAATAAAAATATACAGGCGATAACCGATGAAATATCCTCGGAAGAGGCATTGAGAGAGCTGTCTTATATCTACAGAAAGCTTACCGGTGTAACCACCTACAAAGACGTCTTGAACATATTCTCAGAGTCATTGAAAAAGAGATTAAACCTGTTTGAACTAAGCATCCTGATGTTCACGGATGAGAAAAAGGATAAAATAGAGGTTATCGCAAGCAGTGAGATCAACGATGACAAAACGATCATCGTGGAGTTGATCAAGTATCCGGAGATACTTGCTGCAGTTCGGAAGAGAGAAGTCCTCATTATAGAAGATGTCGTAAATACTCCATTCTTAGACGACAAACAAAAAGAGCTCGTGCTTGCAAAGAACATACATTCCGTCTTTGTGCTCCCCATATTCGATGTCAGCGATATCATAGGCGTTATCTTTATAAGGGCGAGAGATGCAATCAAACTGTCGCCGTTCCTTCAGAGATATTATTTTATTCAGGCAAATATGCTTGGCAGTGCCATACTGAACATCTCCAAGATGAAGATACTGGAAGAATCCATGAGAAAGGCATACGAACTCCTGGTCCTCAACGAGGAATATGAATTCTTGTTCGATAATGCACTGGAAGGCATGATTCTTATAGACCGGGCAGGCAAGATCAGACGTGCCAACAGAACCTTCCAGAGACTCACAGGGTACTCCAGGGAAGAGGTCATAGGGACCCATTATTCAAACGCAGTCGCTGATACTTCAAGCCTTCAGGAGGCAGATAAGATCTTCAACAGATATCTCAAGAAGGATTTTATCAATAAGTTCGAGCTGGACATTAAGATAAAGAGCGGCGCCATAAAAACATTCTCATTGAGGGCCGCACCTCTGCCGGGGAGGGAAGATGTCTCGCTCATTTCGTTAAGAGACATTACAGAAGAGAAGCTGCTCAGCAAAGAGCTGTTGAAAACGACGGACCTGCTGTTGAAAACCATCAGCAGCTCACCTGATGCCATTATAGCCGTTGCAATGGACGGCAAACTCCTGTTTTTCAATGAAGAAGCCGCCGGGCTTTTCGGCTATTCGAGGGAAGAGGCTGTGCAGCACATTCAGGTTACCCAGCTTTATCCGGAGAACGTCGCAAAAGAGATCATGAAAATGCTCCGGCAAAGTCCTGCGAAACATATCAGAAACTATCCTGTTGAGGTACGTGCACATAATGGGATGCTTATACCCGCTACCCTTTCAGGAGCTATTGTGTACAATGAAAAAGGCGAAGAACAGATGACTATAGGATATTTGCGTGATGAGAGAGAAAAGATCAGGATGGAAAAATCACTGGATGAGGCTTTGTCTAAATTGATAGATGCGGAGAAAAACGATGCAATGACAAGCCTTGCAGGTGCTGCTGCCCATAATCTGAATCAGCCGTTGGCTGCCATTCAGGGCTATTCGGAATTGCTTGTCCATAAACTCGATGACAAAGACCCTGTAACCGCGGATTATGCAGCAAGGATTATAAGGGAAGTGGAGAAGATGTCGGAAATCATAAAACAGATCAGTAAGATAACCAGATTTGAGATAAAGCCGTATGCCGGTACCAGCAGGATAGTCGAGCTTATGGGGAAAAAGCCCAAAGAATAACCCACGTCCATCATTCTTCGGCTGAATCCTCAGAATAGCATTGTAATACAGTCTCAAGAGCAAGGAGGAACTTCGGATTATATTAAAGATGAGAAGTAATCGACCGTTTTCTTTAACCCTTCCTTGAAATCAACGAATACACTGTAATTCAGATACTTTGACGCATGCGTTATATCTGCCTGAGAGTGCTTTACATCTCCCTTTTTAGGCTGGAGATACTTTGGATTTGCCTTTTTATTCATTATTTCTTCAAGCTGTCTTATCAGATCATTCAGGGTAAACCTTGCCCCGCAGGCTATATTAAACATCATACCGGCAGCTTCTTTACGGTAACATGCATTAATATTTGCCTGTATAACGTTCTCGATATAGGTGAAGTCTCTCGACTGTTCGCCGTCCCCGTTTACCAGAGGGCTCTCACCTTTAAGGATTGCGGTGATGAACTTCGGAATGACCGCGGAATACGTTGAAGTGGGATCCTGCCGTGGTCCGAAAATATTGAAGTATCTTAAGCTTACCGTTTCCAGTCCGTATACGTTCGTGAAAACTTTGCAGTAATATTCTCCCGTGAGCTTACTCACTGCATAAGGTGACAGGGGAGATGGGATCATGTCTTCCTTTTTGGGCAGCACTGCTGTATCACCGTAAGCTGATGAGCTCGCTGCATAAATGACCCTTTTCACCTTATTTTCCAAAGATGCCTTTAATATATTGAGTGTCCCGTTAATATTAACATCGTTCGATGCCAGAGGGTCTTCTATTGACCGCGGTACGGACGGTATTGCTGCCTCGTGGAAAACAAAATCAATATCCTTGCACACACCCCTGACAGTCGTTATGTCCCTTATATCGCCTTCGATAAATTCACAATTTTTCGATGCTGCGGCATTTTTAAGATTGTCTTTCTTCCCCGAGAAAAAGTTATCTATTATCCTTACAGAATGTCCTTTTTCAAGTAATCGATCCGCTATGTTCGAACCTATGAACCCTGCTCCGCCGGTTATAAGAAATTTGTCCATGGTTGTTCTCAGAGCCTGACTATCTTTTTGCTCTTGATATCCTTTGTGCCGTTTTTCGTATCAAAGACATGCTTCGAATGTTTCACAATCCAATCATAATTATAAATGGAATGGTCCGTAAGGATTACGGTACAATCCGCAGAGGAAAGAAGCTTTTTATTCAATTTTGCGGATTTAATATGCAGGGCGTCCTCATCGATGGCAGGAATATACGGATCATTGTATAATACTTTTCCTCCCCTGTGCAGTATCTCCTCAATTACGGGTATCGCAGATGATTCCCTCAGATCATTGACGTCCTTTTTATACGCAACACCCACTATAAGGATTGTGCTGCCCTTTATGCTTTTACCCTGGTCATTCAGAATATCCGCGAGCCGGCTGACAACATAGTAAGGCATTTCATTGTTTATGTCTGTTGCAAGTTCAATGAACCTCGTCCTGTAATTGAAAACCTTCATTCTCCATGTCAGGTAAACAGGGTCTATCGGTATGCAGTGTCCCCCTATCCCTGGACCGGGATAAAACGGAACAAAGCCATATGGCTTTGTTTTTGCAGCATCGATGACTTCCCATATATCTATGCCGAGCTTATTGCAGATGATGGCCATCTCGTTTACAAGGCCTATATTGATGCTTCTGAAAGTGTTCTCGAGCAGCTTTACCATCTCTGCACTATCGGCGGATGATACCTGAATTACATCTTTTATAATCTGCTTGAACAGCAGCACGGCAAGCTCTCCGGAAAGTTCAGTGACTCCCCCTACGACCTTCGGTATGTCTGTCAGCTTGTATCTCTTGTTTGCAGGGTCTATTCTTTCCGGAGAGAATACTGCAAAAAAATCTTTATCAAGCACAAAATTATTGTCGGCCATTGTCGTAACGACGTATTCCCTTGTCGTCCCCGGGTATGTTGTACTTGTAAGAATAAGAAGTTTCGGCTTCTTTATTTTCTCTTTTATGTTCTTGACCGCAGAGGCGATAAAGAACAGGTCAGGTTCTTTCGATTTGCCAAGAGGTGTCGGCACGCATATGTCTACGACATCTGCATCGTCGATAGTATCGTAAGAGTCCGTGTAGGATATGAGACCAGAGCTGTTGATCTCTTTCAGCTCCTCAGAGCTTATGTCCGTTATGTATGATTCGTTGTTCATCAATGCGGTTATTTTTTTTTCGTTTAAATCTATGCCCGTAACCCTGAAGCCGTTTTTTGCAAATTCGATTGCATAGGGCAATCCTACATAGCCCAGCCCTATTATTGTTATTTTTGCCTTTCGCTCCAGAATCTTCTTCTTTAATAAATCAAAATTTGAGCCCCTCATATTTTTCCTTTCCATAGAAATTTATTTTGCTTTTTATAGATACTCTTTCAATCCATTCGCCTTCAATGTGGTGACGATGGATGCTATTGCACTATCATTATTCTTTTTTGTTATCAAGACCCTGCCTTCCGAGACTATAACCATAATGTCATGAATATCCGCTGTTACCACAAGGCTTTCTTCGCTGATAACGAGAGTATTGGTACTGTTGAGATCAAAGCCGCTGCCAATCCTCTGATTGCCGCTTGCATCCTTCGGTATCATGATGTTCGCGATTTGCTCGAAGCTTCCGAGATCCGCCCATCCGGTATTCATTTCTATAACGAGTACATTGTCAAGCTTCTCTATTATGCCTTTGTCCACAGACAGGTCATTGAGTCTCGCATATTCATCTTTTATCGTCTTTCTCTCATAAGGACCTTTCAGAGATTTCTTGATCTTATCGAGTGCCGCTGCGAGTTCCGGCTGGTGCGTTTTCATTGCCCTTATCATCGACCCTGCCCTGAAAACAAATACCCCGGCGTTCCAGAGGTAACCATCTGCTATAAATTGCTCGGCATATTCTTTTGAAGGTTTTTCTATAAATTTATCTACCCTGTAAATGTCCTGCGTCCCGGAAGGGGCTGATTTTTCTCCTTTTGCAATGTAGCCGTAATTGGTGGACGGCCCGGCTGGTTTTACGCCGAAGACCAAGACGGCATCCGAGCTCTGGCATACGGCAACGGCTTCTTTCAAGAGGTTCGTGAATTGTTCATTATTTTCTATATAGTGATCCGCCGGAGCTATGATGACAACTGCATCGTCCTGTTTCTCGAGTATATGAATACAGGCAAGTCCTATCGCTGCTGCCGTGTTTCTCCCCACGGGTTCTGAGATAATGTTTTCAACCGGCAGTTCTTTTATTGCCTCATAGGTGGGGGCAAAAACTTCTTCGTTCGTCACGACGAGCAGGTTTTTATTCCCGACAACCTGTTCAAGCCTTATCAGGGTCTGCTTTATAAGGGGCTGGTCTTTCGGGATCGCAAGAACGGGTTTCGGCCTTGCCAGTCTTGAAAGCGGCCATAATCTTTTGCCCTGACCGCCTGCAATGATAACGCCATACACATTCATCCCTTTCTCCCGTAATCATCCTCGAACCTTATCACATCGTCCATGTGCGGGGTTGAAACCTCGTAAATATATGAGTCCGATAAGGCGTTTATCCTGTGTTTTGTGCCCGGAAGTATCCGTATACTGGAGCCTTCTTTCAATTCAACCTGTTGATTCTCAGAATCAGGAAACTCGAGCACTACCTTCCCGCTGTTCAAAAACATAGTCTCATCTTTCTGCCTGTGCATCTGCAAACTGGAGCGCATGCCCGTTTTCAGGAATAAAATCTTTCCTATATACAATTCGCAATCAGCCCATATCAGTTCATACCCCCAGGGCTTATCAACCCGGTACGGCGGCTTCCTCGGTGTCATATGACTCCGGATGCCGTATCTGCGAGGAGCTTATCCCCGGCTTCTATCTCCCGAACGCTTTTTGTTATAAGAGCCGTCGAGGTGTTACCGTGCACGCTTATGATTAAAAGCTTACCCAATATCTCTTTAGGCAGTTGCAGTGTTTTGCCGGTTGAGGGGTCTTCGACAGATTTTCTGTCTTTGTATATGACGAATGTATTGCCTACCTGCACCCCGTCGCTGCTTCCCCTGTCTATATAAACAATGTCGTTTTCTCCGAAATTTTTCTGGTTGCCTTTCCCGCAGACAAGGTAGCCGTCAATGGGGTTTGATGCCAGTGCCAGGGTTATTGTTTTTGTCCCCGGTTCATAAGGCATGAGTTTGTCATGAACCCTTATCTCTTCGGATGACAAGGTAATCCGAGCAGTGGATACACTGCCCTCTACCTTCGTTATTTTCAATATTCCCAAAACCCTTATCTTATAGCCGAGGAAACTGCCTGTTGACGGGTCATCAATCTCTCCGTCTGTTTTATATATTCTAAACTGATCACCCTCTTTTACGCCCGCATCGGTACCGAGGTTTATAAATACTACATCATTCTCTCCAAGTATGGTCCTTTCGTGCACATGAGATGCAACGATTTCTCCGGCAGCCGAGAGCTCCTCTTTCGTTAAAAATCCTGCAGATCCTGCGGATGGATATAAATAAGTATTGGCCGCTACATTGGCATACTGCATGCCGTACGGTGTAGCTGTCTCAATGGAAGGAGTAACCTCCTCCTGCGGCTCCTCCATGGGCTGCTCCTCTGTTTCTATGGTCGGCGCAGTCATTTCCTGTGTTGACGATGTTATCCCCTGTTCAGGTAGTTGTGCGACCTGTTCGGGAGCCTGGGCAGCAGACGTTATAGGTGCGGCTGTCGTGCCTGCCTCTGCAACGCCTGCTGAAGGTACGACAGAAGTGGGAAGTAGTGCTATCGGCTCACCGGGATAAATAAGGTGTGGATTGGTTATGTATTTGTTCTGTTCCCATAGTTTAGGCCAGAGCCAGGGATTTGCGTTAAACCGGACAGCTATGTTCCAGAGCGTATCTCCCTGCTTCACGATATAAACCATTGCGTCTTTGTTGGAGTCTGTCATGCCGTAGACCGATGATAACACCAACATTAATCCGCATATAAACCCCAAGGCTATTCTTTTTTTATTCTTCATAACCCTCCCGTGTTTTTTTATAAATCCATACCAGTTATAAGGCTCGTAGTCAATAAGGTTGTATAGTATAGCCGAATCAGGGCTGTTCGCCGGATGGCCCTGCACCATACATTGATACAGATTGCATAAAGTCATCGGTAATGATACATGCTGCTGACATGAATAATATTGATACTCTGCTCTCCAATTTATATCCATGGTCATACTTTATCGTCGGTATCGGCGTGATGATAGAGAATGCCGGTATTCCCGTACCCGGTGAGACTATCATGCTTACCGCAAGTATACTGTCGGCAGCAGGCAGGCTCGACCCCTATCTTGTTATCGTAAGCGGTGCAACCGGGGCTGTAATCGGCGATAATATCGGGTATTGGATCGGAAAAATCGGAGGAAGAAGACTTATTGAAACCGTTTCAAAAAGATTATCTTATGTGAATCAGGCGGAAAAATATACGGAAAAGTTCTTCAACAAACACGGAGGGAAAACCGTCTTTTTTGCGAGGTTCATAACGGGTGTAAGGATATTCGCTGGGCCGGTTGCAGGCGCATCTCTCATGGATTTCAAGAAATTCTTTTTATATAATGCACTCGGTGCAATTGTATGGGCGTGTACGATTGTATTCGGGGTAATGTATCTCGGTAATGTTTACCGGCAATATGTAAGGGATTACATAGATGCTGATTTTGTGATCTATGGACTTTTATGCATTGTACTGCTATTCATTACGTACAGGATGATAAGAAGGTTTAGAGAATCAAATAAGAAGTAGACAGTTGCGCATGATGCAGTTTCGACAAATACAAGAAATAACCGTATATGACAGATAACAGGAAAAAACATGGGCTGTTGGACTTTATAGCTGCAATATTTCCGGGTCAATCGCGGCGCATCGTTGATGCCGAGATTAAAAGCCTTTTGCTTCACATAGAGAATGTAACAGGGAAAAGATTCAAGAACCACCATCTCGTCAAGAAGGCATTAACGCACAAATCATCGAAGAATGCGGATGAACATAATAACTATGAAAGGATGGAGTTCCTTGGCGATGCGGTGCTCGGGCTTATCGTGTCAGACCTGCTTTACACATTCTATAAGGATGAAGACGAGGGCAGACTTACCTATTATAAGGATACGCTCATTCAGATGAGAAGCCTCGCCGGAAAAGCGAGGGAACTCGGTCTCAGTGAGTATGTGATAGTCGGCAATAAAGAAAAGAAAAACGGATTTTCAAACAGCGATACCCTGCTCGGGGACATATTTGAATCTCTGATAGGCGCTATATATCTGGACATGGGATTCGAGGGTGTATTCAAGTTTATAAAAAGACTTTTTGAAAACGACATACAGCATATTAAAGAGCAGCCGGAATGGGACTTCAAATCAAAATTAAACAATATCGCGCAGGAAATCTACAAGATGCCGCCTGATTATAAAATAATGGGCGAATCTATTGTCAACGGCATCAAGGTGTACAGGGTTGCCGTAGAACTGAACAAAAAAGTCATAGCGTACGGAGAGGCAAGAAATAAAAAAGAAGCCGAGCAAAAAGCTGCAATGAAGGCGCTTGCCAAATTTGAATAACGAACGATTACTTTCTTTTATAGCGTCCCATGAGTTCTGTCTGTGCAAGTATGTGGTCTTTCATTGCTTTTTCCAGAACAGGTTTTTCTGAGGCAGGGCTTATCGTAAGGATTGTATCGAGAGCGTACAACGTGAAGAAGTATCTATGAATTCCCCAGGGCGGACAGGGCCCGCCGTATTCGTGCTTTTTAAAGCTATTGATTCCTTGAACAGCGGGTTCAGGCACGCTCCCTTGTTTTATCGTATGCATATCAGGACTCATATTCCACAACAACCAGTGGACCCATGTGCCCACCGGCGCGTCGGGGTCGTCGACAATCAATGCAAGTGATTTTGCATTTTTCGGAACGTTCTTAATCACAAGTCCGGGATTTACGTCCTTGCCATCGCACGTATATTCTTGCGGTATAAATCCAAGCCGGTTGAATGCAGGCGATGAAAGCTCAAGTCCGGCTTCTCCTGCTCTTACTGCCCGGGTGCCGGCAGATGCGTTCCCTATAAAAATCAAAACGATTATCAGATATACTATATGCTTTGTGCTCATTTGTACTGTATCAACGAGAACGCGGGATGCGGCTTTATCTTGTTCCTTCCTTTTAATCCAAGCAGTTCTATAACGAATGCGCACTCGACAACCTTGCCGCCCGATTTTGTGACAAGCTGGATTACGGCGGCAGATGTCCCGCCTGTTGCGAGCAGGTCATCGACGATAAGGACCCTATCGCCCTTTTTTATGGCATCTTTGTGTATCTCTACCTCATCAACCCCGTATTCGAGCTGATAGCTTGCCCGGACGGTCCTGTAAGGCAGTTTGCCCTTTTTTCTGACGAGCACAATACCCTTGCCAAGCTTGTATGCGAGCGCCGAGCCGATGATAAAACCCCTTGCATCAATAGCAACCACGACATCGATAGCACTATCGATATACCTGTTGCCGAGTATGTCTATGGTGCGCTGAAACGCCTTTGCGTCTTTCAGAAGTGTCGTGATGTCATAGAACAGTATGCCCTTCTTCGGAAAGTCCGGTATCTCCCGTATAGCCTGTCTCAAATCAAACTCATCCATCGTATTCCTCCAGTCAAAGTATAGAACATAAATAGAGCAGAATTTTTAGAAAAGCAAACGATCGGATAAAACAGGACTGCGTCATAATGTATTTCTGAGGCTTTAGCCGAAGAATTTAAAAACTTCAAGAAGGGCACATACTACCTAATTATTCCGACGAAAAAGTTTCTTTCTCATGAAATTAACCGCCTCATGGAGTTCCCGTGCCCTGAGAACATAAGCGGTCATAAGATAGACAGACATGCCCGTGAGCAGTGCGAGGAAGAGCATAACCGCAAGGTGCAGTGCCGTGCAACGGACGGTAAGATAAATAACTTGTTTGAATAACAGCAGTATCACACCGCTCATGAAAAGCGACGAGATGACCGCCTTTAACAAGGAGCTCGTTATTGCCCTTAATCCGAGCATGCCTATCTTTGATCGCAATGCATAGAGTAAATAGAAGAGATTGAAGAAAGCTGATATGCTTGTTGCGAGTGCAAGGCCTCTGTACTCCATAGTGTTCATAAGCCACACGCTGAGCAAAAGATTGATGATCACGGTAAAAAAAGCTATTATAACCGGCGTTTTCGCGTTCTTCATTGCGTAGAATGCCTGTGTAATTACCCTCGTGTATGCGACCGCCCATAAGCCTATCGCATAAAACATAAGAGCGGAGGAGACCGCTATTGCATCATTCCTGCTGAAAGAACCCCTGTGGAACAAAACCATTATTATAGGTCTTGACAGGATGATCAATCCTGCTGTTGCCGGTATCGTAAAGAAGTTCAAAAGTCTTAAAGAGAAACCAAGGGAATCTTTCAGTCTCACAAGGCTATCCTGTGCCGTGTCACGGGACATTGCCGGCAGTGCTGCAATGGCAATCGATACCGCGAATATGCCCTGAGGGAATTCAAACAGTCTCGATGCGTAATAAAGATACGAGATGCTCCCTGTCTTAAGGAATGAAGCCAGTATGTTGCTGACGAATACATTCAACTGATAAACTGCAGCGCCGAACACCATGGGCAGGAACAGAAAAAGAGATTCTTTGAGGGCAGGGTGCTTGTAATCGAAGTTGAAGGAGAACAGATAGCCCTTTTTGCGCATGAGTATCAATTGCGGGATCAACTCCATGAGAGCTCCAACTACGACTCCGATGGCTACTGTGATGATTGCATGCCTGCCGTGATTGGCGATCAGGATAAAGGTTATTATGGAAATGTTCAGGATGATCGGAGAAAGTGCGGGCACAAGAAAGCGTTTCAGGGAATTCAGGATGCCCATACACAGGGCCACAATGCTCACAAACAGGATAAACGGAAACATGATCCTCGTTAAAGTTACCGTAAGCTTGAATTTCTCCGGGTGAGACTCGAAGCCCGGTGCAAACAGGTATACAAACTGTTTTGCGAAGATTACGCCGAGCAGGGAGATGACGGCAAGGATGACGAACAGATAACTGAAGGTGATGTCGGACACCTTTTTTGCTTCTTTGTCTCCGTGTTTTTCATGATAAGAAGTGAAAACGGGGACAAATGCGCTGCTCATGGCACCCTCTGCAACAAGCCTGCGGAGGAGGTTCGGTATTCTGAAGGCCACAAAGAATGCATCGGCAGAGGTAATTGCGCCAAAAAAATAAGCAAAACTTATGTCCCTCACCAGCCCCAGCACCCTGCTGATCAAGGTCATAATGCTCACGACACCGGCGTTTTTTGCTATATCGGATTTACTGCTCATGTAGGGTTACCGGTCATTTCACGATACCGCCGAGCGCCTTCGAAAATTCCGCAAGCGTACACAGGTTCGTGAGTTCCTTGTCCATCAAAAGGTACAGCAGTGTATAGGAGATGGCGTTTGCCCGGACCTTGGTCCTGAGGTAGTCAATCAACTTCTTATCATGCAGAGCAAGCCGGTCCATATTCAATGTTTCTTCTATCACTCTTTTTAATGCCTCATCCTCCTCAAGCTTATTCTTGAGCCTGTTTACATCGGTCCTTACTGTATCACTGCTGTAAAAGGTGTCGTGGACCTTGTTCATAATAAATCCGGAGAAGTTTATGTGAAAACCTTTCAAGATACTGTAAAAATATATTGCCTCTTCAACCGCATCATGTGTCGGTATGGTTACCATATAAAAGTGCACATTCTTCGAGGATAAGAGAGACTGCACATCCCTTGCCCTTGATTTAAACCCCGAGTACAACCCGTCAAACTCACTGAAAAAATTCGTAAGTTCTTCAACTATTTCAAGTCCGACATAGCTTTTTAAAAGTTTTATGACCTTCTGCGGCGCCCGGTTGATGATGTTTAAACCGAGCAGGCTTACATTCATCGACGGCTTCACGAGCCACTTTAAAACACCCGAGCTAATCAACTGCGTGAGCCTGTTCGGTGCTGTCAGGAAGTTTATGGCATGTCTTGCCGGAGGAGTATCGACGACGATAAGATCGTAATCGTACTCGTTTTTTATCTCATACAATTTCTCCATTGCCATATAATCTTCCGATCCTGCAAGCTCTCCCGATACATACTGATAATAACTGTTGTTTAATATCGCCTCTGCCTTTTGTTCCGACTGGGCATATTTTCTTATGAGGTTGTTGAAGGTCGTTCTTGTCTCGAGGATCATGGCATCCAGGCTGCCCGTCATGCCGGTATCGCAGCCGGTAAAAGCTGATAAAGGTATAGATGTCGGAGTGTTTTTAAGTGTTTTCAAGCCCATCGATTGTGCAAGCCTTTTTGCGGGATCAATGGTCATGACAAGCGTTTTCCTTCCTTTCAGAGCGGACGCTATACCGATCGCAGCTGATACGGTCGTCTTTCCGACGCCTCCGGTTCCAACACATACTATAACCTCTGGCTGGGGTCTCATAGTGCGGCGCCGCCGATAGCAGTAAGTTGTATCGATAAAGACTCTGCAATAAAAAGGTCGCTGTCCGGTGTTTCTACGAAAGGCAGGGTCACCACAGGTATATTTTTTACTCTGCTGTTGAACCAGTCAATAGCCCTGTGTTCCATTTGTGCGTAA
This sequence comes from bacterium, assembly GCA_037439545.1. Classification (GTDB taxonomy): domain Bacteria; phylum JAMCPX01; class JAMCPX01; order JAMCPX01; family JAMCPX01; genus JAMCVD01. Next base: position 19,890 of record JBBIVV010000003.1, read on the forward strand.
TTCAGCAATCGTTGAACCGCATGTGCTATGCTTTCATGTACGGTCTGTTTTGACGCAAGCTCTTCGAGCCGCTGCCGGTAGTATCGCGGCTCCATAATGCTTATTCTTCCCGAGACAGTCATGTTAAGAAAAAAAGCCCTGATGACCGGTTGTTGGATTTCAGCAAGTTCTTTCTGTGCCTCGACAGCCTCAGTTACCGCCATTTCATCAGGCGTACTGACGATTGCAACGGAGCATTTACCCGAGTCAATCAAATGGTAGACCTTCTCCGCCTCTTTCTTGACCGGGCCTATCCTGAACATCTTCATCACGGTCTGGGGCGTTTTTACAAACGAAACAAATTTTCCGAGTTGCGGTGCGTCCACGATTATCGGATCATACAGATGTTTTCCGTTGTCATCCCTTTTTTTTTCAAGGTCGTAGAGCTTGCCGACAGCGACGAGTTCTTTGAGTCCCGGTGCCGTATTCGAGATATGACGGTAGAATTTCGTGCTCAGGACAAATTTAGACAGTATATCCAAAATCAACTGTCTCCTTATATATTCTGCGAGTGCCTCGTCCGCTGAAATGTTGAAATAGAACAGATTCCTGGTGATCTCTGTTTCCCTGTATGGCTCTGCTTTTATATGAAAGATGTGTTCTATGCTTTTATCCGGAGCAAACTCAACAATCAGCGGTTTTCTGCCCGCAGACTTTAAAAATATACCCATGGCAGTAGTTATCGTGCTTTTTCCTACCCCGCCTTTACCGGTAACAAAAATGATCCTGCTTTTGAACAGTTCTTCCAACATAGGTTAGGAAAGACTATACATGATTATGGGAAATGGCACAAATTAAAACAAGAAAAGATGTGCTACGGATTATTCTTAAAGTCCTCTGTCAATAAACGTAAGACATGTCTATAAACAGTGTTTGAAAACAACATGGCTATGTGGCCTTTAAAGGGCAGGGAAACATTGGGTATAGTATCCATAAAGGCATGTTCCGGCGGGACGATAAGGTTATCGAGTGTCGACCATATCGAATAGATCGGCGGCAGAGGTTTTTTGTTCATCTCATTGAGGAATTCACTGCCGGGAATCATCTCTTTTGCATTGATGCCCGCACCAAGCACTGCCATGCGCGTACCCCGGTGAGGACTCGCAATGGTAATAAGCTTTTTTATCCTGCCCGCACCTCTCGGTGAATTGCCGTAATACCGCGTGACAAGGCCGCCCATACTGTGGCCTATCAGGAAAGCCCCTTTTTCACCTGTTTTGTCCTCTATTTCATCCATTTTATCGGCCACACGCTCTGCAAGTTCTCTTATAGACAATGCCGGCGGATATAAATTGACACTGAATACCCTGAACCCATCGAGTGCCAGCCTTATATGGACATACATAAAACACGCCCTGTTCATCATATAACCGTGCACAAGGAGCACAGGAGGGTATTTTTTGTTTTCTTTCCTCAGAAAAAGAGGATCATAGTTTATGAAACCAAGAACATAAGTAAGGAATGCAAAAGAGTTAACGACAGCTTCTCCAAAAATCTCCACTGCAATAGATAAAGGGCTCCCTATTGGTTTATGACGGAAGTTCAACCAGTCATAGATCACCAGGGTAAATTGTATGACGATGTAAACCAGAACGACAATAAAAAACCATGCGAGAATTTTTAAAATAATCATGTCTTTCTCCTCATTTTTGCCACCAGTGCTTCAATGACCAACGGTACCTTCTGCAGGAGGACCAGGAGCTCTCCGATATCCGTCGAGGCGAATTCCCCCCCGCCGCTGTCTCCGTAAAGCATCTGGACAAGTCCGCCCCTGAAATGAATCGGAATAATGACAACTGTCCGCGGAGGCTTGCCTCCAAGCAACAGGAAAAAGTCCCTGTTTAATTCGGTGTTCTGGGGTGTACCGACGAAATGGGCGCCTGTATCGTTTACAAACTTAAAAACGGACGGCTGGTCAAGGGGTATCACGAGCTGTTTTATGTTGGACCTCTTCACCCCTTCTCCGGCGCCCTCCCATCCCATTGCAATGCCTTTGTAGATCATAAATAGTGCAGCTCTCTTGAATATGGAAAGCGCATAGCCGAGTACGACAGCCGCGATATCGTCCCTTGATTCCGATTGAGAGATCGCGGAGATTGCATCAGTCATAGTGGAAGGATGCTTGAGGGTTAATTCAGTTTCTACTTCCATTCCCTGAGAAAGCTCTATGGCCGGTTCACCGGCCTCTGACAAAGGCGGAGAGGTTTTCAGCATCTTCTGGAAGTCTTCCTCTGTGGTGAGTTCTTCGTCGGCAGACAGGGGTTTTATGGACAGGGATGGCTGTTCTTTGACTGTTTGTTGTGCCGGTGTTTTATCCCTGGACTTAAGGCTTTCAGAGGACGGTTTCTTATTCAACCTGTTCGACATGAATTGGCCGGCATCCTGCCTTGAAAGGGTAATGTAGCGCACGTCCCTTTTGATAGCGTAATAATGTTCCAACAGAAGAAGGAACCTGATCTCAGGAACGATATATGGTTTTATGGTCAAGCCTGTAACGAATGACAGCTCATCGATTGCATCGAGCCTGCCGGGATCCAGGAATATAACATGAAGCTGTTTGTCGGAATGTTCAAAAGGTATTGCTTTGAGCTTTTTTACCAGATTGACCGGTATTAATTTCAACGTGTTTGTCTGTATATTTAATGTTTTTTCGAGGGGTATCGGCTGGAGATGATAGTACGTTGAAAGCTGATTCTCGAGTTCGGCTTCTGTGAGTACGCCGGATTCTATAAGATTTGTCCCGAGCCTGCCTCCGAATATGATCTGTGCATTCAGAGCCTCTGTAAGCTGCTCTGCGGTTATGGCTTTTCGTTTTAGGAGAAATTCCCCGAACATGAGAACATGCTATCAGAGTTTTATCGTAAATGCCATTTCTCAGTCTTTCAGCAGGTCTCTTGCGATCATGAACCTCTGGATCTCCGAAGTGCCTTCGAAGATCCTGTATGCCCTTATGTCCCTGAACATGCGTTCAACCTTCGTTTCTTTCATAAACCCCATGCCTCCGTGCACCTGCATGATCCTGTCGGCAATCTTGAATGCCGATTCTGTCGCAAAGAGCTTGGTCATACTCGACTGCATGCGGATGTCCTCACCGTTGTCGAACCTGTAGGCAGTATCTGCAAGCATCCTGTCTGCTGCATAAAGCTCTGTTGCACTATCGGCAAGCATCCATTGTATGGCTTCAAACTCGGAAATGGGCTTTCCAAACTGTTTTCTGAGCTTTGCATATTCAATGCCCATGGACAACAGCCTTTCACCGATGCCGATTGCGGATGCTGCTGCGGAAAGCCTTCCCTCATTCAGCGTTTTCATTGCTATTTTGAATCCGTTCCCAATCCCGCCTATCAGGTTTTTATCAGGCACAATACAGTCTTCAAAGATTACCTCTGCCTGCAGCCAGCCTTTGCCGCCCATGGTGTTATGTATGTTTCCTATATGCAGTCCTCGAGTGCCTTTTTCCACAAGGAATGCAGTGATCCCGCCCTTGGCCCTTTTTTCCCTGTCTGTTAAGGCTATAACCGTAAAGACGTCTGCAACCGGCGCATTTGTTATGAAGTGTTTCATACCGTTCAGTATCCATCCGGCGTCCACCTTTCCTGCCGTTGTCGTTATGGCGGACGCATCGGAGCCTGCACCAGGCTCCGTAAGAGCAAATGCTGCAATATACTCTCCGTTTGCAAGGAGCGGGAGGTAGTGTTTTTTCTGCTCTTCCGTCCCGTCATGTACGATTGCCATGGAGCCTATCCCGTTGTTCACGCTCATTATTGCCCTTATTGCATCATGGGATTTTGACAATTCCTTCAGTGCGTAACAGTAATCCAGCAGGTTCATGCCCGAGCCGCCGTAAACAGAAGGTATCCGAAGTCCGAACAGCCCTAAATCCTTCATTTTCGCTATAAGTCCATCGGGCAGCCTGCCTGAATCTTCTATCGAATCTTCTACGGGCATACATTCGTCTTTAACAAACCGTTTTACGATCTCTATGAAATGTCTTGCTTCCTGCGTTATCCTGTCATCCATAAGCATCTCCTTTTAGTCTTTGTAGTAATATGGCGGAAGAAAATCAATCAAAAGGCAAAACCAGGAAATACACTACAGCAAATACGGGTTCAGGCATTATCGACCGGGTCCGAATATGATGGTTCTTTGCACTTCTTGTAAAACAGTTGAAAATTACTATATTAAAGTTTAGAATAAAAGGAAACGTTAGGATAAGGAGAGTAACATGTTTGATATAGGTATGCCTGAGCTGGTGGTAATATTCGTGATCATTCTGGTGCTTTTTGGCGGAAAAAAACTTCCAGAAGTAGGGAAGAGCCTCGGAGAGGCAATAAAAAACTTTAAGAAGGCAATGAACGAGCTCGATACTACTGCTACCACTGATCAATCAAAAAAATCACTCCCGGAAAATAAACCCGAAAGCAAGACGGAAGAAAAAAAATAAACCCGTTACCTTCTTTTATTGTGTGACGGCTGCATGACAAACACCTTCCCTGTCAAGAGTTCCTTCATTCTCGGTTTGCCGAGAAGTTTTGCGAAATCGCTGTCGTTAACCACGGTCATCTTGAAAGAAGGATTGATCTTGAACAGTTTTGCAAGTGCAGTAAAAGCGCCGTTCTCATTGTGCATGAGTATGTAGATGTGTGCAAGCGTATACCATGCGACAGGATTTTCAGGCGAGATCTTGGTAAGCTGGTTGGCATAGGTAAGTGCATCGTTATAGTCGCTTGTTTTCTGCAGACATTCCGTAAGATTTAAAACGGCATTAAAATCAGACGGATTTTTTGTTACTGCCTCTTTCAGGTATTTTATTGCACCGGCATAATCAGCCTTCATGTAATAGGCTGTACCGAGCAAAAAATCATAGACCTCGTTCTTCGGGTCGCTGTTCTTCATGGTAGTTGCCAATGCAATAGCGCTGTCGATATCGTTCGTACTCAGGTATGAGCTTATCAGGTAAGGCCCTATCTCATTCCTGGACAGAGGCATGAGATCAAGGGATGCTTTGAATTCATTTATAGCACCTGCGTAATTATCCTTGCTATAGTAAAGGAAACCAAGCAGTTTATGCCCGTAAGAGAAATAGGGTGCAAGGCTTATTACAATTTTTGCATTTACTATCGCGTCTGCCGTATCGAGGCTCCCTGCCTCTGCCCTTGCAAGCGTGTAAAGGATCATATAATCATCGGGTGCCAGTTCGTGGGCCTTTTTTACGGCATCCTCTGCCTTTTTCGGCATCTTCAGGTCAAGATACGTTTCAGCCTCCATGTTATAAATGCCGGCGAGTGCCTGCTTATACGATGTAGAGCTCAGGTTGCCCAGGAGTATCACAGATACGATGAATGCGATTACGAAGAAAACGGTCAGGGAATAATTATTGCTTATACTGAGTCCGAAATCGTACTTCCACCGCCATTTAAACCCCGATAACTTTTTCAGTATGGATACGAAACCATACTCGTCTTCAAAATGCCTGTATTTACGTTTTCCGACAATAAGCCCGGCAAATACCCAGAACATTAAAGCAGAGGAAGGGATTTCAAGGTTAAAGGTAAAAAGAGCAGCTATAAGTGCCGATGCAATACCGGCCATAAGCGCAATGTTCCAGATGATGTTATGTGCATCTTCCTGTGCATCTTTTATACTCCTGATGCCGGTAATAAAGATCTCCAGAAGAAACCAGAGAAAACAGAAAACGCCTGCTATGCCGAGTTCAAAAAATGCCTGCAAATACTCATTGTGGGCATTATCGAGGTAGCGGAGCTCTGTCCAGTCGGTTGTTTTGAGCGCGGCGACTTCATACAGCGGTATGTTGATCTGGTAGTTACCGATGCCGACACCGAAGACAGGATCGTCCTTTGCACCCTTCAGGGTACTGTCCCAGACAAGCAGCCTGAAAGCGTTTGATGAATAATCGCTGTTAAAGATGCTTTCAGCCCTTTGCACGAGGTTATTGCCGGTACGTGTGAATCCCAGTATGACGGAAAATACAATAATCCCCGCAACACCTGTAGATAGCAGCAGCCTTTTTGTAGGAACGGTGAACAGCTTATGCCGCGTGTATGAGCTGGACATAATGATATAGAAGAACATCGATCCGGCAATCGCTACCCAGCCTGCGCGGTTCCTTCCTATAATTATATAGGCAAATGCGAGAAGAATGCCTGAATAGGCGATGTATTTCAAAATGCTTTTATCGGGCTCTGTCAGGAAGAGCGTGAGCATCAATGGTACAACCATGACGAGGTAATCGGTCGAAAAGTTGGTCAGTCCCATGGTACTTGCAGGGTTTGGACGCCCCCATTGATCGAGCGGAAGGGCAAGGAAATGAAAAGACTGCATCATGCCGTAAATACTGACTGCAATAGATACGATTGTTATGATAATACCGATTGTCCTGAGTTTGATATTTCTTGCATAATAGATGAACAGGAAAAAAGGCATCTGATAGGCAGCCTGCTTTATGAGCATCTGTGCCGAGAGGTGTATATTATAGGCATGGAATGCCGACAGGCATGCAATGAGATCGAGCAGTAACAGCGGGATAAGTACCGGTGTATAGAAGAAATCTATGTTCCGGTTCAGCATGGATCTTAAGAAATAAATAATAATGACGGGCCAGAGAAACAGATAGAGTACGAATACCTTCGACCAGATGTACTCGCTCCTGTAAAAGACCAGGGGAACAAGGAACAGCAGCAGCAAAAGACTCGCTATGCTGATAGAATCAAGCCTGCTTGCGATGGTATCGCCCTGCTTAATCAGGATTCTTTGATTCTCAATCTTCAAATTCCACACCCACTTTTTTCAGCGGCGCATTTATAATGTCATGGTAAAGTATGCCGAGCCCCTTTTCTATTATATCAACAGGACCTATGAGCCTGTTGTCTACCCTTTTTACGACCATAAAGAGTTTTCCTGTCCTATCTATGCCCAATTCCTCTATAAAAGGTCTGATATTAAACTCGCCGGTCTTTTTTTTCTGGTTCAATGATACCATAAATATTTTACTGCTCAAAAGCAAATCTATGGCTGAACTTAATACCGACAAACTGCAACTGCTTACCGCATCGAGCATGAGCTCGTAATGTACCGACTTTACCGCGATACCGGCCGGTCTTGCACCGTAGGGCAGGAGAGTGACATTCATAAACTCCAGCCCCTGGTGCCCGTATTTTTTTAAAGCCTCAAGGACTTTACCCGCATCAATATTTCCATAGAGTTTTATATCAATGTATTCGGCACTGCTTTCAATGCCGACAGGTATAGGATCGCTGAACGATACAATGGGTTTTGGATGAAATCCGGATGTGTATGCCAGGGGCAGTTTTGCCCTGTGGATCGCATGCATGAGGAAGTCCATAAGTTCGAGATGGCCGAGGAACCTTATCAAGCCTGATTTTGTATAGTGCACCCGTATGTTCGTGGTCCACTGATTCGGTGTTTCTTCGGGTCCTTTAATTGCCTTTTGAACACCGGATGATTTTTGCAGAGGTTCTTTAGATGCTACCGGTTCGATATATTTAAAATCGCATACGCCGCAATCGGTGCATACAGCCTGAAAACAATCCTCCGTGATAAGCTGCGACCGTGACTTCTCGTATTCCTGGCGGAGGAAAGACTTCGGTATAAAGGTATCGATATGATCCCAGGGAAGGGACTCATCAGCGGTCCGTTCTCTGATCAGGTCCGATAACGACAGCCCGTGAGCCTTTAGTGCATCAAGCCATACCTGATAGTCAAAACCGGATGAAGGATCGTCAACCGGTTTATGGATTTCTTCCTCCGGGGATAAGCCGCGTGTGGCCGCAGATTTTAATTCGTGTGCTAAAACATCTTCAATGACAGGCCCCATTCTCCTGTCAGCCCTTGCAAGTACAGCCTCTATGACGCTTATCTCAGGCGTCTGGTATTTTATAACGACACCCGTTTTCCTTACGATATCCCTTACCATGAATAATCTTCTCCTGAATTCCCCCGGTGTAATCATCTCGGCCCACTGAAACGGCGTATGGGGTTTTGGGATGAACGCCGATATGCTTGCATTGATCTTGGTTTTCCTGTTGTTTTTTCTGACCGCAGCATGGATACGTTTTATAAGCTCCCCCATACCCGTAACGTCATCATCTGTTTCAAGCGGCAGTCCAAGCATAAAGTAAAGCTTTATGGTCTGCCACCCCTTCTTTGCCGCAAGTTCAACGGAGGCGAGGATCTCGTCTTCTGTGATGTTTTTATTTATAATGTTCCTCATCCTCTGGGTGCCTGCTTCTATTGCAACGGTGAACCCCGTTTTCCTTACCTGTTTTATCTGGTCGAGTATGGAATCCGCGACAGAATCTATTCTTAAAGAGGGGAGTGACAGGGAGCACCTGTCATCGATAAATTCAGACATGAAGGCTTTCAAAAGCGGAAGTATATGGGTATAGTCCCCTGCACTGAGTGAGAGAAGGCTTACATCTGAAAATCCGGACACATCGATGTTCTGTTTTATTTCTTTCAGTACCGTATCCATGTCTTTTTCCCTGACAGGCCTGTAGATCATGCCTGCCTGACAGAACCTGCAGCCTTTAGTACAGCCGCGTGCGATTTCAACAACAAGCCTGTCATGGACCGGTTTTAAAAAAGGTATCAGTGCATGTTTCAATGCCGAGCTGTTGATACCGGGCAGTATTCTCCTCTTAACGCCTGGTGTTGATTTACCGTAAGGCACAATGCCTTTGAATTTGTCCTGTCCGTCGATGACCTGTTCGAAAAGTGATGGCACGTACACCCCTTTTACAGAGGAGAGCGTGTTCAGGCATGACTCTCTGGAAAGCCCCTGCTCTTTGCATCGTATGACAATATCTATAATCTCTTTTATAGCCTCTTCGCCGTCGCCGATCACGAACGCATCGAAGAAATCCGCAACAGGTTCTGGGCTAAAAGCGCAACTGCCTCCTCCAAGAACGAGCGGAAACAGCTTTTTTCTTTTCCCAGAGCGTGCCTCCAGCCCCGACAGCTTCATGACGCGCAAAGCATTGGTGTAATTGAGTTCTGTCTGGAGTGTGATGCCTATGATATCGAATTCGTCAAGAGGCGTGTCCGTTTCGATGGACGAGAGTTTTGACGCATGCCTTTTCATCATTTCTTCCATGTCGCTCCCCGGCAGGTATGCCCTCTCAGCGAGTGCATAGGGCAGATCATTTATCAGCTCATAGAGTATTTTCAAGCCGAGGTTTGCTATGCCGACCTCATACAGATCAGGGTAAACAAGGACGGTCTTTAATTTTACCGAGTTATGCTGTTTTACTATGGCGTTTGGCTCGGGCCCTATGTATCTGGCGGGCCTTCTCACGTACGATAAAAGCTCTCTCATATCGTACCGGTATAATATTTCAGATCAAATCTGCCGTCTTGAAACACGACATAGCTGTAATCTTTAAACCAATTACCCGCGTTGATATACGTTATTTTCTTGCCGTTGAAGGTCGATTCCCTGATCTCGGGTACATGGAAATGGGCTGAAATAATGACATCGAACCCCTGCAGGGCCTTCTCGCCGATATACGCGTCAATGACGGATTCCGGCATTGTCCTTTTTACGGTCCACACCTCCCTGCTGCGTTTTGACATGTTTGATGCGACGCGTCTTGCGAGCCATGCCGGCAGAAGTTCTGATAGTAAACGGCTGAACCTGCTTCTCAGGATCCACCGCAGCATTCTGTATTTTTTGTCCGTAGAGTCAATCATATCGCCGTGCGTGATAAAGCACTTTATGCCGTCGAGCTGCATACTGATGCCGTCCTCGATCACATGGATGTCTTCAAACATGCTTTTCAGGGTATGTTTTATGAAAAAGTCGTGGTTGCCTATATGATAATATATCTTTACACCTTTGCCGGACAGTTGTTTCACAGTGTTCAAAAGCGGAATATAAAAAGGGTCTATGAATCCGCCGGGACTTACCCAGTAATCAAAAATATCGCCAAGCAAAAACAGGATGTCGGGAACAACCGGATGCTGCGTACTCAAACCATCGAGGAACGATACAAGCCTTTCCTGGTTCGGATCGCCTTTGCCCCTTAGGTGTGCATCAGAAAGAAATATACAGTACATGAGCGAATTATAATCCGCCCGGCTGGCAGTAGTCAAATGTTTGAATAACTTAGGACATCCATAGATACATCGTCCTGACTTTCCCAATTAGTGCGGCTTTTTATCAAGAATCACGCTGAGAGTATTACCTGAGACTTCTTCTTTTGAGCCTCAATTACCCGTTTCATGCAAAGGGCAACAAAGACAATTAAGATATGATATCTGATAGAGGTTTCTAAATGATGATAATGAAGCAAGGATCCATTTTATTCTAAAGCTGGATTCCCGTTGGAATCTATCCCGCGATTGGCGGGACGGGAATGACGGAAAGGGAGACAGGAACTTCATGCACCCCTCGTCCCTCTTGGTAGAGGAGAAAAGAAGATACCCCGTTTCCGCGACCCAAGCCTTGCTTGGGTACTCCGACGGGAACACCCCTTTATAAAAGGGGAATTCTTCACCCCTTGCCTACTCGTACCGCAGCGCTTCTATGGGGTTGAGCTTGGACGCCTTGGTAGCGGGGTACAGTCCGAAGAACACACCCACTGCGAATGAGAAAAAGAACGCAATGGCGACCGGCAGGGCGTTTACCTGTATAGGTATCTTGATGAACGAGGCAGCCGTAAGGCTGAGCGCGGACCCGAGTATGATGCCGATGATACCGCCTATGGTACTGAGGATAATGGCCTCGAAGAGGAACTGGAGCAGGATGTCCCGCCTTTTTGCGCCCACCGCCATCCGTATGCCGATCTCCCTTGTCCTTTCGGTCACGGATACGAGCATGATGTTCATAATGCCTATGCCGCCGACTATGAGTGCTATCGATGCGATACTTCCGAGGAAGATTGTCAGCAGGTTCGTAATGTTCATGATGGCGGACAGCATATCGGTTACGTTGCGGATGGTAAAGTCATCGTCAGCCTCGGCCTTTATGTTATGCCTCTGGCGCAGCAGAGATTCTATCTCCTGCTGGGCTGCATTGACGGACGAGCTCGATATTGCTTTGACAAAGATCAGATTGAGATAGTCTATTCCGAGCAATTTCTTCTGTATGGTCGTATACGGCGCAAGGATCATGTCGTCCTGGTCCTGTCCGAATCCGGCTGTGCCTTTTGATGCCATAACGGCAACGACCCTGAACGGCAGATTTTTGATCTTGATGATCTTGCCTATGGGGTCAATACCTCCGAACAGTTGTTCCTTTACGACCTGTCCGATGGCGCACACATTTGCCGACGCGTCTATGTCCTCTTTATCGAAGAAATTTCCTTCCGCAACAGGCCAGTCACGTATCATCGGGAAGCTTGCACCGACCCCCATGATTGTCGTTGCCCAGTTCTGATTTTGATATATGGTTTGACCGACCCACCTGACGCCGGGTGAAATATACAGTGCATCAGGGGCCTGGTTTGCTATTGCACTCGCATCCGACGGCATAAGGGTATTGACCGAACCGAATCCGCCATGTACCCCGCCCATCGAGGTACTGCCGGGAAAGATCACCAGCAGGTTGGAGCCGAGTGCAGAAATCTGGCTCTCTATTTTTTTGCTTACACCCTGTCCTATTGAGACAAGCGCAACAACAGCAGCGATACCTATGATAACACCGAGTCCTGTAAGAACAGAACGCATCTTGTTCTTGTAGAGCGCCCTTGTCGATACCTTGATTGCCTCGGGAAAGTTCATAAAAGCTCCTTGTTTCCATTTTTTCTGTATTCCCCTCTTAATCTAAGAGGGGTAACACGGAAGAATGCCCCTCTTATGTAAGAGGGATAACGCAGAAGCTTATATGTAACTACGAAAGACTTTCTCATTTTAAGTTATTTCTGTCCATGTTCCACCGTGTCGGACACGACAAGACCGTCCTTGAATGTTATAATCCTCTGTGCATACTTGGCTATATCTTGTTCGTGGGTCACCAGTATTATGGTGACACCCATTTCTTCATTCAGATTTTTCAAGATGTTCATGATCTCATAGCTCGTTTTGCTGTCGAGGTTACCCGTAGGCTCGTCCGCAAGGATGATGCTCGGAGAATTGACGAGAGCCCGTGCTATCGCAACGCGCTGCTGCTGTCCGCCCGAGAGCTGCTGGGGAAAATGTTTCTCGAAACCCTTCAGTCCCATCATTTCAAGCAGCTCCAATGCCTTTTTCTGTCTCTCGTGTCTTGTTATACCGGAATATACGAGTGGTAATTCGACATTTTCCATGGCGCTCGTTCGTCCGAGCAGGTTGAAGTTCTGAAATATAAAACCGATCCTTTCATTACGGATCTCCGCAAGCCTGTCGGGTGTGAGAGATGAAACATCCGTTCCTTCAAGAAGGTAGTGGCCTTCTGTCGGTTTATCAAGGCATCCAAGTATATTCATAAAGGTTGTTTTACCGGAGCCTGATGCACCTGTTATGGACACGAATGCACTCTCCGGTATTTGCAGGTTCACCTCTTTCAGTGCAGGTACGGCCACACTATCGAGGAAATAGGTCTTTTTCAGGCCTATGGCCTTTACAACGATACCGTTATTGTCCTGTCTGATATCCTGTAACAACCTCATCTCCTTCTTTCAGGTCACCTTGAACAAGCTCCGTAAAGTTGTTGTTCCTGATACCGGTCTGCAGAGGTATAGGTGCAAGCTTACTGTTTTTGTATACCCACACCTTTGTTATGCGGTACCACGCCTTTTTCTCATCCTCCGGGCTGCCTGCTTTTGCCCAATCCGGCAGTTTATTATGGAGACTGTAAGTCTTTATAAGCGTGTCTGCATCCTTTGGAGCAAATCTGAGTGCTGCATTCGGGATCATCAAAATATTGTCTTTTTGACCTACGTCAATGGTAACATAGGTCGTCATGCCCGGTTTCAGTTTGAAGTCTTTATTGTCGACATAGATAATCACATCATAGTTAACGACGTTCTGGATCACGATGGGGGCATTCCTTACAATGGCGACCGTGCCGGTGAATACCGTATTCGGATATGCGTCGACGGTAAACTCCGATTTCTGGCCGACCTTTACCTTTCCTATATCGGTCTCAACCACATTCGTGTCGCTTTCCATCTTTTCAAGGTTTTCTGCAATATCGAACAAATCCGGTGTCTGGAACGATGCCGCAACGGTCTGTCCAACATTTATATTGCGAGATACGACTATACCGTTCAGGGGAGAAATAATGCGTGTATTGTCAAGATTGAACTTCGTTGTACTGTAATTTGCCTGTGCCTGAATAAGTGCAGCTTGAGCTGCTGAAAAATTTGCAGCAGCGACGTCATACGTCGCTTTTGTCGTCTCAAGGTCTTGTTTAGATATGAGCTCCGGAGGGAGTGAGATCTGTCTTTCATAGTTTGCCCTGTCAAGCTCCAGAGTCGCTTTTGTCTGCAATATACCTGCCTTGGCACTGAGCAAGCTCGCAGCTGCCTGTGAGAGTGCTGCCTCAAAGGGGGTCGGATCTATAAGCGCAAGGAGCTGGCCTTTCTTTACCATGCTGTTAAAATCAGCATAGAGCTTTATGATCTTTCCCGAAACCTGACTGCCCACCTGAACCTCGACTATGGGATTGATCTGTCCTGTTGAAGTTACGGCCGAGGTAATGTTCCCTCTCTTTATATTTTCGAATGTAAGTGAAGGCTTTTTGTCCTTTTTGACAAGAACAACTATTATTATAATTACTGCCGCAAGTACTGTACCCGCTATGATCCAATATTTATTCTTCATTGTCCGTACCCCCGTTTCCGATTACATATTCAAGGTTAGCTATCGATATATTATACGACGCAAGCGCTGTCGCGTACGATGATTCAGCACTCTGGTAAGTGCTTGCGGCAGTCAGATAATCGAGATAGTTGTTGATCCCCGCTTTGTAGCCTTTTTCGGTAAGCTCCATAGTTGCTTCAGCCTGACTCAAGGTGTCTTTTGCAACTGCTATGCTCTTTTTTGCCTGTTCAAGGTTGTTGATCGCCGACTGAACTGAAAGCTCTACCGCAAGCTTTTGCTGGTCAATCGTATAGCGAAGCTTCAGCATCTGTGCCCTTGCAACCTGCGTTGCCGAGGTACTCTGGAACCCCGAAAATATGTTAAAATCAAGCTCAAGCCCTATTGCCCAGTTCCAGACAAGAGGAAAGTCCTGCCCCGACCAGTTGTAGGAAGCGCTGCCCGAGAGCGCCGGCAGGTAGGCGCTTATGGATTGCTTGTATGAATAGGCGGCAGAATCGAGCTGTTTCTGCAGAGAAAGATAGTCAGGCCTGTTTCCTATGGCCTTGCTTATGTACAGCGCAGCATCGGGAGAGACGGGTGATGCAGTAAGCTCCCCTGTGAATCCGATGCCTGATGTAAGAGGCAGGCCCATGAGCGAAAGCAGGTTCAGCACGTATATCTGTTTTGAATTTTCCGCTGTTATCAGATTCAGTTTAATGTTTCCCAGACTTGTCTGTGCGCTCAGAACATCTATTTTTGTCTTGAGCCCCGCCTTATAATAAGTCTCTGCCTGCTGTAACTGCGTTTCCATCTGCCGGAGCAGGTGTTTGTCAGATTCTATGATCATATTGTATTGAAGCAGATTAAAAAAATTCTGCTTCACCGTATAGATGAGCGTGTTGCGCGTCGTGGTGAGGTTGTATCTTGCCGCACGTACGAGTTCAGAGGCTGACTGCATGCCGAAATAGTTTTTGCCGAAACTAAAAAGCTGCTGACTGAGTGTTACCGATGCGGTGTAGTACGGGTAATTCGTATTGTCAGGCTGCTTATAGAACAAGGAGGTATAAGGACTCTTTGATGTGACGATAAGGTTCGAGGTGGTCCTTTGTGCATCTGCAACAGCGTTTACCTGCGGCAGGATTGCAGATCGCGCAATGCCGTAGGTGCCCCTGCTCGACAGAACATCCATCTCTGATGTCCTGAGCTGGGGGTTATTCTCAAGGGTGGTCTTTAAACAGTCACGAAGGGTCATAACCTGTTGTTCGTCCGCCCGGGCTTTCGAAATCATGGCCGTTATGACGACGAAAGACAGTAAGATCGCTACGCTCAATGTTTTCATACTATAAACTCTTTTGCGCAGGGTTGTTCCCTCTCCCGGTACGGTAAAGGATATTCCCTTAACGATTGGGGCCATGGGGGCCAGGTCCTCTCTTCTCCCGTTTCGCCATAATATTCTCTATAAATCCAAAGAACTTCTTCTGCTGATCATTATTCAATATCGTTTTTACCTCCATGATATGGCTGACGACTGTTTTCTCGATGTTCTCTTGCACATCTCCAATGGCTTCGATGGTGTACTCAATCTTTTTGGGGTCGGGTTTATCAGTCTGCATCAGATTCAGAAGTTGCAGTCGTTTTTGAAATAATGTTTGTTTCATCGCTCTTATCTGTGCATGAAATGATTGCTGGTTTTTCATCAGGAGATCTGCCTGATCCGAATTCAAGGTTAACTCCTTCATGAGGAACGCACGGCGTCCCGGGCCGAAAGGCGCAGGTTCATTGCCGGTATGCCGGTAATACAAAAAACCCACAGTACCAAGAACGGCCATATTCAGGATTACTGACAGAAGCAGAAGGAACTTCAAGGTGCTATTTTTCATTGGTTCCCTCTAACATTGCCGTGTATGCTCCGGCGATGGAACCAGGCTGGACCGGCTCAAAGCTGTCCAGAGACAGCGACGATACAAGGGTTGTTTTCTGCTCCATGAACGTACTGCCCAGAAAACTGCCGGCCCTTGTGCCTATAATTATTATCGCGATTATAAGGACTGCCTCAGCAAGTTGTGTAAATACAGGGAAGAATGAGGGCCTTTTAACCTTGTTTTCTTCCAGAACAGCCATGACTCTTGTCGCAAAGCCATAAGGAGCGCTGAGCTTTTCCATGTTCGTGAAGGCATTATGGATGCCCTGTATCTCCTCAAGCTCTTCGGAGCATTTGATGCAGTTTTTTATGTGAGAATAGAACAATTCTCTTTGCAGTGATGTCATTTCACCGTCAATGGCAGCCGAGAAAAGTTTTTTTGCCTTTGAGCATCTCATTTCTTTCTCCTTATAGGATATAACGCTCTATCCTTGTTTTTTGTTCCGTAAACAATGACGGATGTCCCGGTTTTACGGGGAAAATATGAATTACCTGTTTTCATGAGTAGCCTTTTCCAGCGGGTTAAACCCTTTCAGGAGTACTTTCAATTCTTCTCTCGCCCTTGAAATCCGTGATTTTACGGTGCCTATGGATATGTCCATGACACCGGCAATATCTTCATAGGAAAGTCCTTCTACCTCTTTCATGACTATGACCGCCCTTAGTTTCTTCGATAATTTTCCAAGGGCCTGTTGCAGGGCAGCGGCCATTTGTCCGGACTCTGAAAGCATTTCAGGAGAAGGGCTGTCGGACGGTTCTTGCTCAACAGAGTTTTCATTATTGGGAAGGTGTCTGAATAAGGATTCTGAGACCGATCTCCGTTTATAGTCAATGCATGTATTGACTGCGATGCGGTATATCCATGTATAAAGAGAAGCATCCGGCTTGAAACTTTTCAGGTTCTGATACGCTTTGAGAAATGTGTCCTGGGCCGCATCCTGAGCATTATGATGATCGCCGAGCATACGGAAGCAGAGCCCGTAGATAGTGTCCTGATAGGCAAGGACGATCTCCTGAAAGGCGGACGTATCCCCGTTTTTGAAGCGTTCAAGGATGACAGGATCATTCAGTTTTTTCATTCAGTTGGAATCCGGTGAAGATCAGAACAGTTCTGTAACAATGCCGTCCATCACGCACATGCCTTTTACCGTAAGGCTCAATTTATTGTCCGTAATGCGGATTAAACCGTCATCCGTAAGATGCTGCAGCAGGACTCTGTTTTTTACAAGATCCGTATCGACGCCCTTCCATGTCCTGAGAGAAAGGAATATGTGCTCCAGTGTCTCTGCATCGGTGTCCAGGACTTCAACCCTGCTTATGGGGAATGCGCTGTTGCCGTCGTTGCTGATTACCTTCTCCGTATACGCTGAAGGCGGGTATGCGTTTTCATACCGTGCCTGTGCCGTCATGCCAATCCAAGGCAGTCCTGTTTTGAAAAAGCCATGAGCGCCGGAACCTATCCCGAGATAATCGCCGCGCTCCCAGTAGTTCATGTTATGGACCGACTGAAAGCCTTTCTTTGCAAAGTTCGAGACCTCGTAATGGTCATAACCGGCATTGACCATTTCATCGTGGATACTCAAGTAGAGGTCCCCGAATGCCTCGTCGTTCAAGGGCTTGAAGATCTTGTCCATGGACAACGGGGTCCCCTGTTCTATGGTAAGGTAGTAAAATGAAACATGTTCGGGCTTGATTTTTTTTATACCGTCGAGTTCCTTTGCAATGTCCTGAGAAGGGATGCCGAATATGATATCCACATTTATATTTTTGAATCCAGCGCTCCTCGCCTTTTCTATCGCCGCAAAGGATGAATCAGAGTCGTGGAGCCTGCCGAGTGATTTGAGCACCGTGTCATCGAAAGACTGCAGCCCGATACTGAGACGGTTAATCCCTGCTCTATACATGGTTTTCAGCTTTTCCGGTGATACGCTTTCAGGGTTGGCCTCGATGGTAATCTCGCTGCTTTCATTTATTTTCAGGGACAAACTTATTTCAGCGATGATTTGTTTTAATTGTTCCGGTTCCAGAAGTGAAGGTGTGCCCCCGCCTATATAGACGCTGCGTATCTCTCTGTTGGACAGGAACGGCCTGTAAAGCCTGAGTTCTGATTTCATGGCTTCTATATATGCATCCATATCGTTTGCAGCAGGTGCTGTTGACAGGAAGTTACAATACCTGCATTTCTTCTTACAGTAAGGTATATGTATATAAACTGAATAAGGTTCCATAAATTATTACGGTAAATATAATGTCTATAATATGAGAATGCAAGTTAAAAACAATGGTCATCCATTGAAGTCGGCTCTGGAGGCTTTTTACGGACACTGCGGCTTGAAGCAGCATATTGCGCACGACCCCATTCAATTTCCGCACAGATATAAAAAGCCTGCTGACAGGGAGACCGCAGGGTTCATGGCTTCGAGCCTGTCATACGGGAGGGTAGACCTCTTTATGCCGGTGCTTGAAAAGATCTTCGGGATCATGGGACGGAGTCCCTACAGGTTTGTGCTGGGCTTTGATCCGCGGAAAGACGCCCATAGGTTTTGGGAAATAAAGAAGTACAGGTTTAACACCACAAAAGATATCCTTGCGTTCCTGCATTTGTTTTCCAGAATGCTCAGGACCTACGGCACGCTCGGAGAATTTTTTGCACAAGCGTTCAGCAAGGACGACCCCGATGTGATCCATGCCCTGTCGCGGTTTGTCAAGGCGTTCTATGATGGAGATACATCGGCAGTATACGGCAGAAACATCCGTCCGCCCGGACTTCTGCAGCTTCTTCCGTCTCCGGACAAAGGGAGCACGTGCAAGAGGGCAACGATGTTTTTAAGGTGGATGGTGCGGGCAGGGGACGGGGTTGATTTCGGCATATGGACATTCATACCCGCGGACAAACTCATTATACCGCTCGACACGCATATCGCGAGGATAGCACGGCACCTTGGCTTAACGCAGAGAAAGACTACGGACATGAAAACAGCCATAGACATAACAAACCGCCTGAAACAATTCGATCCGGCCGATCCGGTCAAATATGATTTTGCACTCTGTCATCTCGGCATTTCCGGCAAATGCCCGGCTAAAAGATCTAAACTCCTTTGCCTTTCATGCTCATTGAAAGACGTGTGCGTGTAACCCGGACAATTTAATAGTTGCAATCATTTATAGATGTGTTACTCAACCTATAACGATATGATTACAAACTGGATGAAAACAACCCCCCCGGCTGTGCAGAATACACATGCGTGAAGGCATAAAGCCCGGCAATGTACTCTGCCTCTATCCCTATGTGAAAGAGGTCCCTGTTTACGAGTTTTTCCCGCCCATAGGTCTCGAGTATGTGGCGACTGCAGTCAGCGACATGGTTAAGAGCATAAAGATCGTCGATTTCCGGTATGTGAAAGATCCCATGAGGTATTTTACTCCTTCCATCGATACTGCCCTGGTAAGTGTGAACTGGAATTACACGTTTGATCAGGTGTGTGCGGCAATACGGGAGATACCGCAGCAGGTCAGGGTCATCGTGGGAGGCCGGCAGGCGACCGATTGTGTCGATGACCTGTTCAGCAGGTGCCCGAACATATCGGTGATTGTCAGGGGCGAAGGCGAGGCGACCCTGAGGGACTTATTCAGCGGAAGACCGCTGGAAGAAGTAAAGGGGATCTCCTATGTGGACGACGGAAAGATTGTTCACAATGAATCCAGACCTTTGCCTCCTCTTAAAGAGGTGAAAAGACCCGACAGAAAACTCAGGACAACGACGTACCGGGCGACCATCAAGGGTATTGACCTTGGGTTAAGCATCGATGCCATCATGAGTTCACGGGGCTGTCCTTACAAATGTAAATTCTGTACCTTCAAGCTCAATCCTCTTGGGCAGATGCGCGGGTGGGAGGCAAGAAGTCCCGAATCGACTGTTGAAGAAATAGAAGCTATAGATGCTGACTTTGTGGCATTTGTCGATGATAATTTTACCGCTGATATGAACCGGGTCGAAAAGATCTGCGACTTAATCATTTCAAAGGGAATAAAGAAGATGTTCCTGTGTAATGTCAGGATTGACATTGCCCGCAAGCCGGCATTGGTAGAAAAGATGAAAAAGGCCGGGTTTAAATTTTTGATGGTAGGACTGGAGTCGGCAGAGGATCGATCCCTGGTCGCACTGAAAAAAGGCTTTAAAACAGCCAAAGTGAGAGAGGCATTCAAGACCCTGTCCCGGTCAGGCATGCTCGTAAACGGATATTTCATCGTGGGGATTATCGGGGAGAGCGAACACGAGATGCTCGGGATCTCGCGGTATGCCCGGGAGATAAATCTGGACTTCATTTCCCTGAGCAGGCTCAGGTGGGAGAAATTTTCTCCCTTAGAGGACGTCGTAAAAGAGACCCCGGGGTATTACATAGGCCAGGACGGAGGGATCTACTCTCAGGAATACGGGCGGAAGGAACTGACCGTAATCCTCAAGAAGATCGATCGGGCTTTTTATACTCCCCGGCAGATTACACAAATAGTACTCAAGGCATTCAGGCTCGGGATCCTGACACCACGGCGGCTGGGAAGACTTCTCTATTACGTGCCCTACATTCTCCTGAGGACACGGGCAAGTACTCGGAGACTGAAGAAGGGCAGGTAATACCATTTACGTGCCCCCTGGCGCGTCCTTTGATTTGACCCCTGAGCTGATAATTTACCGGCTCCAGGATCCTGAACCCCCTGCAGATTCTTGACAATGTATACAAATTCGTTAAAATAAAATGTATGGGAACTTCTGATTCTATTATATCCGAGTTGATTTTGCTTCTATTCCTGGTTTTTGTAAATGCCTTTTTTGCTGCCGCTGAAATAGCCATAATTACCGTCAGGGCCAAAGGCTTGAAGAGGGAGAAGGGTAAAAGCTGGCTGTGGGACAATGTAGCGTCGTTACTGCAGGATACGCGGAGCCTGTTTTCAATCATTCAGATTATGGTGACGGTTGTCGGGTTCCTGTCGTCAGCGATTGCAGCACAATGGTATGCAGCCCCGCTTTCGAATTATCTGTCTTCCCATGTGGGTTTTTTGAGCATACGCCACTGGCAGATGCTTTCCATATTTTCTGTTACCATGATTATGTCGTATATATTTCTTGTCATTGGAGAGCTGTTCCCCAAGGCCCTTGCCGTTGAATACCCTGATAAGATTGCAGCGGTCACGGCACCGGTCATAAACCTGATCTTAAAGCTTCTTTATCCCCTCGTAAAATTTCTTGCCCTGTCCGTGCAGGCCGTCGGCAGGATATTCGGCCTGAGCCTGAAGGGTGGCTTGTCGATAATTACCGAGGACGAGATACGGGCAATCATAGATAAAGGTACGAAAGAGGGTGTGGTGGAGCCGGATGAGCGGAAATTGATCTACTCGGTACTTGAGTTCAGCAATACCATGATAAAAGAGATAATGACGCCGAGGGTCGATGTGATAGCGATAGAAAAAGATGTGCCCACAGAAGAGGCATTAAACAAGATGATAGAATCCGGCTATTCGAGGATGCCCGTATATGAGAATGATATGGACCATGTTGTCGGCATAGTCCACATTAAGGACCTTATCGATGCAAGAAATAAAAGCAAACAACTGCCGAATATACTCAGAATAGCTCACTTTATACCGGATACCATGAGGCTCGATGATGCCATCAAGGAATTCAGGAAAAAGGACATACAGATGGCCGTTGTTTCTGACGAGTACGGCGGGGTTTCAGGTATCGTAACGATGGAAGACATACTTGAAGAGATCGTCGGGGAAATACGGGATGAGTATGACCAGCAGGAAGAAGAACCGATACAGCATGTGCAGGGAGGTATCGTCGTGCTCGGGAGTGTCAACATCGCGGACATAAACGAAGCCCTCGGTGTCAATCTTGACGACTCGAAGGTAAGCACGATAGGAGGATTTGTGACGGGTGCCATGGGGCATTATCCGTCGGTCGGCGAGATTTATGTGGATGGGCAGGTAAAGATATTTATATTGAAAATAAAAGGCAGGCGGCTGGAAAAACTGAAGATTATCAAAAAGGATGAGAATGCCATAGAGGCAATGGATCGACGTTGATGTAAAATGCCGGGAGGGCAGTATGTATGATTTTATAATTGTTGGGGGAGGGGTAGCAGGCCTCGAGCTTGGTGCGATGCTGAGCCACGACGGATATAACCTGCTTATCCTTGAACAGTCAGAGCACGCTGGCGGAAGGGCATTTGTACATTCGAAAGACGGGTTTACCCTGGATAACGGCATTCATCTCGTGAGGTTTGGGAAAAAGAGCGCCATTGCAAGAACGATGAAGCATATCGGCAGGGAGATTGAATTCGTGTCACCGGGAAATGCTTATCTTGCGGATGAAAACAATAATTTCATACTTTTCCCCACGGGCCCCGGGGGGTTTTTAAAGAGCGAGTTGTTTACGTTCTCCGAACGTATCAAAGCCCTGAAGATCATGATCAAGTTGAAGATTGGCGGTCACCATGGGCTCGAACAATACACTGTTGAAGATTGGTTGCAAAATGAAGGGGTAGAGGGCGGGCTCAAGAGGTACTTTAAACTGGTCAGTGCTTCTATGCTCGTATGTTCAATGACATCCATTGCATCTGCGAAGGCATTTGCGGAGAATGTAGGCATGGTTTTGAAGACAGGCATATCCGTGGAATACCCGTCACACGGCTGGCAGAAAGATATCATCGGACCTCTCATCGATGAAATAAAACGGCACGGCGAGATAAGGACGGGTGCACGGGTAAGCTCGGTCATTCTTGAGAATGGTACGGCTGCAGGTGTCAGGGTAAAGGATGAAACCGTTCCTGCAAAAAATATAATCATCGATATTCCCTCTCAGGAACTGGGAACAATACTGGATATAAAAGCTATCAAGGATGAAAGGCTGAAAACAGCTTCGAACCTTGTGCCCACGTCAGGCATATCCATAGACTATGCCGTCGAAGGCACTATAAGTGACAAGAACGGGCTTATCTATCTTGAAGACCCGGTGAGTTTTGGCTGTATCGTATCCAACCTGTCGTCAGAAATCGCCCCTGCAGGCAAGTCGCTTTTAACATGGTTCTGCCCGATCCATTGTGAGGAGATGAAGCAGAAGGATCAGGTACGCAGGTATCAGCAAAAACTTGAAAGCAGGATAGAGTCCCTATTTCCAAGTCTTAAAAACAAGACCCTGTTCAAACGCGTCCTCCATTTTAACATGGTAGACGGTGTCGAGCTGAATATAAACCAGCTGCAGGGTAAAAGATTAAACTATACGGTAAACGGTATCGGGAACCTTTATTTCGTCGGTGATACAACCGCGGCACCGGGAGCAGGGGGCGACATAGCCCATGAGTCAAGTATCGGGTGTTATGAAACGATAACAGGCAAGGCAATCTTATAAATGACAGCGTATAAAAGATGGTTGAAGCGATAAAACTTGTAGTAAGCGATCTGCATCTCGGAAGGGGAAGATTCACGTCTGAAGGCATAAGGAACCCTTATGAGGATTTCTTTTTCGATGAGAGTTTTTCCGAGTTGATAGGTTATTATACGTCCGGAACATATACCGATTATGACGTGGAACTGATTATAAACGGAGATTTTCTCAACTTGCTTCAGGCAGATATACTAAAGGACGGGGTTACCATTGGAGAGCCTGAAAGTGTTCTTATGCTCCAGAGGATCATAAAAGGACACCCCGTATTTTTCGATTCTCTCAGACAGTTTTTGTATGCATTAAATCATCATGTAAGCATAATTATCGGCAACCATGATCAGGGTTTACTCTGGAATGAGGTCGAAAGATTTTTGAAAAATGCCCTTTCTCCGCGCATAGAACTCTACAGCCGTTCAAAAACATTCAATGACATATACATAGAACACGGCAATAACTACGATATCCTGAACGGATTTTCTCCCATCGATTCTATAAAAAAATCTCCGGTAACGAATGAACCGGCACTCAATATACCCTGGGGCAGTTATTTCGTATTAACGTTCATCTATCCGAGAAAAAAGAACACGCCGTATCTCGACAGGATAAAGCCCCTGAGGAAATATATAAGGTGGGGGCTTTTGTTCGACACAAGAAAAACGGTGATTACCCTGCTCCAGATGGTATGGTTCTATCTCAAAAACAGGTTCCATGCAGACCCCCACAGACGCAGGAAGTTCCGCATATCCCTCGAACATGTCATGGAATCGTTGAAGTTAGGCTCTATTACGGACATTGCTTTCTCTATATTGAAACACACGAATTACAGGATAGTAATCATGGGTCATACACACAAGGCACTGCATATGGAGGTGCAGGGCAAGCAATATCTTAATACGGGCACGTGGACGGATATCGTGGATATGGGTATCGATAATCCAGGCAGGCACACGAAACTTACCTATGTACTGATCGATTACCGTGTAAACCCGGCAAGGGTAAGCCTCAGGGAATGGCACGGGAATTACAGGATAGAAAATGAAATACATGGATGGTTGTAACATGGAAAGGTTGATCGAATGAACAAATTTTGCCATGGTAATTTTTCCGTTAAGCCGGTAAGTGCTCATAAGGCATCATGAACTTTTTACTCGGCGCTCTATTTTTTTCGATCATTCAGGGACACGGTGTCAGTATGACGGTGGTCCCTGACCGGCTCTATCCCGGGAGTCCATTTTTAGTGAGCATGAGCGGACTTGTGTCAGGCACAGCCTACGACATTCAATTCGATAACCGCGCCCTTCGATTTACCGGCAGCGGCAAAGCAACCGTTTTACTCGGAGTCGATCTGTCCCATCCGGCAGGCATGGATCACATAAGCCTCTCTGCACAGGGTATAAGCACGCCGGTTACCTCTGCGACTATCCGGATACACCGGCATACCTATCCGGCACAGTATCTAAAACTACCTAAAAACTATGTAGAACTTACCCCCGCGGAATTACAAAGAGCAGAGAAAGAACAGGCACAGTTGGACAGGCTCTTTGCCGTCGATACCATGCCTCCATTATGGAGCGGAGATTTTATAATGCCGCTTCGTGGCATAATAACGGCGCCGTTCGGGGGGAGGAGATTTTTGAACGGCGAACCCAGGTCTCCTCACACGGGCATAGACATAGCGGCACGTGCAGGAGCTCCTGTCGTTGCGACGAACAGGGGTATCGTGTGTTTTACCGGAAATCTGTTTTTCGGCGGTAACAGTATTATAATAGATCATGGTCAGGGCATTTATTCCATGTATTTTCATCTTGATAAGTATGCAGTGAAAAATGGGGAGCAGGTGAACAAGGGGCAGATAATAGGCTATGCCGGCAACTCAGGACGTGTGACAGGAGCAGCACTGCACTTCGGCGTACGGATCATGGACAGTAAGATTGATCCCCAGTTATTGTTCCCGCTCATACAACAGTAATTCTTATATCGCCGCAAACTTTTTCCCCTTTTAAACAAACTCCCCTGTTTGGAAATGTAAAATCAAAATTTTATTGCTATTCGATGTAGGAATAAGGTATAGTAATAATGGAGGTTATTGATGGGAAACAAAAAGCCTTTGGAAAAAATGATGAGTGAGTACGACAAAAAACCGAGAACATCATTGAAAATCGGTTTATGCCTCAGCGGCGGTGCCATACGGGGGCTTGCTCATGTCGGCGTTCTCCGTGTCCTTTATAACGAATTTATCCCCATTGACTTTATAACAGGCAGCAGCGCAGGATCCATTGTTGCAGGGCTGTATGCCTTGTACGGCTATCATTCAAGCTGGTCGGTCTTTGAAAAGACACTAAGAAACAGATCCATCTTTAAAATTAAAAAAGGGAAGAATGACGAGTTCTTTGATTCAGCATATTTTAAAGTGTGGCTAAAAGCGCTTTTTGGAGATGCCACTTTTCATGATGTGAAGATCCCTTTTGAGGTTACGGCACTCGATATCGTATCAGGCAAGACCATCTACATAAGCGAGGGATACCTCAGAGATGCGATATATGCCTCCTGTGCGGTACCGGGTGTATGGAAGCCTGCCAAAGTCGGCAGTATGCTTCTTGTCGACGGGTCGTTTGGGAATGATGCCCCTGTTGACTGGCTGAGAGGAAAAGGAGCTGACGTTATCATAGTTTCCATCGTCAACATCTACAATGAATTCCTCTACGGTACCGGTCTCTCGGTATCACGGTTATTAAAGCTCATAGCATCAAGACGCCTTCTCAATCCGTTCATTACCGCAAGCGGCAGAGGGCTTGAATACGTAACGAGGGACATGAAGGACATGGAGAAGAAACCATTGTGGAGCTTGCTGCGGACAATCGCTGTGTTCGGCAAAAATTTCGATACGCAGAAATGGGGCACTGATGCCGATGTCAAGATAGTGCCGGACATAGGGGATTTTTATTCGAGTAATCCAGGGTATTTATCCAGGAATAAGAGGACGGAATTTATAGCGGCAGGCGCTATTGCGACATGGAAGAAGATCCCCCAGTTAAAGCACATTCTTGGAGAGATAAAGTTAAAGAAGGAAATGTCAGGCTCGGCTTCCGATAAGATAAAGAAACAGATTAAGAGTGTAAAGAATTCTTTCCTGAAATTAGTCGGCTAAGTTTTATCATTCCGCCTTAGAGGGTGTCCGGCCCCTTAGGACTTTGAGGTGCCGTATCTTCTTTTATTTCTTTCTGAGATGCCGGGACAGATGTGTTTGCTTTCTTTACCGTCTTCTTTCTCTTCCCCTTTTTCTTTGCCCCGGATTTTTTCGATACCTCGTTCAGCCTTAAATTCAGTTTTGTAATCTCGCCGTTCAGTTTTTTGATGTCTTCGAGAGAAGGCATATTCAAAATGCCGAGTGCCAGAGGCATCACGGCATCAAGTCTCGATTTTAGTTTCATCATCTGTTCAAAAGTCTTGTTTAATACGGGCTGTATCTTTTTCGACGAAAGCAGCTTGGTTGCCACTTCACTTATTGTCAAACCTTCAAAAAAATCCGATGTCTTTTTCTTCATAACCTCTCCTCCTGTCCTCATCTAACCCAAACTTGCGAAGATATGTCAATTATTTTTACAATTGACACGCATAAAATACGCTATTATAGAAATCAATTATGAAAAAAGTCCTGATAGTGTCATCACTACTGCCGGTTTTCCTTTTATCTTTTGTGCTTTCCTGCAGTAAAAGAGGCACTGCTCAATCATCTTCATCCACAGCGACACTGGTCATAGGCATTGAAGGCGACCCTGCGAACCTCGATCCCCGGTATGCTACTGACGCATATTCTCAGCAGATAGACAGATTGTGCTTCCAGGGTTTGATGAGATATAAAAGGGACGGCACCCTTGTCCCGCTGCTTGCAGAGCACGTTGCCATTGAAAACAATACAACGATACAGTTTGACCTCAAAAGGGGCATCACATTTCAGGATGGTTCTCCTTTCACTGCGCAGGATGTCTTTTCAACAATAGACGGCATTATACGATCAGGCACCTACTCGCCGTATACAGAGGCATTATCGCATATAAAAGATATGAGGGTTTTAAGCCCCTGGAGGCTGACAATCCAGCTTAAAGAGCCTTATGCACCGATACTCACGGCCTTTGTCATAGGCATACTGCCGCATAAGCTCGCGTACAAGAAAGAGATACCGGTCGATGAATTTACAGGGACAGGCCCTTACAGGTTCTCTGTGTATAAGCAGGCAGGGTATGTTAAACTTGAAGCATACAACGGATATTGGCAGGGTGCACCCGGGATAAAGAATATCGTATTCAGAGTCATGCCTGATGACCTGACCCGCGTGCTTGAGCTTGAGAAAGGCAGTATAGACATGCTTGTCAATGCTGTTCCCCCTGATTCTGTAAACAGCCTTGAGCATACCGGACACATCCGCGTTATCGCAGGCCCTGGAAATAATTATGAATACCTTGGGTTTAACATGAAGGACCCTATACTCGGAAGAAAGAGGGTCAGGCAGGCAATAGCAAACGCAATAAACAGGGAGGACATTATACGGTATGTTCTGTTTAATCAGGCAGAGCCTGCGGCAGGCATACTGCCTGAATGGAACAACGCGTACAACCCGGGCCTCCGGCAGTATGCCTATGACCCTTCAAAAGCAAAACGATTGCTCGATCAGGCCGGATTTCCCGAAAAACACGGGTACAGGTTTACCCTCGATTATAAAACATCGAACAACCCTCTGTCCGTAAGGGTCGCACAGGCAATTTCATATCAGCTTGAACACGTAGGCATAAAGGTCAATCTCAGATCGTACGAATGGGCAACCTTTTACAACGACATCCGGCACGGAAATTTTCAGATATATACCTTAAGATGGGTCGGTGTCATGGACCCTGATATATTTTACTATGCGTTTGATTCGAATGCCGTTCCACCGTATGGCGCAAACAGAGGGTATTATTCGAACCCGGATGTGGACAGGCTCCTTGAGCAGGCACGGGGCATACTGAACATACATGAATCCCTGCCGCTGTATATGCATGTCCAGAGCATCATTGCCGATGACCTGCCCTGCGTGAGCCTGTGGTATATGAAGGACATAACCGCAATCAGGGACAGGGTCCACAACTTCGAGCCCTTTCCCGGCGGAGGATATACAGGTATTGAAAAGGCATATTTAACCAAATAATGAATGTAGAATACAGGAAGTTCGACGGAGGCTTCCTACTTGAAAGTTTTCTATTTAAGTATACAATAATATTATGCAAAAAGAGGGTATTAAAAATCTTGAGATAGCCATTCTGTTTTCAGCACTTCTGCATATTATAATCCTGTATGCGTTCAGGTATAATATGTTGCACGTAAGCCCTGTTATCAATCAGCCCCAAAAATATATCGAACTCAGTACAGTTCCACCCGAAGATCTGAAAAGCGAAAATGCAGAACCGGTGCCTGAAAAAAACGATATGCTGCCGAAAAAAAACGACCGGCAGAAACTCGTTCTTAAAAATCAGATAGTGGACATTCCGAAACCTCTTGTTCAGCAGGAGCCCAAGAAAACAGCCTATCTGTCGAACTGGTCGCAGAGCGTAAACGAAGAAATGGTCAGCAAGCATAAGGGCGGCGGTTATGGGACAGACGGTCTGAAATCACTTGAGGTCAGTGCAAAGCCGCAGGTCCCTGAAGCTGGCAATGAAAAAACGATTCCAAAACCACCGGAGGCAAAGCCATTGGCAGATGAGGAAGGGCTGACATCGAATCCAAAGGACACGCTTTCTCTTAAGCAGCACAACAGTTCACAGTCAGGCAAGGACCAGAAACTCGCCCTGAATTCGCTGCTGCCTTCTTATTCGAGGATGAGGGAAAACCAGGGTATAGGCGATAACAATTATCTTCCTGGCCTTAAAGAAGGGGACGTGACCCTTCTGAACACCAAGAGCTTTGTGTATGCCGGCTTTGTGAGGAGGGTTGCGTACAGGATATTCGATCAGTTTATATTCGATATGCGGAACAGTGATATAAGCCCGGATGAAATAAACAACATTAACAGTCATGCATATATTGAAGCCAATATGAACCAGGCAGGTAAATTGATATCCGTAAAACTGCTCAGGTCGTCAGGTTCGCCGGCATGGGACCATATGGCAATAGAGGCGTGCAAAGACGCAACATGGGATGCGAATCCTCCCAAAGGAGCAGAAGGCAAAGATGGGGTCATACATTTTGTATTTGCCCCGGGTAAAGATGTTCTTGTTGTCGGTTTGCTTGACTGATTGATAATATCTCTTGATAAGATAAAACTTCAGATTATATTTTAATAGTTGTAAGGGGTGACAGGAGTAACCCTTTAAGAAATAATATTAAAAATAATAAAAAAAGGAGAAAGAAATGGCAAAAGAACTAAAGTACGGTGATAGTGCAAGGGCATTACTGCTCGAAGGTGTCAATATACTTGCAGATGCAGTAAAAACGACCCTTGGACCAAGAGGAAGGAATGTCCTTATAGAAAAGACATTCGGTGCACCTACGGTAACGAAGGATGGAGTTACCGTGGCAAAGGAGATAGAGATAGGCGACAAGTTCAAGAACATGGGTGCTCAGATGGTAAAGGAGGTTGCAAGCAAGACATCGGATGTAGCAGGTGATGGTACGACGACTGCTACGGTCCTTGCTCAGGCAATATACAGAGAAGGAATAAAGCTCGTTTCTGCAGGCAACAATCCGATTCTCATAAAGAGAGGCATTGATAAGGCAGTTGAAATTGTCGTCAATGAACTGAAGAAGATGAGCAAACAGACCCGTGACCAGAAGGAAATAGCGCAGGTCGGGACTATCTCGGCAAACAACGACGAGACCATCGGCAAGATCATTGCAGAGGCAATGGACAAGGTCGGCAAAGAAGGCGTCATAACCGTAGAAGAGGCAAAGGGTATGGAGACGACGCTGGATGTCGTAGAAGGCATGCAGTTTGACCGCGGTTACCTTTCACCTTACTTCGTCACAGATTCAGAGAGAATGGAGAGCGTTCTTGAAGATGCATTTATACTTACGCATGAGAAAAAATTGAGCAATATGAAAGAAATGCTTCCCTTACTCGAGCAGATCGCCAAATCAGGCAAACCGCTGTTGATCATAGCAGAGGACGTCGAAGGCGAGGCGCTTGCAACACTTGTCGTAAACAAGCTGAGAGGCACGCTCAACTGCTGTGCAGTAAAGGCACCGGGTTTCGGCGACAGAAGGAAGGCAATGCTTGAAGATATCGCAATACTCACCGGCGGCAGGATGATCGCAGAGGAAATGGGTATAAAGATTGAGAGCATAACACTCAAGGATCTTGGAAGGGCAAAGAGGGTCGTTGTCGATAAGGAATACACGACCATCGTGGATGGTGAAGGCAAGAAAGCCGAGATAGACGGCAGAATAAAACAAATAAGGGCTCAGATACAGGACACGACCTCTGACTATGACAAAGAAAAGCTGCAGGAGAGACTGGCAAAGCTTGTCGGCGGAGTTGCAGTCATAAAGGTTGGCGCAGCGACAGAGGCTGAGATGAAAGAGAAGAAGGCAAGAGTAGAAGATGCGCTCCATGCAACAAGGGCTGCCGTGGAAGAAGGCGTCGTCCCGGGCGGAGGAGTAGCGCTTCTGAGAGCAATACCGGCCCTTGAAAAACTGAAGCTGGAAGGTATTGAAGAGCAGCTCGGTATTGACATCGTCAAGAAGGCGCTTGAAGAACCTATAAGACAGATCAGCGGTAATGCAGGTAAAGAGGGTTCTGTAATCGTAGAAAAGGTTAAGGTCGAGAAAGGCAATTTTGGATTCAATGCGCTTACGGAAAAATTTGAAGACCTGATGCAGGCCGGCGTTATCGATCCGACAAAGGTCGTAAGAACAGCCCTCCAGAATGCGGCATCCGTATCATCGGTACTGCTCACCACAGAAGTCATGATAACCGAGAAGCCGAAAGATGAAAAGATGCCTGCAATGCCGGGCGGCGGTATGGGCGGAATGGGTGGTATGGGCGGAATGGAGTATTAAAGATCCGGTCGTCTGAAACCACGGGAAAATTAAGCAATAAGCAAGGGGCGCTGCATGCAGCGCCCCTTTTTCATGTGCCTGAAATTGTCAGCAGATCACCTCATATACTGTGACGGGATTTTCTTTCCCCTTGACCGCTATCTCTCCGACCAGTTTCGTGTTCACGGGCCTTTGGACGAAGCTATTTGTCTCTCTCGAGATCAATATCTGATTTACCTGTGCAATGGACTGCAGCCGTGATGCTACATTGACGATGTTGCCGATGACCGTGTATTCAAGCCTCCGGGACGACCCGACCATAATACCGAGGACCGGTCCTGTATCTATGCCTATCCTTAAGGAGACGTCGATTCCATCCTCATTGTTTTTTACCCATCGGATCAATGATTCGGCTGAATTTATGGCCCTATCGGGATCATCGGCATGCGAGATCGGTGTGCCGAATACAGCCATAAAGCCGTCACCGAGGAACTTGTTTATGGATCCTCCGTTCGAAAGAACGATAGTCGTCGCCTTTTCAAAGAACGCACGCAGGATACGCGCGATCTCCCGGGGATTGTTCTTCTCCGTCAGCGAGGTAAAGCCCACGATGTCTGCGAACAGTATGGTGCTTCTGTTTACCTCCTGCACATTCCACAGGGATGAAGGATTGTTCTTTATCATATCGAGAAATCCGGACACAGCCTCTATCGGTACGAATCGTTTGATCTGCTCTACGATGTTTTTTTCGTCCGTTATTTTTTGAATGAGCCGTTCGTGGGCTATGGTCAAGGCAAGCAGGTTTGCAATGATGGTAATGAAATTCAGATTTTCTTCGCTGAACTGCTGCCGGCCGATCTTACGATCAGCATAGAGTGCACCGTAGATTTGGTCCTTTTCCCATATAGGGGCACAGATGGCGGAATATATGCCCATATTCTGTATCGTGCGGTCCCCGGTAAATCTATTGTCAATGCCCGCATTTTTCACAAGGATGCCCGCCCTGTTTTTTATGGATTTGTTGAGTATTGATGAACTGATACCCGTTACGCCCGGTCCCCGGACATGGCTTGCAGATTTCATCAATAGCTCTCCGGTAGTCTCATTTATTACCAGTATTGCCCCGTAATCTGCTTTAAGGGCGTTCCCTATCGATTTTATGGTATGATCATAAAATTGTTCCTGGTCATGCGTGTAGATACCTTCCCGGGCGACAGAGAATATGATGTCCAGATACACATTGTTTAACAGCGAGGGTGAAGAGGCTATACTGTTGAGCTCAGCGGACGGGACTTCCTTGACGGTTATAAGCTCCTCGTCTTTGAAGACCAATACCACATTGCCTGCTTTAATCTCATCCTGATCCTTTAATTTAATTTTTTCTGCAATCATCTCGCCGTTGAGAAGGGTGCCGTTTGAGCTTCCATTATCATAGACATAATATCCGTCCGGTTCTTTTTTTATGACGAAATGATTTCTGGAAACACTCGAGTCGAACAGTACTATATCATTGGAGGGTAGTCTGCCGGCGCTTACCGCGCCTTTATCGATTACAAAAACCTCTTCGGACTGATTATTTTTTTGACTGTAAACCAGAGACGGCATGTACCGGCGCTACCATAAGAGTAACGTATATGCCAGAAAATTTACGGCAGAGAGGGCGATTGCTCCCCTCAGATATCCGCTGCCTTCAATCAATGGCTTACGCTTGAGGAAAACAAGTATTCCTATTGACAGAAGAAGGCTGAGGGCTGTCAATAAAATGCCGATCTGAAACATCGGAGATAAAAACCATTTCGGCAGTACCTTCAGGTTAAAGAAATAAAGAATATCGAGTATAAAAACCACCGGACCGCCTATGAGGCTTATGACCGGGAGCAGGACAAGTAAATGCATGGGTTTAATTGCAGGCTCGACGATCTTCATCGGCTTGCCGCATTTTTCGCATTGCTCCTTCGTATCCTGCTGGTAACCGCACCATGGGCATACGGAGGTCGAAGTCCGTCTTGTAACCCGAGCTTGAGTGAGTATGGCATTGTGCAGGTTGGCGCCGTTCATGTCCGTTTCGCGCAGATCAGCTCCGCTCAGGTTCGCACTGCTCAGGTCGCTGTAGGGAAGTACTGAATTGTTCATGATAGCACCGGATAAGTTCGCTTCTTTTAGAGATGCTTTTGATGCCATCGCATGACTCAATATAACACCTTTCATATTTGCCATTGAAAAGTTTGTATGAACACACGACGCATGAGACATACTGGAACGCTCGAGCATTGCACCGGTCATGACCGCATTGTCGAGTTTTGCATAGTCTAAAATAGCTCCCGAGAGCTGCGCATAATCAAGCTGTGAACCTTCGAGGTTGGCTCCTCTCAGGTTTGCATCCGTAAGATTGATATTACTCATCTTTGCAGAGGTGATGACCGCTTCGGACAGGTCGAGTCCCGACAGATTAATTCCTCTTAAATCGCTTGAAGGCATGAATACCTTTCTGAGCGATACACCTGTTAACAAGGCTTTCTGTATGTTCGACCCTCTCAATGTTGCACTGGAAAAATCAGCACCACGCATGTCTGCTTCTGATAGGTCTGACGATTCAAGGTTTGCATTTACAAAGCTTGCCCGGTATAGCAGTGCCTTGTTAAATTTTATGCCTGCTGCCCTTATGCTGTCGAATGTTGCCTCTTTCCCGTTTACCCCTGTCAGCGTTGCACCTGCCATCTGACAGGAAGTGAAGTCCGCCCGTTCAATAGTAGCAGATGACATGTTTGCTTCCTGAAGCACAGAACCGGAGAAATCGGCATTTCTCGCATCCGCCTTTGTCATCGTTGCACCCTGCAGGTTTGCACCCTTGAATGATGATTTTATCAGTTTTGCTTCTTTCATCAGACAGAAAGAAAGGTCCGCGTTATCGAATAGTGCTTCCGAGAGATCAGTGCCGGATAGATCTGAATTTCTCATCCTTATGCCCGAAAGGTTTAGCCCCTTTAGATTCTCGCCCGTTAGTTTTACATTTGAAAGCTCAATCCCCTTGTCCTTATGATCGGACATGTATTTAATCAGTTCGTCTCTGGTCATAAAAAGATTCTTATAACAATTATCGTAAATATGCAAGCGGGAATAGAGTCAGGAAGAAGTAACTCCTCAACTCCTTCTCCCTTGCTTTGACATTATAAAAAAAATGGGGTAAAAGAAAAGCATGAAAATAATCGTGAGATTATTACCGTTAATTTTATTTATAGCACTATCGATATCAACAGCAGATCCATCGTACGCACAGCAATATGTCAGTCAGGGGGCATGGGCAGTAGGCATAGTAAAAGGGCTCGGTTGGGAGAGCAAGGGCATACCGCAACAGCCATCTTTAATGGATTACATGGATCTCCTGTCAGGAAGGAATTTTATCAATGTAAACCTCAAAAATTATGCAACAAGGCTCGGCACTTTTCCCGATACCCTTACCTATAATGTAAATGTAGAACACTGCGGAAGATATCGTCTTATTGTGTATGTGTACGGCAATCCGGTATTATTTACCATGGATAATGAACCTACTGTTTCATCTCATTTCTCAAACGGCTGGAACTATGAAGAACCCGCCACCTTTATACTGAAAAGGGGTGTTCACAGATTGAGTATTACCATACCGAAAGGCAGCTCAATATTTGCCCTTTATCTGAGTTCTATGGCAGAAAACGCGATTCAACCGAAAGGCGGCTGGGTTGCGGCAAAGCCGCTAGATTATGGTGCAGAAGCAAGTACACTGACCATGGCAATGGATGTTGCCGGCAAGCTGCCTGTCCAATCTGAAATACCTCCAGCAGTCAGGGCTGGTGCAAATGCACGTCAATTTACCTTTCAAATACCCTCTGATCCTGTCCTGAACTTTAACACAACATTCCAGGGCCCATCGAGAGGGTATGTCATGGTGGATAACTCTATTGTTATACCTTATGAGGTTCGCGGCACGGACGCACCGCCCCTCAACATGAAAGCAATAAACCTTGGTCAGGGCACGCATACTGCATATTTGAAAATTCTCTCAGGCCAAGCGCCTTCGTCATTCGTTATATACCAGCATAATGATTCCCCCGAAGCATGTAGTGCGCTGATGAGATCCATGGGATTTAATATGGGGCTTGCTTATTTGCCGGTACCGTACGATATCGCACGGGCATCACTTGGGGCCTTCATCGTAATAGTGGCAAAAACCGTGCCATACAATATTGCACGGGTGTCGCTGGAAGAATTGATTGCAAGGATGGCAAAAAACAAAATGCCCAATGAACTCGATCTTTCCGGTCTGCCTGTCAAGCAGACAGAATTACCCTCACAGCGCGTTATCAGGACATATAAAGAACCCATAAGCCCCATGGTTCCGTTTGAGGATTAAGCTGGTCTTAATTATACGATCTATGAATAGTTTTTCGTGCCGCTTGTGTAATATTCAACCGTAATAATTAAATTTTCAACATCTATTCCACACTACTGTGTAAATTGGTATTAAATATTAATAGGTTACGAATGGTTTATTCTGGCACAGATGTTGCAAATCAAAATATGAAGAACATGAACATAATTATGCATGGTGTATTCATGTTCGGATTGACATTACAGGGAAAATGGTGTTAAAAGATTTTATGAGAAAAATAGTTAAGCCGGGTTTATATTTACTGGTATTGTTATCCGTAGTTAAGCCATCTTATGCACAGCAGTATGTGAGTCAGGGAGCATGGGCCGTTGCCCTTGTAAAAGGGCTTGGCTGGGAGAGCAAGGGCATACCGCAACAGTCATCTTTAATGGATTATTTCGATCTCCTTGCAGGGAGGAATTTTATCAATGTAGACATCAAAAATTATGCAACAAGGCTCGGTACTTTGCCCGATACACTTACGTATAATGTAAATGTCACTCACAGCGGCAGGTATAATCTTATCGTGTATGTGTATGGTAATCCCATGATGTTTACCCTGGATAATGAACCTACTGCATCGTCTAATTTCTCAAATGGCTGGAACTATGAGGATCTCGGCACCTTTATGCTGAAAAGAGGTATTCACAAGTTGAGTATCACCATACCAAAAGGCAGCTCAATAGTATCGCTTTATCTGAGTTCTATGGCAGAGGATGCTATTCAACCGAAAGACGGCTGGGTTGCGAGCAAACCCCTTGATTATGGTGCTGAGGCAAGGACCATGACCATGGTAATGGATGATGCCGGTAAATTGGATGCAGGTAAATTGCCTGTTAAATCTCAAATACCTTCTGCAATAAGGGCTGGTGCAAATATAAGAGAATTTGTATTTCAATTGTCATCAGACCCTGTCCTGAACTTCAACATAACATTCCAGGGTCCATCAAAAGGATATGTCATGGTTGATAACTCCATTGTCATTCCTTATGAGGTTAGTGGCCGGGGAATGGAACCTCTCAATATGAAGGCAATAAGTCTTGCACAGGGCGCACATACCGCATTTTTGAAAGTTTTATCAGGGCAGCTGCCCTCGTCATTCGTTATATACCAGCATGATGATTCTTCCGAAGCATGCATTACGCTTATGAAAACAATGGGCTTTGATATGGGATTTTAATCGAAGGGGAAATTTATGCTTATAAAAAAAAGGATCATTTTATTATTCTTTCTTGTAATTCCTATAAGTGTTCTCGCACAATCCGCAGGAAATGCTTTTGCAGCAGACTATAATACCTCTGTTCGTGATGTGGTGAATAGACCTGTCCCCTACGATACTGCACGGGCATCACTTGCCAGATTGATGACCATGGTGGCAAAAAATAAACCGGAGGGAGGCATCTCTCTGGCGGGTATGGCTGCCAAAAAGACGGAATTACCGTCACAGACTGCTCTCAGGACATACAAAGAATCCATAAGCCCCATGCGTCCGTTCGAGGATTAAGGATGACAGCACTCATAAGACGGACAATTATAATAGGGTGGTTCTTTTTATTATTTTGCACCTCAGCATCAGCAGGTGAGATCATTTATGCTTCCAGAAGTTTTAATATTGCAAGCGGTGCAAGTATTATCGTTGCTCCATTCCAAAATCTAACAAAGGCACAGGGTGCAGGTGATAAATTTTCGAACTATATTGCACAGGCACTTGCAGAATCTGGATCCATGCGCATTGTGAGGGAAGATCAGTTCATTTCCCGCTTGTCGTACAATAGGTTGAAACCAGGCCTGCCTGTCGATAGATCCATTGCTCAATTAGTGGGCGGACAGCTCGGCATTCGTTATGTCGTGTTTGGCAGTGTCGTGGAATATAACTACGAACTCTCCAATGATGGAAGCAGGACAATACCCATTGCAGGTATCGATGTTAGAATCCTTGATGTCGATTCGGGCAGAATTATTTTTGCAGGCTCTTTCATAAAAGAAGGCTCATCTGGCACTCAACTGGATAGTGTTGCAATGGATGCAGCCGATGCATTTCAAAAGAGGATCATGCAGTGATGCTGATAAAAAGATTCGTAATCATTGCTCTCATTGTTTCGTCAGGGTGCGCACCTTCCATCACCTCGAATTTTCTTATTCCGCCGTCGAGTATTAATACTATAAGCTGTATTGCAGTGCTTCCCTTAAAGAACGATACTCAGAATCCCAATGCCGGCAATGTAATATCAGACATACTTTCAGTGGCGCTCATGAAACAGGGCGGGTTCAACGTTATGGACAGGATGGAGGTTGAGAGGGTTTTAAGGGAAAGGGATATCTATACACCGGATGGGATAGCGCCGGACGATGCGGCGGGAATGGGCATTATATTGGGTGTGCAGGCTGTATTTACCGGAAAGGTAACACGGTATGTGTATAAACCGTCAAGCCTTGCAACAGAAGGGGCAATACCGCTTGTAGACATCGCACTTTCTCTTATTGATACAACGACCGGACAGACTCTGTGGACCGGTGAAGGCACATTCTCGTCATCCGGTTTGCTTGCTGCAGGTACGACACCAATCACCGATGCTGTGCAGGATGGCGTGACGCAGCTTCTTGATTCATTGTATGCCGGAATAGGCCAGAAACCCGAGCCGCCATCCGGTATGTGCTGGTATGATCCGAACACGATATTCTCAAGAGTAATTATTGCAAATCAGCCGGCGCCCCGGCCTGTTCAAAGACCCGCGGTTTCTTATGCTCCAAGGCCTGTGCAGGAACAGCAGGTCGCATCTGTAACTGTGCCAGAACAAAGGCCTCAGGCGCAGTTGCCGCAGGCAAAGGTATCGGTAATGAATGCAAGCGGCAGCCCGAAGGCATCGATAGTGGTGGGTGTGACGCTTATAAAAAGTAAAATCAATGTGGTAAATGTAAGTATGGAAAAGCGTGTAAAACCGAGAAGTACGATATATTACAAACCGGCTTACCATGAACAGGCGCTTGCCATAGCAAGATTATTTAAAAAAACACCCTCTCTCGTACAGTCGCAGACATTTAAATGGGACATAACATTCGTTATCGGCAGGGATTTAAAATAGGGACCGGAGGAAATTTTATGAAGCAAAACAAGTTATTCCTTTGTACGCTTTTTATATTGATTGTCATTATAATGCCCCGCAGTGTGTATGCCGCAGGCGATCACGAGAGATTATTGAAAGCGTATCTTTCATTGAGCGATGCTTATGATACGAATGTTTTAGGAGCCGGAGGGCAGGCTAAAGACAAGTCGGATAACATTATCTATATTCAGCCGTCCCTCGATTTCCTTCTGCCTTTCAGGTTTGGAGCCGACCTTAATGTTAATTATACTTTTACCTACCTCAACTACAGCAAATATACGCAATACAATACCTACTACAACGATCTCAATGCATCACTCAACTTCTATCCGGTAGATAATCTCATATTTGGCATAAGCGATCAATATGTGGCAGTCCCTATATCTCCGCAGCTGCCGACGTTTGCAGCAACAAATATAACGCAGGTAAATTACCTTAATCCTTATATCGCCTATAAATTCCCGATTATGACGAGGTTCTCCATAGATGTCAGATACGATTACATAAAAGTTGATTTCCCCGGCTCGCTTGGCATTGCATACAGCATCAATGAGCCGCAGATAGATGCGGCTTGGCTTCCGAACCGTTACTTAAAAATTAAACCGGGTTTCAAGTATATATCCCAGACATTCACGGCATCATCGTTAGGGACAATTAATCAGTCTATACCCTATATAGAAGTTGCTATATCGGATGGATCGAAACTGACTTTTACAGGTAATTACAGCTATGTTGCATTTAGCTTTACTAATAATACACAATCCGGCAGTATATATCTCGCGAAGCTTACATATAAGCCGGATGACAGACTTGATACCGACTTGTACGTGGATGGATCAAAGGCTTTCGATATATTCGGCAGGTTATACACGAACTTTGAAACCGGATTGGATGCGACCTATAAGATGACGGATCAAGTAAACGGTACGATCGGAGCTAAATACCTGAAGCTTAAATATGCAGGGGAGAATTACTATGAAGATGCTTATGGATTTAATATTGGAATCAATTACAAGTTTATAAGGTGGGCTGAGTTATTTGCGACATACTACTATTTCAATGAAAAACCGGAATCATCAAGTGTTATTGGCTATCAGGACTCAAGGATACTCTTCGGTATCCGTGCGGGCCTGCTGTAAGCTGATACTTTTAGTATTTATTATATCTCTCCTGTTTGTCCCGAACATTCATGCGCAGGATGAATATACCATAGGTCCTTCCGATGTACTGCATATAGAAGTTTTCGGAGAGAATGATCTCACAGGCGATTTCACGGTTTCTCAGGACGGGACCATAAAAAATATATTACTTGGAGATGTCACGGTCCAGGGGCTTACTACAGCACAGGCAGAAGCATTGCTTACCGAAGAGCTCGGCAGTGACTATCTTGTCGATCCGAAGGTTTCAGTCTCCATTAAAGAATACAAGAGCCATAAAGTGTATGTTCTCGGTGAGATCGATAAACCGGGAACCTACGCACTGACGACAAAAAGCAGCCTGCTTGATATACTCCTGAAAGCAGGAGGACCTACTTCGAATGCAGGAGACAATGTTTCTATCCTGCGCAGTGCAGACGGAACGCTCACGCATATACGGGTCGACATCACAAAACTTTTTATTGAAGGAGACCTGTCTCAGAACATACCGATTAAAGACGGGGACATAATCTATGTGGCGCGGCAGGAAAAGGGTAACATCACGAGCAGGTTCTTTGAGAAAAGACTGAACGTTTTTTATGTTGTCGGCGAGGTTAAATCTCCGGGCTCCTATGAGCTGCAAGAGGGCTACACGGTGTTGAATGCAATACTTCAGGCGGGCGGTTTTACGGACTATGCAAAGAAGAACGGAGTCATGCTCGTCCGGTACGAGGACGGTAAGAAAAAAGTGTATCACATTAAAATGGGCGATGTGATGAACAAAGGCGATCTGTCCGATGACATGCATGTGCAGGCATCGGATCTTATAATCGTTCCGGAGAGTCTGTTTTAAAATGTCTTCACATATAACGGAAACAAAAAGCGACATAAAGTATTATATCGATATACTCTATCAACGCCGGCTGCTTATTGCTGTCGTGTTTGTCGTTACCATGGTCATGATAATAATTGCCTATGCAGTAACGCCTCCGATGTATACGGGTAAGACAAAGCTGCTGATAGAGCCGGAGCATTACACAAGCCTCAATACGAACAATACGGATCAAAACCAGCAATCCTTTTATTTTCAAACACAGCTCGAACTTATGAGAAGCGAGCCGGTGATACATCTTGCAGCACAGAGCCTCGGCTTCCAGAAAGGAACAAAAGAGTTTTATGAAACGACCGGAAAACTGAGAAAAGACCTCCGTGTTGACCGTATTCAGGATTCAAGGATATTCACCATCTCAATAAAATCTCATAGTCCCGCATTTGCCGCCCGGGCTGCAAATGCCATAGCCGACAGCTACATAAGATTTTTAGACGAGCAGAGGAAGAAGCGTATAAGCGATATTACACTGTGGCTGCAGGGAGAGCTGACATCACTGAAAAATAAGGTCGAAAGCTCGGAGATGAAACTCATAAAATATGTCGAAGATAAGGAGACCAGCAACAGCAGTGATACTTTTATGTTTCTCGGAGGACCTGACAACAATACAGGTGCAAAAGCCCTGTCCGAGCTCGAAACGAAGTATATTACGCTCCAGATAGAACTTACGAATATGCTTCAGAAATACAAAGATAAATATCCTTTAGTCGTTCAGTTACGAAATGATCTGAAAGCACTCAATATAAGAATAAACATGATGAAGCAGGCAATGCTTGAAGCAAATAAAAGCCGGATACAGTATGTCATGCTGAGCAGGGATGCGGAATTGAGCAAGGATCTCTACAGCATGCTCACCAAGGAATTGAAAGAGGTGGACGTTTTCGGGGAGATCGGTTACCCCACAGCAACAATCCTAGAACATGCCGGTATACCGACCGGCAGATCGGACCAGGGATTTATGTTCTGGCTGTTGTTCGGCTTAATAGCGTCGACACTGACCGGCGTCGTGTCTGCAATGATTGCCGATCAATTGGACAATAGTATCAAAGGAGAAACGGACATAGAGCGGTTTGTGAAGTATCCTATTATTGGTGCACTGCCGTTTCTTGAAGAGCTCAAAAACAGCGAACCTCATAAGCTTTTAGGCTTGCTGAACAGCA
This sequence comes from bacterium, assembly GCA_037439545.1. Lineage (GTDB taxonomy): Bacteria > JAMCPX01 > JAMCPX01 > JAMCPX01 > JAMCPX01 > JAMCVD01. The sequence goes on from JBBIVV010000003.1 coordinate 61,762, forward strand.
CGACATCCCAGATTTATGCCGAGGCATTGAGACTTATCAGGACAAACCTTAAGTATTCTTTTGTCACGAAATCAGGCAGGGTATTGTTGGTCACCTCGACCGGAGAAAATGAAGGGAAAACAACCATGTCGACGAGTCTTGCGTATATACTGTCCATTACAGGGTCAAAGGTCCTGCTCCTCGATGCCGATGTCAAGAAACCGACGATACATAAGCTGTTCGACACCGAACGTATACCCGGGTATACAGAGCTGCTGATAGAAGAAAAAAATTCTATTATGGATGTAATCAAACAGAGCAGTTATAGTTCGCTTTATTATCTTACCTCCGGCAGACAACCGCCCAACTTTGCTGAGCTGCTCGACTCTCCGCGATCGAAGGAATTCATAGAGATGCTGAGGAGCAATTTCGATTATGTTATAATAGATTCACCTCCGGTCGGTATCGTTTCTGATGCCGCTATACTGTCATCACAGGTCGATGGTATACTCTTTGTCATTAAGGCCAACGGATATCCGAGGGAGCACATTATGAGGAGCATTAAAGCCTTGTCCGGGATCAATGCGAAGATAGCAGGTATCGTCTTGACGCATCTTGATAAGGGTAAGGGGTATTACAGAGATTATTACTACAGCAAAGGTTATTATCATGAATGACGAACCCAAAAAATGCGTATGCAAAACGGAAAAGTGTGCGTAAAGCGGTTCTTCAGGCTTACTCAAATATGATTCTTATCTGCTTCCTTCTGCCTGCCTGTAGTATATAACTGCCCTTTGCATCTATTTTAGAGAATATGTTGTTCACGGCTGCGTTATTTATGGTAACGCCGCCTCCCTGGATAAGACGTTTCGCTTCTGATTTACTCGGGACAAGAGCGGCATCTACAAGGAGCTGATAGACAAAAGCAGGCCCGGTGGTCGAGCTGAGCTTAAGCTCTTCAAGTTTATCGGGTACTTCTTTTTTTGAAAACACTTTTTCGAACACTTCTTGTGCATGATGTGCGTCGGCTTCTGAGTAAAACTTTTTGCAGATCATGAAAGCAAGCCGCTTCTTTATCTCCATGGGATTTGTCTCCCTTTGTCGTGTGTGTGCTTTTAATGTATTTATATCGTCCCGGGACATCTCCGTCAGGAGTTCATAGTAAGTCCACATAAGTTCATCACTGATACTCATGATCTTTCCGAATATCATATCAACCGGTTCGTCAATGCCTATATAATTTCCATAGGACTTGCTCATCTTTTTGATACCGTCGAGTCCGGGCAGCAGGGGCATGGTAAGGACCACCTGGGCAGGCTGGTTGTAAGCCTCTTGGAGGACCCTCCCGACAAGTAGGTTAAACTTCTGGTCCGAGCCTCCGATCTCAACGTCCGCGTGAAGCATAACAGAGTCATAACCCTGCATCAGGGGGTAGAGCAGCTCATGGATGCCGATAGGCTTTTTTTCTGAATACCGTTTCGTAAAATCGTCTCTTTCAAGCAGTCTTGCAACGGTATATTTCGATGCAATTCTTATCAATTCCATCATATCGAGCTTTAAAAACCATTCGGAATTATAATGTACTTCTGTCTTTGACGGATCAAGGATCTTAAAGGCCTGTTTCATGTATGTCTGTGCATTTTCATGGACCTGTTCCTGAGAGAGCTGGGGCCTTGTCACGGACACGCCCGTAGGATCACCTATCATTGCCGTAAAATCACCGATAAGAAAAATAACGGTGTGTCCCGCAATCTGGAAATGTCTTAATTTCTCCATCAATACCGTGTGCCCGAGATGGATATCCGCTGAAGTCGGATCAAACCCTGCTTTTACTCTGAGAGGTTTTTTTGATGCAATCCGCTTCTTTAATTCTTCTTTTTGAATTATCTCGACAGCGCCTTTTTCTATAAGGGATAATGGTTCCATAGTTATTTTTTATATATGCGGTTTTCTGTCATAAGATATGAAAAAGGACGGTCACCATGACCGTCCTTTTATTGTTCAGGCTTTTATTATGCAGTTTACGGGACAAACTGCAACACAATATTGTACTGTTATCTTACCTGCTTTTATCTCTTCGTCATCCTCTGTGCATTTTGCCGGATCTATCACATAGAGATCGCCGGGGCTTATGGCTCCACGGGGGCATTCCGGCTCACAAACACCACAGGCAATGCACTCTTCTGTAATCTTCAGTGCCATGTCTATTTCCTCCTTTTAATATTTTAAACATCATTTTTTTAACATCTCTGCATATTCATGGTCAACTATATTAAACATAGTATTGTTTTTTATGGATGACAATAGGTCAGGCTTTTTATACAACTCCATTGCAGTCAATGCAAGTAACAGAGAACCTGTTGCGAGGGCCCTGTATGCTTCAGGAGTGTCCGCCTGTTTTTTGAATGCCTCCGAATGTGCGGGGCAGGTAGTATCCGTTATAGCAAGAGTCGGATGCAATGTCGGAATAACCGCGCTTACATTGCCTATATCGGAGGATCCCATTTCATTGTCTGTAAAAAAGTTGTCTATTTTCACGTGCAGCTTTTTTAACTGCAGGGCAAACAGTTTTGCACATGCAAGGTGAGGACGCAGAGGGTAATAAACATTGCCTATAGAATGAATCTCATAATCAAGGCCAAATGCCTTTGCCGTCCCTTTTACCATAGTGATGAACCGTTTGAGCAGTTTATGATGCGACTCGATCTGTTTCGACCTCAGAAAAAACTCTGCATGAGCCGCGTCAGGAATGATATTGGCCGCAGTGCCTCCTTGTTTTATGATACCGTTTATTTTATCTCCATCATTCATGGTAATTCTGTTTATATCTATTGTCTGGAAGAGTGACTGCAAGCCCGTAAGGGCATTCTTACCTTTCCACGGTGTTGCGGATGCATGGGAAGAAATACCCCTGAAGGTAACGCCGAGTCTTTGGAGTGACAACGACAACTTTACGATCTCCGTTTTATCCGCAGGATGAATCATGAAAGCAGCATCGATATTCCCGAAAATGCCCTTTTTCACCAGCACTGCTTTCCCACCGATTGTTTCCTCAGCCGGACAACCTATAACATGTATCGTTCCGCCTTTTGATTTCAGCATGGATGCAATTCCTATTGCGGATAGTACCGACATGCCTGCAATCAAATGGTGACCGCATGCATGCCCCATGCCTTCCAGGGCATCGTATTCAGCGAGCAATGCAATGTGCGGTTTGCCTGCACCATAGGCTGCGGTGAAGGCAGTAGGCATGCCGCGGACATCTCTTATAGAGAAGCCGTGTTTTTTGAGCAGCGTGCAGAGCCTGGCTTTTGCCTTGAATTCGTGCAAGCCGGTTTCAGGATTTCGATATAAGTATTTCGCAGTATCTCTTACTTCAGGATAGGCTCGATGCAGAGCTTTTGAAAGCGGTGAGGTTGATATTTAAACCTCCATAATTTCTTTATCTTTCTTTTGGACAAGCTCATCAATCTTTTTTATATATTCATCGGTGACCGTTTGGATCTTTTTCTGAAGCGTTTTGGAGTCATCTTCGCTGATCTGCTTGTCTTTTTCCGTCTTCTTGAGCTCGTCATTCGATGTCCTTCTGATGTTTCTGACTTCTACCCGTGCTTCCTCTGACATCTTTCCGATTACCCTGGTGAGTTCCTTCCGCCTTTCCTCTGTCAGAGGCGGTATCGATATGCGGACAACCTTCCCATCGTTTATTGGAGTCAAGCCAAGCTCTGACGCAAGTATTGCTTTTTCGATTGCCTGGATTGCCTTGATGTCCCATGGTTGTATCACTATTTGTTTCGGATCGGACGCTGAAACAGACGATATCTGGTTCAAAGGAGTAAGGGTGCCGTAGTAATCCACTTTTATAATATCGAGAATCGAAACAGATGCCCTGCCTGTTCTCAGCTTAGAAAGCTCGCCTTTGAATGCGGTAATGGCTTTTTCCATCTTTTCCTTTGCAGTGTGCAGTACGGTTTCATTCATCTCCTCTACCTCCCCGTAATAAGTGTCCCAACTTTTTTACCCATTACTATGCTTTTTATGTTGTCCTTGATGTTGATGTCAAAAACGATTATCGGAAAGTTGTTGTCCATACTCAGCGATATGGCTGTAGAATCCATAACCTTCAAGCCCCGTTTCAGGACATCAATGTATTTTAACTGATCGAACTTTACGGCGGATTTTACAAGGTTCGGGTCAGCATCGTACACGCCGTCCACTTTGGTTGCCTTCATCAGTATCTCTGCTTTTATTTCTATTGCCCTTAACGCAGCAGCCGTATCTGTCGTAAAATACGGATTTCCCGTACCGCCTGCAAATATTACAACTCTGCCTTTCTCAAGGTGCCTTATTGCTCTTCTTCTTATGTAGGGCTCTGCAATCTCATGCATTTCTATGGCACTCTGGACCCTTGTTTGTATGTCGTTATGCTCGAGCACATCCTGCAGAGCAATCGCATTGATCGTCGTCGACAGCATACCCATATAATCGGCGGTTGCCCTGTCTATGCCGATGTCATGGGATAAATTATCACCCCTGATAAGATTGCCTCCGCCTATGACCATGGCGACCTGAACTCCGAGTCCTATTATCTCCTTGATCTGATCTGCGATGTCCCGCAGCGTGGTCGATGAAAAACCGCTTCCCCTGTCTCCGCCGAGTATCTCACCGCTGAGCTTTAAAAGTATTCTTTTATACTTAAGGTTGGCCATTGCTCGCTTTGTTATTTTGCTGTCTCTCCAAGCTGGTATCTGGCAAATCTCCTTATAATGATGTTTTCTCCCACCTTTGCGATAAGCGACTTCAGCAAGTCACCGATGATGATATTGGGGTCGCGTATATAACTCTGCTCTACCAGGCAGGTCTCTTTATAAAATTTTTCAAGTTTTCCCTGCACCATCTTTTCTATGACGGCAGGCGGCTTTCCCGATGCCTTCGACTGTTCTGCGTATATCTCTTTTTCCTTTTGAAGCACGTCGGCAGGCACCGATTCCCTGCCTATGTACAGGGGATTTGCCGCTGCTATCTGCATTGCAATGTCTTTTGCAAAATTCTTGAAGTCCTGAGTTCTGCCGACGAAATCAGTTTCGCAGTTGATCTCGACCATCACGCCTATCTTGTTGCCGGCATGTATGTATGATTCAATAACACCCTCAATAGCGCTCCTCCCGATCTTCTTCGATGCAGAGGCAATACCTTTTTTTCTGAGGATATCGACTGCTTTGTCGAAATCATTGTTCGCTTCTACGAGAGCGCCCTTGCACTCCATTATACCTGCCCCGGTTTTTTCCCGCAGGGTCTTCACCATTTCAGCAGTTATTTCTGCCATCTCATTTCACTCCTTTCGTTATTCGAATTTGTCCGGGACATCGAGCTGTTTGTCGTCCCCTGTCTCTTCCGTTGCCGTTCCTTCCGGTCCAGCTGCATCCGCGTTTACCGGTGCAGATGCGTCCGGTGCTTCTTCTGCGGCCGGCGACTGCTCGCCCCTGATCTTCGAACCTTCGAGACAGGCATCAGCTATTTTCGAAGTTAACAGCTTAATGGCCCTTATCGCATCGTCGTTCGCCGGTATCGGGTACTGGATGAGTTCCGGATTACAGTTTGTGTCCACGATACCTACGATAGGTATACCGAGTTTGTTCGCTTCTTTCACGGTGATGAGCTCGTGGTTTGTATCGACGATAAAAAGCATGTCTGGCAGCTTCTTCATATTTCTTACGCCGCCCAGATACTTGATAAGTTTTTCCTTTTCCTTGGTGAGCTGCATCTGCTCTTTCTTTGTAATCTTCTCGAACGTGCCGTCTGTTTCCATCTTTTCAATGGACTCGAGTCTCGAGAGGTTGCTCCTTATAGTTTTGAAGTTCGTCAGCATGCCGCCAAGCCAGCGTATATTGACATAGAACATGCCCGCTCTTTCAGCCTCTTCTTTGATTGATTCCTGCGCCTGTTTCTTGGTGCCGACAAACAGGACATGTCCCCTTGAGCCAACCGTGTTGACAACTGCGTCATAAGCCACTTTCAGTGATTCGAGGGTCTTCTGCAGATCTATGATATAGATCTTGTTCCTCGCTTCAAAAATGAACGGCTTCATTTTTGGGTCCCACCTGTTCGTCTGGTGTCCGAAGTGCACTCCTGCTTCAAGCAGGTCTTTCATTGTTACGTCAAACATTCTAACCTCCTGGTTTTGTTCTTCCACCTGCAGTGTGCTCGGTTTCAGGACTCCTGAGAGCACCCCTGAACCAATATGCAGATGTGTTTTTTAATTTATAGGGGCACAGCGAACTGTGCCCCTATTCTTGTTACACAAAACAATCTACTATTCAAATAATTGTTAAGTCAAGCAGATCAAGGCTGGAATATGACCCTTGATTCTGCGTTTTGCAGTATGTCCTTCGGATAGAACCATTGCGGATGGACCTTGTTATTTACCCACAGGTTGACCTGGTCAGCGTAATGTTTCGGCGGGTTCGCAAGATCAGGTCCCATACCAGACTCTCCGCCCGGCAGGACGTTATATCCCACTATCGCACCTGGTTTCATCTCGACCGAGAACCGTATTGCAGGTCCGCCACCGTAGGTATAGTCCGTGTGAAATGGCATTGCACCATTGCCCATCTCAAACCCGAATGTTCCCGGGTCCACCGAGAACATGCTCCCGGGTCTTGGATAGCCCTGATTGTTATTGGCCGGATCAGCAAGATCGAATTCGTGATCTCCGGTAAGACTGATCAGATCGGAAAAGGTCAGGGTGTGCAGTTTGCCCCATTGCCATTGTGTCATATCGGTTGTTCCAAAGCTCGTCGGCGTTCCTTTACCGGTGGAAGCCATTGAGAGATCATCGATGCCCTGTGCAAGACTTTGTATCATGACCTGGTCAAGGGTCCTTGGACTGAAGGTATAGCCGGATGAAGTCGGAACAAGGGCATCAAGGAGCGTGCTCTGCTGGGTCGAGAGTGAGTATGTCGCGCACTGTGTCGGGTGCTCCAGCATGGTGACCAGGGTATTGATGATAATCATGTCGTTAATTGATCGGTCCTGACCTAAGGCCTGCATCTTGTCATAAAAGATAGTGTAAAACAGTCTTTGGACAAAGCCCTCGAATATGGATGTTGCAATGCTGTTATTGACGTCATCGGTCGTTGCCGACGGAGACATGCCCGTAGGCGTGTCATAAGGATGAGTACTCGTTGTCCATGCATTCAAATAGGTCATGGCGGTCGCGGTCGGTGAATTTGCGGGGATGGTGCCTTTCAGATCTGTATATGCTTTTTGCAGGAATGGCAGTATGTCCAATGCGTAGGTATCTGTATGATCAGCTTGAATAACGTTCTGGACATACGCGAGATCAATAGTCCCTTTGCCTGCTGCTTCGATGTCCTTGTCTATCTGGTGCGCTCTGTATCCGGGGTCATAAAATCCACCAAGGTAATAGGGGTTGTTCATCGGTTCGTTATTATACGTAACACCCACAGGGTCTTCGTTTGCTGTTGCTATATAGCCCTGTGCAGGGTTTTCAACAAATGGGACCGCTGATGCAGGCACCCAGCCTGTCCAGTATACATTGGGATCATAACCAGGCAGCATTAGATAAGGCGGATAGGTAAAATCGCTGAAAGGCAGTCCACTCGGCAGTGCGTTTTGCGTATAAAGCTGTGTGTCTGGCCCTCTTGTCGGAATCGCACTCTGGTCCGTTAAATATATATTTCCCTTTATATCGGCATAAACAAAGTTCTGTGAGCCGACTTTGAAATAACTCTGAGCTGTTATAAATTCGGCAAGGTTCTGTGCCTGGTCTATTCCGTAAAATGCCTGCAGTTCGTCTGACGGTACCATGCCTGTCCATGTGAATGCTTCCAATGCTGTCGATCCCCCAGGCGTGTAACTGCCAGGGTATACGGGCATGGTTCCATGTCCGGGTATGGTTACATAATATGCGTTAATTGTCGTTGGCGATAATCCCTTGCCCAACACACCGCCATAATTAAAAGTCATAGGGACAGGTTGTATGGGTATGGCTGTTCCATTATAGTTTGCGGTATCAGGATTACCCGTAGTTACGGTAAATTGATAAACGTCTATAACATCCGATGGAAATACGGTGTCACCCCATGCAATAGAATCATTATGTCCTATGACGACACCAGGTGCACCCGGAAATACGACACCTATGGTATTAATGTTGCCATTACCGACAGCCGTTGTATTGACATGTATCTCATACCAAATAGGCGGATTGTAAAGCGGGAGGTGCGTATCGTTTGCAAGGATTGCATATCCGTCTTTGGTAAGGGAAGGACCGATTACCCAGTTGTTGCTGCCTACCTGGCCCTTCTCTCGGGGCTTATACAAGAAACCGAAAGGCCCATTCCGTAAGGAATTGTAAAAGTCCTCTGCGCCCTGCAGGGCTGTCTGATTTATCTGCATGGGATGTACAGAGGCATTGTTTTTAGTCCCGGGAACGGACATAAGGTTTAGGTTTTTGTAGGATAATACCGAGAATGTGGTAGAGGTCGCATATGAAAACGGGTTCGGCAATGGAACAGCAGGAGCCTTTGCCGCAGGCTCTGAGCGTGCGAAATCATACGTAAGCCCTGAAAAATGTTTCAAACCAGGATCAGAAGAAGTTGAGGTGAAAATCGTAGACCCTGCATTAAAGTAATGCGTTGCGTGTACCTTGGTCCCCTCGTCCTCCATCGTAAGACTGTAGGATTCAAATTTACCGAAAGCAATGAGGTCTTCGGGTGTGAACGGCTTTATATCGGAAATGGTGATACCCATGAGAGGACTCGAATATTCGGCAGGCAGCACCTTTGCATTCGGATTTGCCTGTATCTGCTGTGCAAGCTGACTCAGATAAAAATTGATGCCATTGCAGAATGCTTGAAGTATGCCCTGCAGGTCAGGGGGGGTTTGTGCATATACAATTTGAGCAATCGAATAAAAACCCATCATCCTTGAATGTATGTCCTCGTTTAATGCCTGGTTGCCGAAGTATTCTGTCAAGGTGCCGTCGGCAATATGTCTGAACATGTCCATTTCAAAGAGCCTGTCCGACGCCTCTGCATAACCCTGCGCAAACGCGACATCGGTAATTGTCTTACCGTATATATGTGGTATGCCGTAGGTGTCCCTGATTATTTCGACCGGGGATTGAATGGATCCTTTTGATGTCTGAATAGTCTGGTTTACCGCCAAACCTGTAAAAGGATCATTCGGACCTATTGATACACCCGAACTGGAACTGCTGGAGCATGTGGTGAATTGCAGCACTGATAAGACTAACACTGTTAGTCCCGCGATAGAGAGCCATGAGCGTGTTTTTAACGACATTTTTCCTCCTTCAGTAAAGTTACCAATAGGTATTATAATATATCAGTCACGAAAGCAAGAAAAAATTGTAAGTGAAAAAGGGCGTGGTTGAAAAACCGCGCCCTTTTGAACGGGTGCTCGCCTTGACCCCGTTATTTATAGCGGGGTCAAGGCGAGCTATACGATCAACCTATTCGCTACCGACGAAGAATCCACGCTGTTTACAGCGTGGATTCTTCAATGATACTACTGCGGCTGGAATATGACCCTTGATTCTGCGTTTTTCAGTATGTCCTTCGGATAGAACCACAGCGGGTGTTCCTGGTTGTTGACCCAAAGATTCGCCTGGTCGCCATAATGCTTGGGCGGATTGTCGAGATCAGGTCCAAGTCCGGACTCGCCTCCGGGTAAGACATTGAAAGCGGTTATGTCCCCGGGCTTCATCTGGACGGAGAACCTGATGGCAGGTCCTGAGCTATAGGTATAATCCGTCGGATAATTCATCTGAATATCGTTTGCTCCAAGTTCCCCGGGGTCGACCGTATAGTTGCTGCCGGGCCGTGGATAGCCCTTGCCGGTTGACGGCAGGTTTATTTGCGGGAAGAGATTACCTGCCGAGTTCAGCAGGTTCATCAATGTCAGTGTATGAATGCTGCCCCAGAGCCATTGCGTCATATCGGTCGTCTTGAAGACATTGGATGAGAGCTCATTCAGTCCTGCCTGGAGGCTTTCCATCATCACCTGATTCACGGTCCGTGTGGTATAGGTATACCCGCCGCCATTGAGAACAAGCTTGTCGAACAGCATGCTCTGGTTTCGTACGGGAGAATACAGGGCTGTTTCTGTCGGATATTCGAGCGCCTTGAGCAATGAAGTGACAAGGTTGAACTCCACAATGCCGGGCGGATCCGTTATGCCGAGTGCAGCAAATTTGTCCTTATACACGTCCTGGAACAGTGCTTGTGCAAATCCCTCGTATATGGACGTAGCGATGCTGTCGTTGACCTGCTGCGTTGTTTCCGAGATGCCGGTCGGGGTATCGAACGTCCATTGATTCAGATAGCCCATTGCCTGTGTTTCCATAGGCGTTACGGTCAGACTGTTTGCCGTGAAGTAATTGTACGCAGTCTGCAGAAAAGGCATGATCCTTTTTGCATAGGTATCCGTGTGGTCTGCCTGCATTTTGTTCTGTATAACATTAAAATCTATATTCGGTTCATTTGCATTGATATCATCGTTGATCTCTTTTGCCCTGAATCCGGGATCAAAGAACGCACCGAGATAATTGGGGTTTTCGAGCGGTTCATTATTGTAGGTAACCCCGACAGTATCCTGGTTCGCCGTTGCAATATATCCGACCGATGGATTCGTGGTAAAAGGTACTGCCGCAGCAGACAGAAAGCCTGTCCATGTAAATGCACTGCCGCCAGGCAGAACAAGGTAGGGAGGATATTCATAGTTTTCATAGGTCAGGCCTGTATAGGGAAGCCCTACAGTCGTATGGATCGATGTTCCTGAAGCGCGTACCGGTATTGTGCACTGATCTGTAAGGTAGATATTGCCGGATATATCCGCGTATACGAAATTCTGTGCCCCGAGCTTGAAGTCTGACTGAGCGGCTATAAACTGGCTCAGGTCCTGTGCTTGATCTATACCGTAGAATGCGCCGAGTTCGTTGGACGGGAGAAAGCCTGTCCAAGTCAATGCAAGGGCTGCCGATGTCGGGTTGCCGGGTATATAGCTTCCGGGTATAATCGGCAATGAGCCCATGCCCTGTATGGTCACATAGTATGTGTTTACCGTTCCTGTCGTAATCTTATTGCCGTTGAACAATCCTCCGAATGTCAAGGTCAAAGGCACGGTTGTTATGGGGAGCGTCCATCCGTCGTAGCCGACCGTATCAGGAGAGCCCGTCGTTACGGTGAATTGATATATATCAATTATGTCAGGGCCAAAAACAGTGACTCCCCATGCAATGGCATCATTATGTCCTACGATGACGCCCGGAGCCAGGGGAAATACGACACCGGCAACGTCGATATTACCGTTTCCAACTGCCTCTGTATTGTCATGCACCTCATAGAATATGGGAGGGTTGAACAATTGCAGATGTGTGTCGTTTGCAAGCATTGCATAATGATTCGTCGTGAGTGCCGGACCGATTGTCCAGTTATTGCTGCCTTTCTTACCCAAAGGCTGCGGTCTGAATAACGCACCCATAGGTCCGTCATAGATAGAATTATAAAAGCGCATCGCACCCTGCAGTGAGACGGGACTGATGACGGTTTTGTGTTGATTCACACTGCTCATCACAGGGGGGAGCATACCCAATGTACTCAGAGACGTCGTCGTTGCTTTGGCAAAGGGGTTTGGCAAAGGCACAGCAGGGGCTTTTGCAGCAGGTTCGGATCTCACAATATCGTAGGTAAGCCCTGTAAAATGCCGGAGCCCGGTATCAGTGGCTGTAAATGCAAATACGGATTTCACGTTGTCAAGAAAGGAGGTAAGCGCGATTTTGGTCCCGTCATCTTCTCCCGAGAGGCTGTAGGACATATATTTACCGAATGCGATTATGTCCATGGGTGTGAACGGTTTTATGGCAGTAACCGTGATGCCGATCTGGGAATACTCATACGGCAGGACTTTTACATTTGGATTGTTCTGCACCTGCAGTTTCAACTGGTCAAGATAGGTGTTTATACCATTACAAAATGATGTTAATACGGACTGGATCTGCGGAGATGATTGGGCATAGACGATCGGCGCAATCGTGCTGAAGCCCAATATTCTCGAATGAATATCTTCATCCACGATACCGGGCATATTACCGAGATATTCGGTCAAGGTCCCGTCTCCGATATGCCTGAACATATCCATTTCGAATAATCTGTCGGACGCCTGGACATAACCCTGTGCAAATGCCACATCGGTCATGGTACGCCCGTATATATGGGGTATACCGTAAACGTCTCTTATGACCTCGACAGGATATTGAAGAGAACTCTTTGGTATGTTTATGGTCTGACTGACAGCCAAACCTGTGAACGGATCATTCGGGCCTATTGAAGTGCTTCCGCCTGAGCTGCTCGAGCACGCGTTAAATTGCAGGACCGATAAAATCAACGCTGCAATGCCTGCGGCTGAGAACCATGAATGTTTTGTGGACGGCATATTCTCCTCCCAACGATAAATTTAAGAATATTCTTTAGTATATTTCCGGCATGAAAGCAAGATAAAGCATAGCCCCGCGCTGCATCAGGTATGGGATGACAAAACAAGAAGACAAAGGATGTCGCGATGTTGCTTTTTTATTATGAAAGATGTATTGCAGGGTTATGACCGAAAAAAGGATTTATCCCTATGCTTGACAGGAACAAGATTAGAAAAGACGCAGAACGGTACCTTATGGACGGTGCCTATGAAAAGGCCATAGAAGAACTCGGTAAACTGTGTGTCATAGAAACGAATGATCCATGGGTCTGGAATTCGCTCGGTGAATGCTATGCGAGCATCAACGACGAAAAGAAGGCCGTGAAGAATTTTATGATGGCGCACAAGAAGTTCCTCCAGCAGAATGACCTCCAGTCCGGTTTGTCTGCTTTGGAGCGTGTCCTGGCCATTGATTCCGGAAACAAAGAGGCTGAAGAGGACCGGACAAGGCTGTTGGCCAAGCTCTCTAAAGAGGGTGTCAAGCCCATCAAGAGCGTTGCGAAGAGAATACCCATATTCTCCGAGATAGAAGAGCAAGAATTAGACGATATACTCAAGATTGCCAGGGCCATTACCCTGCCTCAGGACAAAACGATAATCAAGGACGGAAGTAAAGGCGATTCTATTTATTTTATCATATCGGGTATTGTCAGTGTTTCTAAAAAGGACAAGGACGGAAAGGACATCATGCTCGATACGCTCTCTGACGGCGATTTCTTCGGCGAATTCGGGTTCTTTACCGGCGGCAAGAGGCAGGCGACCGTCGTATCCGCGAGTTCAGTAGAGCTTTATGAATTTACAAAGCAGGAAATGGAGGGTGTCGCACAGAAGCATCCGAATGTATCGAAGGTGATGGTCGATTTCTATAAAAAGCGGGTCCTCAGCAACATTATCGCCATGACGCCCGTATTCAGCGAGTTGAATAATAACGAAAGAGAAGATATTATAAACAGGTTTGAACTCATGGTCGTGGAACCAGACAAGGCTGTCGTAAAAGAAGGGGACATTGGTGACGCAATGTATATTGTGAAAGACGGTGCCTTGCAGGTGAGCACGGTTGACGGCAAGGGCAAACCGGTCATGCTGGCAGAGCTCGGTGAAGGTGACATATTCGGCGAGGTTGCATTGATAACAGACAAGCCCCGGACAGCCACGGTAAAGACCCTGAAACAGAGCAGGCTGATGAAACTTAGGAAGGAAGATTTCAAAGAGATCGTCGAGCAATACGAATCCGTGAAAAACATGGTCATGCAGACGATAAGCGAGAGGGCAGAGGACACCATAAAGCGCCTGTTCGATAAAAAAAATAGAGCGCTTTGATGGCGGCTGCAATATCCGAAAGCAAGCTGAGAGAGTTAGAATTTTTAAAAAGGCTTTTTTCCATATACGAGGTCTTATCGCAGCAGAGAATCGATCGACAGATAGCCGATAAGCTGTACGATGATCTACTCGCTCTTATTGTAAAAGAACTTTCATGCACTGCAGGAAGTCTGTTTATTATAGACAAAGACAACGGCTCACCGGTTTTTGCCGCAGTGAAAGGCGGTGATGAAAGCCTTATCGGCAAGAAACTCGAAAAAGGCAAGGGCATTGTAGGAAATGTCGCAGAAACGGGCATAAGTTACCTATCACACGATGTATCGAAAGACAAGACGTGGATGGGAGAGGTGAGCAAGAGCAAAGGCTTCTCGACCAGCGATATCCTTGCGTGTCCGATAAAGTACGGCGAGGAAGTCATCGGTGTCGTGGAGGTTTTGAACAAGAAGCGCGGTATCTGCAATAAAAAGGACATGAAAAGACTTCTTCAGTTGACACCGCATATCGCAGTTATCATAAAATATTTTATCGATGAGCTTGAACGCCAGAGATTCGTCGAGATGCAGACAAAACTGTATGAGCTGTCCATGGTGCTTAACTCGGACCTTGATACAAAGGCCGTCGTAAGGAATGCGATAAAAGCCATCGTATCACTCGTCAATGCCGATGTCGGGTCCCTCCTGCTCGTGGATAAAGAAAAGCAGGAGCTGTTTTTCGAGGTCGTGCTTGGAGACAGCGAGAAGGCGTTGAAGGAAATACGCCTGAAATTCGGTCAGGGCATAGCAGGCTGGGTCGCACAGCAGAAACAGCCTATTATTGTCAATGACACTGCAAACGATGAGAGGTTCTATAAAAAGGCTGACGAGAAAACGGGCTTTGTCACAAAAAATGTACTGTGTGTCCCGGTGCTTTCAAAAGGTGAGGTGACCGGGGTCATACAGGCCATAAACAAAAAAGAAGAGTTGTTTGCCCCGTTTGATAAAACCGCCAGTCCGGAGATGACATCTCATCCTGGAAATGAAGCCGTAACAAAGCCGCAGCCAATGCAAGCGGCAGGAAAGAATAGTTATCGAACGGGGTTTACAAAGCATGATCTCGAGCTCCTGAAATCATTGGCGGACCAGGTGGCGATTGCGCTCGAGAATGCGTCCCTCCATGAAGAGCTGAAAAGGACGTTTCTCGAGGTAGTGCAGTCGCTCGCAGAGGCGATAGAGAAAAGGGACCCCTACACAGGGGGGCATACAAAGCGTGTGGTAAAATATTCGCTGATGATTGCCGATCAGATAGGTGTGTCGGGCGATGAGAGGGACAGGCTTAAAATAGCTGCACTGCTGCACGATGTCGGTAAGATCGGCGTCGATGACAGCGTGCTCCGCAAGCCTGCACGGCTTGATGATATAGAGTTCGCAAAAATGAAAGAACATCCCACTATCGGGGCAGATATACTCGGCAAGATCCCGCAAATAAAAAATATCATACCCGGTATTTTGTATCACCATGAATGGTATAACGGAAGGGGCTACCCTGACGGGCTATCCGGAAATGCTTTGCCGAAGATTGCAAGGATAATCTCCATCGCAGACACCTATGATGCAATGACAACAGACCGGCCGTACAGAAAGGGCCTGACGCACGACTTTGCGATTTCAGAGTTGAAAAAATTCTCCGGCACGCAGTTCGATCCTGAATTCGTAGAAGCATTTTTGCAGGCATTTGAAAAGCAGCGTAGTGGAAGTAGCCTATGAAAAGTAAAGAGCTTAAAAAATTGTCCATTATAGAATTAAGAAGGCTCGCAATATCCCTGCACGTGAGTCTTACGAGAAAAATGTCGAAGGAGCAGATCATCAAAGCTATTGTCGCTTCAACACGATCAAGGGCCATATCTGCGACGTTAAAGAAGAAAAAACGGTACGTTGCGGACATGAGCCGTCACATGGCGGCCGAAAAACACCGTGTGCCCCCTGTAACACAGGGTGAGAACCTTCCTGTTTATACGGGAATAGCAAAACTCGTATTGCTGCCGAGAGACCCGTGGTGGATATTTGCTTATTGGGAGATCGATGCTGCTCAGATTGATAATAAAGGACTGGTTCTCCGCGTCTATAGAAAGACAGGACAGTTGTATGCAAGTATTCAGGTCGGTCATGCAAGCAACTGGTACATAGATCTTCCGGAGCCCGAGGAAACGGTTAAAAGTGAGATCGGATATATGGAATCGAAAAGCAGGTTCAAGGTCATTGCCGTATCCAACACGATAAAGACCCCCCGAGCATGGCCTTCACGCCTCACCTATGAAACGGGATCTCCGGGAACGGACCGTACATCAGCCGGTCATGCAGCAACAGAAGAAAACGATCCATTCAGCGAATCATACAAAGCTTTTGAGAAGCTCAGCTCAATTTCAAGAAAAGAAATAACATCAAGAAAACGATGAAGGGGTATCTCGCAATCGTTCTTCACTCCCACCTGCCGTATGTCAGGCATCCTGAATACAATGATTTTCTCGAAGAGGATTGGCTGTACGAAGCTATCACGGAAACCTATGTTCCACTGCTTGACGTGTTTGATCGTCTGGTGAAGGATAACGTAGATTTTCACATAACCATCAGTCTTACCCCTACACTGCTGGAGATGCTCGGTGATGACCTATTAATGACACGGTACAGGAGGTACCTGTCGAACCTTATCGAGTTAAGCGAAAAAGAAATGAACAGGACATCGAATGATCCCGCGATAAACCCTCTCGCAAAGATGTATCATGGACGGTTTATTCATTATAGAAATATGTTCGAAAACAGGTATCATGGGAACATCATAACCGGATTCAAGGAATTTATGGAGGCTGGATTTGTTGAGATCGTAACATCTGCCGCAACGCATGCCTATCTCCCGCTTATAACGGATGAAGCATGGCAGGATGCGCAGGTGCATGTGGGTGTCGACACCTATATCCGCCATATCGGAAGACATCCCGGCGGCATATGGCTGCCGGAGAATGCATACATAGAAGGACTCGATAACGTAGTGAACAAGTACGGCATCACGTATACCTTTCTCGATGCGCACGGCATATTGAACGCATCCGTCAGACCACGGTATGGTGTTTATGCCCCTCTTTTATCCGACGCAGGGGTAAACTTTTTTGGCAGGGACGTGCAGTCGGCAAAACAGGTATGGAGCGCAAAAGAAGGCTACCCCGGTGATTATGATTACAGAGAATTCTACCGGGATGTCGGGTATGACCTTGATTTCGAATACGTAAAGCCTTACCTGCACAGTGACGGCTCGCGCTCGAACCTCGGGATAAAATATTACAGGATTACGGGACAGACAGATCAGAAGCAGCCTTATGTGCCTCAAAGAGCGCAGAGCAAGGTTCTGGCACATGCGGGCAACTTCTTATTCAACCGCGAAAAACATATCGAATACCTTTGCAGTATCATGGACAGGAAACCGCTTCTCATAGCTACTTATGATGCAGAGCTGTTCGGACACTGGTGGTTCGAAGGCCCTGATTTTATCGAGCAGGTTTTCAGAAAAGTGCACGAGATCGACGGACCGGTAAAAACGATAACTCCGGACAGGTATCTCAGGGAGTACCCGGATAACCAGCGTGCACAGCCTTCGCAATCGAGCTGGGGTGATAAGGGGTACCATGAAGTATGGCTCAACGGGACGAATGACTGGATATACAGGCACCTGCACATAGCTCAGGACAGGATGAAAGACATTATGCATTTATCAGGGGTATCGCTCAAGCAGCAAAGGGCGATTAATCAGGCACTGCGCGAGCTCCTGCTTGCCCAGTCCAGTGATTGGCCGTTCATCATGAATTCCGGCACCATGGTGGAGTATGCAAAAAAACGGTTCATCGGGCACATTGCACGGTTCACGAAACTGTATGAGCAGATCAAGGTCAACAGAATCGATCACAGGCTGCTTGACGATCTGGAATCCAGGGACAATGTTTTTTCTTGGATAGATTACAGGAATTATATCAGATAGAAGGATGGTGGGTGTCACGCTCCTTTGTGCTTGACACATTTTTGGCAGGTTTTACAATGAACCTGACGGGAGGGACCGATGACTGTACAGGCTTCGTTGCAAGAGGACAGGCATACCGGCGGGGGGATTGATCCCAGGATTGCGAGACTAAAACAACGCTACCACACCGCTCCATATGAGATTTGTATGTGGTGTCATAATATCGAGGGGAAATCCTTCGATCCGGAATTTTCGTTTAATAAAAAGCAATGCATTGCGAGGACTGTAAATTATAAGGCATGTAAAATAGGAAGTTTGTGTAATGAGCGAAGGTGCGCTCATCGGGCATACTGTGACGCCGGATCAAACGGGCCGTGCGTCAAACTCTTATTTCATATACTTATTAAGGTCTATCAGACCCTGTTGTGAGCTGCCGACTGTCGCAACGATTGTTCTCTTGTACTGGCGGCTTGATACGTCCTTCTCCTCAAGGGACAATTCTTCTATCTGGTTTATCGTGTTGCCCGATGCATCCAGAATGAGTTTTACGAAGGGCCTTTGCGGGGCTGCATCATTTGCCTTTGAAACAACGCCCACCTCGTTCGTATCAAATCTTACGACAGACCCGATCGGGTATATGCCGATTGTTTTGATAAATGATTTTACATAATCTGCATCAAAATCTTCGTTCGCCTTTTTTGACAGCAGTTCTATGGATTCCTTTGGATCAAATCTTCTCTGATAAGGTCTGAGTGTTGTCATGGAATCATAGGTGTCTGCTATGGCTATTATCCTCGAGCCTTCGGGCTGCGATGCTATGCCGTCTGGCGGTGGATATCCGGAAAGGTCATATCTCACATGATGGTATAAAACGAAATGTGAAGTCGTATCGCTTATGCCGCCAATTTCCCTTATAATGTCTTTTCCGATCACAGGATGTTTTTTCATCTCCGTCCATTCATACTCATTCAGTTTTGACGGCTTGAGTATGATTTCCCGCGCAATCCTTGTTTTACCTATGTCATGCAGGATACCGGACAGTCCGATATAAAGAAGATCATCGCCCTTGAAATTGAGTTCCTGTGCAAGTGTCAATGAAAGTATACCGACGTTGACGGAATGGTTAAACGTGTACTCGTCATAATCCTGAAGCATGGTCAGGCACAGGAGGGTGTTTTTATCTTTCAGCATTGCTTCATTCAAATCGCTGATCATCTCTTTTATTTTTGTTTTCTCCGGCAGGTGACCGAGCCTTAATTCACTCATCATGTTGACAATCTCGTCCCGTGCTGCCGTGTACGTTTTAAAGGTTTCGAGCTTTACATCTTCTTCTAATTTTTTTATTTCCAGGCCCCTCACTCCGAGATTCCTGAGCCGTTCAGCCATGCCTTTCTGTTTCTTCAGTTCATCAGGGGGTATGGTTAAGCTCTCTACCAGTATGAGTATCTCTTTTTCATTTATTGTCCTGTAAAAGACGATACCGTTGATCTCAAAACTGAGGAGTCTGTCGATGAACTCCTCTATACTTTTTGTCGTTGTATAAAAAGGGGTCTTCTCGACAAGCAGGGTATTCTTTATAACGGCAAGAACGACCTCTCTGCGCGTTGCAAGCAGCTTATGCAGTATCTCGTTGACCTTTCTCAGGGCTGTCTGTATCGTGGGGTGCGTCTTCGGATAAAGCGAAAGGTTCTTTACCATTCCCGTAAGCAGTGTTACCATCGTGCCGAATTGTTCGTTGTCAGACATTTATTCTTTTCCCGATCTCATACAATGCGTTCCATGTTGTCTCTCTTATACGTGCATTTTTATTTTCCGACAATTTTACAAGATTCGCAATAGCAATCTCGTTCATCGACAGTGCAAGGGCTTTTATACCAATGAATTTGATGTCGGGATATTGTTTCGGCAGTGATGCCGAGGGCTCAAAAACAGAAGTAATGATCACTTCCGCTGCATCCTTGCTTCCCAGCTCGCCGAGTATGAGCAGGGCATCCTGTTTTATGGAATAAGGCATAGCCTGGTCGGACATGATATGCTTGATCCTTGGTATAAAGACCGTCCTCTTATACTTTCCTATCATGCTTATAATCAACCCGAGTACCCTCAGGTCGGAATTTTCCGCGAGAAGCTTATCGATGAAATTATTGCTGCCCGCAGTGTTCAGCTCAAAAAAAGTTTGCAGTGCCTTTTTTCTGACTCTGATATCGCTGTTCTTTAAGCCGTGGGCTATGGTGTGTTCTGAAGATGTTTTAATACTTGCCGCCGTGTCAATGGCTGTAGCTGCCGCCCTGTAGTTGCCGGAAAGGATAACCTTTTCCAAATGAGGGTAAGCGTCTTTCTGGAATACCGATAAAGCTCTTGCAATGAATTTCAGGGATTGCATCGTTTCTGTTGCGATCATCGTCCGGACAAGTTCTTTTGCTGCCGGTTCTCCTACAATCTTTACGATCTTGATGGATGAGTCAAAATAATATGGATTGCCTGTTACTATAGGCACGATGATCTGTTGCAGCATGTTGTTCTCCGCTGCAATAAGTTCCACATGGTTTCTCGCTGTTGTGGTAATTTCGCGATTCTTAATATGCTGATATACATGCTGGGTATAGGTCCTTATTGCAATAAGAGGTATGTCGTATTTCTCTATATCTACAAGCCTTTTTATGATTGCAATAAGGGCATCGGACAATTCACTGTACCGGGCGGCATTTGTTTCTTTCTCAATAAGGTTTATGAGCTTTACCGCTTCCTGCTCGTCATCTGTCAGGTCCTGAACAACATTTTCAAGTTCAATATTGTCTTCTCCTGTTTCTGCCTGCTGTTCGGATTCCTTCTCCAGCTCCTCACGGATGGTGTCATAATCAACTTCTTCAACATCTATACCTGAAATATTGCCCGCAAAGAGTATCTGCTTAATGCTTTTATCTTTCGGCAGTATAAGTTCACCCCGGGATACAGCCTGTACAAAGGTCATCAAGTCTTCCGGTTTAAGGGTATTATGAAGTATAAGCGTTTTTATCCGTTTGAAAAATAATAGTCTGGATAATTTGTCGAACCCGTCGAGTATAGTGTCGTTTACGGAAATATTCCTTCTGTCTATCATATAGATAGCGGAATTTAACGTTTCAAACTGCTTCTTAATAGTATTAAAGATGCGGGTTGAAGCTATATTCAGATAGCTGTGCCCTTCGGGATAGAAGGAGAACAGTCTCATCAGCTTATCTATCTCTGAAAGAACAGCTATTTCAGGTATTTTATTCTTTATGTCCATATATATATCACTGTCATACATCCGGTATTCTGCTATAGATGAAAGAATCATTCCAGTTTAAAGGCTTAATTTATAACATATATTAATCACTATGAACAGAAAATGGCAAATCTTATAATATCCTGACAAATATTGACGATACAGTAAAAATGATTAATTTTTAGATCAAAGGAGTAAAAGTATGGGAAAAGTAATTGGTATAGATTTAGGTACTACTAACTCAGTTGTTGCCTTTATTGAAAAGGGAGAACCTGTCGTTATCCCCAATGAAGAAGGAAGCAGGCTAACCCCTTCCGTTGTCGGCTTTACAAAAGAGGGAGAGATCCTCGTAGGCCAGGTTGCAAAACGGCAGGCGGTTACCAATGCAGAAAACACTGTATATTCTATAAAAAGGTTTATGGGCAGGCGGTACAACGAGGTAACGGAAGAAATGAAGATGGTGCCGTACAAGGTCGTATCCGCTGACAATCAGGATGTACGGGTCAATATAAAAGGCAAGCTTTATTCTCCACCGGAGATTTCCGCAATGATCCTGCAGAAGTTAAAGAAAGCTGCCGAGGCATATTTAGGCGAGAAGGTTACAGAAGCCGTAATAACTGTGCCTGCTTACTTTAACGACAGCCAGCGTCAGGCGACAAAAGATGCGGGAAAGATAGCAGGGCTCGATGTAAAAAGGATTATAAACGAGCCTACGGCGGCAGCGCTTGCATACGGGCTTGATAAGAAGAAAGAAGAGGTTATAGCCGTGTATGACTTTGGCGGCGGAACTTTTGATATATCCATACTCGAGGTCGGTGAAAGTATTGTAGAAGTGAAATCAACGAACGGGAACACGCATCTTGGCGGAGATAATATAGACCAGCGAATTATAGAGTGGATTGTCGGCGAATTCAAGAAAGACCAGGGTATAGATTTGAGCAGGGATGTCATGGCTATCCAGCGTTTGAAAGAAGCTGCCGAGAAAGCGAAGATAGAATTGTCCTCGACGATGGAATCAGAGATTAATTTACCCTTCATTACAGCCGATGCCTCGGGACCAAAGCATCTTGTGCTTAAATTAAGCAGGGCAAAGCTCGAACAGATCTGTATGGATCTTCTGGAGATGAGTTTCGAGCCTATGAAACAGGCATTGAAAGATGCGGGCTTGAAGCCTTCCGAGATTAATGAGGTCGTGCTGGTGGGCGGACAGACGAGGATGCCCAAGATACAGCAGATGGTCAAAGATTTCTTCGGCAAAGAACCGCATAAGGGAGTTAACCCTGATGAGGTGGTTGCTGTCGGAGCGGCAATCCAGGGTGCGGTGCTTTCTGGCGAGGTAAAGGATGTGCTGCTTCTCGACGTTACACCGCTTTCACTCGGCATAGAAACGCTTGGCGGCGTTATGACAAAACTTATCAACCGGAATACGACCATACCGACACGCAAGAGCGAGATCTTCACGACAGCTGCCGACAACCAGACGAGTGTCGAGATCCATATATTGCAAGGCGAAAGAGAGATGGCTTCCAATAACAGGACTCTCGGCAGGTTCCAGCTTGTCGGCTTGCCTTCTGCACCACGGGGCATCCCGCAGGTCGAGGTTACCTTTGATATAGATGCCAACGGCATATTGAATGTGTCTGCAAAAGACCTTGCAACTAGCAAAGAGCAGAAGATCGTAATCACAGCTTCAAGCGGTCTTTCAAAGGACGACGTAAGTAATATGGTTAAAGAGGCAGAAAAGCATGCGGAAGAAGACAAGCAGAACAAGGAAAAGATCGAGGTTGCCAATAACCTCGATAACCTGCTCTATGGGACAGAGAAAATGATAAAAGATAATAGCGATAAGCTGGATCCTGATGCTGTAAAAAATATTCAGTCCGAGATAGAGAAGGCTAAGTCCGTGCTTCAGGAAAGGGATGTAGATAAGATGAAAACATCTATAGAGCAGATAACGAAGGCTTCGCACAAGATCGCAGAGGATATGTATAAAAAAGCATCGGCAGGCGGCGCATCATCCGGACAGGGTCAGGGTGAAGGACAGAAAGATGCTGCGGAAGACCCTTCCAAGAAGGAAGATGTAATAGATGCGGAGTTTGAAGAAAAAAAATAAAAAGTGAGGGTGAAAAAATAGTATGGCAATAGCAAAGTGGGACCCGTTTAAAGAACTTACAACGATTCAGGACAGAATTAACAGGTTGTTTGATGAGAACATAGGGAGGGTAAGGTTTCCCGACATTGAGCTTGCAGCGGGTTCATGGAATCCTGCGGTTGATATTTTCGAGACCAGGGACTGTGTGGTGCTGAAGGCCGAGTTGCCGGGGCTTGAGAAGAAAGATTTTTCCATAGAGGTAAAAGACAACCTCCTGACACTCAAAGGAGAGAGGAAGTTTGAAAAAGAGACGAATGAAGAAAACTACTACAGAATGGAAAGGGCTTATGGTTCCTTCGTTCGTTCTTTTACCCTTCCGACAACGGTTGACAAGGACAAGGTAAAGGCAAAGTTTAAAGATGGTGTGCTTGAAGTTACCATACCGAAAACTGAGGCGACAAAGCCAAAACAGATAGCTATTGAATGAGGATTATTGACAATAAGGCACGTGAGATCTCTTCCTTCGATCCCTTTTATCCATGCAGGATAAAAGGGATTTTCTTTATCAATCAAAAAATCCCGTAGATCAGGCTGTAAAGGGTGATGAGTAGCCGTGATCTGTGGAGGAAGAAGTAACGTTTGAACCAATTTATATTCGATCGGTAAACCTTGAACCGTCTTATCTTATACGGGTTTCCACCCTTCACATTCGCCCCTTTGTCAGTCGTTATAGAGCCGCTGTATCCCAGTTCTTTCAATAAAATTATGAGTGTCTTGTTGTACTTTCCCCAGGGGAAACAAAAGAACGCAGGCTTTATACCCGTATGTCCTTCGATGGTCTGCCTGCTTTTATCTATATCCGTCTTGCACCGACTTCTGTAATTCTCCTGCGACTCATATACGAACCTCACAGGATACTTTTGCTTGTAGCCGATGTACATACGCTTGAGTGTGTCCATAGACTTACGTTCAGACGGATCAAGATTGTTTTCCCGGACCATATCCACCAGATAATCGTTGAGCTTATAATCGCCGGTAAAGTTTTTATGAACAAGATAAGGACCTGTTTTATATTTCACAGAGCCCTGCCGTCTGTCGCCCCATATGCCCCAGTCCAGCTCAATGCCGGTGTTAAACCCCTGAACAGTATCGTTGATATAGATGCGGTCATGGAACAAGCTGTGATCCTCTATCTCTATAAGCCCTGATGCTATCATCAGTTTTAATTCGTCCCAGGTAGCAAATTTATCCCCTGCTTCTTTGTTCGTGCCCATCCTTGACGGATAGCCTCTTACATCCTCCCTGTGCTGTGCCGCCTCAGACTGGTTTCTTACACCTGAAACGACGAATATGGCGGCCTTCAGATTATATTTTTTCAGAAGGGGAAAGAGATAATGATAATTACAGTAGAACCCGTCATCGAATGTCAGGACAAAGCTCTTTCTTCTTACCCCGGCCTTCCCGTGTATAAACTCGTACAACTCATGGAGCGATATACTCCGATAACCCTTTGAGAGCAGGTATTTCATCTGTGCCTCGAAAACCTCCGGTGATATAGGATCCGTTGGTTCGACGTGATGATAGTATAATACAGGTATCGAGTATGCCCGGAATTCGAGATACCAGATAATAAGTGCTGCAATGACTGTAATTATTATAGCGGTCATAAGGTCGATTGAAACAGTTTTTCTGTTTTCAGCGATACGACCTCGACTGAAAAATCATTCACGACAGTCTGGCGTGCACGCACAGCGAGTTCCTGCGCCCGGGAAGGATTATCGAGGAGATTACAAACAGCAGTTGCAAGTGCACCGGGTGATGCCGGTGGAACAAAAGTTCCGTTCTCATCATCCCTGATAATATCCACCATGCCTCCTGTTTTACTCACCACGACGGGTTTTTGCATTGCCATTGCTTCAAGCAATGAAGTCCCGAGTCCCTCAACTATTGAAGGGAAGACAAACACATCCATGGCTTTAAGGTATGGTCTGACATCATTCTGGAACCCTGCAAATTCAATCTTGTCCCTTATGCCAAGGCTCGTTGCAAACTCGACAAGCTCGAGGTCGTTTTCATTCACACCGACATCCACAAAGAATGCATCGGGATACCTCTTGAGTATCATGGGTATTGCCGAGAGAAAGTACCGGTGCCCTTTCTGCCTGTTGGCATTGCCGACTGTCCCTATAACAGGCCTGTGTGTTCCCATACCATGTGCAGGAAGGACATTTGACGGATTAAAATACGCACTATCAATGGCATCGGGTATTACCTCGATGGTTCGTTCATGAACACCTGTTTTGATAAGGCTTTGCTTCACGTCATTTGATATGGCTATTACACGATCCACGAACCATTCATACTTTATTTTCGCAGAGATCCTCGAGGGTATGCCGTAGGGCACCCTTCTTGTTACAAAGAACTTTGCATGTACCGATAAAAGGTTTGCGATCATCGTAATGGTATGTGCCGTGGGCCTGTGGACATTGATGACATCAAACATATTCTTCTTTAAGAACCGTGCCATGCCGAGCATGGTAACTATGTCCGCCTCTTTATTCATCCTGAAATAGTGCACATCGAATCCTTCCGAAGCCAGCCTTTTACCGAGTTCACTATTGTTTGATGTTGCAACGGACACCGTATTTCCCGTCCGTTTTAAACCCTTTGCAAGCATGTACACCTGATATTGTCCGCCACTCCAGCCAGTAGATGATGTGGCGAGAAGGATCTTCATTGCTTTGAATGCATTTTTAGGGTTAACCGAACACCTGTTTGTAGATATAATCTATGTAGTTGAAATGTGTCTCTATGCCGAGCATCTGCTGCATGCCGGTCTTCGTTATGAGCGAAGAAACCTTCTTGTCAAGGAGGAGTACATCCGCAAAGTCCTGGCTTTTGTCAAACGCAGTGAAAGCGGCTTTTTGTATGATTGAGTATGCATCCTCACGTGCCATGCCTTTATCGATCAGTGCGAGCATGATTTTTTCCGAATCATAGAGACCTTTTGTAATAGAGAGATTTGCCTGCATCCTCTCTTCATGTACGACGAGTTTATCGACGAGCCATAGTGTCCTGTTCAGCATAAAATCCATAAGAATGGTTGCATCGGGTGCAATGATCCGTTCAACGGATGAATGGCTTATGTCCCTTTCATGCCACAGCGGGATGTTCTCGAGTGCCGATATCAGGTAGGATCTTATTACCCTCGATAAACCGGTGAGGTTTTCAGAAAGTATCGGGTTGCGTTTATGCGGCATTGCCGATGAGCCTTTCTGTCCTTCGGTGAAGTATTCCTCGGCTTCCCTTACCTCTGTGCGCTGCAGGTGTCTTATTTCCACTGCAATTCTTTCGATGCCGGCCGCAAGTAGTGCGAGTGCTGAAAAATACTCCGCGTGCCTGTCTCTTGCTATCACCTGCGTAGAATAGGGTTCAACGTTCAATCCGAGTTTTTTGCACACGTGCCGTTCGATGGCAGGATCAATGTTGCCGTAGGTACCGACAGCCCCTTTGATCTTTCCGTACCTGACATTCTCGACTGCCCTTTCCATTCTCTCCCTGTTCCTTCGCATTTCTTCATACCATGATACGAACTTTAGTCCGAAGGTAATGGGTTCTGCATGGATGCCGTGGGTCCTGCCTATCATGGGCATGGATTTGTATTTCAGTGCCTTTTCTTTCAGTATTTTGAGTAACCGGTCAATATCATCGAGTATAAGCTTTCCAGCCATGACGAGCTGGACTGCAAATGCAGTATCAAGGACATCCGATGAGGTAAGCCCCATGTGTATGAATCTTGCGTCTTCGCCGATCTTTTCCTTAACAGCGGTTAAGAGAGCTATGACATCATGTTTGACGACAAGCTCTATCTCATCGACCCTTTTTGCATCGAAGCCGGCATGTGCTTTAATGTTTTTCAGGGAGGCCGGAGGGATCTTGCCTGCCTCTGCATAAGCCTCACACGCGGCAAGCTCCACATCGAGCCATATCCTGTACTTCGACTCGTTCGTCCAAATATCAGCGCACTCTCTGCGACTGTACCTTTCTATCATAACAATGCTCCTTTATCCCGGATATCCGGTAACATGAGATTTTTACAGGTAATTGTTGAATTTCTTTGAGACACCCATAACCAGTTATTTTCATAATATAAGAATTATAAAATATCCATAAAAACAGATACGTCTAAAATAAGTCCTGTTCTAATGCGGAGCGGGGCAGTTGGTCGCACTCATACCATCGATAAGTAAGTTAATTTTGGCTTTGTTGGTTATCCCACAATGGAGCCACTATTTCAGATTTCAACTAAATTTGGTATGCCCTTTCGAGATCGTTACCGTAAATCATTTATAGAAAGCCTTTTTTGTCCGGGCGGACCGATTTTGTCATTCAGGGGGCAAGACAATAAGCAAACGCGGCCATCCATGCGTACGGGAACATTCCCGGGTCCTCGATGCCAGGCTGCCTAATTGACATAACCATCATAGTTGTTATACTTACACAAGAGGTGTGAAATGGTAAAAGAGCTTGCAGCATTAAAGATCAGGGGTAATCTCGGAGAAATACTCGAAGAAGTTTACTACAAAGGGCAGGAATTCATAATCAAACGTGGCGAAAAACCTATGGCAGTATTGGTTCCTATTGACGAATTTGAGAACTTTAAAAAACAAAGAAAAGCGGACCTGTCGGCTTTTGACAAAATCAGGGCTAAAGCCAAGTTCTACTCACCGAAAGAGATCGAGGCTGATGTAGAAAAGGCAGTCAAAGAGGTCCGCAAGGGTGCATAGGGTCGTTATAGACACCAATGTCTTCGTCAGCGGCATTATTCAGAGAAGGGGTTTCCCGTTCAACGTGATTAAGTTGTGGGAGGATGCCGCGTTTATTCTTATAACATCCGCCGCAATCATAGAGGAAGCTCAAAGGGTTTTGAATTACCCGAGGATAAGAAAGAAGTATAAACTAACGGAAGACGACATTAATCACTCTATCTCAAATCTTCTTCAATATTCTATTGTGGTGGAAGACCCTCCTGAAATAAATGCTGTCAAAGAAGACCCGGAAGACAACAAGATACTTGCAGCGGCGGTAGCGGGCAAGGCTGACTATATAGTGTCTGGCGATGCGCACCTTTTAACGCTGGAGAGATTTCAGGAGATAGAGATCGTTACCACCAAAAGGTTTTACGAACTATTAATCGCGGATTGAAC
>JBBIVV010000004.1:0-80370 GCA_037439545.1 bacterium
CCCTATTGCATTTTTCGGGTTAATGAACAATTAGGAAGCTTTCTTCGTGCATTTTTTGGGTTCATAAAATGTATTGCACTTGCCGGCTGAATAGGGTATTTTAAGCTTCGAAGGGCACAATGAAAGAAAGATCTGAAGGGACATTAAATTTCATAGTCTTTAGCATCATAATGGCCTTTATCATAGCAGGCTGCAGCAGGGACAAGGCAGCTCTGACTAATCAAGGCGCATCGCCGGTAATCCGAAGTTTAAGTGTTCAGGGCCTGCCCGTACATCCGGGCAATTCAGCCGTTGCTACGGTAATCGCAATCAGCCCGCAGGGACTTCCGCTTCTCTATACATGGGCGGTATCGAACGGCTGGGCCGTAAGCAGCGGCAGGAATTCAACGACATCGACAATCACGGCACCGGATAGCTACGGTTCAAACGGCAGAGTTACCGTAACTGTATCAGACACCCTGGGAAGGCATGTAACAGGTACGACGTCATTAAGCACAGAAGGCAGCAATACTCCTGTTATAAGGAGCATACTGCTTTTACCCGGAAACCCCTTGTTGCCCGACCCGCCGAATCCGGTATTGCCGGATGGGAAAATAACGGCGATCGTGGATGCCTTTGATCCCAACGGCTATGCCTTGAACTATGCCTGGGCAGTATCGCCGGATTGGGGAGTAACCGGGTATGGACCAACTGCCACAATCGCAGCGCCATCGGCCTACGGTACAGGCGGCGCTATTACTGTAACAGTGAATAACGGACAGGGAGGCACGGCAAGCGGTTCCCTTGCAATGAGTACACAGGATTATAGTCCGTCCTTTATAGTTTTCGTATCCGCAAGAGACGGGGATTACAGCATATACAGCATGAAGCAGGACGGCACTGCCGTATCAAGGCTCAGTAACCCATCCACTGGCTGTGTATTGAGGCAGTGTTTCGATACCTATCCTGCTGCATGCAAAAACAGCATCGTATTCTCTTCCAATAGAACAGGGAGGTTTCAGATCTTTGCCATGTCGGTAGACGGCAACTATTTGACGGAAATTACCCATAATGCGAATGCAGACGCCGATGCACCTGATTTATCTTATGACTGCACTATTATGACGTACACACAGGCAATCGGTTACGGGAGACAACTTCAGATCATGAATACAACGACGGGTTCTGTTACCCGGCTTACCTACGACGACGGGTCGGGCGCATGCTGCGGCAAATTTTCGCCTGACGGTAAAACCATTGCATTTATTCATGACCCTTTCCCGGGTGCGAGCCCTCTCCCCAGTACCGAGCCGTCGTTGAGTATTTACCTCATTTCCGCCGACGGTTCCAACAGACATTCGCTGTGTAACCTGTCGAATGTTCTTCCTCCGCTGTCCTGGTCTGCTGACGGTAAATTTATTTTATTTTTAATGCCGTCTCCGACTACCGGACATTTGGAGATATTTTTCATGCCCGTTGACTGCAGCACATCACCGGTACCGCTGACCAGCGGCTCTTACGATGTTTTCGATCCCGCATTCTCTCCGGACGGGAGTAAAATCGCATACACGTCGACAGAGTTCGGCAACTCAAGGATATTTCTCATGAATTCTGACGGCACCAACAGTTTTGATTTAACAAATGATGTTCATCTGAACGATCAACCCGCGTGGCAGAAAAGCATTCCATTACCCTGAAAACCCGTCCGGCGATTAAACAGCCGTCAACAGCACCTTTCCCATGGTCGACCGGTTTTCCAATTTTCGCTGTGCGTCTGCAGCCTGTGCCAGAGGTACTACAGTATCAATCCGCACGGTCAGTTCGCCTTTCAGCATCCATTGGAATAAATCATCGGTGCGTTCAAGCAGTTCGGCCCTGCCGGCAGTGTACTGCGTTAATGAAGGCCGTGTGATATAAAGGCCGCCTTTGGTATTGAGAATCTGTAAATCCACCGGAGGAACAGGTCCCGATGCCTGACCGTACAATACCATAAAGCCCCGTGGCTGGAGGCAATTCAAACTCTTTTCGAAGGTCGTGATTCCCACTGAATCATACACGACCTGGACCCCTTTACCGCCGGTTATCCTATGGACTTCCGCATCCCAGTCGGATTGGGTATAGAGGATCACCTCATCCGCACCGACCTGTCGTGCAAGCTGTGCTTTCTCTTTTGTCGAGACCGTGCCGATGACGCGTGCCCCGCGCTTTTTTGCAATTTGCACAAGGAGAAGTCCGACGCCGCCGGCAGCTGCATGCACCAGGGCACTGTCGCCGGGCTTGAGAGGATAGGTGCTGCACGCAAGATAATGGGCTGTCATGCCTTGCAGCATTACGGCTGCTGCTTGGAGTGAACTGATACGGTCAGGAACAGGGACCAGTCTCCATGCAGGGACGACGGCATATTCCGCATATGAGCCAAGCGCCGAGGCATACGCTACGCGATCGCCTGCGCGTACTCCATCGACACCCGGACCAATGGCATCCACGACCCCCGCAGCTTCCTGTCCTGCTGTGAACGGTACTGCGACGGGATATAATCCCTTACGCTGATAAATATCGACGAAATTGATGCCGCTTGCCTCTATCCTGACACGGACTTCACCGTGCTTCGGATCCGGCAGTTTCATGTCCTCGTAACTTAAAACTTCAGGACCGCCATAGTGATGTATACGAATGACTTTCATTGTTAATAGGTGTACAGCTTTGCGTAAGGTCTTGTGCTTAAGGGCGTAAGTTTTTCAAACCGTTCGTTGAGTATCTTATCCGCATCAAGTGCAAGGTCTGCTGCGTATTCTTTTATTATTCCTTCAAGAAGCAGTGCATCTTCCTCTCCAGACTCCGCTACATCCACACCCTTGCCGAGTTTTTTCTTATCCACACCGCCCCTTACGTAGACTGTACCGCCGTGCATACCTGCACCGAGATAATCCCCTGTGGTCTCTGCAGTGCCGTTTCTCCCGAACATCCTGAGCAGCACAATCACACCGCCGGCCATATATTCTGCAAGAAAATCTCCGGCATTCCCTCCTATGACTATTACGGGGTTCAATGTTTTGTATCCTTTCATGTGTATGCCGACCCTATAACCCGCATCTTTTAAAATGAAGAGCTTCCCGCCCCTCATACCGTAACCGCATACATCGCCGGCCATACCTTTTACAATAATCTTTCCGCCGTTCATCGTATTGCCCACGGCATCCTGTGCATTGTTGTTCACCGTAATGAGTGGACCGTCCATAAAGACTCCGAGATCGTTCCCCGGGACACCGTCTATGGTGATCTTTATATCTTTTTTTAGTCCGTCGCTTATATACCTCTGTCCGTTAACGTGCGTGAGCTCTATTTTCGTTGCACCGCCGGCAATGGCCCTATGAATCTTTTCATTGAGTTCTTTATAAGGTACGCCCTTTGCATCGATCTTTATCATATCCTGCATGTTCCAGTTTTACTCTGATGGAAAATCATAGTTTCCCGACAGAGTTTACATCCTCCTTGAGAGTTACTATGATGGGCTCCCCTGCCTTTGGTGCCCACACATCTTCCGGCTCTTTTAAGACCTCTCTGATTGCCGATTCCTCACTCGCTATTGCAACGACATCGCCTTTCTTTCCGACAATAAGGGGCCTGAGTTTTATCCTGTCATTCAGCCCGAGTATGCCGTTGTCAAACCCCATAAGGATCGCAAACGGTCCATTTAAAGATGCACTTGCATACGATACCCTTAATGCCGTGTAATAGTCTTTCTTCGAGGGATCCATTTCCTCAATATCTTTCCAGAACGGAGGCGCCAGCACGGCAGCAGCAGCAGGGAGCGAAAGCCCTTTCTTCCGTATCAGGAGATCGAGAAGGTATGCGACCACTTCCGTATCGGTCAGCAGGGTGCATTTGTATCCGAACATCTCTACGTATCTTTTATTCGTGCCGTACGAAGAGATTTCCCCGTTGTGGACTATCGACCAGTCAAGTATGGTAAACGGGTGCGCACCGCCCCACCATCCGGGCGTGTTTGTCGGAAACCGTGTATGCCCGAGCAGGAGATACCCTGAATAATCCTGCATCTTGAAAAACTCGGCGATCGCATCCGGGTGTCCGACGCCTTTGAACACCGCAAGGTTTTTACCGCCTGAAACAACATAGGCATTTTCTATACTCTCGTTGATGTCCATAACGATATTCACGATAAGGTCATCCACTTCGTCATCCCCCTGCTCCTCGACCTGAGCCGGCGGATTGACGAAGTATCTCCAGAATTCCGGCGGATGAACAATTGAATGGATCTTTTTTACCGGTATAGGCTCTGCATGTACCAGTTCAAGCCTTGACTTCAACAGATCCTCGACAGGCCCTCGCGCGCTGATGTCGTTGTACATGACATGTATGCCGAAGCAGTCTTTGAACTCCGGATAAGCGCCATAAACAGCATATCCGCTGCCGAGTCCGTTCCCCCTGTCTTTCATGGAGCAGAGTGAGGACACAATCATGCTGCCTGCGATAGAGTTACCGCTCCTGTCTATTATTCCGACTAAGCCGCATCCGCCAAAATCTTTTCCATACGGTGTCGAAGATTTTATTCCCATATCATTCCTCTATTGTTTTACCCGGGTTTTGTTAACATTTCATCTCTGAATTCTTTCGGGAGGTCGAGAAATCCGAAATTATCCGACAGAAGCTTGTCTTTAATCCCGCTTACGTCCATCCTTGCCCTGATGACGCTGTTGTATATGCCTATTCTCGTCATATAATTCATGGACAGAATACCGACCAGTTTACCGTCTTTTAAAACAGCTTTTTTATGGACATCGCCCTGATCCCTGACAATCTCCTCAAATCCGTCGTTCTTATCCACATAAATAACATTGCCGATTGAAACAGTACTCTTGCCGAAGAATTGAAATGCGTTCTGCGGTAAACCGCCTGGATATATCTTTTTCTCTCCCGCCATGTTGGAGCCTGCGATCATGCCCTGCATGGTCGCAATAGGAATTATCGGGATAACATCAGCCCTTTTCCTTAAGAAGTCTTCTGCCTCTGCAACATCTCCCGCCGCAAAGATGCCTTCAACATTTGTCTGCATAGTGTTGTTGACCATTATTCCCCTGTTTATCTTTATACCCGAACCTTCAAGAAGACCTGTGTTCGGACGCACGCCGATACTCAACACGACCGTATCACATTTCAGTTTTTCGCCGTTTTTAAGCTTTACCCCCGTGACCTTTCCCTTTACCCTGATTATGGATTCGACGGTAGTGCCGGTCATAATCTTTAATCCATTGTCCTCGAGCCACTTCTGTACACGCTGTGCCGTGAGCTGATCCAGTGCTTTTACCAGCACATAATCGGCAAGCTCAACCACGGTCACATCGACCCCCATGTGCTTCAAACCTTCTGCACACTGCAGTCCTATCAGTCCTCCGCCGATAACGACTGCCCGTGGTTTTTTTTGTTTCTTGATCCAGTCTCTCAGCACTTTTGCGTCATCCCATGTCGTAAAAGTAAACATTCCCGGGCCTTTCGAGCCGCTTATGGGCGGTGTTATGGGAATGCCTCCCGTGCTTATCATGAGCCGGTCAAAGTTGACCTTTTGACCGCTGTCCAGGACAACCCTGTTTTCTTTAGGCTCGATCCTTGTGACAGCCATGCCCAGTAATGTTTTTACCCTGTGCCTCTCATAGAAATGCTTGTCCCTGTAATACATCTGACTGTCGCCGATTATTCCGTCCATGTATTCATGGATCGCCGCACGCGCGTATGCATGATAAGGCTCTGCTGAGATAACCGTGATCTCTCCTTCTTTATCCTGTTTTCTGATATTCTCTATTGCAAAAACACCTGCGTACGAATTTCCTATTATGACATATTTCTTCCGGCTCATTTTTAACCCCTGTCCTCAAATACGAGTGCACGGTTTGGACAAACAGCTACGCACGCAGGTACGTCTCTTTCCGGACACAGATCGCATTTGTTTGCAACCGGCCTTTCATCCCTGATAACCTGAGTGATCACCCCATAAGGGCATGCCATGATACACATCCAGCAGCCGAGGCATTTATCCTGATTCAGCTCTATTGTCCCTGTTTTTTCATTCCTTGTGAGCGTGCCGTTCTTGCATGCCTGGACACATTCCGCTTCAGCACAATGCCTGCACATAAGTGAAAGTGCCCGCGGCTGCTTATACTCGACCCGTGTTCTGGAAACAGGTCTCGGTTTTTCTAAAAGATATGTCTTTAACGGGTCTTTCGCCTTTGAATGTTCCGTCATACATGCAACCTCGCAGAGGTTACATGCAACGCACCATTGTTCTCTCGGATATACGACCTTCATATCATCCTCACATCCCTGCCTGTTTTATGCCGAGTGCCTGAAGTTCGATCTCCGACAGCCCGACACCTCTCAGCCTGTCACGGTTCCCTTTCAGGCTCTCTATCGAGTTAATGCCCATAAGCCCGAGCATCTCTTTAATTTCATTCGACCATGCCGTTATGAGATTTACCAATCTCTCAACCCCGATCTCCGGGTTCACGCGCCTGGAGAGTTCAGGGTCGTTCGTGGTTATGCCCCACGCACATCTTCCCCGGTGACACTGCTGGCAAAGCGTACAGCCCAAAGCCATCAATGCAGAGGTGGCTATATACACGGCATCTGCCCCGAGTGCGATTGCCTTGACGATATCGCTGCTGTTCCTGAAACCTCCGGCAGCAACAAGGGATACCTCGTGCCTTATACCTTCCTGCCGCAACCTTTCATCCACGGCCGCTATCGCGACCTCTATGGGTATCCCGACGTTGTCCCTTATTGCCTTCGGTGCCGCACCGGTCCCGCCGCGGAATCCATCCACGGCGATAATGTCCGCACCAGCCCTTGCAATGCCGCTGGCTATGGCAGCCACATTGTGCACAGCAGCTATCTTCACAGATACAGGCTTCTCATAACGCGTGGCTTCTTTTAACGCGTAGATGAGCTGCTTCAGATCCTCTATGGAATAGATGTCGTGGTGCGGTGCAGGCGATATCGCATCGGTCCCGACAGGAATCATCCTTGTTTCAGAAATACCTTCCAACACCTTTTCCCCGGGCAGATGGCCGCCTATACCCGGCTTTGCACCCTGACCGATCTTTATCTCGATCGCGGCTCCTGCATTCAGGTACTCGGGACTCACACCGAACCTGCCTGAGGCGCACTGCACTATCGTATTTTTCCCATACTCATACAGCGCCCGTGGCAATCCGCCTTCTCCCGTGTTCCAGTATATTCCGAGCTCACGTGCAGCCCGCGCAACGGATTCGCTGACATTATAATTGATCGATCCGTAAGACATGGCAGAAAACATGATCGGCGTGGAAAGTACAAGCTGGGGTGCAAGCTTCGTGGTGATATTCCCCTCTTTGTTTACCTCGAGCTTGTCTGGTTTTCTTCCGAGGAAGGTCTTCAGTTCCATAGGCTCTCTGAGCGGGTCTATGGAAGGGTTCGTCACCTGACATGCATCTATAACCATGCGCTCCCAGTAATTGGTAAACGGCTTGTCATTCCCCATACCGGTAATTATGATCCCGCCTGTTCCAGCCTGTTTATAAAGGTCCTTGATGTTATTGTCTTTCCAGTTCGCATTGATTCTGAAAGCGTCGGGATTCCTCACAATGCTTATACAGTCTGTCGGACAGAACGTCGAACATCGCATACACCCGACACAATTATAATCAAGGCTGTAAATAAGGTCCCTGTCGTAATCATAAAAATTCGCACCATAAGAGCACTGCGTAACACAGGCTTTACATCTGATACACTTGTCAAGGTCCCTTTGGACTACATAATCAAAGTAGTGGTTGTAAGGGTTCTTGTAAAGCATGTTCCACAGCCTCCTTCTGTTTGTCGTCAATCATACTCATTATCTTTATTAACCTTGTATGGCTTATAAAATAAGGTTTTTAGTCTTTTTAACCTTTGTTTGTAATATAAATTTAATGTTCCAGATGAGCTATGTCAAGAAAAATTGAAATCGCGTGATAAGTCACTTGACTTTATAACAATGCCTGATTATCCATATTAAGTAAGGTTACTCTCAATAAAAATCTAATTTTATAAGGATAGGTGTATGCCCGATATAATAGACAAGATCGATGCAAAGATCGTAAGCATCCTGCAAAAAGACAGCAGAACTACCTACAGGGACATTGCAAAAAAGGTAAAGCTCCAGCCGCCATCTGTTATCGACCGTGTTAAAAAACTTGAAAAATCGGGGATCATAAAAAGGTATGTGACGGTCATTGACGAAAAGAAGCTGGGTATCGACGTAACCGCATTCATCGGTGTTTATATTGAACACCCCCAATATATAGACAGCTTTGAAAAAGCCATTGCGGGTATCAATGAGGATATTCTCGAATGTCATCATGTGACAGGGGATTACACCTTATTACTCAAGGTCAAGACGCGCAACACGACGACTCTGGAGAAATTGATCAAGGAGCTGCGGGTCATCACGGGTGTCGTAAGGACCTACACCATGGTGGTATTCTCAACATTGAAAGAAGACTGTGTCGTGCCTGTAAAAGAACCGGCCGAATAAAACGGTTTTATTTTCCCCTGCTTTTGTGGTAGAAAAAATCAAAGAGAGTGAGATATGGATAAATTTTTCGAGATCGCTTTAATTGTTCCTTATGTGTCCCAGAAGATCAATCTTCTGGAAAAGTTCCTGCAGGACTTGCGAAGGGACTATTCGCCTTCTGTTCTTAAATCCATCAACCTCTATAGCTGGTCTGCGAGCGATTCCATAGGTATAATCCTTGCGTTTGAGTTTTCCGCTTTTCTCCCCAGTTATTTCAAAAAGATCAAGGCATGGACGGAAAAGTCGGGTGCCAGGCTCTATGAGCTCATGGCTTTTGGAGAAAATGAGAGAAAGGATGTCAAAAGCAAATACATCATGACGGCTGACTTGAAATTTATCGGAGATTTCGACATTTCTTTCGCTCTTACCAGTATCCTCGGGAGAATAAATGCAACACGCGGAAGAAAACAGCCTCGCTACAGCACGTCCATTAAAGTTGCCTTTCAGTCAAAAGAGCAGTTTGTTCAGGAGTATACAAAAGATATTTCTAAAGGCGGGATATTTGTTGCTACGGATAAGCCGCTGTCCCTGGGAACGAAGATAGAACTTATATTGTCTCTGCCGAACTCCTCGAAAGAGGTCAAGGTTATCGGCGAAATAGTTCACATCATCGGCAGAGAACAGGCTATACTCATGGGTTATGGGATGGTGTCCGGCATGGGTGTACAGTTTTTGGAATTCGAAGAAGACGGACAAAAGTATTTAGAAGAATATTTTAAGGTGCTCAGCAAAGAGGGGCTGAACCTTTCACGAGGTGCCGACAATGGATAAATTTTATGAAGTTGTTTTGATCGTTCCTTACATACACGAGAAGACCGACCTTCTTCATGGGTTCCTGATAAATATAAGAAATGAATATACTCCTTCTGTGCTCAGGTCTGTAAACCTTTACAGCTGGTCTGCGAGCGATACTCTCGGTATCACCCTGTCTTTCGATGATTCTTCCTTCCTTCCCCGTCATCTCGATACGCTCGAAACGTGGGCAGAAAAAGCTGGGGCGAAATTTTACAATCTCATGCTGCTGGGAGAAAAAGAGAGAGAAATATTCAAAAGCAAGTTGCCTTTGACTTCAGACCTTAAATTCACCGGAGACTTCGATATTCCTTCCGCATTGAACAATATTTTTGCAAGAACAAATACGACTGTCGGGAGGAAATCTCCCCGCTACATCGTATCTATCAGGGTAACCTTCAAGTCGGAAGAGCAGTTTATACAGGAGTATACAAAAGATATTTCCAATGGAGGCATATTCGTAGCTACGGACAAGCCGCTGCCCATGGAATCAAAAGTTGAACTCGTACTGTCTCTCCCGAACTTCCCGAAAGTGGTCAAGGTTATCGGCGAGATAGTTCATATTTTCAACATCGAGCAGGTCAAACTGCTGGACCATAACAGAGTACCGGGAATGGGCGTACAGTTTTTGGAATTCGAAGAAGACGGGCAACAGGTCCTCGAAGAATATTTCAAATCCCTCAGTAAAGAGCACCAGAGCTCTGACTGAGGTCTGCCGGCTCCGCTGTCTTTT
Organism: bacterium; assembly: GCA_037439545.1. Taxonomy (GTDB): domain Bacteria; phylum JAMCPX01; class JAMCPX01; order JAMCPX01; family JAMCPX01; genus JAMCVD01. The sequence goes on from JBBIVV010000004.1 coordinate 10,107, forward strand.
AGGTCAGAAACCTTCGGATACGATTACCCGCGTCCCTGTCCTGCAATAAAACTGATCACTATGACTGTACCCAATCCTGCGGATACAAGCATCCACTTCCATTCTTTTTTATAGAAGAAATAGAGTGCGGACGCATACATCGCAGTCACCGGAGTAAAGATCAGTATAATGATCGCAGCATGTACCGAAAGATTAAATATCGATTCGAATCGATTGCTCAAAACTTTGCCGGATAATTGGATAAGGACCGCAGCACCTATCATTGCAATACCGGTATAGGATCCTATTTTTATAATTGTACTGATCAGCTTTCTTTCATTCATAGGCAGGCCTTCATTGCATTATAGAACATCTCGACGGCTATTATTATAATGATGACCGTAAAGATGCGTTTTAACGCAACCGTGTTTATATGCTTCAGCAGGGCAGACCCGGCCTTTGCGCCGATAAAAACGCCAAACCCGACCGGTGCGGCTATAGAGAAATCTATAGAACCCTTCAGCAGGTAAACGAATACAGCCGCAGATGCAGTGGCGCCGATCATAAAGTTGCTCGTTGCCGTCGTTATCTTCATAGGCACCCCCATGACGAGATGCATGACCGGTACATTTATGGCACCGCCTCCGACGCCGAGCATCCCGGCCAGAATGCCTGATGTGCCCGTGAGCACGAACCCCGCAGGATAGTGTTTATAGTTGCCGTTTGTTCCGGTGTCTTTTTTTTGCCTGTTTTTGATCATTTCGTATGATACATAAATGAGGATGAGAGAAAAGATCACCCCCAGCACGCTATCGTTGAGTTTACGGGACACGAGACTTCCCGCGATAGCGCCCGATGCAGTTCCAAGTGCCAGCAGCATGCCGAGTTTGATGTCGGTAAATCCTTCATCAATGTACCTTGAACTTCCGCCAAGCGAGGTAATAAGGACACCGACGATGCTTGCGGCAATGGCTTCATGCATGGATATGCCGAAATAAGGGATAAGCGTCAGACACGGCACTATGATGGCACCTCCGCCCAGTCCTGCCAAAACGCCGAACATCCCTGCAATAAGACCTACACCTATGATAAGCAGATGATACATCATCCCGGAGCCGCTCCCTCACTCTTGTATATTATCCAGATAAAACACAATCCTCTGGTCCCACGGTATATCGGCCGCATGGGCATCGATATAAAAAACAGGCGTTACTTCCGTGAAGCCTGTACCTGAAACCGGGATGCCCACGGTCGACCACGAATAAAACGGCAATGACTGGGGCAAAGGATTGTCATACACGACCGTGCTGCCGTTCATCAGTCTCAAATGTACGAAATCCGTCGCACTCTTATACATGCCGGACTGCGTATATACGATCAAAGGGTACACGTCGAAAGACAGGGTAGGAGCGTTGTTTAAAGGTAAGGGCCGGTTCATTCCCAGCATGACTAACGCACTCACGGGCAGGCCTGCCTGCAGGGCGAGGCTGTTCAAGGTAAATGCCATCATGGCTGATTGTGCCCCTGTGTCCTTTACCGTAGTGTCGGGCAGAACGACACCGTCGCCGGTCGTATTGTCCGGTGCCGGAAATGTATCCGTTATATTATTTGTAAAACATCCAGGGTCTGCCATATTCATACAGAGCTGTGCATTTCCCGTTGAGGTGACTATCGTAAAACTCGCAAGTGCGCTGAAATCGCTCTGGATATCATTTTGGCCAAACGCCTTGACGCCGAACCACCATGTGCCCTGCGGCAGGGTATACGGGAGCGTATACCGGGTATCTGTTATAGTATCGAACTCGAGTGTAAATCTTTCAGGCATGCTCCTGTAGGGAGACACGATGACCTCATACGAGTTCGCACCATTGACCGGTTTCCAGCTTAAATTCACTGCATTGCTTGGGAGTGTCGTTTCCGTAACAAACTCCGGCGGATCCAATACAGGCATTACCGCGTTATGGTCTAAGGTAAACATCAAGGATTTAATCGAGCCAGCCATGCCGTCGAACATAGTCGTGTAAGGCTCGTTCTTTATATTGATCATCCCGTAATTGCTGTTTTCGCCGTCAAACCTGCCTGTTGCCGGCTCATCTCCCCATTCGAACCAGTGAAAGCCCGCCATAAAGGTAACGCCGCTTACCTTTATGCCGAGCAGCCTGTCGACATCGTTCCTGAAGAACTGTACACGATCACTCTGCATGCCGACTGTCCAGCCCGCACCTCTTGAATTCGGCAGTCCAGAATCATTTCCCCTCGTACTGAATTCCGACTGCATAAAAGGTTTTCCGCCGGGATGGCCGTTCATACTCAGCGTCAGCATGCGTGTCCACCTCTTGACCGGATCGCCGAGCACCCCGTTGGATGCGGGGTTATCGAGTGCATAATAATCGTTGACAGTTATCACATCACAGGAATCCGCTGCGGCCTCGATAAATTGATCGGGCGCATACGAGGCAAATCTCGAACACAGGTTCAGGTGGTTCGGATCCACAGACTTCAGTGCACTGTTGACGACCGAAAAATAGGTGCTTGCAATGTCATAAATAAATGCCTCCTTGTCCGTTTGTATCTGGGGATATGCGGGATTAAACGGCAGTTTTGTTATATTCAGAAGATCAGACCATCCGGTAAACGATGTCCCGTAGAGCCGGTTGAGCGTATCGAGCGAATACCCCATTTTTTGCCGGAGAAAAACATTCACCCAATACTGCTTCCCCGCATAGGAAGAAGGCAGTGCAATAAAATCGTCGGCAAGCGTATGATACTGGCTATATATCAGTTGTGCGCCGCCGAACAACGACATTTCATTGTCCGTAAAATAGCCTATAAGCCACGGGTCATCGATAGTTCCGGGCGAGATTGCCTGCCGTGCATAAGCATAGGCGTTCTCTTCGAACCTCGGATCATATACATCGGGAAAATTCGAAGAGAACCCCTGATTGACGTCCGGGCACCTGCCATAACCGTAGTCCCCGCCGACACTGCTTCCAAAACCGAGAACAATGGTATACGGGATTGCGTCCTGAAAAACAGTAAGCCCGTTCTCGGACCATGCACCTATCGTGTTAAACCCGAGTTCCCTGTACCTTTCAGTCACTTGCTGTACCCATAGCTGTTTCGCGTTTTGCGCAGGGAAGAGAGACAGAAAATTGTGATTGTATTCCGAATAACCAAAAAACTGACTGGAGTCCTGTTCAAAGCTTGTATTGTTTGCACCGATGGAAAAGAACACATGGTTGCCGGGATCGACGAATACCCATCTGTTGTGTATAAGCTGTGTCCTGAAAAAACCCGATGTATTATTCCCGGTCGTATCGCTCAAGCCGCCGTATTTATCGAACTGCAATGACATAGACGGACTGCCGGCATGATCACGTGAACAATTGACCGCGGTCATTGCCATGACGCATGCAAGGAATATAATTTTTTCTCTTAACTCCATACTGCCTCCTTATCTAACCCGGTAGAAACACACCTATAACAACTTCTTCTGTTTGACAACACCTGTTAAACGCAATTATTATGGCGATAGGGTAGAGATGCCATGTATGAAAATATTTATTTATCTTTGGGTTCAAACAAAGGCAACAGGGAAGAATACCTGCTCCATGCACTTCATGAGATATCCGGGTATGAGGATACAACGGTGGTTTCTGTATCCTCACTCTATGAAACAGAACCTGTTCATATGAAAAAGGGGAAGATGGTACAGAATTTCCTGAATCTTTGCTGCACTGTCCAAACGGGATTAGCCCCCTTTGAGATGCTTGAATCGGTACAAAAGACAGAACAAAGACTCGGCAGGACTTTTGCAGGCCACGGCACCGGTTCCCGGTCTCGAGGTAAGACATACTCCTCCCGGACCATCGACATAGACATGCTTTTGTACGGTGAACGTATTATTTATACAAAAGAACTCGTCATCCCCCACCCGCTGCTCCATGAAAGGCTGTTCGTACTCGAGCCGTTTTCAGAGATAGCAGGCACGGCCACGCATCCATTATTTAGATTGACTGTAAACGAATTAAAACATACGATTAAAAATAAATTTTTTGTAAGGTTTTTTAAGAAAACGACGGTTTCATCAGCTTAAAGGAGATTACTTGTATGGCGATAAAAGAATTAAAGGTACTCGACCAGAAGTTGTACATGATAACACAGGCCGTAGCAGATACTCTTGCCCCAGCCGGCGGAGCTTTCCAGGTAGGTGCCCAGGATGTCGATGCTGCCCTGTTGTTCGATAACTACATAGACCGGTTAGGTAAACTCCCGCTGAAACTGATAAAAACAGTCCTCTATCTGCTTGAATATGCACCTTTGTTTACAAGGTTCAAAAGGTTCAGCAGGATGAATCAGGAACAGAGGCTGAATTATTTAAGGGGCTGGGAAAACAGCAGGATTGCCTCCAAGAGAAATCTTTTCGTCATGATAAAGATGCTCATACTTATGACGTTTTATTCTCACGACGCTGTTGCACAAGCCATGAACTATCACCCCGAATGTCTCATAAAGGATGAGGACACCCATGCTGTTTACCTACAATGATATCGGCAAGGATATAGTCGAAACACCGGACGTGTGCATCATAGGATCAGGTGCAGGAGGTGCGGTCATGGCGGATATGCTCAGCAGTGCAGGCATGGACGTCGTGGTACTGGAAGAAGGCGGGTATTATACAAAAGACAGGTACCGCACGTTTAAGCCCATAGAGTCCTTGAAGATCCTGTACAGGGACTACGGCTCAACGCTTGCGTTCGGGAAAAGTCCCATCGTGCTTCCTCTCGGCAGGGCAGTGGGCGGGACAACTGTGATAAATTCCGGGACCTGTTTCAGGACACCCGCACATGTCCTTGAAGATTGGGCGGAGACATTCGGTGTTGTCGGGGCATCTTCGAGAGATATGGAGCCATTCTTTGAGCGGGTTGAGAAGGCAATCAATGTTACCACCATAAGCCCCCAGGTACTCGGCAAGAACGGGCTTATCTTCAAGCGAGGGGCTGATGCCCTCGGCTTGAGCAACGGCATGCTGAAACATAATATGATAAACTGCCATGGATGCGGCAGGTGCGCATTCGGCTGCCCGCATGATGCAAAACAGGCAGTGCACCTGAATTTCATCCCCTCTGCCATAAAGCATGGCGCGAGGATATACGCGAATGCAAAAGCAGAAAAAATAATTATCGAATCCGGCAGGGTAAGCTCTGTCGAGGGCAGTATCATCAATGAACAAACAGACAACAGACTGTATCGCATTAAGGTGTCCCCGAAACTGCTCGTCCTGTCGGCAGGCACAATATACACCCCTTTTATCCTTGAAAAGAACAATATAAAATTATCTTCGGAACTCGGGAAAAACCTCACCATTCACCCTGCGGCACGTATAACAGCCATCTATGACGAGCTGATAGAAGGCTATAAAGGCATTCCCCAGGGCAATTATGTCGATGCGTATTCAAATGAGGGCATTGTTCTGGAAGGCATTTTTGTTCCTCCTGAAGTAGGTCTTCCCATTATTGGAGCATCCGGTGCTGCGGGGAAAGAGCTTGCCGGCAAGTATAACAATTTTGCGGCATTTGGAGTCATGATATCGGACAATAATTCATCCGGAAAAGTAAGGGTGGGCGTGGACAACGCACCGTTTATAACGTATAGGCTTCATCCTCTTGATCTAAAAAAACTTATAAAGGGCATTGCCGTTGCGTCTGAGATTTTTTTTGCTGCAGGAGCAAAATCCGTAAATTCCGGTGTGTACGGAATAAAGGAGTTTCGATCGTCCGAAGACATAGCGCAATTATTTACGAGACGCCTCAAAACGGCCTCTTTTGAGATGATGGCTTTTCACCCCCTCGGCACAGCGCGTATGGGAGAATTAGCCGGTCATACTGTCGTAGATTCTTTCGGTAAGGCGCACACTTTGGAGAATCTCTTCATTTCGGACGGAAGCATTTTTCCCACATCACTCGGGGTCAACCCTCAGCTCACGATCATGGCTTTCTCCATGAGAAATGCAGAGTACATTATAGACAACAAAAAGAGGTTTTTAACATAGATAACCTGCTCAACACACAATTGTGTAAACTGCTCGGTATCCAATACCCTGTCCTGCTCGGAGGCATGGTTTATGTATCCTATGCGCCGCTGGTTGCTGCCGTATCGAATGCAGGAGGACTCGGTGTCATTGCGTGCGGCTCTTTTTTGTCAAAGGACGAACTCAATGAGGAGATAACAAAAACACGCACACTGACGGATAGGCCTTTTGGATTGAACATACCTCTCCTGTATCCGCTTGCACCCGACATGATAGATGTCGCCATAAAGACCGGAGCGCATATTGTCATAACCTCTGCGGGCAGCCCGGCAAAATTCACACGGATATTGCATGATGCGGGCATAAAGGTCGGACACGTCGTACCGTCTGCAAAACATGCAAAAAAGGCGTACGATGCCGGTGTTGATTTTATAATAGCCGAGGGCATCGAAGCAGGGGGACACGACAGTCCGCTTGAGATTACGACCATGGTCCTTATACCTCAGGTTGCCGATGCAGTAGACGTCCCCGTTGTCGCAGCAGGGGGTATTGCGGATCACCGGGGATTTGTTGCAGCAAGGGCGCTCGGAGCGCAGGGTATACAGATGGGAACACGGTTTGTTTCAGCAACAGAGGCGCCTGTCCATACGGCTTTCAAACAGGCAATTATCGATGCCCGGGATGACTCGACTGTGCTCACGGGCAGAACAATCGGTCAACCGGTAAGGGTGATACGGAACAACCTCGCGGATCAGATCCTGAAACTGGAGAAGGAAGGCATAAGTGAAATGGAGCTTTTGTCGTATATAGGTCCCGGCAGGAGCAGGGCGGCATCCATCGAAGGTGACATAACAAACGGCTCTATCATGAGTGGAGAGGTCGCAGGACTTATAAAAGAAATACTGCCGGTAAACGACATCATACAGGGGATCGTCAACGGATCGCAGGACCTCATAAAGGGCCTTTATTCCCCTGCTCTTCATCGAGGAAAATAGGGTTCATTCTATGCCGTATGGTGATAAAAAAAGCTGTCTAACCTGTGCATGGCGCGAAACCTGCCAGAAGCGGTTCTCTTCAATAGAAGATATGGGATCGCGGTGCCCTGACTATACCTATGATGTCCGGCTTGACAAGCAGATGAGCGGCAATCAGACGCAGGTCCGGCAGGGGCAGGGCAGCGATGTAAAAAAGAAACCCGATGCTCGATAAACTCATTCAAGTTATAGCTGCGGCTGTAAGGGATTCTACGAATGTTGAAACCTCACAGCCTTTTCATGTAACCATACCGGTCAATGAAAACCACGGCGATTTTTCAACAGGTATTGCATTCAACCTTGCCGGTGTTTTGAAAGAAGCGCCGCACAGTATTGCGGAAAAGATTGCAAAAAATATACAGCCGCACACTGACCTTATAAAAGAGATTACCGTCATAAAGCCGGGTTATATAAATTTTGTTATGAGTGATGCATTCTGGCACGAAGCCCTGAACACAATCATCGAAAGGCAGGCGTATTATGGGAAGAATGATGCGGGGAAGGGGATAAAAGTTTTGATCGAGTTCATCAGTGCCAATCCGACAGGGCCACTCCACGTAGGACACGGAAGAGGTGCTGTTATCGGCGATGTGCTCGCACGTATCATGACGGCATCCGGATACGAGGTATCAAGAGAATATTATATTAACGATGCCGGTAATCAGGTACTTTCTCTCGGCTATTCCGTGCTGAGTGAATACAACAAACTGAACAACATGAACCTTCAACTATCCAGACAGGGTGAATATACGGGGGATTATATCAGGGCCATAAGCGGTTCACTCGATTCATCGCTACAAAAGGCCGATATTAACGAAGAGCATATCCGGATGATCACGGACTCTGCGGTGAACAGCGTGCTCGCATCGATACAGCAGGTACTGGACGGCTTTGGCATCGCATTCGACAAATGGTTCAGCGAAAAAGAATTGTACACCGACGGCAGCGTCCCTGCGGTCATTGCCGGACTGGAAAAGAAAAATGCAATTAAATTCGATGAAGGCGCAACATGGTTTTTATCGACACTGTATGGAGATGAGAAAGACAGGGTCTTAAAAAAGCAGTCCGGGGAGTTTACCTATTTTGCCTCGGACATCGCCTACCACGTAAACAAGTTCCGGAGGGGCTATGACCTGTGTATAAACATCTGGGGCGCCGACCATCACGGCTACCTGCCAAGGGTAAAGGCTGCAATCAGGGCGCTCGGCTACGATCCGGACAAACTGATTGTTCTGTTTGTCCAGATGGTAAGGCTGATGCGGGGAGACAAGCCGGTCGCGATGTCAAAACGTGCCGGCGAGTACGTGACCCTGAAAGAACTGGTCGATGAGGCCGGTCCTGATGCCGTCAGGTTTTTCTTTTTACAGCGCAGTCACGAAAGCCAGCTTGTATTTGACATAGAGCTTGCAAAAAAGCAGTCCCAGGAAAATCCTGTTTACTATGTGCAATACGCTCATGCAAGGATTTCAAGTATATTCAATTTTGCCGCAACGAAGGGGTGGGACATAAACAAAATAACGTGCCGGAACGATTATGCCTTTAATAATCAGGAAAAAAGACTTATAGCCCAATGCCTGCTTTATCCTATGGTTCTCCGGGACAGTGCTGTTAAAATGGAGCCGCACAGGTTAACCTATTATCTCGTCGAACTTGTCGGAACACTCCACAGGTATTACACCGATATACGGGTCGTGGGCGAGGATGAAGATACGGGCCAAAGACTTTTGTTGATGAAAATGGTAAAAATTGTTTTAAAGAATGCACTGGACATGTTAGGAATAAATGCTCCGGATAAAATGTAGGAGGTAGTTATATGAGAGATATGGAAAGGATAAAACCAAAGTACAATGTAACATTGGACAACAAGCAGATAGTCATGATCGTCGTTTCCTCTGTCGTGATACTCGTACTCGTGTTCGTGATAGGTTTTGTACTCGGAAAGAATGTTGGTCTGAAAGAGGTCCGGCAAGCCGTTCTTTCTCCGGAACAGATCAAGCCCCAGAATGCCGTTGTTTTTACCCAGCAGACAACAGGAGGCTCCGGGGAAATTACCGGACAATCGACCGGGCAGGTACCTGCGCAGGAGAATGCCCTGACAGCCACGACACAGGCGGAAGCCGCGGGCACATCCCCCACGACCGCTGCCGGGAAGCATGCGGAACTGACATTCTATAAGTCCCTGACACAGGAAGGACAGCAGAAAAAAGAGGTACGAAAAACCCAGACAAAAAAACCCGTCGTAAAAAAAGCGGTGCACAGGCAAGCAGGCAAGTTCAGCATCCAGTGCGGCGCCTTTAAGGAAAAAAGCGGGGCTGAGAGATTAACATCCGAACTAAAAAAGAAATATAAACTCAGCGCCTGGATAGCCCCCATAGCAGCGCGGGGCGAAAAACTATACGAAGTAAGAATCGGACATTTTGAGACAAGAAAAAATGCGCAGATTTACGAGCAAAAACAGCTTGCACCGAAGGGCTTGAGAAACTGTGTTATAACAGTGGCACAGTGATTATTATAAACACCCATAAAAGGAGTTGAAATGGATTTTCTTGGAAGCTTGAAAAGGACATGTTATTGCGGACAGATTGCGGATGAACATCTCGGTAAAGAGGTCGTTCTGATGGGGTGGGTCCACAGAAGAAGGGACCACGGAGGACTTATATTTGCAGATCTCAGGGACAGGGAAGGCATCGTCCAGATCGTGTTCAATCCCGAAATAGACAAACCGGCTTATGAAAAAGCAAAACTTATAAAACCCGAGTATGTACTGGCGGTCAAGGGAGTTATTACCAAAAGACCCGGCGGGACCGTGAACAAGGAGATTAAAACAGGGCTCTATGAAGTTGAAATAAAAGAACTGCGCATATTAAATGAATCAAAAACCCCGCCATTCCCTGTTGCCCAGGAAAAAGTGGATGTCGATGAGACTGCAAGGCTTCAGTACCGGTACATCGACTTGAGAAGAGAAAGAATGAGATCAAATTTAATCGTCCGTCACAAAATCACCAATCTCGTGAGGGAATTCCTCAATGCAGAAGGTTTTATAGATGTAGAAACGCCGATACTTACAAAAAGTACACCCGAGGGCGCACGGGATTTTCTCGTGCCGAGCAGGCTGAATGCGGGTAAATTCTATGCCCTGCCCCAGTCACCTCAGTTGTTCAAACAATTGCTTATGGTGTCCGGCTTTGATCGGTATTATCAGATTGCACGGTGCTTCAGGGATGAGGACCTCCGGGCAGACCGGCAGCCGGAATTCACTCAGATAGACATAGAGATGTCTTTCATCCAGATGGAAGACTTGATGGGTATTATGGAGAGGCTGTTCGTTAAAATATTCAAGACATTCAAAGGCATCGATCCCCATGTGCCGTTTTACAGATTATCGTTCGATGAATCCATGAGGAGATTCGGCAATGATAAGCCGGACATGCGTTTTGGCATGGAACTCGAGGAATTGAATGATATTTTCAAAAATACCGGTTTCAACGTATTCAAGCAAGTAATTGAAAATAAGGGAATAATCAAGGGGGTAAAAGCACCCGAGGATTTCTCAAGAAAAGACATCGATGAACTTGAGCTGTTCGTTAAACAGTATCAGGCAAAAGGGCTCGTGTGGCTGAAGATCAAGGACAATTCCGTATCATCGCCGGTGGATAAATTCCTGTCAGACGAAGAAAAGAAAAACCTTATGAAACAATTTGACATGAAACAGGGTGACACGGCATTCATCGTTGCAGACACTTCTTCCAAGGTTGTGAACGATGCGATGTCGAACCTCAGACTCCACCTTGGCAGAAAGCTGGGCCTCATAAAGGACGATGACTATAAACTGTTGTGGGTAACGGACTTTCCTGCTTATGAGTATAATGCGGAAGAAAAACGCTATGAATCCGTCCACCATCCGTTCACCTCACCAAGGGACGAAGACATTACATTGCTTGAAAAAGAACCCCTCAAGGTCAAATCCAAGGCCTATGATCTCGTATTGAACGGGACAGAGGTCGGCGGAGGCAGTATCCGTATACACAACAGCGCGCTTCAATCCGGCGTATTCAAATTGCTCAACATATCCGAGGAATCCGCAAGAGCCAAGTTCGGGTTCCTGCTTGACGCACTTCAGTATGGTGCACCGCCGCATGGAGGCATTGCATTCGGACTTGACAGGCTGGTCATGATCCTAACGGGATCTGAATCTATAAGGGATGTCATACCGTTTCCAAAAACACAGAAAGGCACATGCCCGCTTACCGACGCGCCATCCGATGTTGATGACCGGCAGTTAAGAGAATTATTCATTAAGAAAAATATTAAGGCATAGGAGGACAAATGCCGGCAAACACTACATTTAAGCCTGTACCATTCAAGCCCAATCCGGACACGATTTATGACAAGATTGGTATCGTAACGATCGTACTCTCTTTTCTCATTATCCCGGTTTTAAAGTTCGGGAATGAGTTTATATGGATAAAAACCACCGCCCTTATAGCGGTTACCATGATACTGACATTCCTGTGGTTGATTAGAGCTGTCGACAGGAGAGAGCTGCTCTTGCCAAAAACTTCATTGTGGCTGCCCATGCTGATCCTCATCGGCGCTACGCTCGTACATGTCGTGCATGTTACCGACATCTGGCGGGCAGTGGATATGATGATAAGAATCGGATCAAACATATTTTTCTGGTTCTTTATCCTGCTGTTCGTAAGAAAAAAGAGCCATGTGAAGTGGATCATTGTCGCCATGGCTATCTCTGTATTCATAGTTTCGATGTACGGCATTATGCAGTTCTACGAGATCCTGCCCTGCCCTTATGATATCTACGGCGAGAAAGATCCGTCTTCGACAATCGGGCTTACCAATTTCTCCGCAGAATGGATGATAAGCTTTATGGGGCTTTTTATATTTGCATTCTTCCTGTCGGATTTTAACATTGAAACAAAAACAGTGCTTTTCTTCCTTTTTCTTCCCTCTTATTTTTACCTCGTACTCACCAAGGCAAGGGCCGCATGGATGGGCTTTATTATCTCGAACATCGTAATATTTGGATTTCTCTTTTATCAGTGGTTAAAGTCCCGTAATTATAAGATCGCATCATCCGATGCGTCCTCAAAACAGCCGGGCATGACCGAAGGCAAGCCTGTTTCCGCAGCACGGCGATTCGGCGTCATCGGAACACTCGGTGTGCTGGTAATAACCGGCGGCATCATTTTATCCGTGACGCATTTCGGCAAAAAGAAGCAGTTTGCATCAATATATTCTACGGTCAAGGACGTCTCAGAGCCTCATACGAATGCGGTAAAGGATATCTACGACATATTAACTTCAAAGCTCATGACAAAAGACCCCTCCATCAATTTCAGGTTTATGGCATGGCGCAGCACTTTTGATGCATGGGAGCATAATCCCCTATTAGGGGTGGGGATCGGACAGGTGGAGGTCGACATCCATAAATATCAGGTCCCGGCACTTCAGCAGATCATATCAAAGACCTATCAGGTTTTTTCGGAATCGCATAACGACTGGCTCCAGATACTTGCTGAGCTCGGCATTGCCGGGTTCATAGGCTTCTTATGGATTATACTGAACATAGCCTACAAGCTTCTTAAGACAGCAAAACGGTACCTCAACAATGAGGACAAGTTCCTGTTGGCCCTTGCATTTGGTGGAGGAATAATAGCCGTTCTCATAGCAGCGATTTTCAGTTTTCCGCTGCAGGAACCGGCATCGAGCATGTATTTCTGGGGACTTATTGCACTCACAGATGTCGTATACAGAGGATTTGACGATGACAATCGGGAACTTTCTGCAAAAAAGCAAAAGAGGATTTCATCGCCGGAAATGCCCCCTTACCTGCTCGTTATCAATCCTGCTGAAAAAGGGAAGCTTCCTCCTGTATTAAAACAGCTTGTTCTCATACCTCTTCTTGTTTTAAGTGTAATATCGGTATTCTTGCTGCCCATCTATGCGGGGCGTACCGCGGTGGCCGAGAATCATATCAAGGACGGCGTTGCCTATAGAAACAGGAGGGATTTTACGGATTCCATCCGTGAATTCAATGATGCTATAAGTTTAAATCCTTTTGAATATATCTACTACTTCCACAGGGCCATAGTCCTGTTTAACACCGGCGAACTGCAGCAGGCAATATCGGACCTTGATCAGTCTTTGAAACTCAGCCCCTATTTCGGTTTGGCATACAGGCTGCGGGGAGGCGCTTATATGGCATTGAACAACTGCGCAAAGGCTGCACCTGATTTTGACGAGGCGCTGCATTTCTTGCCGCCGCTTGTAGGGGAGATCGGTAATCAGGCCGTCACATGCGATATACGGTTAAACAGGCTCGACGATGTCATAAAGATTGCACAGCTCCAATTGAAATACACTCCGGGTGACAAGGACGCTTACTACAACCTTGGAAATGCGATGTTCCTGAAGAATGATTATAAAGGTGCAATTGCCAATTATCAAAAGGCTGTGCAGATTGACCCTTCATTCCAGGCAGGCTGGCTCAACATAGCGATGACCTATTATTACCAGAAAGATTTTAAAACAGGAAACGCAGTTTTTGAAAAGGCAAGGCGTATAAATCCCAAGAACCCTGTGGTATGGTATGATCGTGCAGTGGGACTTGCCCTTCAGAATGCAAGAAATCAGGCGATGGAAAGCCTTAAAAAGGCCATTTCCATGAAACCGGAACTGAAAATGTCTGCAGTCGAGGAGCCCTCCTTTGCTTTTATGAGGGACATGCCGGAATTTAAAGAATTGGTCGGCAAAAAGAACATGGAAAAATTCGATGAGATAGAAAAGCTCAAAGATATGATAAAAGGAATGAAGAAGCAGTAACTTTAAAACAGCTTTCCGAACAAGCTTCTGTGTTATATCTCTTCTATGAGACGGGTCAGACCTAAGGCATTTGCAGAAGCGTGAATACATGGTCGTCTACGGCAGCATGGACAGCCTCAACGCTTCTGCCTTCGACGGATACAATGCTTTGAGCCGCTCCGATCTTTTTTAATTCTACGTGTGACCAGGCGGCAGCGAGCGGCATATTGAGCGCTTTTGCTGCACACTCTTTTGCCGTCCAGACTCTGATGGACGCTTCCAGGCGTCCGAGAGATGATCGTTCGCACAGTGTCTGCTCGCTTGATTTCATGTAAATATGTGCGCCTTTCAATAGAGTGCCGGTCAGGCGTTCCACGTCTATGCCAACCGGACGATGTCCTCCAACGGCGATAGCGAAACGGTCATCGTGAGACGCACTGCAGTAAAAATCTTGTTCTCTTCCCGGCAGCATGCACGCCGGGCGTATGCCATCGGGTGCTATTGTTTCTATAAGCTTCGGATCTTCCGGAACTTCGTTCTTGTAGAGGATACGGGCAAGACGCTTGAGTGCTATCCTCGCTCCTATGTGCTGGTTCCTTTTACGGTGGTGTTGTCTGAGCCCTGCTTCCAGCTCGCGAGATGACAATATTTTTCCTACAAACGGCAGGATTCCTGCCAGCTCCACGACAGACATTCCTTCGTTTCTCTGTTTTATCGTCCGGAGATTGTCCTGTTCCGCAGCCTTCACCCACTCGGGCACAATCGTTTTATGTTTGAATATGTCCTTCATTCTCACGCCGAATGTTGCTTCACGGAGTTCCCCGGCTCTGTCATATATCCATATATCAAAGTCAAGCATGTCCGTCCCGGTCTCTCCTGGAATAACTTTGCAAAAATACGATTCTCCGGCTGCGGTAGGACGAATAATTGTTCTTTCTGCATATCCCACGGGAAAGGCGACGTAACCGTGATATCGCTGCCCCCATGCACAGGCAACATGAAACGCGGCATCAAGGACAAACGGAGAGCCCAAAGGAGGATTGAGCGTGCCGAGATGTGGCGCATGCAGCGATGCCACAGCCCCCTGCCCGGACAGGAGCACTACGCCTGCGGTGTTGTGGAACGATGGACCAAAAGGTACGAGTTCTTCATAAAGCCTTTCTGCAGGCACAGGAAAACAAATTCCTTCGGCTGCACATGCAGTGTCGAGTGATAAAGGTATGCGATGGGGTATATCTGAGAATGTTACCCGCACGTGGTCACGCATCCGTGAAATGGTTCCACGTGATGTTCGTACCATGGTACCGAGCGCAGCAGTCACTGCATCATGCACTTTTGTCTCCATGTCCGTAACTGCTTCCAGAGGAGGCGTTCCGTCAGGCAGAGGAAGAAACCTGAGGAATTCCGCATCCCGGGAACCGGACACGCTTTGCCCGGGATAGTGCGCAACGACAGCCTCGGCAAGCCTTTCAAGCGACTCAACCGCCGGATACACCGGCTGTTCCTCTACCCTGTGGTCTTGAAGATAGGGACGGTTTTCTATCCGGAGCGGCAGGCGTATGCGGGTATTGTTGGTTGGTCCTCTCTCATCATTGATCATAGGTAAGAAGTTTTCTCCTCTGCTCGTAAAACAAAGTTCCCTTCGATAAACGGGTTTGTCGACTAAAATCACCTTTAATCCCCCTTAACAGGGGGAGAACCAAAGTGATCCCCCCGGACAAGGGGGGGCGGGGGGTTCTTTGACGCCGATAGAGTAGCAGTCCACGCAGAATACTATGAAAGCTTTGCAAGCAGTTCATAGGTGTTTTCCTTCGCATCGTCAAGAACTTCTTCCCTGTTGTTGAATATCCACAAGATCATTTTTTGAATAAAGGCATTTTTTGGGGGAACGTCTGCCACATATGGACGGTCTTCTTGTCCACGGCGACCGGCCATCCGGAGGGGCTCATCGCACAATGCTGCGTAAATCCCGAGCATATAAGTTTGCCTGTCTCGGCATGGGCAATGATATAACGGAATGCAACCTTGACGCGGGTTATCTCCGCGGGACGGGTGTAGACCCACATGGGATCATCGTAATACAGGGGCGAATGGAACGTCATACCCAGATCTATAATAGGATATACATACCCGCTGTCCTCTACTTCTTTGTACGGATACCCTACGTCTCTCATCAAACTTGCACGTCCCAGTTCAAAATACCTCAGGTAATTGGCATGGTAAACGACCTCGGACCGGTCCGTATCTGCATAGAGTGTCCGGTTGAATACCTTGTGCCAGATCAATTTGCCCACAGCATCGCGGACAAACGGAGAATCCTTGCTTACGGCTTCGGGTTTAAATGGAGCTGGTCTCATCTATATTCCCCGGAACACGATACAGCAATTCGTGCCGCCGAAACCAAAAGCATTGGACATGGCAATTTCAACTTTCTGCTTCCTCGCCTTATTGGGAACAACGTCAATATTATTAAATGCCGGATCCGGAATGTGGTTCATGGTGGGAAGGATGATCCCCTGCCGCATACCTTCTATAGTCAGGGCGCCTTCTATGGCAGCGGCTGCTCCCAGGGTATGGCCGATTTGAGATTTGTTTGACGAAATCGGAATGTGCTCAAGAGCACTGCCAAAAACTTCCCGCAGACAATTTATTTCGTTGAGATCGCCCTTTGGCGTAGAAGTGCCGTGGGTATTTACATACTGTATGTCTCCAGATTTCAGGCCGGCGTCATCAATGGCCTCCCGCATTGCCCGGGTAACCGTCGGTCCGTTCGGCCTGGTGAAATGGTAGGCATCGGATGTCCAGCCAACGCCGATAACCTCGGCCATGGGTTTGAGTCCGTAGATCGGGATGGCTTCTTCGGATGCAAGCACCATGGCTCCCGCACCCTCTGACAGCACGAAGCCCTGGCGGTCTACGCTGAACGGCCGGGATGCCTGTCCGGGATCATTCCACGCGCGGTCTTTCTCCGTCACTTTTATCGTTGCATTCATGTTGGCAAATCCATGGAGGATCTCCGGCATGATCGGGGTATCTACACCGCCGGCAAGGACGAAATCGCTGTCTCCGTCTCTTATCATCCTTGCGCCGATACCAATGGCATAGTTTCCTGAAGCACATGCAGCCTGCGGGGAAAAGATGGGGCCGGTGAACCCAAGGAGCATACTTGCTTTGCCCGAGGGAAGATTGGCACAAAGGTTGGGGAGAAGGTAATTACTGACACTGTTGGGTCCCCTTTCTTTCAAATTGTTCATGGCTGTCCTGTAGGCGTCATGACCGTTGATCGCAGAGCCCATCAGGCATGCAGTCCTTTCTTTTACGCCGTCAACCATCTCCAATCCGGCATGTGTCAAAGCATCTTTGCATACTGCCATGGTCAGGATTACATACATTGCATTCCATTCCTTGGCTTCTTTCTCACTGGAAAAGTCCAGTGCCGCAGGGTTCCAATCGGGGATTTCTCCGACCACATTTGCCAGCGTATCCGCCTTGCACCTGGTAGCGCGCCTGAACCCGGTCTCTCCCTTCACAGCCCTTTTCCATGTTTCTTTCAAAGTCTTTCCCAGCGGTGTTGCCATTGCATACCCTACGACAAAGACCCTTCTATTTTTAGGTGATTTCATGATTTTTTATCCCATTCTGTGAAAAACAACGCAAGCATTACATCCGCCGAACCCGAATGCGTTCTTTAAAACATACTCCTGCTTCAGTGTCCTTGCAGACCCGGGAACACAGTCCATGCTTATGGAAGGATCCGGGGTATAGTTGATGGTCGGAAGAATTGTGTCCGTCATCATTCCTTCCATGGCAAATATACTCTCCAGGGCACTGGATGCGCCCATTGCGTGGCCGATCAGGGATTTGTTGGCACTCACGGGCGGGATTCTATCTCCGAAAATCTCCTTGAGTGCCCTATACTCCACCTCATCTCCCACTTTTGTCGATGCTGCATGTGCATTGATGGCGCTGATATCCGGAGGAGCAATACCCGCATGTTTTATGGCACCATTTATGCATTGAACAATGGTGTCCTGCCTGGGCGCGACATAGTGTTGGGCATCGGCAGTCATTGCCCATCCTGCGAGCTCCAGGGAATACCTTAATCCGTGAGCCCTCGCAAATTCAGGCGTCGATAATATGATACACCCGGCACCTTCCGATATTACGAACCCTCGCCTGTTCACGGAAAACGGCCTGCTTGCCGTGGCCGGTGCTTCAGGCGGTGCCTGCAGGGTGTTTTGATATGCCCCATTCATGGTCGCAAACCCTGCAACGATGCTTTCCACAAGCGGGAAATCCACTGCTCCGCAAATGGCCACGTCAGCCATACCGCTCTGCAACATCATGGATCCTATGATCATGGATGTACTTCCGGTAGCACAGGCTGTGACGGTGGTCACTATAGGTCCTGTGGCATTGGTCAGTATCGATACCTTGCCTCCCACCATGTTGACACAGGAATTAGGGTTTACATACGGTTTGGGCAATTGTCCGGATTCCACCATTATCCTGTCCGCATCGAGAACCGCGTCAATACCGCCGATAGCAGTGCTGAATGTGGTTGCTATTCTGGGCGACAACTCCCCGGTAATTTCCAGATCGATCTTTTTCAACGCACGATGGACTACGAGCATTCCGTATTTAAAAATCGGCGATTTCCATTGCACCATGTTTCTGGGGCTCAAAAACGGGTAAGGGGTAACGTCAACATCCGCAACCTGTCCTGCAACCTGCACGGGAAATTTTTCTCTTAAGGGAAACCGTGTAAGGGGGCCGATACCACTGCGGCCGTGAGCAGCCTTGTTCCATTGGTCTTCAAAGTCCGTACCTAACGGAGAAACTGCATCATATCCCAGAACTACAGGCTTCACCGTATTCATAACTTACCCCTTTTATAAAAATTTGCGTTGAGCAAAGGTTTGCGGATTACCACGGAATGAAACGGTATAATTTTGCAAACATCTCGTAAACTTCGATCCAATTCTGAAAATCCTCGGGGCTACGCATGTGCGCCCGCTTGTTGACCATAACCCAGCTCATGTGCGCGGCCCCATCTTTGCATGTGGAACAATCCCTGGTGGCAGACGTGCAGCACCGGTGCATTGTCTTGAGATCAGCCCCATACCGGATAAACCTGATAAGCCGTTTCGGCTGGGGATTGCGGGTATCCATGGGCTCGGTGACCGAAGGGCATTCGCCCCATCCCCATGCGCGGTCAAGCATTTTCCCTGTTGTGATTATTTTGTGGTAATACTTACTGGAGATTACGGTGTTATCGTATTTTTCCAGCATATAATCCATTTCCTCGCGCACGCTTTTAAGTATTTCCGGAGTCCATACGAACCCTTCCACGTCTTCATCGTTCGAAAATAACTGGAGGTGGACTTTGAGCCCGGCGTCCTTTATTTTTTTAACAATACGTTCAATCGTGCCGGTCCCGACCTGTTTGGGTGTTATGGTGTACAGATAGTACGTGTAAGGGTCGCCCTCATAATTTTTCAGCGATATGCCGAACGTGTTCTTACCGCGCAGCACTTTCTCTTCGCTCTCGTCTCCCCACAGGGAGATTCCGACCATCATGTCCGGAAACCTGCTCCTTGGAATTTTGATCAGACCGTTTGTCGCACAATAGGTGGGAATACGCCGGTAAAACGCTTCAATCCTGTCAAGGAACAGCGTTGGTTCGCCTCCGATCAATATTGCCAGGTTCACGCCCCTTTCCTTCTCCTTATCGACAAACTCTTCCCATCTATGGATATCGGACTCTTCTTCCAGTTTGTGCTCGTCCGAAGAAAAGAAGAAACAGCCTTTACATCTCAGGTTACACTTGTTCGTCATGTCGTAGATGGAACTGCGTATGTTGAGATTGGAAATGGCGTTATACCGTTTTTTCCATTCTCCGTCTATAAGCGTACTTACCGTGTGCATGTAATCTTTTTTTACCTCAGCGGGTACTTCTTATTGCATGATCAAACCCTCTGTCCTCCAATATTGCACGTACCATTTTATCGATCATCTTGTATGCCCGCTTCTCAAGAAGTCCGGAATCGGTCGTCACTGCCGGCTCCATGGTTACGGTAAAACGCTTCTGGAAGGATGCACCTTTGCCGTGCACGCTGACCATATACTGGAACTGCTGGTCCGTAATGGACTCCAGTGTGATGTCTACCTCCGGGGCATTTGACGCCTGATCCATGCTATGCACCTCAAGTCCTGCACTCTGAAAGGCCTTTTGAATGCAATACCAGAAATACGATGTCAGACTCGGCCAGCTCTCATAGGTCATGGAGCCCTGAGGATTATAGTAATACCACATGGTCGTATTGTTCGCCTGGTTGTCTATGTTGGCGAGATATATCGACTTTCCGCGATAGCCCGGGAATGTCCTTCCGAGCTCCGGCATATAATTGTTCTGCGTGATCTCTACCTTTGCAGAGCCGCCATTGATTCCGCGCCTGCAACCTCCTGCAACTGCGATCATAAGAATGGTTATCGTACCTATCCATGCAACTACTCTGAACGTGTTATTCCGCATTCTTTTCTCCTTTAGATTTAATCGATATTTTTGTTTTGAAAAAATTCCATTGTTTCACCGACGGCAGCTCGCATCAAAAACCCGGGGGCTGCTGCATATGAGAACACAGGTTCTCTCCCTTCTCATATCCCTTGACCCAGACGGCAAGGTACGTATCTACATAATCAAGCCATGATTTAAAGATGTCCGGGTCCCCTGTGTGTCTGTTGAGCTTCGAGGTAACTATAGAACTCCCTGCGGCATAATGCCTGCAATCATCGCACACCGTGTCCGGCACGCAGCATGCAGCACTTCTGTCCCACGTAAGATCAGTCCTGTACTGCCGGAATGACCTGCCGAGTCCTAATGCAGTGGATGAATTCATGCGTGGATAGGGACATGAGAATAATCGATACAGACTGCTCCTGTGGGTATGCACCGTGGCACTATATTTTGAAAACAGTACGGCCCCCGGGTATTTTTCCAACAGATCTATCATTACATGGCGGGCTTTATCCAGCGTTTCCGGCGTATGCAATAGATTTCCTGAGTAGTCCATCGGTGCTGAAAACATATTGAACGTAAATTTACAATCATTTGACGCCAGTATGTCTGCGACCTCATAGGCTTCATCGATTGTATTCCTGCAGAAAGTGTATACGAATACCGCACGCGGGTCACCGGCATAATTATCGATTTGTTTTTTGAGCAGGTTCCCGGCTTTTCTTACTCTGCGGCTGGTCTCATCATTACCCCATACCGAGATGTGTATCTTGTATCCGACTGATTCCGGTATACGTTTGAGTCCGTTTGTAGCTATGCACCCTAACGGGATTTCCCCATAGCACGCGTGCAGCAGATCCGGGACGAGGGACGGCTCGGCACCGGCGAGAACAACGAATGTTATGCCCCTTTCTTTTTCCTTCCGGAAGAGGTCGCGCCATGCCTGCGGGTCGAGATTTTCCCGTGCAAATTGTTTTTCTCCGTTATAGTAGTAGCATCCGTCGCACCGCATGTTGCACCTCGTGGCCATGTCATACGTGGATTCCCGTAAAAAAAAGTATTTCCTGACCTTTTCCCAACGTTCCCGCACACGTGTATCCTCAAGAAGGTCTGCGAATTTCCATTCTTTTGTCAATGGTAAAGGGTCATGAAGGCTTAATGCTGCATTATCCGATTTCATTATATTTGTGTCCCTCAAAAAAATTACACGTCTGCGGGTTATTGTCAAGACTTTGTAATTGTTGTTAATTGAACGGGTGAAACAGTTGCACACACGGTGATCGATCTGAAAATAGTGTAAAAGGATGAAGAGTTTTTCGGTTTAATACAGAGAACCTATTTCAGGACGTCTATAACCGCGTGCCCTCTGAGTATCAGGTCATTATGCACCTCGATAAACCACGGCATAGTGGGTGCGGTCATGCCGAAATCGGTGAATCGGGCATTGATTTTTGCCGAGACTGCAAACTCATTATTTCCCGTCTTATTGAAAGATACGGTAGTATCGAAATCTTTCGATCCCCCTGCTACCGAAAGCCTTCCGGTCACATGAATTTCACCCTTATCCCCGTGGAGAGCGTTGAGGATGTCCTCTTTTAGTTTTCCCCGTACCTGTATATCTCCCGCTTCTGCACGCAAGACCAGGGGAGAGTCTCCTTTGTCCGGGACAAGAATATCAACGGTCATATCCTGCAGGCTGGTCATCATGGCAGTGTTTTTCTCTGCCGGTCCCAGAATTTTTGACAGCGGCTCTCCGTCTATGTTCAAAACCTCAAAGGTTATTTCCGGATAGGTCCCTGATTTCAAATACAATGTCTTCACCGACCAGTCCCTCATCGGCTTGTCGGTTTTGAATCCTGCAGCATCGATCATGAGCTTTGCCTGCACATGTTCAGGGGAAGCAAGCACGTTGATTGAAAGGCCGTCATTTTGTCCAATAACTGTTTTTAATGCAGACCCGAGATTCGTTTCGTGTGCTTCGTACGAAACAGACGCTTTTGTAACCCGGAATTCTATAATGGGTCTTTGCTGAGCTGCAATAAGCATTGAATGAAGTACTATACCTGCGAGTAAAACCATATACCTTTACCTCCCTTTTGCCCCGTCGGAAGTTTAACCATCCGCACCTGTCTGCCTTTGCGGAAGATGCCCTCCGGCTAAAACCTTTTCACGGGGTTTACAATCTTTTCCACTCATATTAAGTATAGTATGCATGATTGATAAATCAAGGGTAAAATAAGCACGCACTGCGGCTTAAGAATTGGATTTGTTTTCCCGAACGTATTTTTCAAGACTTCTGTATAAGGTGTTCGTATTTTGTTCAACAAGTGAAAACAGAATCTTCGAGATTTCATCGTTTATCTTGCTTATGAGCGCCGCGGGAACAAGAGGATAATTTAAGAAATTAACAGTAATCTCGCCCTGTGCCGTTATTACCGTATATTCGCCGTCCGTCGAGTATATGTCTTTGCCGGAAACCTTGATGTATTCCTTAAAAACGAATGGTTCATACGTCCAGTTGCATACATAAGTATCATTGTACCACTCGGCAATGTCAAGCCATGCCATATCTGGCACCTTTATTACCTGGCCTATGATATCGGGCAATATGTGCTTACCCTGCCATTTACTTGTAATATAGGTTATATCGCCCTTATTTTTTCTTTCGAGTATTATCATGTTTACAATGTTCGGCATATAGACCACCAACTTGTCGAGGTCATCCCGCACGGTCTCATAAGCAACGTGCATGGGTAAAGCAATTTTCACCGAATGTTCAAAATGCATATAATGAGACATGTAACAGGAATCGTATGCCGGCGTCAAGTGCCTTTGGAAAGAAAAATATAATTTGCAAGATTCGGAATAATTTGTAATAATTCAAAAAATTATGTTATAGCATCACCTGCTCAAAGCTCATAACAAAAAGGAGATTTATGTTTTTAAGAATAAAAAATAAAACCAGGAACTGCGCTCTATGAAGTTTCATCTCATATTTCCAAAATGGCCGAAGTTGCCTTCGCAGACACCTTTCACCCTGCCGCCCTTAGGGATTATCACTGTGGCTGCAAGTATGCCCGATAGTGTTGAAACAAGCGTATGCGATGAAAACGTACAACCCGTGGATTTTGACGGCAACTTTGATATTATCGGCATATCCATTATGCTGAGCTGCCAGGCACCGCGGGCTTACGAAATCGCCCATGAATTTAAAAAACGCGGCAAAACAGTCATCCTCGGGGGACTCCATGTATCGCTGCTCCCGGACGAGGCCGGCCAACACGCCGACAGTATCGTCACCGGGGAAGTGGAGGGTCTTTTGGGGGAGATTGTCAAGGACTTCCAGGAAGGTAAGCTTAAAAAATCATACGCGGTAAAGGGTTTTCCGGATATCGCTCAGATCCCGAACCCAAGACGGGATCTTTACGACAAAAAAAGACATTATGTGTATAAAGGATGGGAGTTGGTAGATCTTGTCCAGACGTCGCGGGGGTGCCGTTTTAATTGCTATCCATGCTGTGTGCCTTATCTGGGCGGACGCATGCACCGGATGCGTCCGATCGATCATGTCGTTTCGGACATGAAAACGTGCTCCGACCTTTTATTCATCGTCGATAATTCTCTGGAGCAGAATGTGGCATGGGAAAAGGAGGTCTTCAGGTCCATGATAGGTATGGGAAAACGCTGGGTATCGCACCCCATCTCTCCTGTACCCGAGGTGCTGGACCTGGCACGGAAGGCAGGCTGCTGGTATATTTATCACGCCATATACACCATCTCGGACAAAATCAGAGACAGGATAAAGATGTACCACGACTACGGCATCGGAGTGGAAGGCACCATCCTCCTCGGTATGGATGAACATACTGAAGACTTTATCAAGCGGTTCATCGATTTCCTCCTCACCATAGAGCTTGATCTCGCCGAGTTTACGGTCCTCACGCCGTTTCCAGGCACGCAGGTCTATGAACAAATGAATGCAGAAGGCAGAATATTCGATAAAGACTGGAACCATTACAATGCCTCTACAGTGGTCATTCAGCCGCGCCGGATGAAACCGGAAACCCTCCAGAGACTGTACTATGAGGCGTGGGACAATTTTTATGCTGCCGAATCGCAGTCTGTAAAGATGAGCAGGCTCTTTTTGCAAATATACAAGGACAGGCGGAAGGGTACTCTTGAAAAGGCTTAGGACGAGACGTCCTCCCCCTGGCAAAGCTTTATTGTGCCGGCTGCTTGACAATGGAGTATATATTTTTTATAAAAATGCACAGAAGAAAACAGCAATAACGAGGAGATAGTATGGTAACACAAACAAAAAAATTGACCGTCCAGGATATTCAGTTGAAGGTCTCGGAAATATTTATCAATGAACTTAAGCTTGAAGATGTGACCCCTGAGACATTGGATCCGGAACTGCACTTGATGGAGGAGCTGGGAATCGACAGCATGGATCTCATAACAGTAGTGTTAGTTCTGAAGGATGAATTCGCAGTCAATATTGATGAGGCTGATTATCCAAAACTTACCAATATCCGGCTTATCGCTGAGTATATTAAGGAGAAAATGGAAAATGCAAGAAGCGCCCGTTGACAAATTGCCCGTTGACAAATTGATAGATGAACTGAAAAGAAAGGTTCTCGATATCCTCAATATTCAGGATATCGGCCTGAGCGACATAGACACCAATTCTCCCCTGGTGGGGAGTAATTTAGGCATTGATTCTATCGATATCCTGGAACTTGTCACTGTCATCGAACATGATTACGGGGTAAAAATAGATAATAAAGAGTTGGGCGAGAAGGTATTCGCCTCATTTGCCTCTCTGGCACAATATATAGCAGACAATAGGACTCTCATTTGATGTGTCCATGATGACACCTGAAGGCATTTTCATCACAGGTCTCGGCATCATTAGTCCTCTGGGAAAAGGCCGGCTCTCAACAGTCAGTTCGTTAAAAAATTCATTCTGCGGCATTCACAACGTCAATGTGTTCACGGTAGCTCCGGACCAGCTCATGCCTGTTGCGGATGTTTCCATCCCTTTCGAAGTTGAGCCCGGAGTCCCGAGGACCCATGCACTTGCACTCGCAGCAGCACGCGATGCAATGGAAGGCAAAAACTGTATACCGGACGCCGTGATTATGGGAGTTACAACCGGAGGAATGCCGAAAAGCGAGGTGTTGCTTAAATCAAAGGTCAGGATCCCTCAGGAGTATACCTATCATGGGGCAGGTACTATCGCCACTTATTTAGCAGAGCATTTCTCGTGTCAGGGACCGGCATTAACCATATCGACCGCGTGTTCCAGCGGCACGGCAGCCATTATAATAGCACGGGAACTGATCCGGCATGGAAAGGCAGAAAAGGTGCTCGTCGGTGGAGCAGATGCGCTCTGTCTGTTTACCTATTTCGGGTTTTTTTCGTTGCAGTTAATGGATGCCAGGGGTGCGCGTCCTCTGGACAAGGATCGGGCAGGCATGTCACTGGGTGAAGGTGCTGCCGTACTCTTTATCGAAAAGTCACAGAGTCCGCCGCCAGGCTCTATCGCACAGATTCTTGGCGGTGGTATTTCCTGCGATGCCTATCATCCGACCGCGCCGCATCCTGCGGGTGACGGTGCGGTGAAAGCCATGCGCGGGGCCATTGCAGACGCAGGCATCTCGGTCGGCGATATTGAATATGTAAACCTCCACGGGACAGCGACACAGGATAACGATGCTTCGGAGGCTATTGCCATCCGGACATTGTTCGGTGACCGGTTCCCCGCACTATCTTCCACCAAAGGTATGACGGGTCATTCTCTCGGCGCATCCGGTGCAGTCGAATGTGCCCTCTGTTCATTGTCCGTGTCAGAAGGAATAATCCCGGGGACAATAGGCTGCACGAACCTTGATACAAAACTCGGAATACCGGCTGTGCTGCACCCGGAAAATCATCCGGTAAGAATTGCCCTCTCCAATTCTTTCGGTTTCGGCGGCAATAATGCCTCTGTGGTAATCGGTTCTGCGGACCTACGGCCGCCTGAGCGGCCGCTTATGCATGTCCGGAGCCTGAATGTTATCGGACTTGCTTGTTTAACCGGTGCCGGAGGTGCGGATGCCTCTTTCCAAAAATTTTCACAGGGCGATTCTCTCTCCGGGACACTGAGCGATGAAGAGATATCCAGAGACCTTCCCCAGAGACAAATCAGGCGCCTCAAGAGACTTCCCCGTATGGCACTTGCCCTGGCAAACGCAGCCAGAAAGGATGCCGGTGATAAATTTCACCCTTCCTCGATTTTTTTCGGTACAGGATGGGGCCCCTTATCCGAGACCTATGACTTTCTTACAAAACTTTTCGGATCCGACATGAGATTTTTCAGCCCGACGGATTTTATCAATTCCGTGCACAATGCACCGGCGGGCCAGGTGGCCATGGAGTTTAAGGCAATGGGAACGAACCTTACGGCAACAGGCGGGGATTATTCCTTTGAGCAGGCACTTTTGATGGCAAGCCTTCTGGCCTCGGAAAAGGAAGAGCTCATGCTCTTCGGGGCAGACGAGATGCATCCGGAACTGTCCCCCCTCTTTGATCCCTCGGTCCCCGGTGAGAGAATTCCCTCTGACGGCGGCGGGGCACTTATGGCAGTGGCAACGACCTCTCCCTCGGGTCCTGCGATAACACCGGTTGTATATCGAATGGCTGCGAAGGATTCCGGGTGGGCGATAATGAATGACCTCAAGGTTACCGACTTCCATAAACATTATGCTGCTATTTTTGCAGGGATCCCTTCAGCGTATGAAAAAATGGCCGGAGATCAGTTAACGGATTTTCTTTCCTCTTCAAAATTTAATGGGCCTGTTATTCACTACCGGAAGTACACAGGTCAATATGCAACATCATCTGCTGTTGCTGCTGCTCTGGCAGTCAAAATCATACAGCAGGGTTTTCTTCCTGCGGGTTTGACGCACGCCGACGAAGTTTCTCTGGGAGAGAAAGGGATTCTGGTCATGGGTTTTGGTCCTTATTGCACAGCCGTCGACATCCGTAACTGAGGCAGTTATGCGTTTAACAGATCATATAATTATTATAGGTTCGGGTATCGGAGGAATGACCGCTGCAATCGTTCTTGCAAAACTGGGATACCGTGTGACTGTCGTCGAAAAAAACAAACGCCCCGGCGGCCTGATGAGGAGTTATATTCGGGAAGGCGTCGAATGCGAAGTCGGGCTCCACTATGTCGGCGCAATGGACACAGGCCAGCCTTTGCGGCAGATCTTCGATCTCCTCGGTATATCGGGGCGTATACCTGCCGTACGCATGGGAGAAGACGGGATTGTCGATAAATATATTCTACCCGGGATGGTGTTCGACTTCCCCCCCGGCATTGATATGTTCGAAGAGAACCTTCATAAGGCTTTCCCTGAAGAAGGCCGCCGGATAGCGGAGATTGCCGCCCTAATCCGCAATGCAATTGTACGCTTTTCCGCTTTGTCAATTTTTTTCGGGGAAAAAGAAGAGTTTGATCTTTCATGGGAACTACAGCCTGTGGAGAATTACTTTAATAAACTCGGATGTTCCCTGAAATTGCGCAGTATCCTTTCTGTTCCGCTGGCTTGGCTTGGTGTGGGACCCGGGGAGTGCCCCATGTACCTATGGAGTTCTTCGATATCATCATACCTGATGTCCTCCTGGCGCCTGCCGCAGGGAGGTGCACATTTGGCGGATACACTTGCAGAAAGGCTGCGGGGGCTTGGCGGGGAAATCATTTGTAATGACGGAGTCTCCAGGATAACCGTACGTGATCATGCAGTACAGGGAGTGGTCCTGAAATCCGGGAGAGAATTGGCTTCTTCAGTGATTATAGCGGCAATTCATCCAAAATTAATGCTCCGAATGCTTCCCGCTGATTCTTATAAACCTTCCTTTAAAAACAGGATCTCATCGCTTCAGGAGACTCCGGGAATATTTGCCGCGCACATCGCAATTCCCGAACAAGAGGTTTCTTACAAACCGTATAATATCTTTGCCTTTGATGCGGACAATACCGTGCACGGCGGAGTGACATTTTTTACTATGAAGAAATCTTCCAAGCCCGGGTGGAACTGTATTTCCATCCTTGAAGAAAGTCCTTATGAAAAGTGGCAGTCCTGGGAAAACACCACAAGGAAACACCGCCCTCAGGATTACAGGGATGCCAAGGATCGGGAGACCGGTATTCTTTTGAATAAAGCTTTGAAAATCTTCGGTCATATGCAGGGGGCGCAGGTCGTGGATTCTTTTACCCCGTTATCGTTCTGTGACTGGATGGATAGCCCGCAGGGGGGTGCCTATGGTGTGAGTCATTCTGTCAGACAGAAGTTTAAAACTGCGGCACTGCACAGGACGCCTCTGTCGGGATTGCACGTGGTGGGACAGAGCGTTTTTGCCCCGGGTATACTGGGCACTGCTTTGGGAACGCTCCGGGTCATTGCTTCTCTTGTCGGATACGATACTCTGCATCAAAAATTTATTGACTCACGGGAAGAGGGGATTTAAAGGATTGAAGAACTCTTATGAAGAAAAAACATATACACAATAAATCCGTTCAGAAGCCTGTCGTCATCGGAGAAGGTGATGTCACGCTCGTTCAGGTAGCAGATATCGCACGCGGCGTGTCCCGCGTTGCGATCAGTTCTCAAAAGAATTTTATCGACAAGATACGGCTGTCTCAAAAAACTCTGCAGCGTGTTCTCGATGCCGACGAGCCGATATACGGCGTAACGACCGGATACGGTGCGGCATGCGGCAACAGGATTAAGAAGCACAATACGGAAGAACTTGGCAGCAATCTCATAAAATATCACGGCTGCGGCACCGGTGCTCCTTTAGGCATAGAGGAGACGCGTGCGTCTATCGTGGCCAGACTGGTATGCTTTGCGCGAGGATACTCGGGTGTTTCCGTCAATCTGATGCAGGCCATGGCGGACTTGCTCAATAAAGGTATTACTCCTATCGTCCCGTCTATGGGATCTGTCGGCGCATCAGGGGACCTCACCCCGATGTCGTATATTGCAGCATGTCTGTCCGGAGACAGGGATGTCCTGTATAAAGGGCGCAGGATGAGCTCAAAAAAAGCCTTGTCTCAGGCCGGACTATCCCCCTACCGTTTTCTCCCGAAAGAACCTCTCGGTATGATCAACGGGACATCGGTAATGACAGGGATTGCCGTAATCGCTCTCAAGAAGAGCAGGGTTATCGTTGATATGGCAATGGCGGCAACCGCACTCGCACTCCATGCCCTCATGGGACATGAAAGGCATTTTCATCCGACCGTGGTCAATTCAAAGCCTCATCCGGGACAGCAACTGGCAGGGGAACGGCTGCGGAATATTTTATCTTCAATAGATCGGCCGCCGGAATCGGACAAGCAGGATCATTTTCAGGACCCGTATTCCATTCGCTGCGCTCCCCAGATCATCGGCGTTGCGTACGACGCCCTTGATTGGGCCGAGGAATGGGTCCAGAGAGAGGTAAACAGTTCCAACGACAATCCGCTTGCAGACGGCGACCATAAAGAGGTTTTCATGGGCGGTAATTTTTATGGCGGACATATAGCGTTTGCCATGGATGCACTGAAGAGTGCCCTTGCATCGGTTGCCGATATGATAGACCGTCAGATGGCGCTTTTGGTGGACCAGCGGTACAACCGCGGGCTTCCGGCAAACCTCGTGAAAGTGAAAGGGGGCAAACAACTGCTCAATCACGGGTTCAAAGGCATGCAGATAACTGCGTCAGCTTTAGCCGCAGAGGCTTTGAAAAACACCATGCCTGCTGCATCCTTTTCAAGGTCAACCGAATCTCACAATCAGGACAAGGTGAGTATGGGTACCATTTCAGCGAGGGATGCTGCATGGCAATGCGAATTGGTGGGCCGTGTTGTCGCCATACATCTCATGGCTGCGGTCCAGGCATGCGAATTGAGAGGCGGCTTGAACGGAAGGCCTGTGCTTGCTTCGCTCGCAAAAGAAGTTCGGAAAAAAGTCAGGGCAACGGTTTTCGATCGTCCGATGGATAAGGACATTGAAGTTCTTGCAGATGCACTGCCGGAGCTGGTGCGTTCCCTATGACAGAAGCTGCTCTGCGGACATACTCCGTCAGACTCCGTGTGCCGTTCCACCATGTCGATCCAATGCAGGTCGTGTGGCATGGACATTACTTCGAATATTTTGAGGCAGCAAGGGACGGGCTGTTTGAAAGCCTGAACATCAATCTCGAAAGTTTCTATCCGAGCGATGGATACATCTTTCCCGTGATCCGCGGTTCGATAAAATTTATCCGCCCCCTCCGCTATAAAGATGTGTTTGTATGTACCGCGCGGGCTGCAGATGCAAAACGGAAAATAGTAATCGAGTATGAAATCAAATTGGAGTCCACCGATACCCTGTGCACCAGGGGCAGTACGGAACAGATTGTTTTAAAGATGCCGGAAGCACAAATCGAATATGAAATCCCGAAGCTAATCCGCGAGGCAATACGTCCACACTTATGACCGGTGACTTTTTTGATGCACTGAGGGCCGGCATTGAAAGAATTGCTGCATGGTCGGATCTTTTGGATAGTATCAATGTGTTCCCCATTGCAGACGGAGATACAGGACGCAACCTGCTCATCAGCCTCTTACCCTTAAAATCATCTCTACGCGATCGCTCTTGTCTCATTGAAAAGCTTTTTCTTTCTGCCAGAGGCAATTCCGGCAATATTGCCGCGCATTTTTTTTCCGGATTCCTGTCTTCCGGGGACATTGCACGGCTTCCGGAAGCCGTCAGGGCAGGCAGAAGGCTTGCGTGGCAGGCTGTTGCCGATCCGCAGCCGGGAACCATGCTCAGTGTGTTTGACGAGCTGGAGATCTCCCTCGGTGAATCTTCTCTGGACGATCGCGGAGCATGGGTTTCCGGTGTAGTGAAGAGATTGGAAAAATCCGTACTGGAAACGACACGGACACTGCCGGTATTAAAGAGCACGGATGTCGTTGATTCAGGGGCACTGGGCATGTTTATGTTCTTCGATGCCTTTCTGAATGCCCTGTACACAAGAGCTCCCCAATGTGCGCCGCTCACTGCTGTATTCAGGGATCATCTTGCCCTCAAAGGACCCTGGACAGGCACCGGGGAATCCGGCGTCTGTATCGATGCGGTCGTGAAATTAAAAAACGGCAGAAAAGGACCGCTCGGGGATCTGTCGCGGCTCGGAGAAAGTGTGGTTGCCCATGAACTTGGAGGACAGGTTAAGATACATTTTCATACAAAAGACCAGTCTGCTGTCAGGGAGGAACTGTCCCGTATGGGCAGCATCGTCCAGTGGGTATCCGATGATCTGGGGGTCCAGACCAGGACATTTTCCCCGGAACCCGTCCATCAGGCGATCCATGTCGTAACGGACGCTGCAGGCAGTCTCACGCGCGACGATGCCAGACAGCTCCATATAACTCTTTTGGACAGCTATATTGCCGTGGGCACGACTGATGCTCCGGAGACCCATGTCCGGGGTTCTGAAATGTACCGTGCCATGAACAAGGGTATTAAGGTGACCACGTCCCAGGCATCCGTACTCGAGCGTCATCAGCATTACGAAAAAATATTGAGCCTGTACAATACGGCTCTCTACATATGCGTGGGCTCTGTTTTTACAGGGAACTACCGCACGGTCATGGATTGGAAGAAAGGTCATGACCCGGAAGACCGTCTCAAAGTCATCGACACAGGGGCTGCTTCAGGAAAACTGGGCCTCATTGCTCTCGCAACGGCACGGTATGCCCGGAGTGCTCCAACCGGGAAAGATGTCGTGGATTTTGCCGTGCGTTCCGTAGCCGCTTGTGAGGAGTACATCTTTTTAGACACGCTGCATTTCCTCGCTGCAGGCGGGCGGCTGTCAAAAACCAGCGCACTATTCGGAGACATGCTGCGAATGAAACCCGTGGTCAGCCCCTTTGCAGAGGGCGCAAAAAAAGTGGCAGTGGTGCGGAATAAAAAAGAACAGGCCGCTTTTGCTTTGGAAAAACTCGAAAAGGCCTTTCATGCCGGGGACCGTCCGCTTATTATGCTGGAATATACGGACAACGAAGAATGGATAAAGAACGACATCACTGCTTTGATAAGCAGCAGGTTCCCGCATGCAGAGATAATCATACAGGCTTTTTCCCTTACTTCGGGCGCACATATGGGCCCCGGAACATGGGGCATTGCCTTCCTCCCCGCTCTCTGATAGAGAAATGAGTTGTCCCACAGCGTAGCCACGAGCCTGCGTATGGCATCAAAAACAATCCTGAACTGAAACATAAAATCGGAAGGAAACCTTTTTAGATTCCTTTTGACCGCCTGATTTAATATTCGGCACCTGTGCATTTGATTTCATGAAACCTCCGGTACATCAACCTAACAACTCTATATCTATATATATCGTATTGTGTCAATAAAGCCTTGAGCTTCCGGTAATCGAGGTCGCATTACAGCAAATGTTGATTGTGTTTTTAAAGCACTAAAAGTTTATTATATGGGTCAGATTATCATGCGTGATAATCCGAAGCGAATTGAAAATGAAGTTTCAAAAAAGCTTTAAGTGAAATAACACTCATGATATAATGTTGAATATATGAGCACAACAACCCCTTCCTGCAGAATACCGCTGTGGCACGTGGTCGTACGGGGCCTGAAAGGCCTGTACATGTTTCTCATGTTTATCGTGTTCGGCGGTGCAATACTCTTCGGTCATTTGTTCACGCCGTTCCTGCTTTTTCGCGACAGGCTCGCCGGACATGACCGGCAGTATAACCAGAGGTTCTACAGGGGGTTTGTTGTGTTATGGCTCTGGTTCATGGAAAAGGGAAGACTGCTGAAGGCCCTCCCCTATAAAGGTGAAATCATGGACGGGCCATGTGTGGTGATAGCAAATCACCCGGGCCTCTTCGATATTCTCATTTTGATCCGCGATGTTCCGAAGATGTCACTCATTGCAAAACAGTCCCTCAGGACAGGCCTCGGAATGGGTCATCTGTTCAGACTTGCAGGGTGGGTCTTTGCCTCAGGCAAATCGGATACTTCTATGGTACTTGATACCTCGAACAAGGCGCTGGAACAATTGAGGGACGGCTATAAGTTTATGCTTTTCCCGGAAGGCACACGGTCTCCCAAGGGTGGACTACACCGCTTCAAGGCCGGTGCTTTCAAGCTCGCACGGGCCGGACACGTGCCTGTCCAGCCTGTATTGATCTGGAACACGCCGCCGTTCCTGCCGCATGAAGATCACTGGTACTATCCGCCCTATGAAACATCGATCGTCCGGCTCGAGTTTTTGAAACCACTTCCCCTGCCCGGGGAAAAGGAGGAACGAAGAATAGCTATAGAGACGGAAAACCTGTTCCGCACCGCACTGGGCATGAATCGTACGGCTGAAGCGTAGAGGAATAAGCGTTGCGGAAATTGCGTTATAAGCATTGACATAAAAACATTTATTATCTAAAAATCTAAGAAAGACTAATGCAAAAGGAAGAAGAAAATGTCTGAAGGACGAAGGGTTGTAGTTACCGGCATCGGGTTCCGCTCTCCCATAGGAAACACGTTGAAAGCCATGAAGGAATCTCTGCAAAGCGGACGCGGCGGCATCAGAGTAATGCCGGAATGGAACAATGTCGATCATCTGCGCACCAGAGTTGCGGGTGTGTGCGGTGACGTTGACGATAAAGTGATCCCGCGCAACTACAGGCGGAGCATGGGCAGGGTTTCTGTCCTTGCCGCCATAGCAGCCTTGGAAGCGATTGCCGACTCGGGCATCAGCGAGCAAGAGATCGGTTCGCCTCTATGCGGGGTCTCATTCGGATCGACTGCCGGCAGTTCCGAATCCATGGAAGGCTTCGTTAAGGACGTTTTTACCAGTCGAAGCCTCAAGGGATTGCAATCATCCGTATACCTGCAGTTCATGAGTCATACCTGTGCTGCAAATCTCGCAATGATGTTTCATACCAAAGGGCCTGTCGTTGCCTCGTGCACGGCATGCGTGTCCGGGTCGCAGGGAGTGGGCTTCGGATACGAGGCGATAAAAGCAGGCCGTGCCGATATAATGCTTGCAGGCGGTGCAGAGGAAATGCACTTTATGGATGCGGGGATTTTCGATATTATGAGAGCAACTTCGACGAAATATAATGATCGCCCTGACTCCACGCCCCGTCCCTTTGATGTCGACCGGGACGGACTGGTGGTCGGAGAGGGAGCAGGATGTCTTGTTCTCGAGGAATATGATCACGCGAGATTCAGGGGAGCACGCATCTACAGTGAAGTCGTCGGTTACGGGACGAACTGCGACGGCTCTCATCTGACAAATCCGAGCGCCGAGGGAATGGCGGGAGCCATGAAGATCGCATTGAAAGATGCGGGCATGTCTGCGTCTGACATTGGTCATGTCAACGCACACGCCACGGCAACATCTGCCGGAGATACGGCTGAGGCAGCCGCCACCCACGAGATATTCGGGACATCGGTGCAGGTTAGCGCGCTCAAAGGTTTCACCGGACATACGCTCGGGGCATGCGGGGCGATTGAATCCATAGAAACCATTTTGATGATCAATGAGCATTTTATAGCTGCGTCAAAAAATCTTGAAACCCCTGATCCTGCACTGCCTCCACTGAACCATGTGATAGGTGGTGCACGGGACTTTTCCTTCGATATAGGGATGAACAATAATTTTGCATTCGGAGGGATTAACACATCCCTTATATTCCGCAGGGTATGATAGTGCCGCAGACGGAAACATGGCGATACTGCACACAATAGCTACCTATGTCAGTCATACGGCATACGGCCGTGCGGCAGTTGAATCGAAGGCTGATTTGAGTCTTTTCAAAAAGCCGCCTTCTTTCCCCTTTATCCTCGGTCTTATCCTCCTGGGTTTGAGCTACGTGATCGGATGGCCCGGTGTCGTGGTCAGCGGAATCGCTGCAGCGTATCTGAAAAATCCGTTGATTTTCGTCATTGGAGGACCTGCGATATATGCCGTCTCTTTTCTGGTATGGGCTGTTTCCATGCTGCTTATGGGGAAAGATAATATCAAGTATGCACGTGCATTTACAAAATACGGGGTGCGGATCCTCATCGAAAGGTTTGCTCCGCCGCCCTCACCGGGTAAATAACCCGTCTGTGCGATTCAGTGGTTCTCCTTCGAGAAGTTCCAGAGACAGCGAATATCCGGTCCCTGCATAAGACTCCAGGTGCATACGTTTATATAACCCTTCGACGAGCGGAGGAAATAGTGACACCTTGCGCAATATCTTATGATCCGGACCGTATTCCCGGATGATTGTTATTCCTGAAGCCCCGGAGTTTTTTTCAAATACATTTCCACTGCTTGTCCATCTGCACATGAGGGAGCCGTCTTCGTGTACCTTTGCATCCGTGAGGTCCCCCTGGCCGGGAAAAAACATGAACTCAATATCGCTGAACAGTCCGCGGGTAAACTCTCCGGACAAAAATTGCTGCATGGTGCGATAGATGGTTATAGACCCTTTATCGCTTACAGCGTCTAAGAGGACCAGTCCTTCGACACTGAGTAAGGTAGCGCGAATTCGGTCACCGGATGCATCGACTATGGTCACGCCTATGAAGGAACTGCTCTTTCCCCGAACATCGACGTCGATAATATGGACAGCCCGGAAGATACCCGGAGAGATCGCGGCAAAGCATTTTTTCTGAAGATAAGGATTGATCACCACTGCGGGCTTCGGGGGCACCGGGATGCTGCATGATAATCCGGTCAAAGCGAAAATCAGAAGAAGAAGCTTCATTTTACATCTTCGAACGTTGTGTCCGATATCTTCGCATTTAAAGCTATGTGCGAAAACTCAAGTACGGTGGATGAACCCTGGGGTTCGAGTATTTCAATAGTGGAAATGACCCCTGATGTGCCGGACAGCGTCAGGGTGATACGCCTGATGAAGTTTTTTAAATAATCCTTGTTCGGAATAAGTATTATCCGCCGTGGTTTCCCGGGTATCAGTTTCGGAACAAATGCGCTGTTGTCATGGAAATTCCCCCTGAGCCATGAAGCAATCTGCTCCATCACTATACGCGTTGCCTGCAATTGAGGGCCGGAATCCTTTATAAAATGATCCTTTGTCCAGACATACTGTGTAACCTTGTCCCCATGGACGAGAAGAACGTTTTTAACCGGATATATATACTCCCACCGGACATCTCCGGGGGCACGAAAGTAAAAACGGCCGTCACTGACCAGCGGTCTTGCGAGGATTTTAAGGTTTTTTTTCTGGGTAAAATGCGCTGAGATAGAGTGGACACCGGACATGTCCTGCCGGATGCTCTCCCAATTCTCTGTCCATCCCGCCCTTGCAAGGACCGGCATCATAAGTATCATCGCAAAGGTGAGAATGCTTCGTCTCATATTTAATCGAAAAAGTTCCTCCATAGGGTTCACATGATCCTTCAAAACACCTTCGTTTTTAAATCCTAAATCCGAACATCCATATCCTAAATAAACCAAAAATCTTAGAAGTAAATGACCAAAATAAATTAACAATTTATTTTGGATTTTTGTCGTTTGATATTGTTTAGTGATTAGGATTTTGAGTTTGGGGTTTGATTGCATAAACTGCTATACCATGCCGCCGTTTACCGAGATTACCTGTCCCGTGACATATGATGCATCATCCGAGCACAGGAACCGCACGACCTTTGCGACTTCCCCTGGGGTGCCGACCCGTTCCATGGGAATGAGCTTGAGTATAATGTCGCGCGGAGCATCTTTGATCATCTCTGTTTCTATCAGCCCCGGAGCCACAACATTCACCCTGATACCGAGGCGGGCAACTTCCTTGGAAAGGGCCTTGCTTGCACCGATCAATCCGGCCTTGGCTGCGGAATAGTTCGTCTGGCCGCGGTTCCCGGTTATCCCTGACACAGAGGATATGGTAATAATGGAACAGCCCTTCTTCACACGCAGCATGCTGGTAAGGACCGGCTTTGTCACATTAAAGAACCCGTCCAGGGATGTCTGGATCACGGATTGCCAGTCTTTCTGGGGCATCATCGCTAAAAGCCCGTCTGAGGAAATACCCGCATTATTGACCAGGACATGGATTGCCTTGTATTTGTTCAGGAGGCCGGCTATGGCAGTTTTGGCTGTCTCGGCATTTCCCACATCGAATTGTATAACCTCTCCCTCACCTCCGGCATCGTTCACCAGACGAAGTGTCTCCTGTGCCGCTGCCCCGTTGCTCTTATAATTTATTATTATGGTATACCCTGCACGTGCAAGCTCCACGCACGTTGCACGGCCAATTCCCCTGCTCCCGCCGGTAACCAATGCTATTTTTTTGTCTTCCATGATTCGTAAAAATGTATACTACCATGGGTATAAATGCAAGAGGATGCAGAGAGACTGGGTCTTTACCGGATGCATTTGGAAAAGAGGTGATTTTGCCCTATTACTTATCATCTCACACGTATTTGGCAGGGATTGCGTTAATCACCATCGTGATGTATACTCTAAAACCGTGATGAGATATTTATATCTTTTGGCAATTCCGGTATTTCTTTTGACCGGGTTATTCTCGGCGGGATGCTCGAACAGCAGTTCGATGTCCGGACGGACCCAGGGTGTTTATGCTGAATTTGGAAATTTCAATGATTTTTCTTCCGCAATCCCCCTCTTAAAGCAAACCGGTACGCAGCTCCTGCTTGCGGTTTATCCTTCTGATATCGGTTCTTCACAGCTTCTGAGCATTCTCAACGAGGCATCCGCAAACGGAGTTCAGGTACGTTTGTGGCCAATGCTTGATCAGAGCAACGGGGTTTGGCCTGATGAGGATAACGTAGACCTGTTTTCCCAGGAGATAAACAGTCTCGTTTCGTGGCTCGGCGACAACAGGGTAACCCCGGGATGGCTCATCTTCGATATGGAACCTCCGTATGCCCTGACCATGAGTATGACAACTGCCGCACAGTCCGGCGGCGTATCATCCGTGATCAGCCTGCTGTTAAGTTATATAAGTCCTTCGGCATACAGCTATGCGTTTCAGCATTTCAGCGACGTAGTCCAGTCCGCGCATCAAAAGGGCTGGAAGGTTGAATGTGTCACCTACCCGCTGGTCCTCGACGACCTCGCTGCCGGTAAACAGAATATACAGATGCTGTTCCATATTCCTGTAACCGGCCTGCCGTGGGATCAGGTTTCCTTCATGGTATATCAGAGCTCTTTTAAAGCCCTCCTCGGTAAATATTATGGGCCGGCGATCGTTGCGAGTTATAGTAAGGATGCGTACAAGTTTTACGAAAACAATGCGGTTGTAGCATTGGGTGTAATAGGGACTGATCCCATCAGCGGCGCACAGGGCTATACTGATACCACAGGTCTCTTTAACGACATCGCAGCAGCACTCGGGAAAGGTATCGTGCATGTCGAGATTTATTCACTCGGAGAGATTCTTGCCCAACCGTCGCCCCGGACATGGCTTGAGACATCGGGCATAAAGCCTTCGGAACCCGCGCTCAGCTCCGATGTTCAGTCAATAAGAACTCTCATACAGAACCTTGATAGAGGCTTGTAGAAAAAACCGGGCGTTGAAAAATTGCCGGGATTGCAGCGAGCATGTGTTCTCGGGCACTGCGGAAATTTTCTCCGGTCAGTCTTCTAAAGGAAGTACAGGACTTATTGATTGTCTGTAGGTTCGCAGGACTTGATGTGACGGCAGCTCTGTTTTTTTTACAGGCAGTTCTTCGGAGATACTCACGTTGCCCGGTTTATTTTTTGTCACCATCTCGATCAATCTTGCCAGAGACGCCCTGGCACTGTCATACGGTACAGGTCGATTTATAATGTTTTTGTTGAACTGCAGTATTATCTCGTTGAGCAATTGCTGCAAAACAGCAGGGGAATAATTTTCAGGCAAAGACGGAGACCGACCCGCTCTGACAGTACTCATCTTGCCTGTAGTTATCATGACCGGATTCAAAGCACCCTGCTTGATGTTTTGCAGATTGACACTGCCGTTTATGACATATACCGCTGTTTTCTGACCGTCGGATGCATCGATTACGAAATCAGTACCTCTGATTCCTATTATTGCCGTGACCGTGTGTATGTCATAGGTGTTCAGTATATTTGATATCTTTGATATAAGAAATCTTGCCTTGCCCCTGACCATAGACAGCAGAACACTCCGTTTGGAGGGAGTTGAAACATAGCGATCTATATTGATACGGGCATTCGGTCCTATACTTATGACCGAGTTATCTACAAAAAGTATCCTCATTTTCCCGGTGTTGCCGGTTGTGATTGCATCGTCTCCGTAGACCGGGGCGCCTGTTTCAGGCTCAACAGATGCGCCTTGTCTTACTATAGAGGCATTGCCGGCTATTGCCGCGATATTGCCTGCGGGTACAGGTTGTGCGAAAGCGCGTACAGGAATAACGACTGATAAGAATAACGTGCCGAGTATACTTGCCATAGATGATGTCATCTTCATACTCATGCCCGTAATCATATCCTGCCGGTTTTATGCTGTCAACAGGACGGGAGTTTCTGCGTGACCCCTCTGTCCCTTTTTTCCAATAATAGTTCAGAAACATCTGGTATTTTTATGGGTTAATGCTATTACTATTACATGACCGAACAGGAGCTGTGGAAAAATATTGTGCATGATCCTTCTGACGAGAAGCAACATCAGGCATATGCAAATGCCTGTGTGGATCACGACCTCGAGAAAGAGGCTTTACAGCGTTACAAACAGATGCAGAACGCCTATCCGGCAATATCGGCTAAATTCACAAAACAATTGACTACAGCAGTCGAGTTTAAACTGATGCCCGCATCTCCTGAGGCAGACATAAGCCAGGGCAACAGTCTTTTGGGACGCTTGAAAGGGTTTGTACATTCTATCTTGCTGACAGGCGTATCTTCTTTGGCATACGGAATAATTAAAAAATCGCTCTTAGAAATATTGATAGGCGTGGTTTTAATTGCGGCATATATGAGTTACATGGTAAACAAGCAAAACCGGATAAACAGAAATTAGCATGTTACGCCGCCGTTCCTATCAGTATCCATGACACATGGTGATGAGGTTCACCGGTTGAGCGCGGTTCGGTGTATTTCTGTTCGAAAAGCTCTTTAATCGCGAGGAACCCGAAGTCCTTCCTTAGCTCCTCCTGTGTACAGAAATGAAGGTATTTTTCGTCCTTAAAAGAGTTTTCTTCTCCGTCAACCCGAACGCCTTTGCCGTAGTGCTCGGGGTCGTTCGTGGAGAGCGCGGCAAGAAACAGCAGTCCTCCCGGCGCTACTATTTTCTTAACCCTGTCTCTGAATACTTTCCTTTCATGCAGATCCAGGATCTGGTATACATTTGAAGCAAAAACAATATCATATTTGTCTCCGCCCAATGATTTAAAATCAATGGATTGGAATCCGATATTCTGCCTTCCGGTTTTTATGACCGTGTTCATTGCAATCTCTATTGCCTTTTCAGAGAGATCTATTCCGAGAACAGTACATTTAAGATTGTCTGAAAGATAAAATGCGTCCCTGCCATACCCGCACCCGATGTCCAGTACGGTATGACTTACCCTGTGCAACTTGCTTTTTTTAAGATATCTTACAGCCGCTCCTGCAAGCTCCCCGGGGTTCTCTCCCCATATCCGGCCCGATTTTTCGTAAACCTTATTCCACGACATCACGCTCTCCTTCATGCTCACTGGTATATGTTATCCAATATAAATATTGATTTATTCCATTATTCCAGTGTACCATACCGACGAAAGGAGGACAATACATATCCGGTCAAAACCGGTATAGTTGCATCTCCAAATCCCGTAATCAGGGACCGGGGGATGTCTTTGTCGGTTTTCCTGCTTTCTCGATCTCTTTATAAACAGTCACATTGTATTATGGAAAAATAATGGAACTATTCAAGCAATTGTATTACTGGTTTGATCTTGCAATAGGGTTTGGAACACCGGCCGTACTTTTTGCTTTCTACCGGAAAAGCAAAATTAGCCGCTACATCTGGGTACTTTTCTGGATCGGTGTGTGTCTGGGCATAACATGGGAAGTCCCGATCTTTCTCATGAGTACACTGTCCCGCACGCCTCTCATCACATGGATCCGCCCCTTCCCGGTACACTATCTTTGGTTCCTGATATCTCACCTCTTCTGGGACGGCGGTTTGTTCCTCCCGGGTGTCGTGTTCGTGTACGCTCTGCGCCATGCACATTATTTTTCAAAGTTCAATTTCGGCGAAATGATAGTGCTGCTGGTTTATGGACAGGTATCGGAACTGCTGGTTGAGATATCGAGCACCATGAACGACGGCTGGGTATATATTGACCGTTATTGGTGGAACCCTGTGCTGTTCAACTGCAACCATCATCCGATTACCCTGCTGCCGCAGCTTATATGGCTTATAGCGCCGGCGATATTTTACGTTATCGCCCTTCGTCTGAAGCAGGTGAGTGTCTGAGCATAATTCAGACGTGGAATAGGCTCGGTATTTTAAATTAATACTTATCTGTAGACATAAAACACCGCGTACAGCTTTATACCAATTCCTCTGTTTTTACGAAACATAATCTGTATATTGAACTGGGGAGAATGAAATGCGGAATGAATTATCAGGCACTTTCCCATTGCAATAACAGTTTTTTATGTGAAGCAGCACAATCACGCAAGTAGAAGTTAATGAGCGTTTGGTACGGAATGCCTGAATTTTGAGCAAGTTCTTTGAAATATTTTATCGTCATATCATCCATACGAATGGTGACTTGGCGTTTGAGCCTGCTTGCATATGGGTTTTTTTGTGCCTTTGAAAAATTGTATTCTTTTCTCATTTTTCCCACCTCCTCCGGTATTGTTTCTGCTCTGAGCGGGTTGCTTTCCGAGCAGAGACAATTCTGATTATTTCATCATCTTTACGATAGCAGTGACAAACCAGAAGAAAAATCCGGCAGTATTATAACGGGCTCAGGGGGCCGGGTGTGTCAGTTTTTCTATCAACTCACGGTGTTCCGGGAATTTTTCCGATAAAGCTTTGCGGTTACCAAGCTCAAAATACTTGTATTCGAAGGGCGGTTCGCAAGAGCAGGTTACCAGGGAAAAAGAGCCTTGGTTTGCTACCTCTGCAGCAAACCATTTCCCGGGCGGAACGGTAAAGCGGGGGTTTGCGGGATTTAATTCAATCTTTGTCAGTCCTCCTCTTTCATCATAGTCAAGGACGTAGAGATATACGGGACTGTTCCCGGTCTCTTCTGTTACAAATGTCCATGTTTCTTTGACCGCTACCCGGTGAAAAGCTGAAAAACCATGACCCTGTTCCATGAGGTAGTAAATGTTAGTTGTTTTATCGTCTCTGAAGTTTTCCCAAAAACAACCTCCTTCGTTCTGGAGAGGACGAAGATGATAACGATCTTTCAATATGTCTGTCTGTGCGGGTTGTTCTTTCATGAAAATTCTTTTACCAGACCCCATAAAAAAGGACAAGGGGAAAGAGTTATGATTATGGCGGCGGCATTGAATTTTATCGGTGCTTACTTGAGCACAAAAGTCGCACAGACAACCGGCAGTGACATAGCAGCACCCAAGCACCTGAGCCAGCGTGCGATCTTTTCGGCCATGCGTGCTGCTTTTATGTGGTCTGTTATTGCGGTCCTGCGCTTATTGCACGAACTTCTCCATTTTACCTATGCGTTCTTCGGGTTAGTGGAGCATGCGCCTGAACCAGTCTATGACACTGTTTATTGCACCCTGCTTCGGCTCTGTCCCCGCTATAAAAGCTCCTGTGACACAGTTCGTAACGCCTTTCCCCGCCAAACCCGTGTGCCGGTCAACGCACGCAAATTTTATACCCGGAGGTATGTCAAATTTTCTTCCTCCATGCATATCCGTATACATTTCGAGGAACCTGCCGATGACCGGGAGCGCTATCTGTGCAGCAGGGCTTCCTATTGCGTTTTCCTCGTCATACCCGAGCCAATCAACAGCAACCACATCAGGCGTGTACCCTGCAAACCATACGTCCCTGAAATCGTTCGTCGTTCCTGTTTTACCCGCGTAATCGCCTGCTATATGAAACTCCCGTAAGCCGCGCGCAGTGCCCTCTGTCGTACTTCCGAGCAGTATATTGTTCACGACATAGCAGCCTTGTGCAGTTCCTTGCGATTTAAATTCCAGATCAGCTTTATAAATAATCGTGTCCTGCATATCGGTAATCGTTTTTATGCTTACCGGTACCTGCGGCTCATTCCCGTTGTTTGAAAAGATGGTATACGCGAGAGCGAGGCTCAGGGGTGAGGTCGTTATGCTGCCCAGTGCAAGGGACGGGAATGAAGGTATATCCGCACCGAATCCAAGCTGTTCCAGCAGCTCCGAGTTTTTGTCAAGACCTGTTTGCATGGCTACCTTTACTGCCGGTATATTGATTGAATGCTGGAGCGCATAGCGTGCGGTAATCGATCCCCTGAATCGCTTGTCATAGTTCTGCGGCTCCCACTCTCCTGCCCCGGATTTTATCCTGAGCATCGCATCTTCAAGTGTAGAGACCTGGGAAAACCCCTGCTTCGCCCTGCTCTCCAATGCAAGCATGTAGATAAACGGCTTGACACACGAGCCTATTTGTCTCCTGGACATGACGGCCCTGTTAAACTGGCTCGTGTTGTAATCCCTTCCGCCTATCATCGCAAGAACATATCCTGTCTGCGGCTGCAGGATAACCATGGCACCCTGCAGTTCTGCAGGTGCTTTATCCATTGCCTGTTCTGCCATGAGCTGTGTATCCATATCAATGGTGGTAAAGATCCTCAGGCCGTCCCTTGTTAAAAGTTCTTTTGAAAACCGCTCCTTGAGCTGATCTGATACATAATCCACGAAATACGGTGCTGATTTCACCGTTATGTGGGACAGCTTAATATCCAGCGGTTCTGTTGCAGCCCGGTCATAGGTGTCCTGCGTAATGACCTGATACTTCAGCATCTTCGAAAGTACCATATTCCTTCTCTTGAGTGCATCCCCGGGGTTGTATATCGGTGAATATCTCATCGGCGATGCGATCAGGCCTGCCAGCATGGCGCTCTGA
Source organism: bacterium (assembly GCA_037439545.1). Lineage (GTDB taxonomy): Bacteria > JAMCPX01 > JAMCPX01 > JAMCPX01 > JAMCPX01 > JAMCVD01. Next base: position 54,575 of record JBBIVV010000004.1, read on the forward strand.
GTAAGGCTGAGCTGTCCTAAAGATTCCGAGTAATAATACCGGGCGGCAGCACCCATGCCTACTATGCTTACGTGGCCGTCCTGGCCAAGATAAATATCGTTTAAGTATGCGTTCAGTATCTGTGCCTTTGTAAACTTCTGCGCTATCATGATTGCCATAACTGCTTCTGTTATTTTGCGCCTGAAGGTCCGCCTGTTACTGAGAAACAGTATCTTTACCAGCTGCTGGGTTATCGTACTCCCGCCCTGTCTTATGCTCATGGAAAGAATGTCCGCAAGCATTGCCCTGAAAATGCCGTTTATATCTATGGGCCCGTGCTCGAAGAACCTCGCATCCTCGGTAACAATGACTGCATTGATAACGTCATCCGGTATGGATGAAAGGCTTGCCGGTACCCTCATCTTAAAATCATCGCCGAAAAAGACCGCGAGCTGTTCCGGTTCGAGCTCAAGGCTGTCCAGAGGCTTGCCGCCGGAAGTGCTTATCTCCGTTATCTTATTGTCCGACAACTCAACCACAGCCTGCACGGATTGTAGTGTATAAAAAGGCAGGTTGAATGTTTTTGTGTCTATGGAAACCCTGTTATCAGACACTTCATACGTGCCCTGCGATGAAGGTGCGTTTCCTGTTTCGGTGTAACCAAGCCTTCCCAGTTTATCGATGAGCATGTCCCTGCTCATCCCCATGCCCTTTTTCAGGTAAGCTACATCGGAATACACGATGGATGGAGACGGGAAGCCCCTTGACAGGAAAAGGCCTGTTATCTTTGTATAAAGTATTCCCAGGTAAATGATGAGAACGACAACCAGGAGGCCTGCTGTCAGAGAAGCGAAACGAAAAATTCTTTTTCTGGTCCTTTTCTTCACTTTACGACTAACTGCCGGTACTGCTCAAAGCCTTGTTCCGGTCTGGTCTTAAACCTGTTGTGCACCCAGAACCACTGCGCGGGCATGCTTTTTATGTGACGTTCGATCACATCCGTAAAATACTGCGTCCATTTTATCAGCGCCTGTTCCCTGTTTTTTTCGTCCGTTGGTATGATGGGCTTTTCATACCTTATGATGTAGCCCTTACGCACGGGGTTCTTTATGACATATCCCGGTACCACGGCTGCCCCTGTTTTTATCGCCATAAGTGCCATTGCATACTGCGTTGCCGCAGGCCTTCCGAAAAAGTTTACAAACACGGCCTCGTGTTTCAGCGTGTTCTGATCCAGCAGCATTGCAATGGTCTTACCCTGTTTCAGTGCACGCATCAGCCTGAACACCGCGTTTCTCGGCCTCACTACCTCTATGCCCGAACTCGTTCGTAATGCCTTTATATACTTGTCTATGTACGGATTATGGATGTCCTTTGCAACTGCAACAAGCCCGTTGTTTTTTATGCTGTGCGCAGCAGCGGCGAATTCCCAGTTTCCCAGATGGCTTGTAAGCAAAAACACCCCCTTGCCTCTTGCCTTTGCCTGCTCATAGTATTCCGTACATTGGAATTCAAACAATTCCTGCGTATTTGATATATTGAATTTCCCTATGCGGGGGAAGGTCATGAATGTGGTGATTATATTTTTATAGCTCTCTTTGACAATCCGCGTTCTTTCGTCAATGCTCATTTCCGGGAACGCATACCCGATGTTCGTATGGGCTATGCTTCTGTGCTTCCTGTCGATGGAATACCACAGGGAACCGACCCGTTCAGAAATTACGCTTATGGTAGTATCCGAAAGACTATTGAAAAAAAATATTATGCTGCGCAGGAACACATACTCGATCCTGTATCTAATCTTTTTTAGCATCACATCATACCTTTTTTACTTAATACTTCCTTTACTGTTTTCCCGTCCATACTGAGTGCTATGTCTGCGAAAAGCCACGCGGTGTGTGCGTCCCTGACAATACCTTTTATCTTTACCGCATCCTTGGCAGTTACGATCACCGCGTCCGCTTTATACCTGTTCACCATGTCCCTGAGCACGTATTCGTCATAGGTATAATGGTCGGGTTTCGCTATGCATTGCACGGGTTTTATTCCGATCGCCGACAGCGCATCGAAAAATTGCTCCGGGAATACGATACCTGCCATTGCAATGCTTTTTTTATACTGTAAACCTTTTATGTCCACCGGCTCGTTTCTATCAATAGATTTTATAGCATCCATTGTATAGTAAAATGAAAATGTTTTGTCCTGTAGGTGGAACCGGTCCAAAACAGGCAGGAGTCCGGAGGTGCCGCCCTTTACACCGATGACATCGGCATACAGTAGTGAACGAACATGCTCCCTGAGAGGACCAGCCGGAAGCACATGGCGATTCCCGAATCCTTTGTTCCCGTCAATGAGTAAAATCTCCATGTCCCTTTGGACCTGCAGGTGGGAAAACCCGTCGTCCAGTATGATGATGTCCGGCCGGTAATGTTCATCAATAAACCGCACTGCTTCTGTTTTGTGTGCAGAAACTGCAACAATTGCATGCCTGGCTGACAGTGCTATAAGATACGGCTCATCGCCGCAGGTTTCGGGAGTACATAAAAGGTTTGTTCCGTCTGAGACCAGCACCACGCCCCTTACTTTCGCTTTATATCCCCTTGCGACAACGCCGATCTTTTTTGATTTGAGCAGAGAGCACAGGTGTATGACCATAGGTGTTTTGCCTGTACCGCCCATCGTAAGGTTTCCAACGGATATAACCTGTGCCCGCGGCCTATAAGATTTTATGAAACCCTTTTTATAAAGTATTCTCCTGAACAGGATGATATACTGAAAAAAAAACGATACTATGATGAGTGGAAACAGGAGAGCGTCAGGTAAAAGCCCCTTTTTATAAAAGAATTTCATTTATAAAAGAATCTTGTCAGGGTGCATAGAATGTAACAAGCAGTATCTGTTTTCCATCCGCCGTATTTATATAAAAGGCCACCTGTTTGTCGTGCCTGAGCATCTCGGCGATATATCTCGTGAATTTAACCTCATACCCTCCGTACCTTCCGATAGAGCCGCCTTTGTTTATAACCTGTATTGTCCCTTTGTAGGCTGTTCCATCCTGCGTGTCGATTTCTACATTATAGGTTTTCCCGGGAACAACCATCTCGCTGAAAGGGTCCTCCAGCACTTTACCTTCCCAGAGGGACCTGCCCCCTTCCGGAGGTATCAGGTTTACGGAAAATGCATCCCGCTGTTCCCTGAGCACTGCATAGCGTTCGCTCATTATTTGGTTGTCGCCGATGTTGTTGCTTCCGGCTGCACACGAGGTTGCGAATATTATAAGGATTAAGAAGAGTAATTTTTTCATTTTATATACCCCTTGATTATATGTTTTAATGAGTTTTTCGTTTTTTGCGGTAGAGCGTCCGTCGAGGTTAAAAAACTGTTCTTCAGGGCATGCGCACATGCACAACCCCTTTCCTCTTCGATACCGGGCAAAGCAGTCATTATTATATCCTTTGCATTCAGTACATTCCTCTTCATTATTTCAACCACATCTCCCGCGTCGACATCCTTCATGCCTTCATACCAGCAATCGTAATCCGTTGCCATGGCCAGGGTCGCATAACATATCTCCGCTTCCCGTGCGAGTTTTGCTTCAGGCATGTTCGTCATGCCGATGACATCCACTCCCCACTGCCTGTATACTTTTGATTCAGCCCTCGATGAAAACTGCGGCCCTTCCATGCAGAGGTACGTGCCGCCTTTATGAATAACCTTATTTTTGTTCTTTCCCGCTGTGTACAGCATGTCCGATAAAACAGGACATACCGGGTCTGCCATTGATACATGTGCGACAATGCCTTTCCCGAAAAATGTTGAAGCCCTGTGTTTCGTCAGATCTATAAATTGATCCGGTACGACGATGTCACCCGGTTTTATCTGCTCTTTCATGCTGCCGACCGCGCTCACCGAAATGATCCTTTGCACTCCAAGCATCTTCATGCCGTAGATGTTTGCCCTAAAATTTATCTCGCCCGGCGGTATGCGGTGTCCTCTCCCGTGCCTGGATAAAAATATGACCGTCGTATCGTGTATAGTGCCTGTCAGATAGGCGTCCGACGGCCTGCCAAAGGGTGTAACGAGCTTTTTCTCTTTTATCTTTGTTAAGCCTTCTATTGAGTATAATCCGCTGCCACCGATAATACCGATAATTTTCCGCCTGTTTTTTTCTTCCATGTCTCCTCCGCGTCTTTCAGAGATATTTATCCTATTTTTTTTACATTGCAACCATTTTAAATTTCTTTCCGCTGCATTGCTTGTTGTATTTTTTAATATATGCTATAAATTAAAGAGTAAAGGGGGTGTCTATGGAAAAGAATGTCGGTTCAACGGATAAACTCATACGATGGATCGTCGGTCTGGGGTTACTATCTATGATTTTCTGGGTAAACGGGTCATGGCGATGGATAGGATTAATCGGTTTTGTTCCCATACTTACCGGCAGTATAAATTTCTGTCCGCTGTACAGCATCATCGGTATTTCAACGGCAAAAAAGCAGGATCAGCCGAAACCGGAAGAGAAAAAGTAGGCGTAAGCCCCGTGAGAAGCGACTCAGGTCAGAGTCGGCACTTTCATTGAGATAAATAGTAACAGGAAGTTAAACTTCTCACGGGGCGGCGGAAGAATATAAAGTTGTACCTTTTTTTAAAACTTTATAAATCTATCCCTTTTTGCACCGCATATAGGGCACACGTCCGGAGAATCGCCTTCTACGGTGTACCCGCAGAGATCGCATATATATAAGTCTTTTATCTGTATGTCTTTTCCCTGTTCTGCGGACAGTTTTGCCTGCGTGTACATGTCTTCGTGTATTTTTTCCGCTTCAAGAGCATAGTTGGTCGTTCTTACGGCTGATTGTTCATTCTGGAGCTGGGCAACTGCCTTGAATGCCGGATACATGTCTTCCACTTCGTACGTCTCGCCGTTAATGGCGACCTGTAAATTTTTTATGGAATCGTTGATCTCTCCCAGTACCCTGTAATGATTTGTCGCGTGTACCTGTTCTGCGAACGATATTGCCTTAAACAGTCTTGCAAGGTTGGGCTTTTTTTCTTTTTCCGCCCTTTCTGAAAATATAAGGTATCTCATATGTGCCTGGGATTCTCCGGCGAACGCTTCCCTTAAATTTTGCTCTGTCATTTTTTTCATGATTCTTCTCCGTTTCGAGTTTGATTACATTCTCATCGGCATAATCAAATTAAGGTGTTTTCTATTGTCATCGCCAAAAAATGTACTGGCGCTTTGTTCGTTATTGAGTCCTATCGATAAAAATTCTCCTTCTATTGCATTGAGACTGTCGATAAGGTATCTGCCGTTGAATCCTATCTTGAGCGGTTTTCCGCTGTATTCTATTTCCAGTTCTTCCTTTACCTCTCCTATGTCCGGCTCATTACTTTCTATGGTGAGTATGTTTTTATCAATATTAAAAATGACCCTTGATATTTTTTCCTGGTATATTGACTGGGCTCTTTTTATTGCAGATACGAGAGTGTCTTTCTTTATTTTTATATTTATTTTTGTTTCGGCAGGTATGACTGCTTTATAATCGGGAAAATCATAATCAAGCAGTCTTATCTGAATGGTCGTGTTCCCATTTTTCACTATAAAATTCTTGTTTTTTTCTATGGCTATTTTTACTTCACTTTCACCGCTTATTTTTTTTATTTCAAAGAGGCCTTTCCTCGGTATGATAATTCCTTTTGTCATACCTTCAATTGTATTTATTTCTCCATAATCGTATAATGAAAGTCTATGGCTGTCTGTTGCGATACATCTCAAACAATCCGGCATTTTTTCTATATATACTCCGTTTAAACTATATTTTACTTCATCTGTTGATGTCGAGTATATTGTTTTATCAATCATTTTTATCAATTGCTCGTAGGATATTGTCGTATATCCGCTTTTATATTCTTCTACCTTTGGAAAATCTTCTGCCTGTAAGACTTTTAATTTTCCGGATATTTTTCCTACGTTTATTTGCAAAAATCCATCTTCTTTTTTTATACTTATATCACTCTCCGGAAGTTCCTTTATATAATCATAAAACTTTTTTGCAGGTACTGCTACCTGCCCTTCTTTTATTACCGTACACGAAAGGCTCGTTATTATCGTTACCTCTAAGTCTGTCGCAATAATAGTTAATGCACTGTTTTCTGCTTTTAAGAGTATATTGGAGAGTATAGGCATTGTTGCCTTTCTCTCTGTTGCACCTATAGCTTTACTTATCTCTAATAATAAATTTCTTTTATCTATACTGATTTCCATTTCTTTCTCCTACTATTATATTAATATATTTTAGTCGTAGTATATATTGTTTATAATTAAATAAAAATAATAACCATTTAATATATATATATATAATACATTATTTATTATGTTTATTTTATTGTTTATTTTCTGTTGATAAGTAACATAGTAAAGAAATTAAAACTTTTCAACAGTTTTTTAATCAGCTATCCCATCCCTTTTTTAATCTTTTCAATAACATCTTTTACACTATGATCGTTTTTTATCATTCCTGTAATTTTATTGACGGAATGTATGACTGTCGAATGATCCTTATTTCCGAACTGTACCCCTATTTCAGGAAACGACGCATTCGTTAATGTTCTGGAAAGGAACATGGCTATCTGTCGAGGATAAGAAATATATTTCATTCTTCTGTCCGACAATAAGTCGGAGACCTTAATCTTAAAATGTGAAGCAACTGCTTTTTGTATGTCTTCTATGGTAAGCCACTTGTCTTTTCTCCTGATCAGGCTTGACAGCACTTCTTTCGCCACAGGTAAGTTTAATTTGGTCTTTGTGAGGCATTCATATGCGGATAGCCGTGTAAGATAACCCTCCAATTCCCTGATGTTCGATTGGGTATTGTAAGCAAGATAAAATGCGATTTCATCATCTATGCCTATATTATCCGCCTCTGCCTTTTTTTTAATGATGGCAACCTTTGTTTCTATGTCAGGGACCTGAATATCTGCGATAAGACCCATTTCAAACCTGCTTCTCAGGCGTTCCTCAATGTTGGAGATCTCCTTCGGCAGCCTGTCAGAGGTAAATACTATTTGTTTTTTCTCCTGATATAGGGTGTTAAAGGTATGGAACATTTCTTCCTGAGACCTTTCTTTATTTGAGATGAACTGGATATCATCTATAAGCAGTACGTCACAGTTTCTATAAACCTCCCTGAATATGTCCATCTTTTTATCCCGCAAATGGTTTACAAGATCATTGACAAAATGCTCGGTAGTTATATAAATGATGTTAAGCCCGTCTTTTACCCCCTCTATTTGATTACCTATAGCGTTCAGAATATGTGTTTTACCGAGTCCCACACCGCCATATATGAACAGAGGGTTATATGCATTCCCAGGATTCTGAGCTACTGCCAGCGCTGCTGCACTTGCAAATTTATTGGATTCGCCCACAATATAATTATCAAAAACATAGTTTTTCAATAAGCCTTTTGTATTGTTCATCGGAACAAAAGGGATCTTGTTATTGTCGGTAGTTGCAGTATCGGTATCGATATCTTCTCTATGATCAATGATCAACTCTATCTCAATATCCTCGCCTAAAACGTCTTTTGCAGTCTTTGTTATATCAGGGTGATAGTGGTTTCTTATCCACTCTAAAGAAAAATCATCCGGCACTCCAAGTACCATATGATTATCATTAAAACTTATAGGATTTAAAATGGTTAGCCACGGATCATTATTGTTGTCCGTATAAATATTAATCAATTCTTTTCTTATTTTATCCCATGCTTCCATACAGTTCCCCATCATTAACATATAACTTGTTTATGTAACTTGTTGAGATCACAAGCTAAACTAATTTGAGAAACACACAAGTTTTTCAACACCTGTGGAAAACAATATAACTTCATATAAAACAGCACGTTACACCATCGTTTTTATGGTCAATGATAGCAATTTTGAAGAAAGAATTCATGCGATATTTACAACCAACAGGTAGTATACTCACAAAAAAGAACCACAACTTGTTGATATTGTCCAACATATTGAAAAATAAAGACATTTTTATGTTTTTCATGGGGTTATATTATGCTTTAATTAATCCTTGTCAAGTATTTATTTACCTGTTTAAAATTTTACTTTGGTAAAGGACGAAATTCACTCACAGGGTTTACCGGCGACAAGAAACTTCTACGGAATGAATGTCCTGAAAAATCTTTTTTAAATTGAAATTTTCTGTTACAGTAAGATAATGAGATATGCATGAAAAAAGAGATAATTGCAAAACAAGACACGATTACAGCCATAGCTACACCGGCTGGTGAAGGTGCTATAGGTATAGTCAGAATAAGCGGCAGCCATGCAGAGCAGGTACTTAAAAAGATTTTTAAACCGATCCATTCCATAAAAAGATATATAAGCCATAGAATGTACTATGGCGCCATTTATGAAAGGCCGGATACAATTATCGATCAAGTCATGATCGTTCTTATGAGGGCGGATAAAACATACACAGGCGAGGACATGGTTGAGATATACACGCATGGCGGCTCAGCTGTTATCCATGCTGTTTTGCAGGTCACTCTTGATGCAGGGGCAAAGCTTGCTCAAAGAGGCGAATTCACGAGAAGGGCATTTTTAAACGGTAAGATGGATCTGCTCCAGGCAGAAGCGGTTGTAGATCTTATCAAAGCAGACAACGATGCGGCAAGAAAACAGGCGATAAACCAGATAACAGGCGTACTTTCCCAATTTATCCTGTCCATAAAAGAAAAACTCATGCAGGTCAAAACAAATATAGAAGTCATGATAGATTTTCCTGAAGAAGACAGTGTCCCCAAGCAAACAGAAGACTTAAAGGTTATCCTGCAAGCAGCGTATGATGAAGTTGCACATGTATTGCGAAACTATGAGCAGGCAAAGATCATAAGACAGGGAATTAGCGTTCTATTCATAGGAAGACCAAATGCAGGCAAGTCCAGCCTTTTTAATGCCATGCTTGGGGAAAACAGGGCAATTGTCACACCAGACCCAGGAACGACAAGAGATTACATAGAAGAATCAATTAGTTACAATGGACTAAAGATTACGCTCACAGACACGGCAGGGTTGAGAACCAGTGAAGAACCTGTGGAAAAAATAGGAATTGGGATGACAAAAAAGCTTATAAAAACAACAGATATTATAGCACTTCTTATTGATCCAAACCAGCACACCGATTATGAAGAGGAGCTTGCAACAGCAGAAGGACAAAAAGATAAGATCATTATTGTAATAAATAAAATAGATATCACGGAAAAGGCAAAGATTGAGAAAGTAGAGAAGATATTCAAAGGGTATAAGGTATTTTCAATTTCGGCCCTGACAAAACAGGGTATAGAATCATTAAAGCAAGGCATTGCAGCACCGGACCAGCTGCCGTCCATAGAAAACACGCCGGTCATTAACAGGCAAAGGCATAAACAGGCGCTTGAGCATATGGAGCTTTCTATCAATGCAGCCATAAACTTAATAGAACAACAGGCGTTCACAGAAATTATTGCAGAAGAGGTTGACAGTGCACTGTTTGCTTTAAAGGATCTGACAGGGGAGGTAACGGCAGAGGATGTGCTTGAAAGGATCTTTTCAGAGTTCTGTATAGGGAAATAAACCTCGCAAATACTTTCCCCTCTTGTCAATTACCCGGGCATCACTGTTTTACTAATGCAATTTTTCGGGTACATCAACGTCCTTTGAAAACAGCCTCACGCCTTTCAAGAAAGGATTGGACACCTTCTGTTGCATCGGCGCTTTTCATTATTGGCATAAGATCGACAAGAAGTCTCGATAAAGCCGCCTTATCTCCTTCAAGCCGTGCCGTTCTTGCAGAGAGTAAAGATGCCTGAACGCCAAGCGGCGCCTGTAGAGCGATATGCTTTGCCAATTCAAGTGCCCGGTCAAATTGTCGTCCGGGTTCTGTCAATTCCTGAACAAGCCCAAGACGGAATGCCTCCTGTGATCGGATCTCATCTCCTGTGAGCAGATACCGCATGGCATTGCCCCAGCCTATTTCCTGAAGCAACCGGACAGTTGCGCCGCCGACAGGGTAGATACCCCTGCAAACCTCCATTTGCCGAAAACTGGTATCCGTAGAGGCGATACGCACGTCACAGGCAAGCATCAGTTCAATCCCTATGGTATAGCATAGACCCTGGATGGCCATGACTACGGGCTTTGAAATTCTCCTGTCTTCATCAATGCCCAGAGGATCGAATGCACCGGCAGGCAAGGGAGGAAAAGACCCTTTTGCAAAAACTCCTGCCCATTGTGCCAGGTCCAATCCGCTTGTAAAATGATCGCCGTGCGCAAAGATCAGCCCGCACCGCAGTTCTTTGTCGATCTGCAGTTCGCCGTAAGCTTTCGCAAGATCGATATACATGTCTACGTCGAAGGCGTTACGTTTTTCAGGCCTGTTTAAGCCTATCAGCAGAACATGGTTCCGCGTTTCTACGGTAATCTTTTGTTGACCCATATTCATTCTCCTTCAAGAACACTTATTTTTTTATTATACACCCATAAAACAATAAGTCCACTTACCTTGACAGAACCTGCACTATTATTGTAAACAAGTCTTTATGAACAACATATATTATATAATAACGGGATTAGCGATTGGCGGAATGATCCAGGGATGTGCAGCGGCGAACAGCGCGGGTAACTCAAAAACAGGACTGAATGTAACCGGAAAACAGACGGTTTCAGTATCAAAGCAGGCAGAAAGCGGCACAGCATGTGCGAATATGACCGGAACGGACATTACGTCTGCTGCTTCAGTCAGTACAACCACAGAAGAGGACATGTCCGATGTAATAGCACACAGCACGGCACCGGCAAGCCTTGAAAAAATAACCACGGAAACAGATATACCCATGGTCATGAATGAAAAGGTGCAATATTTTATAAATTATTTTTCGGATAATCAGCATGACATATTCGAGAAATGGCTCGAGCGATCGGAGCAGTATGTACCCAAGATGAAAAAGACCCTGAAGGCAAACGGACTGCCCGAGGATCTAGTTTATATGGCTCTTATAGAAAGCGGGTTCAACACCCATGCCATGTCGAGACGCAGCGCATGCGGGCCGTGGCAGTTTATAAGAAGCACGGCGAAACTTTATAATTTAAAGGTCAACTGGTGGGTAGACGAGAGGAGGAATCCCGAGAAGTCAACTCTTGCAGCAGCACGGTATCTGAAAAACCTGTATGATACGTTCGGCTCATGGTATCTTGCAGAGGCAGCTTATAACGCAGGACCGGTCAAGATTATGAGGGCGATGCAGAGACAGAAGACGGATAATTTCTGGAGTCTTGCAGAACACCGGTACTTGAAAAAGGAAACGAGGGATTATGTGCCGAAACTTATAGCAGCCGCCATGATAGCAAAAAATCCGGCAGCATACGGATTCTCAGACCTGACCTACGAGAAACCCATTCATGATGACAGGATAACGCTGAACCGTCAGATGGATCTCCATGTTGCAGCAAAGCTCGCAGGTGTAGATTATCAAACGATAAAACAGCTTAACCCGGAACTTATGAGGTGGGCGACCCCTCCTGTCCCGGATTATATCTTAAATATACCTGCAGGGACAAAGGAGCAATTTATCACGGGGCTCGCGGATATGCCTGCAAGGGAATTGTTCAGCTATAAGAGATATACTGTGCGGCGAGGCGACTCACTCTATGTTATCGCACGAGAGTACGGTGTACCGCTTTACGAATTAAAGACTATGAACAACATACGGCAGGTAAAGAGATTAAGGCCAGGCCAGGCAATCATAATACCGGTGAGTCCGTATACGCGGAGACAGGAAATAACTTCTGCAAAACGGACAAAAACAGTGACCGTTGCTTATGCAGAGCCAAGAGCGAGTTCGAGATATATCTACTACAGAGTGAAGCAGGGAGATACGCTCTGGGACATAGCACAAAAATTTGATGTAACGATTTCAAAAATCAAATATAGCAACAGGCTCAGCGGCAGGCTTATAAAACCCAATATGATACTCAAGATACCGAAGATCATTGCCAGAGAAGATTAGAAGCGCAAAACTTACAAAGGAGCGGCGAAATGGCTGATATCGAATTAGAAAGGCAGGTCCTCAATGCGCTGAGCAAAGTTGAGGATCCGGAACTCAAAAAAGATGTGGTCAGTCTCGGTATGATAAGAGACTTGAAAATAGAGAACGGGAAGGTGAGCTTCAGATTTGTTTTGACAACACCCGCGTGCCCGCTTGCAGACAGCCTCAACAGCGCAGTGCGGGATGCAGTGGGATCTTTAAGCTGGGTAAAATCCGTAGACATAAAGCAGGATGCGCAGGTAAGCAAATCCCGCACAACAGGTCCGCAGAAACCGTTACCGATAGAGGGCATTAAAAATATCATAGCAGTCGGCAGCGGCAAGGGCGGGGTCGGCAAGTCGACGGTCAGCGTAAATCTTGCCGTAGCACTTGCACAAACCGGTGCAAAGGTAGGACTCATTGATGCGGATATTTATGGCCCGGATGTACCCATGCTGCTCGGTATAACCCCTGAGCAAAGGCTTGCCATTGCACAAAAAGAGCAGCTTGAGCCAGTTGAGGCATACGGACTGAAAGCTATCTCCATAGGTTTAATCCTGCCGGATGATACGCCGGTTATTTGGAGAGGTCCGCTGATAAGCCAGATGATAGAACAGTTTCTGAGGCAGATTAAATGGGGAGAGATCGACTATATGATTGTAGATCTGCCCCCGGGCACAGGGGATATACAGTTGACCCTTGTACAGAAGGCTCCGATAACAGGGGCTGTAATCGTTTCAACCCCTCAGGATGTATCTATGCTGGATGCAACAAAGGCAATAAATATGTTTTTAAAAGTAGAGGTGCCGGTTCTCGGTATGGTCGAGAATATGAGTTACTTTATTTGCCCGCACTGCGGCGAGCAGACCAATATCTTCGGTACCGGCGGAGTCGAGACAGCTGCACACAAGCTCTGCATAGACTTTATTGGAAGAATACCCCTGGAGTCGCGCGTAAGAGAGGGCGGGGATACCGGCAAACCAATCGCGGCAGCGGAGCAATCGTCAAAAACAGCGCAGGAATTCCGCACAATAGCATCAAAGGTTGCAGCAAAGCTGAGTATGCTGAACCTTTCCGGTGGAGAAAAATAGAACTTGTCCGGAACAAACGGCAATAAACAGTACGATGTAGCCATTATCGGCGGAGGCATCAACGGTACTGGAATTGCAAGAGACTGCGCCATGCGCGGTTTAACGGTGGCGCTTTTCGAAAAGAACGATCTTGCTTCAGGCGCAACCGGTGCATGTACAGGTATGATCCACGGCGGTGCAAGGTATCTTTTGAATGATATAAACACGACGCGGTTATCAAGCCTTGATTCCGGCTATATACAGAAGATCGCGCCGCACCTGCTTTTCAGGATACCGTTTGTCACACCGGTATTGAAACAGGACCCGGTCCCGAAAATCTATATTGAACTCCTTGAAACATTTTTTGAAGCTTATGATAAATTTGCCCCCCTTAAAAACAGTAAACCGCACACAAGGCTGACCAGGGAGGAACTGAAGGCTCTGGAGCCCGGAATTACGGACGATGCGATGGGCGCCATTTCATTCGACGAGTATGGCATAGATACCTTCAGATTGTGTGCAGAGAATGCCCTGTCGGCAGCAGAGTATGGAGCGGAAATACACAACCATGCGGAAGTGGTGCAACTGCTGATGGCGGATAAAGAAGTCAAGGGGGTAAGAGTAAAAGATGCATTTACCGGCGAAACAAAGGATGTGCATGCAAAACTGGTCATGAATGCAGCAGGGCCGTGGCTGTCCGGCATGGCAGGACTTGCAGGTGCACGCGTACAAATACGGCCCGGGAAAGGTATCCACCTCATCCTCGACAGACGTGCATCGAACATAGGCATTGTCATAAAGGCCATAGACGGCAGGCAGGTCTTTATGATGCCCCACGACAATACGTTTATCATCGGGACAACGGATGACGATTACTATGGCAGCCTTGACAACCTCTGGGCAACACGCGATGAGATCGAATATCTTTTACAGGCGGCAGAGCATTATTTTCCCCGCATAAGGGAATACAGGATCATGCGTGTAATGATCGGTATAAGACCCACACTATATGCATGGGGAAAGAATGAAGACGCCCTTTACCGGGAGCACAGAATATTCGACCATGAGACGGAGGACGGCATAAAGGGTTTTCTGACCATAGCGGGCGGAAAGCTTGCAAGTTACCGGCTTATGTCGGAAGAAACAGCAGACCTTCTCTGTAAAAAACTCAACTGTAATAATACCTGTAAGACCCACACAGAGCCATTACCCGGCGGTCATTTTATTCCGGATGTCTACGAGCTTGCCGGGCGGTATAAGCTTGACCCCTACGCTGTCTCAAGGATGGCTTATAGGCACGGCTCAAAGACAGAAGAGATTTTAAAATTAACGGTCGAAGAACCATCGAACAGCAATTTAGTGTGCGAATGTGAACCCGTTATGGAAGCTGAGATCAGATATGCCATACGGAATGAATGGGCAAGGACCATCCCGGACATCAGAAGAAGGACAAGACTCGGTACAGGTTCGTGCCAGGGCAGAAGGTGCACTGTGCGGGCAGCGTACATTCTCGGAGAGGAACTCGGGCTCGGTTCCGCCGGGATTAAAAAATTAATACAAGGCTTTATGAAAGAACGATGGAAGGGCAAGGCTCCGATACTTACGGACAAGCAGCTTGCAGAAGAGGAGCTGAACCTGGCAACACATATACTTTCAGACAACTTAAACGTTATTATTGAAACGTGATGTATGGATTATGATGTAATTATTATAGGCAGCGGTATTGCAGGTACACTTGCGGCCATCAATGCGGCAAAAACAAAGAAGGTCGCTATAGTCAGAAAAGGGTACGCTGCTACGGCATTATCTTCCGGCGCATTTGATATCGCAGGCGGGACAGGGAAAAGAAACAGGCCTTTTAAAGGTTTCATAAATTTGACCGAAGCCATCGGCACTATTCTCGAGAACGAGCCGCTTCACCCTTACTCAATCCTTTCTGCGATCTTTTCAGGGGACCGGTTCCAGGAATTTTCAAGCATGGTCAAGACCATAGGCGATCAATTCTTCGGCGAGCTTGAAGCGGCCGGGATACGGTATGAAGGTTCATGGGAAAACAATATGATCATACCCAACCAGCATGGAACCTTCAAGGTCACTTCTTTCTGCCAATCATCGATGACATCGGGGAACCTTGCAAGATTGATGGGCAGGACAATATTGTTCCTCGGTTTTGAGAAGACAGCCATACATAATAAAACAAGAGCATCGTTTCTCTCTGATATCCTTTCAAAGTACGGACTTGTGTCCTTTAAAAAAATTGGCTATACAAATGTGAATTTTCAGTCACAGGGCATACCATGCAATGCGCATGATTTCATATCCCTTGCCGGTATGATGGACAAAGACGAACAAGCGGGGAAAGTAGTAGCTGTATTGAAACGATCTCTGGAAAAAACGGATTATGATCATGTGTTTATTCCCCCTATTATGGGTATTACAAGGCACCGTGATGTTTTAAAGATGTTCAGGGACAATTTCGGGGATACTGTTTCGGAGTTTTTGTCACCCCCTTCTTCTGCGCCGGGTCTGAGACTTCAGTACGCACTGGACAAGCTCCTTGTCCAGCACGGGGTTACCGTCATAGACGGTGATGTTATGCGCAATGAATCCATTGATACGGTTAAAACGATTCACATAACATTCAAAGACGGCAGGACCGCATCTTTATCGGCAAACATTTTTGTGCTTGCAACAGGAAAATTCATAAGTAACGGAATTGTGAACAAGAAAGCATGGCAGGAGTCCGTGTTTGGCCTGCCTGTTTTTATAGATTCGCGCCGGGTCAGCGATCCGTTCCCGATGAACTATCTTACGGACGATCCTTTTGATGACCAGAAGCTCTTCTCGATAGGAGTTAAGGTAGACAGGAATTTAATGCCTCTTGATGAGGATGACAAGGTCGTATATAAAAATCTGTATGCAGCCGGCTCAATACTTTCGGGGTACAATTATATCTACGATAAAACCGGCATGGGGACAGCAATGATAACAGGTGCAAAAGCCGGGATATTTTCAGCAGGGTAGGTATGGGTAGAAAAGATATACTTGCATTACTGAATCTCGCATACAGGCTGGTCATCCATATAATGAAAAAGCCTTTAAAATGGACAAAGGGATACAACGGCTTTGATGCATTCGTAAGTCAGTATAAAGGGCTTCCCCCGGTCAGCAATGAAACAAGGGCCTCATATCCGTCCCTGTCAGGGTGCATAGATTGCGGCATCTGCATTGCTGAATGCAGGGAAATAAAGCACGAAGTGCCGCCCGTGTATCTGTATGTTAGTTATTCAAGGCTTCTGCCCGATCTTTTCTATTCCGATAAATTACTTAAGGCGTGCACGGATTGCGATACCTGCCTGGTTCATTGTCCGACAGGCCTGCACATGAAGGAACTTGTACTCCTGTACAGGGATATGGTTCATTGATAAAAAGAGAAAAATGGATCAAAACATTTCTCGAAAGATCTTACCAGAATAACAGAGTACACATCCTTAAAAACGGCACGGAAGCGTTTCCTGCAATGCTTGAAGCTATAAAAAACGCCCAAGAGACGATCAATCTCGAATTTTACAAAATTGCCAGTGACAATACAGGCTGGAAATTTGCAAGGCTGCTCGCAGATAAAAGTAAGCAGGGGTGCAGTGTAAGCATAATCTATGATGCCATAGGCTCCATAGAAACAGGCGACGGCTTTTTTGATTATTTAAGAGAAAACCGTGTAAAGTTGCTGGAGTTTAACCCCTACGCTCCGTTCATCAGGAAACATTGGGGCTGGGTTCACAGAGATCACAGAAAGATAATGATCGTTGACGGAAGAATAGGTTTTATCGGAGGTATCAACCTCACAGATGAGTATACAGATTCCGATCGGGCGGCAGCATGGAGGGATACCGATTTATGTATTGAAGGACCGGCAGTAAGAGAATTGCAAAAACTTTTTCTCTCCACATGGCTCAGCAAGGAAGCAGGCAGGAAAGACACGAATAGGTTCTTTCCTTTTATAGAGCCTAAAGGCGATGTTACGCTGAAGATACTCGGGAGCAAAGAAAGAAAAAACAGAAGGATCATCCGGCGGGATTATATGGGCGCAATAAAGAACTCGGGAAAATATGTATGCATAGAAAGCGCTTATTTTATTCCGGACAGGGGTGTCCAGAGAGTGTTAAAGAATGCCATAAAACGAGGGGTAAGCGTTATCCTGATTCTACCTGCAAAATCAGACATAACGGCAGTGCAGTATGCGAGTAGAAGGATGTATCACAGGCTTTTAAAGTGGGGAGCTAAAATATTCCTGTGGCAAAGCACGGTCCTGCATGCCAAGACCGCTGTTATAGATGACCGCTGGAGCACAGTCGGATCCTTTAACATAGACAGGATTAGTCTGCTGCATAATCTCGAAGTGAATGTTGCCGTAATGAATGAAAAATTCAGCAAGGAGATGAAAGCCTTCATGGATTTGGACCTGAAGAATTGTAAGGAGCTTGATTTAAATGAGTGGAAAAAACGGCCGATTGTAGAAAAGCTGCTTGAAAGGATATTTCATCTTATGAAATATTGGCTGTAAACCTAAAAGCTGGGCAAATTACAGATTCCGCCGGTGAGCCGGAAAAACGGGTTCACAGTGTTTCACGTGAAACACTGTGAAGGTATGGTGCAAGGATTCGCACCTGCAACCGGTTATCCAGTATCATGCAATTGATTATTCATTAAATAGTGCTATAATACCCTAAAGGCTTAACCACGAGAGAAAGGACCCGCCTTTTCAGCGCGGGGAAAATGTTTCACGTGAAACACTATGAAAAACATTATTTATGATACGACCTATGACATTATTGTCGTTGGTGCGGGACATGCAGGCATAGAGGCTGCCCTTGCCGGTGCGCGCATGGGCAGCAAGGTCCTGATGCTTACCGGCAACCTTGATACAATAGGATATATGTCCTGCAATCCGGCTATAGGCGGTCTTGCAAAAGGACAGCTGGTCAGGGAGATAGATGCCCTTGGCGGACAGATGGCAAAGACAACGGATTACGCAGGAATACACTTCAGAAGGTTGAATACGAACAAAGGCCCTGCGGTCCGGGGTAACCGCGCCCAGTGTGACAGAGTCATGTACAGAACTTACATGAAAAAAGTCATAGAACAGCAGGAAGGCATTCATTTAAAGCAGGCAATGGTAACATCGCTGATTGCTGAAAACGGCAGGGTAAAAGGGGTTAAAACATCCATTGGCATTATATTTTATGGTAAGACAGTCATTTTGACCACAGGAACCTTTTTAAACGGACTGATACATATAGGGCTTACAAACTTTCCCGCAGGCAGGGCAGGGGATCC
Organism: bacterium; assembly: GCA_037439545.1. GTDB lineage: Bacteria > JAMCPX01 > JAMCPX01 > JAMCPX01 > JAMCPX01 > JAMCVD01. The sequence goes on from JBBIVV010000004.1 coordinate 73,041, forward strand.
ACCGTCAATAGGTATATCGGACAGTTTAAAGCAGCTCGGGTTTACCATAGGCAGGCTAAAGACAGGAACTACACCAAGACTCGATGCAAAAACCATTGATTTTTCAGTACTTGAACCGCAGTACAGCGATGATCCTGCACTGCCGTTTTCATTTTCAACTCAACGTATAGTGAACCCGTTCGTTGCATGCTATATGACCTATACCAATGAACAGGCACATACATTTATCATGTCCGGGCTGGACCGCTCTCCCCTGTATACGGGGGTTATAAAGGGCGTCGGTGCAAGATACTGTCCTTCGATTGAGGATAAGGTCGTAAAGTTCAAAGACAAGCCGAGACATCAAATATTCCTTGAGCCGGAAGGGTATCAGACCAAAGAGATATATCCAAACGGTCTTGCGACAAGCCTGCCTTATGATGTTCAGCTTCAGATGCTCAGGGCAATAAAAGGGCTTGAAAATGTTGAAATAATGAGGCCGGGCTATGCAATAGAGTATGATTTTGTGGATCCGACACAGCTTTATCCGACCCTTGAGACAAAGCCTGTGCAAGGGCTTTACCATGCAGGACAGATAAACGGAACATCAGGCTATGAAGAGGCAGCAGCACAAGGTATAGTTGCAGGAATCAATGCCGCGTTAAAAGTACAGCAGAAGGAGCCGCTTATCATAACAAGACAACAGGCATATATAGGAGTACTTATCGATGATCTTGTGACAAAAGGTACCCAGGAGCCTTACAGAATGTTTACCTCGAGGGCAGAGCACAGACTTGTTCTGAGGGAAGATAATGCAGATATGCGCTTAAGCGATACCGGCAGGTCGATCGGGCTCTTAAGCAATGAAGATTACGAGCTATTTCTGCAGAAAAAGGAACAGTATAAAGAAATCATCGGCAGGCTGCAGACAAAAAGGATAAAAGGCGGGCAGGCAAATGATATACTTGGTGAAACAGGCTATGAGAACAGCGTTGATACGCTCACCCTGTATCAATTGTTAAAAAGGCCGAACATTACGATGAAACACCTTGAATCCATTGATCCGGAGTTAATCCATGTAAACAAAATGATAAAGGATGCGATAGAGGTCGAGATAAAATACGACGGATACATCAAAAGAGAGATTGAACTTATAGAAAGACTTGCAAGACTTGAAGATACAAAGATACCGGGAGATTTTAAGTATAATGCTATTCCGGGATTATCGACAGAGATAAAAGAAAAGCTGAACAAATTCAAACCCATAACACTGGGACACGCATCCCGCATCTCGGGCATTACGCCTGCTGCAATAGCTGTGCTCGATGTATATATAAAAAAGCATAGATCAGATAGCCTGCAAATCTCATATAAAGATAAATGTTGACATTTATTATTAAGTCATTATACTAAAGTCATTACAGTCATTGATTGACCTCGTGAGAAAACGAAAGAGAATGAAGTTTGGACGGGGTCACAAGCTCCGTTAAATTTTTCTAACGGAGGGACTACAAAAGGAGGAAAGGTTTTAATGGCAAGTGGAAAGGTAAAATGGTTCAGTGATGCAAAAGGCTACGGTTTCATTGAACAAGATAATGGGCAGGATATATTCGTCCATTATTCAGCGGTTGAGGGAGACGGATTTAAGTCTCTAAAGGCAGGAGATCAGGTTAGTTTTGAGGTAATATCAGGTCCAAAAGGACCACAGGCTTCAAAAGTTACAAAAGCTTAGTTATTAAGTTTAGATTTCAAGGCCTTTTAAAACAAGGTTTCACCCCAGTCTCACAAGACTGGGGTTTTTTTATAACAAATTTCGGTTCACTATGCTCTTGATATGAAGACGAAATCATGTTTTAATCTCTCCCGGTCATGCTGATAAGATTTATTGTTAAAAGATTTCTCCTTATGATTCCGGTAATGCTCGGCATTACCTTTATTTCTTTTGTGATTATTTCACTTGCACCGGGTAATATCCTGACATCTCTAAGAATGAATCCTTATATATCTGAAAAAACGATACACATGATGGAACAGGCGTACGGCTTAAATAAGCCGATGATCGAGCGGTACGGGTTATGGCTCTGGCAGGTCCTGCACCTCGATCTCGGCGTCAGCATATACTATCATGCCTCGGTTACCGGGCTTATTCTTTCAAGAGCTGCAAACACCCTTATCCTGTCTGTAGCCGTGATAGTTGTTTCATGGTTCGTTGCACTGCCCCTTGGTATTGCATCAGGCATAAGGGAAAACAGCTTTTTTGATCATACCGTAAGTACGGCCAGCTCCATCGGCATATCCATACCTGGATTTTTTATTGCCTTCATAGTGCTGTTGATCGTTGCACGGACAGGTTTTCTTCCGAGTGGGGGAACGACCAGTCCATTGTATGATCTTTTAAGTCCTGCAGACAGGCTGTATGACAGGTTCATACATCTTCTTATGCCGGTTACAGCCCTTGCAGTTCCGCAGATTGCGTCGTACGCACGTTTGATAAGGGCGAACGTTATAGAAACAAAACGCGGTGATTTCGTAAATTCAGTAAAAGCACGAGGGTTAAGCAATAACAGGGTCATCTATGTTCACATAATGAAAAATGCTATCAATCCGTTCATAACCCTCGCGGGTTATGATTTTGCAAGCCTGCTCGGCGGTGCTGCACTCGTTGAAACTATACTGAATCTTCAGGGACTCGGCACCTTGCTGCTCAAAGCGGTAATGTCCATGGATGTATTCCTTATTATGGGTGATATTCTGATTGGAGCAGGTATGCTTCTGATAGGAAATTTAGCGGCTGACATCGCGCTTCTGTATATTGACCCAAGGATAAAAGCGCACGCATAAAGACGCTATGATAGACCGAATCCACAACAACGCAAAACCGCTCATACTTACTGCAGGTATAGTGCTTTTCATACTTTATGTGAGCGCAATTTTTGCGGATTTTATAGCACCATATCCGTCCGCATCGCAAAACCGGTCATTCCCGGATGAGCCGCCGACGGCCATCCATATAACAGAACGGAAAAATGGGAAAACCGTATTCGTGCGACCCTATGTGTACAGGTATGTTTTATCCGATATCCACAGTCAGACATATAAAGAGATAAAAGACACTACTTATCCGGTATGGTTTTTTAGCAAGGGCAAATTGTTCTCTGTAAAAGGAGCCGGCATACATCTTTTGGGAACAGATCCGCTCGGCAGGGATTATTTTTCAAGACTTATGTTCGGCGGAAGGATAAGTCTTTTTATAGGTTTGATTGGTGCAGGGATAAGTTTTGCCCTTGGCATTATCATAGGAACCATCTCGGGTTACCTCGGAGGTCTCGTTGATGCCTTTATCATGAGACTTACAGAGATTGTCATGTCATTGCCGACATTTTATTTTCTTCTTACATTGGCAGTCATCATACCCGCAGGTGTCAGTTCATCTACGACATTTATGCTTATAATAGCAATACTGAGCCTGATAGGATGGGCAGGCTTTGCAAGGGTTATAAGAGGCATGGTGCTGAGTCTTAAAGAACGGGATTTTGTCGTCGTGTCAAAAGCTTACGGCGATTCTCCCTGGGGCATCATACGGAAACAACTTGTCCCGAATCTCATGTACTACACGGTTGTTTCGATTACCCTTGCGATCCCGGGTTATATCATCAGTGAATCGGCACTTAGCCTGCTCGGTCTCGGCATAAGGGATCCCGACGTGAGCTGGGGCAATATGCTGAGTGAGGCAACGAATATAGAAGCCCTTTCATCAAGGCCGTGGATGCTGGCATCCGGAATTTTTATCATCATAACTATCTTTTGTTTGAATATTATTGGCGATTATCTCAGATCGAAGCTCGATCCAGGGATGCATCCATGAATGCGATAAAATATTTTTAAAAGATGATTTGCAATTAAGGATATTGTCATATAATAAACAACAAAAGAGAATTGTTTACTTTTTGCACAAAATCAGGTAAAAGGAATAAAAAATACAAATTATGACGGTAAAAACAGAAGAAGATAAATATACCGAATTTATTAAACAGTTAGTCATTAAACTTCTTGAAATATCAGGGGCTGAACAGCTCTTCAATGCATTCCTTACGACGGTAATCCAGGTCACCGGCATGGAGATGGCAGCAATTCACCTGTACAATGCAGCAACGGGAAAATTAGAGGTTACGAAAAGCATTAATATACCGAATGATGTTCTCCATGTCATTGAAAGGCTTTCGCCGTACGATGGCGTAGTCGGGACATCGTTCTCTGAATCCAGGATGTTATTTTATAACAGAACAGCACATGATAATCAGGCGATGTCTGTCGTATCGAATAAAATCGGAACGGTCATAGCAATCCCCATGAAACATAAGGATTTGCTGATAGGCGTCCTGGCTATTGCAAGTAAAAAGTCCGTATCAAACGAGAATTTTGATAAACCATTTTTAGAAAGCATGACCCGGCATATGGGAGATCTGATTGAATCCCTCAGGCAGGATAAAGAGCAATCCAGCACTGTGCGGTTGATTTCTTACAATGAGAGGATCATTGAAAATATAATTCAAAACCTGCCCAGCGGTGTCATGTATATAAACGGAAAAGGCGAAATACTCCTGTTTAACCCTGTCATGGAGCAAATTACCGGAATAAAGGCAGATGATATTATAAACAGGACTGCGGATGAATTTATACAGCTCATAAAACTCTCGGGTTTTGATTATAGAGAAGTCATAAAAAATGCGGTTGTGAAAAAAAGGGTGGACAGCCTCTGCACCCTGCCTGACGGCAGAGAAGGGAATCTCGGGTTTACCATGGCACCGATAACAGATGCAAACGGCAAAGGTGAAGGCGTCATTGCCCTGTTTGCCGATTTGATAGAGATAAAACAAAAGGAAAAAGAACAGCATAAAATGATGCATTTGGCCCTGGTGGGTGAAATGGCGGCCCGGCTCGCGCATGAGATTAGAAATCCACTGGCGAGTATAATCATAGGCATTCAACTACAAAAAAAACGGACTTCAGATACAGCAGACAGCCGGGATCTCGATATGATTATCTCCGAGATACAGAGGATAGAAAAGCTCATCAAGACCATGCTCACCTATTCAAAAACAGCAGTGCCCCGCATGGAGCCTGTTCATGCCGGGACTCTTATACAAAATGCACTCACGGTCATGTTCCCGAGGCTGTCGCATTACAATATAAAAGTTGAGCAGCATATCCCGGAGAATGCAGACCTTACGGTCATCGTGGACCAGGCAGCTATCCACCAGGTGCTTATAAATATCATAAATAATGCTATCGATGCCATGCCGAAGGGCGGCACTCTTACCATAGACGCAATCACTACAGGTGCGCAATCCCCGCATACCGCAGTATCGGAAACCGGCAGTAACAAGTATCCTCAGCAGGAATTTGTGAAGCCGGAGATGGTGAAAATAGACATACAGGACACAGGCTCCGGCATTGAAAGCATTTATCTTGGCAAGATATTTACGCCATTTTTCTCGACAAAGGCAAAGGGGGTGGGGCTCGGGCTCAGTATTGTCAAAAATGTAATCGATGAGAATATGGGAAGGATAACCGTCAGCAGTATTAAAGACAAAGGTACGGTGTTCTCTCTTTACTTTTTAAAAGGTACGAGACAGCGGTGTTATGAGGTTATAAATTGTCCGGCCAATGAAAAAGACAAGTGCGAAATATTTTTAAAGGGTGATGTGTACAGATGTTTTAAATACAAAGATGCTGACAAGGGATGCTGCAATATATTATGTGTAGATTGTGCTGTATATAAAAATGGAGTCGTGCCGTTATGAACATCCTAATCATTGATGACGAAAAAGTGCTCGCCCTTTTTATAGCCGATGCATTGGGGCAGCAGGGACACACTGTTTTTAAAGCTCATACAGGCGAGGAAGGGATGAACGTTCTCAGGAAGGAGAATATAGACATTGTTCTCCTCGATATTGTCCTGCCCGATAAAAATGGTCTCGCGTTGCTCAAAGATATAAAGGCAATGGATGAGTCATATGAGATTATCATGATTACCGCGCACAGTTCTATCAAGGATTCCATAACGGCAGTAAAAATGGGTGCAGAGGACTACCTTGTAAAGCCGTTTGAGCTCGAAGAACTCGAGATAATCATGAACAGGGTGGTAAAAAAAATTAACGTACAGAGGGAACTCAACATACTGCGCATTAAAGATGCCGAAGTGCCGTTGAACTATCACATAGGCGTATCGAAAAAAATAAAAGATGCGTATGCACTTGCAATGAGGGTCGCCCAGGCAGAGCAAACGGTCGTATTGATTGAAGGAGAGAGCGGAACAGGCAAGGAATTGCTTGCAAACTTCATTCATAAAGCATCAAAGAGGCAGCGGGGGCCGTTTATAGCCTTAAACTGTGCGGCAATACCGGAGCAATTGCTCGAAGAAGAATTTTTTGGTTATGAGCCGGGTGCTTTTACAGATGCAAAAAAACGAAAAAAAGGACTGCTGGAGCTTGCAGACGGGGGATCTGTTTTTCTCGATGAGATAGGAGAGCTTTCTCCGATGATTCAGGCGAAACTGCTCAGGGTTATAGAAACAAAGACATTCATAAGACTCGGTGGAGACAAGGAAATAAAGAGCAACATAAGATTCATCGTTGCAACGAACAAAGAACTGAAAGAGCTCGTAGAAAAAGGTGTCTTCAGGGACGATCTTTATTACCGCATTTCTGTAATGCCTATAAAGCTGCCGGCTCTTGTTGAGAGAAAGGAAGACATACCGATACTCGCAGAAGAATTTATAAAATCAATGAATGAGTCAATGCAAAAAAAAGTAAAGCACATAGACGGTGATGCCATGAAGATACTGATCGAGTATGATTGGCCCGGCAATATAAGGGAGTTGAAAAATGTTATAGAACGTGCGGTCATACTTACGGATGGCGACAAGATAAAAGAAAATGTCATTCTCCTGCCAAAACATTCCGGCGGAGGCTCCAAATATAGCTATTTAGAAAATGTGACAAAAACAGCACTCGAAGGTAAAGAACCGTTGGAATCAATCATTAAACAGATAGAAAACAAGGTCATATTGAAAGCGCTTGAAAAAACACAGTGGAATGTGACAAAGGCAGCAGAGATACTCGGCATCTCAAGAAATATTATTAATTATAAATTCAGGAAGAAAGAGATCCCTGAAAAGCCTCAGGAGTAACAATTTTTTGCTTACGGCGGAAAATTATGAATAAAATATCCATCAGCAGGCCCGGGCACCTTGCCCATCCTGCAATATTTTTAGATACATTTTCCGGATTAAGTTTCTCTTGACAAAATAAAATATAGATGTAAATTTCTAAGCACTTTTTAGTGTAAG
>JBBIVV010000005.1:0-78209 GCA_037439545.1 bacterium
TTTTCAATTCTATACGTCCTGGACAATTTCGACCGGTTCCTCTTCCTTCTCCTCTTCATGCACAAAGACGTTGAAATACTTTGCAAAAAACGCAAAAGCCATGAAACCTGCCGTTACGAGGAATAGAGAGATCATTATCTCTCCGAAAGCAGGGAAATAATGTGCGCCTGATGAAGCCTCGATACCAGTTATCGCAACATCGAGCCTGTTCATGATGAAACCTACGATGACAAACATGGATGAAATGAACAAACCCCTGGCGCTTGTCCTTACTGCAGGTATCAGAAGGAGAAGTAACGGTATGATGACCTGCACCAGTGTCTCTATATCGAACATTATGTTCTCGAACCTCGAAGGTAAAACATCACCGAGAACACCCCTGTCGAGAAGGTCGAGTATCTTTATGGTAAGATATAAGATCATTACCAGTACATTGACCCTTGCAAGACCGTTGAGCAGATCGAGCTCTATGCCCTTGCCGAGGAACCGCCTGCTTAAAAATGATTCCATAGTCACCATCGCAAGTCCTACTGATACCGCGGAGATAAAAAAGAACAGAGGCAGGAACGGCGAGTACCACAATGTATACAGCTTTGCAGGTACGATAAGGAACAGGGAGCCAAGTGATGACTGGTGCAGGGTTGACAGGATAACGCCCAATATCGACAGCGGTATGATCATTACGTGTATTAAACGGTTCAGCCTGTCCATGTTCAACCTTTCGAACACGACGGTGCTGAACTCGAGTGCAAGGACTGTAAGGTAAAGCATGACACACCACGCAACTTCAAACATCACCGAGTGAGGGTTCCAGAAAACTATCGGGTGCCATACATCGTACCATTTCCCAAGGTCGTAAAGCAGCCCTACTGCAACAAGCGTATACCCTAAAAAACCTGTGAGTATTGCAGGCCTGAGAATGGGTTTGTAATGGTCGATATGGAATATGTAAACCGTCAGGGCTATTATAAATCCTCCTGCTGCAAGTCCGACACCCGTTATCACGTCAAATGCCACCCATAATCCCCACGGGTATTTATCGCTCAGGTTTGTTACAGCCCCCAGGCCTTGTGTGTACCGTATAATCGTATAATATATGCCGAGGACCGTTATGACGGCAATCACGATTCTCCAGAAAGTTATCTTCGGAAACCGAAACATAACACTTCCTCCTTTTTCTTCCAGGCGCTCGCGTGCATTCTGCTCATTGTTTTCGCCTTTTTTCTTTTTATTCCGTGAGAGGACGAAGTTCTCTAACGGGGGTTGCCCTGCCACCAGTGGTGCCGCTCTTTATGCTCTTTATGTTCTTCAAACTTCTTAACCTCGTCCCTTCTGCTCGTTATCCACCATATGCCGGTCAACACCACACCGCCGACAACCACGATCGTAGGGACCTTCTCTAATGCTGCCCATGTGTATACCGGCAGAGGTTTGTCCGGTAACGCTATGTTGAACGGGGCACTGAATTTTTCAAACGATACGCTGGAAACATAAAGGACCGATGTCCCGCCAACCTCGTGCAATCCGTAAATATGATCCACATACTTGTCCGGATTGTCCATTATCCTTCTGCGTGCTTCCTTGATCAGTTCGTCCCTGTTGCCGAAGATACTTGCTCCTGTCGGACATGCCGCAGTACACGCGGGTTCTGAACCTTCTTCAATCCTGTCGGAACACAGGTAGCATTTCTGGATATACGGTATAACCTTGTCCCACTCATATTTCGGTACACTGAAGGGGCATGAATACATACAGTATCTGCATCCTATGCATTTATTTTTATCATAGATCACAGGTCCGGCTGCTGTTTTCGTGAAAGCACCGACAGGACATACCGACACGCATGTCGGATTCTCGCAATGCATGCACATCCTTCTCACATAGGTGCCGGGAAGCTTTTCCTCAACGACCGTATACGCTGTAGCAGAGAGATGGTCCTCAAGGGTGAGAGGCTGATTGTTGCGCATCTTGCAGGCCACTTCACACGCCCCGCATCCAATGCATTTTGATATATCTATGAGAATGCCCTTCTTTGTCATATGCGCTCCCGTTTTATGCTTTTATATTTCTCTCGTTTTAATATTGGGCAAGACACCCAACCTGCAATCAGAAAGTTACTGTTTTCTCCCGAGAAACTCTTGTTCGAAGTACTTTGCAGCCTCTTCGTCCATACGGCTCAGCATACCCTCGGTGAGGCAGCCTCCATCCTGGCTCGTACGTCCAACCTCATACTGCAGTTCATCCTTGATGTAATGAAGATTTTCGCCGAGTGCGAATTCACGGAATCTCTTTATCTCTGCCTTCAACCATGCAACGGCATCTTCCGCTATCTTCATTATTTTAAGGTTTGCAGATAGATTGGCAGGCTTTACGGTCAACATCCACCCGCTTCCGAACGGATTCTTCGCTACCTCTGCCGGATTGGAAAGCATCATGCCGTTTATGCCGATGACTTCACCGTCTACAGGAGATAAGAACCTCAGGGTTTTATTCCCTGCCTTTACGGTAAATGCCCTTTCACCCTGTTTTAATACACTACTCTGTTCCGGGAATTCTACGTGTTCTATCTCACCTATTACCTTTCTCGCAAAATCGTCGAGACCTATATGAACATCCCCGTTTTCAAGTATGTTTACCCATGTATGTCCCGGGTAAAAAAATGTGGTCATCGGCACCCGGAAGTCCGAAAACCCGAGCTGAGCCGGTTTTACCTGCTTTCCCGTGCGTTTCTTCATGCTTTGGACCACAAGGTCTAAAACCACAAACCCTATAATCGTTATTGCAACCATTATTGCTACCATTTTAGTGTCCTCCTTTTTTTTATTTTTTGTTAACCGTTCAGAAGGAACGCCCTTGTAAAACGGAGCCATTCCTCTTCATTCATTACAGCTTCCAGCCTGTCCATGATAATCCCGCCATCCGTCATTGTTGTACCGATATCCTGGCCTATAATGCTGTGCAGCCTTTCCGACTCGGTTTCTATCCATTTCTTTGCAATCATGTCGTGCATAAGCCATTTCATCCCATTATCCTTTACCTTTGCCATGAGTATCCATCCATCACCATACGGATCTCTGTTCAGAATAGTTATATCTTTTTTAAGAATGCCGTTCACCTCCAGCAACTCACCGTCGACCGGGCTTATTACAAATGCCGCTTTATTGCCGCTGAGTACCTTTACAAAAGCCCTCCCTGCTTTGAGCATGTTGTTCTGTGCCGTAAATTCTATAGTATCGATACCCTGTAATAACCTGCACGCGAAATCATCGATACCGATCCTTACCCTCTTATCACTTTCTTCCTTTATCCATGTATGTCCCTGGTGATACAAATACCCGCTCCTCACTTTAAACCCGTTTACATTTTCATCAAAAGCTTTATTCGGTTTATTGAACGTCTTGTCCTTTGTTTCTATGTATTCTTCACATTTCTGATAACATCCCGATAAGCACAGACTGTCTGTTTTGATCTTGTCTATAGGTATTATCTTTTTAACAGGGAATAAAAAACAATAACCGAAAGTCTCTGTTCTTAAAAACGGACATCTTTTTACAGCTTCCATTTTTTTCACCTCCTTTCCTGATTATCTTTATTGCATACATTGTGCCATGTCCCTGTGAAAACACATATCAACAGATATTATTGATTTATGTAATTGATCTTAAGTTACCGATGAATAAGGATATTTTCAAATTGTCGTAATATTCTACAATGCGTTGGGTTTCTCTACAATTTATTCATGGGATCATCTTGCACTCTACCGCTGGATCGATTGAACCGGTGCACACATCAATCCCTGCTGTGTGCACCGGGATTCTTCAAAATGGTGACAAACCCTTAAATATATTTTACCTTATCCATGGGATTTATATGCTGAACAGAGGTATTGCGTTTAAGTTGATTTTGTACATAACGATTGTACTCATAAGTACACTGGGCATTTTCCTGTATCTGAACATCATGGAACAAAAGAAACAACTGCTCGATGAAGTCGTGAGGGGCGCAACCCAGTTTAGTGATACTGTTATCAAGAGCACCAGGTATGATATGCTTATGAACCAGAGAGACAATGTCTATAGGATCATCGATTATATCGGAATGCAGCAGGGCATCAACAGGGTCAGGATATTCAACAAAGAAGGCAGGATCATGTTTTCGACGGACAAGAACGAGATCGGGAATTTCGTGAACAAGACACAAGAAGAGTGTTATGCGTGTCACACGGTCGGCAAACCCCTCGAGAAACTGACGACGACAAAAAGAACGCGTATCTTTACTACCTTGCACGGACAGAAGGTGCTCGGTATGATTACCCCTGTTTACAATGAGCCGGAGTGCTATTCTGCTTCCTGCCATGCACACCCTATCAGTCAAAAGGTACTGGGTGTGCTCGATATAAGCATGTCCCTCAATACCATAGAACAAGAGATTAAGAATATGGAGATGCACGCTATAATAATAGGAATTATAACGATGTTCCTGCTTTCCGTTTTTATGATACTTCTCATTAAGAGTATAATAGATACTCCGATAAAAAGATTAATTGCAGGAACAAACCGCATAGCCCATGGCGATCTCGAGAACCAGATCGTCATAGACACCCACGATGAAATGGGAGACCTCGCACATGCATTCAACGCTATGATGGGAAAATTAAAAGAGGCGAACAATGAGCTTCTCAATCTGGTAGAAACACTTGAAAACAAGGTTGAGGAAAGGACACATGAATTAATGGCGGCGCAGGACAATCTGATCAGGTCCGAAAAACTTGCATCGATCGGCAAGCTTTCGGCAACAGTGGCACATGAGATAAACAACCCGATAACAGGAGTGCTGACCTATATAAAACTTATGCTCAGGAAGCTCCGTCAGGGCAGTACCGGAGAAGAAGAGATAAAGAAATATGTGGAGTATCTTTCCATCATGGAGAAAGAGACCGAGCGCACATCGGGTATCGTTAAAAACCTTCTTGATTTTTCAAGACAGAGGGAGCCGCACTATAAACTTGTCGATATTAATTCCCTGCTCAGTGATACCCTTATGCTCGTGGGCAACCAGATAAACCTGCAGGGCATTGCGGTCGTTAAATCTTTCTCGACGCTTCCGTCTACTCTGGCAGATGCGGATCAATTGAAACAGGCCTTCATGAATATTATTATAAATGCATGCGAAGCAATGAAAGAAGGGAATAAAGTACTGACCATGGAGACCGGGTTTGATACAGCAAAACGGGATATCGTCATCAGCATCAAAGACACAGGCACAGGAATATCGCAGGAGGACATAAATAAAATATTCGAACCTTTTTATACGACAAAAGAAAAAGGAACGGGACTTGGATTGGCTGTTGTTTATGGTATCATTACGAAACATAAAGGCAGGATAGATATTTCAAGCAAAAAAGGGGAGGGGACCGTGATAAAACTGACTATCCCTCTGAAAAACAGTGGTGCAACCGATAATGACCCATATTTGCATACAACCTTATGACGGCTGTAAAAAAGATATAGTGGATGAAATAGCAAAAAGGCTTATGGAAACAATAAAACTACCGGTAAAAATACTGCCTCCTGTAGAGGAACCCGTCTATGCCTTTGACCCGGGCAGGAAGCAGTACTACTCTACGAAGATCCTCAGGTATATTGTCAACAACCACGACAGTGACGCTCTCAGGACAATAGGTATTATAAATACGGATATATTCATTCCGGTGCTTACCTATGTATTCGGAGAGGCGCAGTTGAACGGCAGGGCTGCACTTGTTTCTTCGGCAAGACTCAAACAGGAGTACTATGGCTTAAAGCCGGACAGGTCATTGCTGGCCGACAGGCTGTTCAAAGAGGTAATGCATGAACTCGGGCACACATTCGGATTGACACACTGCGGCATTGATTCATGTGTGATGACTCTGTCGAACAGCACGGCAGGCATTGACCGGAAGACAGCGAATTTTTGCGAAAACCATCGAGACGAATTTATGAAAAAATTGAGGGAATTGGAGATATACGATGAAAAGTAAACCATGCATAATGATAGTCGATGACGAAGAGATTGTGAGAACATCTCTTTCAAGCTGGCTGCGTGAAGACGGTTATGAAGTGCTGATAGAAGAGAGCGGAAAACGGGCGCTTGAGGATCTGAAAAACCATGACTGCGATCTCATGCTCGTGGATCTCAAGATGCCGGAGATGGACGGCTTGCAGTTAATGAAAGAGGTCAAAAAAAGCCTGCCGGATCTTCCTGTCATCATCATGACGGCATATGCAACGGTAGATACGGCCGTAAAGGCCATAAAAGAAGGTGCTTATGATTATTTTATGAAGCCTTTTGATCCCGAGGAGATCTCCCTGACCATTAAAAAAATCTTAAAACAGCAGAGGCTCGAGCAGGAAAATATCTATCTTCGCAAAGAGCTTGCAAAGCAATTCCAGTTCCACCAGTTATACAGCAAGAACAAGAAAATGCAGGAAATCTTCGAGCTTATAAAAACCGTCGCAAAGACGGATGTAACGGTTTTGATCCATGGAGAGACAGGGACAGGCAAGGAACTCATAGCAAGGGCACTCCACGCCGAGAGTCTCAGAAAGGACAGGCCTTTTATGCCTGTATCGTGTGCGTCTCTCACAGAGACATTGCTGGAGAGCGAATTGTTCGGTCATGAAAAGGGCTCGTTCACGGGTGCCACAAACGCGGTCAAAGGCGTGTTCGAGGTTGCAGATAAAGGAACGATTTTTCTGGATGAAATAGGCGACATAAGCCAGAAATTACAGATGGACCTGCTCCGTGTCCTTGAGACAAAGGAGATCATGCGTATTGGCAGCACAGTCCCCATCCCCGTCGATGTGAGGGTTATATCCGCAACAAACAGGGACCTGAAGAAGTCCATTGAGAACAATACCTTCAGGGAAGACCTCTATTATAGGCTAAATGTTATAACCATCGACATCCCTCCTTTGAGAGAAAAGCCTGAAGACATTCCATTGCTCGTGGAACAGTTGATAGAGAAATTCAATGTGGAAACGGGTAAATCCGTGAAAAAAGTAAATGAAGATGCCCTGTCAATGTTCATGCAGTACGGCTGGCCGGGCAATATAAGAGAGCTCAAGAATGTGATAGAACGAGGGGTTGTCCTTGCAAAAAGCGATATAATTACAATAAATGAAATAGGCCCGTGTCTCGGTAAAAAAACCGAAGACACAGGCAAGACCGATACCCTGTCTCTTGAGACTATGGAGAGAAACCATATAGCATCGGTATTGAAGAACAATAGCTGGAACATAAGCGTTTCAGCCCAGATACTCGGTATCGACAGGACGACCCTTTACAATAAAATAAAAAAATATAACCTTGAAGATAACCATAAATAATCCCGGGAAAAGGCAGATGCATGGAAAATAAAAATACCTTTTGGGACCATATAGAAGAACTGAGAAAACGCCTGATCAGATCAATCATATTTATAGCCGTCGGTGCAACGGTAGGCTTCTATTTTTCGAATTACCTGCTGGATCTCGTTGAGCTTCCCTTAAGGCAGAGTCTTGAGGTGTCTCTGCACAAGCCTTATGTACAATTTATAAGCACTGCCCATCCGATAAAATTGGTTTTTATTACGCCCGTCGAAGCAATATGGACAAACCTGAAACTCGGTTTAATCGCCGGTTTCATCGCAACCCTGCCGTTTGTTTTTTATGAGCTGTGGCTTTTCATCAAGCCTGGTCTCTATCCGAATGAAAAAAATTATGTGCGGTTGTTCGTTGTTTCGGCAGGCGTATCCTTCTTAATCGGGGGCGCCTTTAGCTTTATTATTATACTGCCCTTTGCCATGCAATTTCTTCTCAATTATGGGGCTGCGAATCTTGTCCCCATGATAAGTGTCGGCCAATACGTGGATTTCTGCCTCCAATTCATACTGTCTTTCGGCATAATATTCGAACTTCCGTTTGCCATGTTGATACTGGTGGCAATGGGCATCCTTACACCGAAGGGACTCGCTGAAAAGAGAAAATTTGCCATTGTCGGCGCCTTTATTCTCGGGGCTATTCTGAGCCCCAGTCCGGATGTGTTCAATCAAACACTGATTGCAGTACCTTTGATCCTTCTCTACGAAACAGGTATACTCCTCTCACGGGCATTCATAAAAAAAAGGGAGAAGAGCACGCCTGCTTAGAAGGCATGGGACTTAAAATCTTGCCGGGATTATCTGATTGTCCGGGTAAATTTTTTGGTAGCTTGATCGTATTTCAGTACGACGGTTTTTTTCTCGCCCGATGAAACCTTAATCTTTACCACCTTCGTTCCGTATATCCTGTTTTTAAAAACAAGTGCATGGCTGCCGGCTGAGAGCTTCAGGAACTTTACCGGTGTTGTGCCTGCAAACCGTTCGGTGGTTTTATTCACTATATAAACATCCGCCCATGGTATCGCGTTGATGACGAGGACTGCATTTGCATGGGGAACAGACTGCTTCTGTTCAGGGACTCGCCGT
Organism: bacterium; assembly: GCA_037439545.1. GTDB lineage: Bacteria > JAMCPX01 > JAMCPX01 > JAMCPX01 > JAMCPX01 > JAMCVD01. The sequence goes on from JBBIVV010000005.1 coordinate 8,486, forward strand.
TCCCTTGGAACGGGCATTGCAGATATCGTGTGAGGTATACCAGCCGGAATGCTCATGCCTGAATCTGTTGCGGCTGGTGATAAAGCCGGTATTTTCTTCTCCGTTTTTTTATAGTGAACGGATGCTGTTATGCTTATCATGAAAATTACCATGCACACAATCCCTGCCGTATACGCCGGCGTAGTGATCTTCTTTTTGTCATGATTGTTATCCGCGATACTATGTATGCCGCTTCTGTCTTCCTGCATTTGATCCTTGAGCAATCTCTTCAGATATTCCGAAAGTAAGCTTTTTGCCGATGCACCGTTCTGCACGTATTGCCCGAGTGCTTTTTTTAAAGCGTCTGGCTCGTAAAATCTGCCGTCAGGTTCAGAGGATAATGCTTTCATCACAACGGCATCAAGTCCATAAGGGATCGCGGGATTGAGCTGTAAGGGGGTATATTCTATGCTTGAGGATTGAACCTGTTTCAAAAGCATCATGTCGGTGCCACCCTGGTATGCCTGTTTGTGCGTAATCAGTTCATACAGGACCAGGGCTATTGAATAGAGATCGCTCCGGTGGTCAACCTCCTCGCCCCTTGCCTGTTCCGGAGACATGTATCTGATTTTGCCTTTTAATGTCCCGGCAGTCGTCGTTGCTATTGAACCTCTTACCTTTGCAATGCCGAAGTCCGTGAGTTTGACGTCTCCGTCGTATGACAGCAGTATGTTTTGGGGCGTGATGTCCCTGTGTACGATGCAGAATGGTTCTCCGTGCGTATCCTTCAGACTGCAGGTATATTCAAGGGCATTTAATATTTCCATAATGATATGGACGGACAGCTCTAACTGAGGATGGATGTTATTGTTCATCATCAGTTTGATAAACCGGGAAAGGTCGACGCCGTCGACATATTCCATTGCTATGTACAGTCTTTTATCTATTTCGCCGAAGTCCGTTATCTGAACGATATTCGGATGCACGAGCCGTGCACTGATCCGCGCCTCATCCGTAAACATCGTTACAAAAGCCGGATCACAGGTCAATTGTTCATGGATCATTTTCAGTGCGACGAGCTTTTCAAAATTATGCGGGCCTGTCATGATTGCCCTGTAAATATCGGCCATGCCTCCGCTCGCTATGTGCCTGACGAGCCTGTACCTGCCGATGCTGTTCTTATCCATCGATGATAAACCTGTCTCCCGCAAGGATGTTGTAGTGCGCAGACAGACCGGCGTTCATTTCAAGGACACACTGTGCCTTTTTTACGGGCATGGACAGGTGAAAGGGATTCAGGTGCTTTATGGCGACGACTTCCATTTCTTTATTCAGAAATACCGCATCGATGCTGAAAAGCATGAACATGCTGTGTATCCAATTACACGGTGCTATAAGGCATGCGCAATCAGGAGGCATACTGCGTCTGAACATCAGTCCCCTGAACCTCGCAAAAGCCGAATGTGCCGTCATAAGCCTGAGACTAAAGTCACTGCTCGCAGGCTGTGCTCTGCTTTTTAATCTTTTTATATACATCCGCATCCTTTCGGGCAATCATGCCCGCTTCCTTATACAGTCTGCACGCCTCTGATTTATTCGCCGAAGAAAGTGTATAAGCCTTTTTGTAAAGTTTGACCGCCTGATCATTCAGAGTAGAAAAACCTCTGAGGGCCTCTTGATTTTCAGGATCATAATCGAGTGATTTCTCGAAGTATTGTCGTGCATATTTGTATGCATGTCCTGACAATGCCCGGGTACCGAGCATGCCGTAGGATAGTCCGAGATAGACATGAATCTTATGCTCCATTGCAGGATCACTGACCCCGCTATTTTTGAGCAGGGCAGCGAATCCTTCGGCTTTTCCCAGCAATGATGCAGCAGAAGCATAATCCCGTTTATCACAAGCCTTTGTACCAAGATTAAGGTATTTATTAATAGTGCCTGCAAGAACGATCTTTCTCTGGTTTTCCGTTGTGTGACTTTCAGACCATAACTTCATCGCTGAATTTAATTGTCCTTTTTTATACGCTTCGTCTCCTGTCAACCGCGTCTGTATTTTCGTACGGGTATGTTTCGGAGCAGGGTTTGCTGCCTCGTCAGTCCTGAGCATTTTTAGTATGTTGAGAGCGTTTTTATTTCCCGGGTCTGTTGCAAGAACATAGTTCAAAAGCTGCTCTGCCTGCTTTTTATTGCCGCTCGTATACATGGTCGTCGCGGTCTGGATAATGCCTTTTGCCCGCTGCTCTTCTATTTGTCCGATCATTACAACAGCCCTGTCATGGTATGAGGTGTTTAACGTAAACGGCTGAACGGCATTGTATGCCTGTGTCAGCATACCGAGATTGTACATCTGTTGTGTTTTGTCCCATAAATCTTTAAGCCTGTCTTGCCTCGAAAGCTGCGTGCTGAAAGCTGCGATATCTTCAGAGGTATACCGGTGCTGTTCCATGATTTTCAATATCCTGTGGGCTTGCTCTGTCCTGTTGTTTTGCAGGGCTGATTGTAACTCCGCGGTAAGCGTCTTCTGTTCCTTGTATGTATATAAAAGATACAGAACCGTGCCTGAACTTATCAGCAGTAAAAGTACTAAAAGCAGCCGCAGCTTCCTGACGGGTTTAACCTTATCATCACTATTGACGCTTTTCTGCCCGCTGCGCATCCGGCCTGCACGCACGGGTTCGCTCTTGTCGTCATGATCCGGGGAAGGCAAAAGAATCGTTTTTTCATTCTGTAGTTTTTCTTCCATACTATCACCATCTTACCGCTATACTCCCTGTGGTTGAAGATGATTTACGATCTTCGGCAAGGCCGGCGAAAACAAGACCTCCGGCAATAAGTGCCGCACCTGCTGTCCAGAGCCATTTATTTTCATACCATGAGGAGTTTTTTTGCTGTGTGTGCTCTTTATCCGCATCCGTAAATAGAGGGAGCGTTTTGTATGAGGCATGTGCGCCTGCGGCAGGTTGTATAAACCTCATAATTTCACCGACAGCTTGTTTTTCCCCGGTATAGATAAAAGAGGCCGATGATGGTGTAAGCGTACGCGCAGTTACGGTCGATACCGTTATCCGGTGTGCCTGTGTGGTGTCATCGCTCGATACCATCACGATCCGATCCGCCTTATATGCGTTGAGCATACCGATCATCTGTTCTTTTTGAAAAATCATGTCCTCTGCTGCAACCGGATCGGGAAGGAGATCGAAATTAATTGCCGTGGTGTCATTGCTTACCTTGAATACTGCCTTCTTTGTTCTATATGCCTGTCTGCTGATTCTTATAAAGTGCGCACCTGCGTACTCCTGAACACTTACGGGCGAGTTGCCTGCCCTGTCCCCGTCTATGAACACCGCAGCGCCGGAGGGCGTGGTCGTCACGGTTATGGTCGATATATTTATGGCATTTTTTATTTTTTGCCTGTCGACTAAACTCACGAGGTTCGGGGGATATAGTACGGGATCTGGGCTCGATTGTCCTGCGACACACAGATACTCGTCTATGGCTTGCGCCGCATCCGTCTCTTTGTCAAGTGCAAGATAATCCATTGCAAGATACAGATAAGCTTCCCTTAAAACATCCATGACGTTATCCGAATCGGCATTGTTTTTTAATTCCGCGACAATTTTATTCAGATAACCTATAGATTCATCGAACCTCAAGAATTCGTAAGCCTCCCGGGCATGAGAAAGTCCGGCTTCAGTGCGGGTCATATCATAATCCCTGAATTGCTTTTCCTGCGTATACAGGATTATTGTCGTATCTGTCAGTGCCAGAGCCAAACCATCTTTGAGCTGAAGCAGCCTGCGGTCGGAGCCGGGATCGAGAATAAGCAAAAGGTGCTCTTTGTCCTCTGCATGGGCACAGACGCTCAGCAGCATGAAACAAAAAAATATCTTTAAACTATTCATATCCATGAGATATATAGATATGAATAGTATTGTCAATATAATATACGAATATGGTTTTTCGGGGTCAGGCTGTTTTGAACAGCTGTTGGATTTTATCTATGTGTTCTTTCTTGACGATTGCAATTACCTCGTCATCCTGCTTGAAGATTGTTTCGCCTTTCGGAATAATTGTTTCCTCTCCCCTATAAATTGAAACGATGATGACGCCCTCCGGCAATGCGAGATCTTTTATCTTCTTATTAATGACGCTGGAGCCTTTCTGGACATCCACCTGTACGAGCTCTACATTACCGCCTTTAAGCGGGAACAGCGGAACGACGACATCGCCTGCCTGCACCTGCTCTTCGATAAGGTAGTTGAGTATTCTCGTGGAGTTGATCGTTGCGTCCACGCCGATGCTCTGAAAGAGCGTTTCGTTGGCAGGGTCCGACACCCTCGAGATGGTCCTCGGTGTCATAAACATCAGCTTTGTAAGCTGACACACGACAAGGTTTGTCGCATCGTCCCCAGTGACGGCGACTATCACATCGGCCCTGTTTGCGCCTGCTGCCTTGAGGACGGATGCATTCGCACCGTTGCCGAGCATTACTGCATCACCGAATGCTTCTGCAAGTGCGGTGACCTTTGACTTGTCCTGATCTATCAGGGTTACCTCATGATTCGCAGAGAGCAGCGTCTTGGCAAGATTTATACCTGCTTTGCTGGCTCCGACTATTATAATATACATCTTTCCTCCTATGCAATACCCGGCATTTTAAGAAGTGCATCGATGGTAAGGCTTGTCGGACATAATATTTCGATGCCGAACTCGGTATAAACTGCCGCAAGGTTTATATCGAATAAACGCGGAATGACCCTTATGGTCCTGTCTATAAGCTTTATCTTCTGTGCGATCGTTATGTTCGTGTAGTCATTACCGGTAACGACAAGCACGATGTCCGCAGGTTTCTTTAAAATCTGCCTTATGACATCCTCGTCTATGCTGTTTCCTACGAGGAATTCGACGCCCTTTTTATTATCTATGTACATAAACTTACTTTCGTTCTCATCCACTACCAGCACACTGTCTTCCCTTTTGACAAATACGCTTACCAGTTTTGAGCCAAGCCTGCCTGAACCTATGATAACTATTCTCATTTACGTTTCCTCCACGGGTAATTTTTCTATAATCACCTCACAGGGTGCTTTCCGCAGTACGGTGTCCGATGTCCTGCCCAGAATATCTTCTTTCAGTCCTATATGCTGCCGTATCCCCATGACGATGACATCCGCATCCTGTTCCTTTGCGGTCTTTACGATCTCCTCTCCCGCTGATCGCGCTCGCACGACAAGGGAGATGCTCTTCATCTTGTGCAAGGATGCGAGTTCTTCTGCGTGCTGAATTGCATCTTTCGCCTTTTTGTCTTCTTCTTCCATGACCGCATTCAAGGGCAGGGTCCTCGGCACTTCGATGACATAAGCAAATATGAGCGTGGCATTCTGCTCGGTCCCGAGCCTGCATGCGAGCTCGACCCCTCTCTCGGAGTAAGACATACCCTGCGTCGGCACCAGTATGTTTTTCAATGCCTCTACCTCCCTGTGTGCCCGTGCAACTACCTGGGTAATCATAGGGGGGACATGGAGCATCCACCAGAGAAGGGATACAATGGATGTGAGGAACAGCACTGAAATGATGACGCCAAGTGTCGACTGAATCATTGTCCGCCTCTTAAATATTTTAAGATAAACCTGATCCTGTATATGCCGAAACCTATAAAGCTCATGCCGATAAGGAACGGGAACCACAGACGAATTCCTCCCGTCAGACCGGCCGACCGTATTATGATGAGTATACCGAACAAGATAAACAGTCCGCTGTTTATGGTTTTAATCTTATCCGTTAGTTTTAATTTGTGCATTTTTTTTCAGCTTTTCATCCCGTTCTTTGAGTGCAATCCTGTACTCCTCTGCGAGATCGAACTCCTCTGCGGATATGAGGACATCCATCTGGTGTGCCTCCCAGTTCCGTTCGAGGCTTTTTGTCAGGGGCATTTTGTTCTTTTTCCTGAAATAAAGGTAATAAAGAATGCCGAGCAATACCCATGCAGGACCGGCTATCCTTCCAATCTTATGCGTGAGTATGACCTCGAACAGCACCATACCGACACCAAGGAATCCCAGAATGCCAAGTACGGGAAAATCGACGATTCTGTCTTTGTAATGAATTTTTACGTTTAACGGCATTTTATAAGGCCTCGGCGTATAAGGGTCGGAAAAACGGAGTCTGATCAAAGCGACAAAAACAATAAGATATCCCAGTGTTGCTCCGAATGCATACATATTGCCGAGCGTGTCCATAGCCTGCGGTGTTAAGAATGACAGCAGCATTTCAAGAATACCTATGCCTGAAAAAACCACGATTGTCCTCACCGGTGTTCTGTATTTATGATTCACCTTGTCGAACCACTTCGTAATAAGACCGAATTCACTCATTGAATAGGTGAGCCGTGATGCGCTCATAACGCCTGAGTTTGCCGAAATCAGAAGGATTGTGGCACCAAGCAGCGCTGTGACAGGGCCTGCAAGTAATCCTATATAAGGTATTGCATGCGCAAGCGTTGCTATGGGATCGCCTATATGCTGTGCAAAGGTCTGCCACGGCAGCACCCCGAGGCTTAACGTGGAGAATGCAGTTGCAAAGATAAACACGGTAAAGATCAGGGTTACGGATGTGCGGGGTATAATCGTTGCAGGTCTTTTCGTTTCCTGCGCTGCCTGCGAAATGGATTCCAATCCTACGAATGAGATGATCCCGAGCGATGAGCCATACATAAAATTATGTAACGTGGGAAACGATGTTTGCCACTGTTGAATGAGGAATTCTGGTTTCCATGCGAATAAAAATCCAAAGACTATGACAGAAGACTCTAAGGTAATATCAAAAGCTCCGATCAGTTCGTTAAAGAGCGACGATTCTTTTATGCCGAGGATGTTCAGCCATATCAGAAAAAGTATGAAAAAGAAAGATTCGGTAAGCCACAGATAATTTATTTGAAGCGTTCGCAGGGTAAAGATAAAATGCGCCGGTTCTATGCCGAAATAAGGTAAAAAGAAATTTACATAACCCGCTGATGCTACGGAAAACAGGGCAATATCGATAGTGTAATCGAGCAGGAGTGCTGTCCCTGTCACAAAACCCCAGAAATCTCCGAGCCCGCGCAGAGCAAAGTAATGTCCTCCTCCGGCAACAGGATAGGTTGCCGCAAGCTCTGTGTAGGCAAAACCTATCATGATATAAACGATGCCTGCTGCTGCGAATGCAAGACTCGCTGCCCCCTGGGCCGCAGCTATGACAAGTCCGAGTGCGGCATAGATATCGGCACCGACATCTGCATACCCCCACATGTACGAGCCCCATACGGTAATGTCCCTTCTCAATTCATGGGGAAGTTGTGAGGATGTAGCTGTATCGGTATTGTTACTCATGATAGTTTCTTATTCAAAACAGACGGACTTACTCGGAAACCTGTGTGAATTTTGCGAGCAGAGTTTTATTTATTTCTATCCTTCCGTTTGTCCTTGCATCATCGACAAGCCCCTGTATCCACGAGCTGTATGCGGATTGAGCCACATCGTACTTCAACTGCATGCCTGTGTGCGCGGCATTCCCGGGCATCCCTGCAGATTTCGACGGATTCTCGATTGTGTCCAGCATTTTTACTTCATTGTCGCTGAGAAAAATACCATCGAAGAAAAGTTTTTTTAATTTTAATGTCAGTATGCTCTGTTTGACATTCTGCTGAAAATTATCGGGGGTTATATTATTGTCCCTCAGCACTGTGTAGTATATTCTCGGATCAAACTGGTGTTCTTTGTTGAGAAAAGAGGAAAGATGGGATATCTGGTCCCTTAATTCATCGCTTGTTACCATAAACCCTATGTCATGCGCCTGCTGTACCGCAACCTCGTCCGATATAAGGTTGTTTAATACCAGAGCGGGAATATTCATGGATGCAATGAGTTCAGGCGTTAACCCGCCTTTAAACTCCTTGCTATAGTTATTCAGTGCAATCTTGTACGTGCTGTTAAAACTATCGGTTGATATGGCTTTGCGGTTTACTATGGCTACCGTGCCTTCCGATATGCCCGTGCCGCAGCTCCTTGCAATACCGAATATGCCTCCAAACCCTCCGAGAAAGGTTATGGCTACTACGAAATAGATCACCTTCAAGCCCCAATTACCCGTGTATTTTCTTATATAATTTAACATAACAAGTGAGTATATTAAGCGATAATAAAAAATCAAGTGTTTTACTATCTGCGGTTTTCTCTGTTTCCTCCTTATTTTTGAGGTTTATAAAAAGCACGAATCATACCATAATCCTCCTTAGACGAAACCGCCTCTTTTATGCCTGACAAATATAAACATTTTTGCACATACGCTTCAATTATGTTTTTCATTCACTTTATTGTAGTTCCAGGATTACGGTAATTATGTTATTGAAGGGCAGAAACAAATTTATTATACTACCGCGGTATAAATCATTATAGGAGGCGCATTATGCCGGAGAACACATGGGCAATAGGTATCGATTTCGGCGCCACAAAGATCGAGGTGGCAGGAGTTGACGGACAAGGAAGGCTCATGAACCGCCTCATGTTCACTATGAACGCTACAGGCGGTTATGACAAGGTCGGGCCGGAAATCATACAGGTTGTCAGGAAGCTCATTAAAACTGCAGACCGCAAACCCGCAGGCGTGGGCGTGGGCATGGCTGGGCAGATAGACCCGTCAAACGGTATGGTTATTTTCTCGCCGAATTTAGACTGGCATAATGTGCCGCTTCAGGATGATCTTGCGCAGGAGCTCGGGCTGCCCGTTGCGGTTACCAATGATGTCCGTGCTGCTGCATGGGGTGAGTGGCTCTATGGCGCAGGCAGGGGATACCATGACCTTGTGTGCGTTTTTGTAGGTACCGGCGTGGGCGGAGGTATTGTATGCAACGGAAGAATGCTTGAAGGATGCAGCAACACGGCAGGCGAGATAGGTCACATAACCATCGATCTGAACGGTCCTCCCTGCCACTGTTCGAATCACGGATGCCTCGAGTCTCTCGCAGGAGGGTGGGCCATAGCAAGGGATGCACAGGAAGCGGTTGCACGCGACCGGACGGCAGGGGCGGTCATGTTAAGACTTGCACACGGGGACAAAAAAGCGATATCAGCTAAAATTGTTTCTATGGCCGCGCATCAAAACGATGCACTTGCCTCGGAGATCGTTAAAAATGTATCAAACGCACTCGTTGCAGGAATGACAGGACTGGTCAATGCATTCAATCCCTGCGTATTGATCCTCGGGGGCGGCGTCATAGAAGGACTTCCCGAGCTCGTAAGCATCATAGACCGCGGCGTACGCAGCCGCGCCCTCGGTACTGCAAGCAAAAAACTGAAGGTCGTCCATGCGGAACTGCAAAGGGATGCCGGGGTAGTGGGGGCCGCGGCCTTTGCAATCCATACATTTCCGGGCAAAAGTTTCCAAAGAAACGGATAAAGCAAACTACGCGGGACTACCGCAGGTTATTCAGCCTTCCGGCCGTCTTCCATTTTGATGCATTGTCTCCCTGACTGTGTGTCCCGGTGTTTTCATGATTGTCCTTCCCTGTTATACCGGGCAGGGAACTTGCAATCGCTGCCATAACCCATAGTGGGGAAGCGTCCTTGACGAAGCCGTTCATTTCCTGATCAAGAAAACCTGTGTTTATATCCCCGTTCACAAATCTTTGGTGTTTAAGCAGCCATTGGTAAAGCGGTATGGTCGTTGAAATGCCTACAATCCTGTATTCGCTGAACGCCCTGAGCATTCTATCGATGGCTTCCTGCCTGTTTTTGCCATGGGACTGGATCTTGGTTATCAGAGAATCATACCAGCCGGGGACGTCAAAGCCTTCATATACCCCGCTGTCGACGCGTATGCCGGCACCCTGGGGTTCTCTCAGGTATGCGATCTTACCCGGTGTAGGCGCGAAATCACTTGCCGGATCCTCTGCAACAATCCTGCATTCAATAGCACTGCCTGACAGCGTTATGTCAGACTGTTTGAAAGCGAGCTTATCTCCATGTGCTATCCTGATCTGTTCTTTTACAATATCGATACCTGTGACGAGTTCGGTTACCGGATGTTCAACCTGTAATCTTGTGTTCATCTCCATGAAGTACAGTTCGCCGTGTTCGTCCATTATGAATTCAATGGTCCCGGCATTGTAATATCCTGCAGCCTTTGCAGCCGATACTGCCATGGCACCGACCTTTGCCCGCTTTTCAGCATTCATGACAGGGGATGGGCTTTCTTCGATGAGCTTCTGATGCTTTCTCTGTATGGAACATTCTCTTTCGTTGAGGTGAATCACAGTGCCCTGCCGGTCACCGAGTATCTGAAACTCGATATGCCGTGGGTCCCTGATAAACTTCTCTATGTAAAGTGAGCCGTCCCCGAAAGCCGACAGAGCCTCTGAAGACGCCCGTTCGAATGCAGATGCAAGGGACTTTTCCTCTTCGACGAGCCTCATGCCTTTACCGCCGCCGCCGCTTACGGCCTTTATCATGACAGGGTAGCCTATTTCATCTGTTATCTTTTTGGCAGTCTTCACGTCCGGAACAGGATCGATGGTGCCGGGTACGATGGTAACCCCTGCACTTTTTGCAAGCCTTCTTGCACTGATCTTATCGCCCATTGCCTTTACGGATTCCGGAGAGGGACCTATGAATACAATTCCGCTGTCCGAGATTTTTTTCGCAAATACCGTGTTTTCTGCAAGGAAACCGTACCCCGGGTGAATTGCGTCTGCCGAGCAGGCTCGAGCAATACCGATGATCTTGTCCATGTTCAGGTAGCTTTCGGAAGGCTGTGAATGTCCCAGATAATACGCCTCGTCGGCCATTCTTACATGCAGGGCGTTCCTGTCGGCATCGGAATAAACGGCGACTGCCTCTATGTTCATCTCGTGACATGCACGGATAATCCTTACTGCTATCTCGGAACGGTTTGCTATGAGTATTTTTTTAAACATATTTCCCTTTAAATTTCTAATCCCGAATGTCTGACTGCTAAACAAAGTGGAGCATAAAATTAAAACACTTCAAATTCTTTAAAATTTCTAATTTTGATATTGTTTAGAAATTAGGTTTTCAAATTTAGAATTTATCCTTTCGCCTAAAGCGGTATGTTCCCGTGTTTTTTCTTCGGGTTGGTATCGGTCTTGTTTTTCAGCATCCGCAGGGCTGAAATGATCTTGAACCTTGTGGCAGACGGTTTTATAATCTCATCTATATAGCCGAGCTCTGCAGCCTTCCATGGAGATGCAAATTTCTCCCTGTATTCTTCCGTGAGTTGTGTACGCTTTGCCTCCGGATCGTTTGCTGCATCGAGCTCTTTTCTAAAGATAATATTAACGGCACCGTCAGGTCCCATGACCGCGATCTCAGCGCTAGGGTATGCGTAATTGATATCGGCTCTTATGTGCTTGCTCGACATAACGTCATACGCACCGCCGTATGCTTTTCTTGTAATAATGGTTATCTTCGGCACTGTTGCCTCTGCAAAGGCATAAAGCAGTTTAGCACCCTGCCTTATTATGCCTCCATGCTCCTGGACTGTTCCCGGTAAAAATCCCGGCACGTCTTCAAGCGTGATCAGCGGGATGTTGAATGCATCGCAAAATCTTACAAACCGTGCCCCTTTTACAGAGGCATCTATGTCCAGGGTACCTGCAAGATACGCCGGCTGGTTTGCAATAATACCGGCAGACATACCCCCATACTTTGCAAAGCCGACAACAATATTGGGTGCATACGTCTCATGGACCTCGAGGAAATACCCGTCGTCCACCGTAGCAAATATCAACTCTTTCATATCATAAGGTTTATTGGGCTGGTCCGGAATCAGGTTGTCAAGCTCGGGTGACAGGCGATCTGCCGGGTCCGATGTTTCCTTGTAAGGAGGATCATCGAGATTGTTCGAGGGTATGAACCCTACAAGTTCTCTTAACCCGATCAGGCATTCTTCGTCATTATCGAAGACAAAGTGTGCGATACCGCTCTTCGTGGCATGGGTCATTGCACCGCCGAGTTGTTCCTTTGTCACCTCTTCATGCGTTACCGATTTTACGACATCAGGACCTGTTACGAACATGTAGCTCGTGCCTTTTGTCATAAAGATAAAATCCGTTATTGCTGGCGAGTAGACAGCCCCGCCGGCGCATGGTCCCATGACCGCCGAGAGCTGGGGAACAACGCCTGAAACCAGCACGTTGCGCAAAAATATATCGGCATAGCCTGCGAGGCTTTCAACCCCCTCCTGGATCCGTGCACCGCCGGAATCATTGAGTCCGATGACAGGCGCGCCGTTTTTTAAAGCAAGGTCCATAATCTTGCAGATTTTCTTTGCGTAAGCCCCTGATAATGAGCCGCCGAATACGGTGAAGTCCTGCGAAAACACATAGACAAGCCTGCCGTCGATCGTGCCGTAACCTGTAACCACGCCGTCGCCGAGATACTTCTGCTTGTCCATGTTGAAATCAATCGCCCGGTGCATTACAAACTTATCGAGTTCTACAAAGCTTCCCTTGTCGAGCAGTATGTCGATGCGCTCCCGTGCGGTAAGCTTGCCGGCCTGGTGCTGTTTCTCGATGCGCTGCTCACCGCCGCCAAGCTCGGCCTCCTCATTCATCCTTTCCAATTCTTTTATACGCTTTTCATAAGACATAAATTACCCCGCTCTTCCGTCATTCTTCAGTCTATAACAGGCACTGCTCCATCTTGTCCACAACCTGTTTCTGCTGTTCTACCGATAACTCAGGGTACATGGGAAGGCTTAACACCTGTTTTGCGGCGAGCTCCGACTGTTTCAGACTGCCCTTTTTATACCGGAGATATCGAAAAACCGGCTGGAGGTGAAGCGGTATGGGATAGTAGACCTCTGTTCCAACTCCTTCCTGTTTCAATGCGTCCCTTACCTTGTCCCTGTTTTTCACACGCACCGTGTATTGATGGAATATGTGGGTCATGTCGTCAGGTACTCCGGGAAGAACAATCCTGTTTTGCAGCCCCGTGCCGGTGAAGTATTCGTTATACCGTTTTGCGAGCTCCATCCTTGTGTGGTTCCATTGCTCTATATGATTAAGTTTTATCGACAGTACGGCAGCCTGCAGGCCGTCCATTCTGCTGTTAATGCCGGGATACTTATGTACATATCTTTCCGGGGATCCATGCACCCTCAATACACGCAGCATTCCGGCAAGCTTATCATCGTTCGTGACAACCATGCCGCCATCACCCGCACCCCCGAGGTTCTTGGTCGGATAAAAAGAAAAACATCCCATATCACCGATCGTGCCGGCCTTTTTATATTCATTATTATATATGCATCGTGCACCGAAAGCCTGAGCAGCATCCTCTATGACCTGCACACCGTACTTTTTCGCAAGTTTCATAATGCCCTGCATGTCAGCGCTCCTTCCGTACAGGTGGACAGGCAGGATTGCCTTTACCGTGCGGTGTCTTTTCAGGGCTTGCTCGACCATGGGTACGGACAGGTTAAAGGTGCCGGGCTCTATATCCACGAACACAGGATCAGCACCAAGCCGAGTGATAGCAGATGCGGTTGCAAAGAATGTAAACGGCGTCGTTATTACCCTGTCTCCTTTTTTAATGCCGACGGCTAAAAGGGACAGATACAGTGCATCGGAACCTGATGCAACAGCAACGGCATGTTTTATGCCGAGGTACGACTCGCACGCTTTTTCAAATTCATTGACAAAATTACCGAGCACAAACTGCTGGGTCTCGAAAACCTGTTTCACCTTCTGTAAGATCTCTTCATTCAGTTTGCGATAATGTTCCGTGAGGTCTAATTGTTTAATCATACTGCTTATCCTTTCCATTTACCGGTCTTCATTCCTCTGAGCCACAGTTCCAGTGTCAGAAACAGCCATAGCTTTAGACCGTGATCCCTGACCTCGTTCTGATGCTCGTCAAATATGCGTTTTACTTCACCCGCGTTCAGGTATGCATTGATCTCCGGGCTGCCTGCCACTATATGTTCTTCGAGATAGGACCTCAGGTTGCCCCTGAACCATGCTCCAAGCGGCACCCCGAATCCCATCTTGCCTCTGTGCATTAACTCATGCGGCAAAATGTCTCTAAAGGTGTACTTCAGGTCAGCTTTTGTTTGCAAGCCATTTAGCTTTAAATGGTCCGGTATTGTAAATGCATATTCAATGAGCCCGGTATCGAGGAACGGGGACCTGCCTTCCAGACTGTTCGCCATGGACATCCTGTCCATCTTGACCAAAAGGTCATCCGGCAGATATGTTTTGAAATTAAGATAGAGCAGCTGTGTCAATACGGAAGTCTTCTCCATACCCTCAAGCTGCGAAGTAAAGTACGAAAGCATCCTTTCTTCGTAATCATCGTCGCCCGACGGGGCATGCAGGGACGGGTTAAGGAATTGTTCAAGATTTTCAAGCTGAATATATGATATCCAGTTTATATACCTCGCAATAAGAGGTTTGTTCAGTGCCTTCAAGAACCTCTTTGCTTTTGACAAGGCATTCCTTTCTGATTTAAAATTGGGTATGAGCCCCGCCGTGCCTGCGAGAAACCTGCGGAGAGACGCAGGGATCATTTCCGCGAATCTGCTTGCCGTAAATCTCGTATAGCCAGCGAAAAGTTCATCCCCTCCATCTCCGTTCAGGGCAACGGTAACATGCTGTCTTGTCAGGTTCGATACGATGTAGGTCGGTATTGCCGATGCATCTCCAAAAGGCTCATCATAATGATATATGAGTTTATCTATGAGATCTATGGCCTTCGGTGTAACGATAAAAACATGGTGTTCTGTGGCATACTTTTTGGCAACGATGTTTGCATATCTTGTTTCATCATAACGCGGATCCTCAGAAAAACCTATTGAAAATGTTTTCACCGGGCTGGACATGAGCCTGCTCATAATGCCCGTTATGATGCTCGAATCGATCCCCCCGCTCAGGAACGTGCCAAGCGGGACATCCGAGATGAGCCTTTTCTGTACGGCATCGGTAAATTTTAGACGAAGCAAGGGATCGTCTTTGGAATACTGATCGTCGTCCACCGCGGTGTTGATTATATGTTCTTTCAGATGCCAGTAATTCCTGGTCTCGACCTCTCCCGCGTGTGTGTAAACAGCATAATGAGCCGGCTCTAATTTAGCGATACCTTTATAAAAGGTCTGCGGCGGCTGAGCATATCCATACACCAGATAAAACGGCAGTGCCTGTTCGTTGATATTGATCTCCTGATCCGGAAGCAGTGAAAGGATTGCTTTTATCTCGGATGCGAACAGCAGGCGCTTTGCGTCGTGATAATAGTACAGAGGTTTTTTGCCGACCCTGTCTCGTGCGAGTATAATTTTATGCTGTTTCTGATCATAGATGGCAATGGCGAACATACCGTCAAGCATTGCGATTGAATCCTCGCCATACTGTTCGTAAAGGTGTACGATGACTTCCGTATCGCTGTTCGTAACGAAACGATAATTCTGTTTCAGCCGTTCCCTGAGTTTTACAAAGTTATATATCTCTCCATTAAAAATAACCCATACATCTCTTCTCTCGTTGGTCATGGGCTGATTTGCCGATGATGAAAGATCTATGATTGAAAGCCTTCTGTGCCCGAATCCGACGCATGGGATGCTCTGGTTGTCGATATAAATGCCGTTTGCATCCGGGCCCCGGTGGACCAGCTTGTTCGTTGCATCTTCAAGGGCCTTTTTATCGATCTTTTTCCCGTCGAACTGTACAATACCGGCTATGCCGCACATATTATATCCTTCCCAGCATGTAATAGCCTATCAGCTTAAAATATTCCATCATTATGAATCTTGCATCCTTTATGCGGAAACCCATGCCCTCCTGAGATATCCCGGGTTTATAAGACGAACAATTATAGATTTCGATACCTGTGCCTTTAAAAACATTTTTTGCAACAAGGTACGACCTGAGCTGATGGTAGGGCGACGTTACGATCAAAATCGATTGAAATCCGTGTTTTAAGACTATAGGCTTCGAGAAAAAAAAATTCTCATACGTGCTCCTCGCATAAGGCTCTATGAGGATTACTTTCTTCTGGATACCATAATGTGCAGCTACTTTAGATAAGAACTCACCGCTGTCTCCTGCTGTTCCATAACCGGTAAAAATTATGTAATCTGCATACCCCTGTTTATAAAGCTCAATGGCTTTTTTTGTGCGCAGGTAATAGGGATCCGCATCGCCGCTCAGTACTATTATGGCATCTGCTTTATGCGGCACATCACCTATATAGAGCGTCCTTTCCAGCAATGGAAAGGAAAAAAACAACCCTGCGGCAAGGATAAAGACACCTGCAGCTATAAAAATGCATTTACGCCTCATAAGTGGTTATTATACATTAAACGTCGTACGTGGCAAGCGCCGCTCTGTCCCCTTCTTGCAGATTAACCAGAAAAAAGTAACAGGAAAGTTTGCTCATTCGCTCAAACTCTCCTGTTTACAAATGCATTTTTCGGGTTAACCGCTGTACGAGGCTTATTGAAACAGTTTTTTAATGCTCTTTACGTAAGGCCGGAAAAGAACACCTTTTTCCGTTATTATTGCCGTGATGTATTTTGCAGGAGTCACATCGAAAGCCGGGTTCATGACTTTGACACCTTCGGGTGCAATGGATTTACCCGCGATGGTTATAACTTCTTTGTGCGGCCTTTCTTCTATAATGATCTCCTTACCGGATGAAATGCCCGGATCGAACGTGGATGAAGGTGCAGCAACATAAAATGGGATGCCGTGCGTGTGAGCAAGGACCGCAACGCTGTAGGTGCCGATCTTGTTCGCAACATCCCCATTCCCTGCAATCCTGTCGGCTCCGACTATGCAGGCATGTATGAGTCCCTGTTTCATCATCCATCCTGCCATATTGTCCGTAATGAGCGTAACGTCAAAGCCGTCCTGCAGAAGTTCCCATGCAGTGAGGCGTGCACCCTGCAAAAACGGCCTTGTTTCGTCGGCAAAGACCTTGAGTTTTTTGCCCGAAGCTTTTGCGGAACGCAGAACACCGAGTGCTGTGCCGTATCCTGCAGTCGCCAGTGAACCTGCATTGCAATGGGTGAGAACGGTCCATCCATTTTTGATGAGTCTTTCGCCGAAATCCCCCATCTTTTTGTTCGCTTCTATATCCTCATGATATATATGAAGCGCCTCTGTAGAGAGCCTTCCTGTAATCGAAGCAGGCGAAGACATTGCAGTTTTTGCAACACCGAGCATCCTTTTGACGGCCCATGATAAATTGTGCGCAGTCGGCCGTGCATCTATAAGATGTTTCCCCATCTTTTCAAGGACCGTCAGGTATTTTTTCCGGTCTTTTATTTTTACCGACCTTGCACCAAGCCATACGCCGAATGCGGCTGTCACGCCTATTGCGGGCGCGCCCCTTACCGCCATATGCTTTATAATGTCATGGGCGTCTCTGTATGTTCTCATCTTTATGTATTGCTTCTGTGCAGGCAGAAGTCTTTGATCCAGGACAAGTACATGGTTTTTTTTCGGCAGAATGGTATAAAACGGCATCTTCATTTGAATAAATTCTCCAGAGCTTTACTGCCTTTGTTTTTTATGTCCTGCAGATTCTTATTCTGTTCTATCTGCTTGAGCTGGCTGTTGGTATTGAGCTCCTTGTTCAGTTGTTTGTTGAGCTCCTGAATAACCTGTTTTTTTGCAGCTTCTTTGAGTCTTTGCTGAAAGACCTCCTGATCGAGGGTGAGTAAGGGCTTTCTTATGTCGCCGGTCAATAGAAAAGGTATCTCGACCTGTCCATGTTCATCCTTGATGAGCTGTCCCGTAGTTCCGCCTATCCTTCCCGATAAGGGCTTCGATAAAACTCCTATGCCCCGGTAATTCAGGTTTCCGTCGAGATCAAAATACCCGGTCGAGCTTACGACAAGGTCATTGCTTGAAAGTTTTGTGTCTTTTGAAGTTACTTTCCCATGATCGACAGCAGCGGTAAGTTTGAGGGTGCTGAACTTCGTCGTTCTGCCGGCACCCAGGCTTGCAATCTTGGCAATGTCGGTAAGCTTTGACAATAGTGAGAACGTTTTTATTTCTCCGTCTGTTACGGTAATAACGCCATTGCCGGAAACCGTCCGCTTGAGATCTTCCGCATTTCCGTTCAGGGCAATGTCCGTTCCAAGTCTGCCGGACATCACGTCTTTGTATGAGGTGAATGTATTCAACATGTCTCCGAGATTCAATCCGGTTGTTTTCAACCGGACATTGTAAGGCTCGGCGCCTTTCATGCCGACCGTACCGTTTGCCGCGATACTGCCCGAAAATGTCTTTACGTTGAATTTCTCCAGAATAATGCTGCCTTTTACGATCCTCGCCGCTGCACTCATGTCCGTGAACGCCGCTTTCTTTACGATGCCCTTTTGAACATGTGCAAGAACCGTCAGATTCGCTTTATCAATAAGGGAAGGCTGCTCCGGTGCTTTTGCCTTCTCCGTCTGTTTCGGCTGTTCTGCGTGCTTCTGCTGTTTTGATTCAGGGAGGAGTTCATCGACATTCAGATACGGCGAGGTAATATCGAGCTTCCCCTGTGGTGCGGAAAAATCGTTTATACTGCCGTTCGCTTTTATCGTTGACTGTCCGACCTGCACACTCATTGATTTCAATGCAATGCTGTTACGGGTAAAAGACGCATCCATGTCAAGGGACTTTAAGGGCTTTTGCAGGGACGCAATGACTGCCGAAACATTTTTAACCTGCAGTCTTCCCTGGACAGCAAGCTCCTTCGGCTTCTTGAACGCACCTTGAGCCGCAGCCGAGAGTGCAAAACTACCCGCTGCATTGTATGACTTTATCATGGGAATAACGTCCTGCAGCGATTGTACCTGTATCTCGTTTGTATGGAGTCCGATGTTCCCGTTCATATCTCCGGAAGTAACTACGCTTCCCGCAGCATCCAATGCGAGCCTGTCAAGGATGAATTTTATATCCTTTATGTCTACGGCATCCCCGTGCTTCGAGATGTCATAGGACAAACTCAATGGTACAGAGGTGGGTTTAAAAAATATTTTCTGGTAGGTTATCTTTGCCTTTGAAAGGTCGATACTTCCGTTTATTCCCATGCCGCCGCTGTTCGTGCTTATCGTTGTAGTAATGCTCCCGTCTCCGTTGATAGTTACCTCTTTCGGCAGGGATTTTTCCATGGGGCTGTAAAACTCTATCAACTTATCCAGCGATAAGGTTCTCGAGAAAAAATTTACGTTGACTCTTTTCGTAGAAATAGCGGCGCTGCCCTTTACCCCGAGGTTAATACCGTCAGATTGAAGGGTAACATCCTTTATGTTCAGAACCATTTCCCTCGGTGTAAACTCCAGGTCATTGCTTATGGAAAACGGGCTCACCGTCCCATTGGTAAGGGCAAGTCCCGAGAGTTCTATCTTTCCGTTTATATCCATGATGCCCGAAGACCCTGAGTTCAGTTTCTCCTCGACGTCAAGCGTGCCGGAACTCACTGTCTGGGCTTTTACCCCTGCAAGAGACAATACATACGGTATATCGATGTGCTTTAACGAGATAATTATGTTAAGCGGTAATTTTTCCATAGAGATCCGCTGTCCGGTCGGGCCGACATCTCCGTTTATATCGAGCCGTGCGTCCTTTAATTTATCGAACGAAACGCCGAGCGTGACCTTGAACGCTTTATTAACGTTAAAACCGTATACCCCGAGATTTATATGATTTAACCCGTAGGTATGTTCTTTCCCGTGTTCAATGTTCGTTATATCAATTACCCCGTCAGTCACTGCGAGTTTATCGAGAGAAAATCCTTCAGGTATGCCTGAAGAAGTTGTTTGTGTTATTTTTTCGGGCTTTTTCTCAGTTTTTTCCTCCGGTTTTTTTAGCAGATCCGAGAAATTATAGGTTCCATCGGGGTATCTTTTGATGTTTATCTCGGGTTTTGTCAGTATCACCTTGCTGATGGAAATTTCTTTTCTCAGCAGCGGCAGCAATTTAACCCCGACATCTATGTCATCGACGGAAACGAAAGAAGCTTTCGCAGGGGCCTTCTCTGCAACTGCAACGCCCCTTAATTCAACGCCAAGACCTGTCAGTATGGTCAATCTCAAATGCTCTATGGAAACCTGCCTGCCGATAGCCTTGCTTGCAGGGCCGGTTATCTTATTGATGTACTTGTCAAGATTGATGACAAAAGGCAGCACAAGCAGGATAGCGATAATTACAATCAGTGTTATACCTGAATAGGTTAAGATTTTTTTTAGCTTCATTTGTGTTCCTCTTTTAATAATTTTTTTAATAATTCATTTACAATGGCCGGGTTTGCCTTACCGGCAGTTACCTTCATGACCTGCCCTACAAAAAACCCAAACACCTTGTCTTTGCCGGCACGATACTGTTCTACCTCTTTTTTGTTCTTTGCCATTATAGACAGGATAGCATCCCTTATTGCCGGTTCGTCCGATATCTGCTCCAGTCCGAGCTCCTTGATAAGACCATCGGGGTCTTTCCCCGTCAACACCATCTGTTCATAAACGGTTTTGGCAATCTTTCCGCTTATCGTTCCATCGTCGACAAGACCCAAGAGCCTCGCTGTTTGAGGAGGCATAACTTTGAAGCTTTTTATGCCGGTATCGATGTCCTTTATGAATCTCAGCATCTCGCTCATGATCCAGTTGCTGACGGTCTTTGGCTTATTGAATAATCGAACAGCGGTCTCAAAATAGTCCGCAAGGTCTCTTGATGCTGTGAGCACCTCCGCATCATACGGCGGGAGGTTGTAATCTGAAACAAACCGTTTTGCTTTTGTATCGGGCAGTTCCGGAACGCCTCTGCGTGCCTCCTCCAGAAGTTCTTCGTTTACTTCAAGGGTAAGAAGATCCGGTTCGGGAAAATATCTATAGTCATGAGCCTCTTCTTTTGATCGCATCGACCTGGATATGTTTGCGGTCTCATCCCATAGCCTTGTTTCCTGCACTATGCTGCCGCCGTCGTCCAGTATGTCCATCTGCCTTTTTATTTCATAGTCGAGGGCTTTATGGATAAACCTGAAAGAGTTCATGTTCTTCAGTTCCGCTTTTACGCCAAGCTGCGTATCTCCTTTTGGTCTTACAGAAACGTTCGCATCACAGCGGAGGGATCCTTCCTCCATATTACCGTCGCATATACCGAGATAAAGGAGTATGGTCCTCAGTTTTTTAAGATACGCAACGGCCTCGTCCGGTGTCGACATATCAGGCTCCGAAACAATTTCCACCAGCGGAATGCCCGACCTGTTAAAATCGACGAAGCTCGTTCCGTCCTGATTGTGCATGAGCTTTCCTGCATCTTCTTCTATGTGTATGCGGTTGAGTCTTATATCCTTGCTCGTGCCGTTTATCTGGATGTTTAGTATACCGTTTTTATTGATAGGCAGTTCATACTGGGAAATCTGATAGCCCTTTGGCAGATCAGGATAAAAATAGTTTTTCCGGGCAAAAACACTGTTTTTTGAAATAGTGCCTTGCACTGCTATTGCGAGCATGCATGCGTATAAAACAATATTTCTGTTCAGCACCGGCAGTACACCCGGCATACCGAGACACACAGGACATACATTTATATTCGGCTCCAATGCAAACACAGTCGAACATCCACAGAATGTCTTGGTCTGTGTCTTCAACTGTGCGTGAATCTCAAGTCCTATAACCGCTTCATATTCCATGAACAACCTCAACTATTTTTATTGATGCACATAGTTACATGTTTTTTATTTTAAATCAACGAAGAAAGCGATCTATAAACGCACTTGCTTTGGCCAAAAAAATGCAACAACCTGAAAAATACCTCTTAAATTGGGGAGCGTCTTGCCTTTTGTCAAAAGGGTATTAAGAAATCGGACATTTATGAACAACCCGGTACCGAGTAAAACAGCGGCCAGCAGCCATACAGCCCTGTACCCTGCAAGAGCGGCGATACCTCCGCCTGCCAGAGAACCGATAATGGCCGCGGCACCGCTCAAAGGGTTGTACAGCCCCATTGCCTCGCCTTCACCTATGGGAAAGAAAACCCATAGCCCAGCTCAAGGAATGCCTCTACGAGATTCGACAATTGTTTGACTTGAGGTTCGAAATGAAGGAAACTTAATATGCTTCATACACAATTTTAAGGGGTAGTCTCGCCTCTGCCGGAGAGGTGATAAAATCGGAGGGGCGGTTCGTAAACCGCCCTTTAACGGTTACGCTGGCCGTGGTTTCTCCATCGGGATATGCTTGCAAAATCTCCCGCTTTGGCATATCCTGCTCATAAGTGCACGACTCTTAAAAAAAGGAGGGATGCATATGACAAGATATTCCCGGGATCATCCGGCAGGCGAACCCATCACCGATATCAAGGAAGATTATGGACATGTAAAAAGGATGAACAGGCTGTACAATGTCCTGAGCAAGATAAATGGATTCATAATCAGAGTCAATAACATCAACGAATTGTTAGAGAGTATTTGTCCGATCATAGTTGATGACGGAGGGTTTAAATTTGCATGGATCGGCATCCTGGACAAGGAAACAAAAGAGATAAGACTTGCTGCACTATGGGGCGAGGGTGAAGCTTATATAAGAGATTTGAAATTCTCCATACAACCGGACCTGCCCGGGGGCACGAGTCCCACGGGAACCGCAATAAGGGAAAACCGCATCGTATCAAGCGATGACATCGAGCACGATGCCAGGATGCTGAACTGGAGAAGAAGGGCACTGACTTTCGGCTTCAAGGCATACGCAGCCATACCGATAAGCATGGATAACGAGGTAATAGGTGCGGTTACCCTGTATGCAGACACACCGTTCACCTTTGGAAAAGAAGAAATACGCCTGCTCGAGGAGATTGCCGGAGACATATCCTTTGCCATGGGGAATACCGCCAAGCTTCTGAAAGCAAAGTATACGCTTATTTTCGATCCCCTGACCGGTTTGCTGACCCGGGAACATATACTGCAGGAGCTACAGAGGCTTATAGAGAGTTCATCTCAATCCGGAGAACGGTTAACCTTCATAGTTATGGATATCGACAGATTCAAAAGTGTAAACGAGTCCATAGGTTACGCAAAGGGTGACCTCCTATTAAAGGAGATCGCAAAAAAGCTCGCTTCTGTAATAAAAACCCCCAATATGCTTGGCAGGATTAGCGCCGATGAGTTCGCGGTCATAGGGTGCGACATAAAGGACGATGAATCCATATACAGGACGATAGAAAACATAAACACCGCCTTTTCAAAACCTCTTGCGACAGGCAGTGAAGAGGTACTCATAACCTTCAGCATGGGTATATCCCTCTATCCTGATGACGGCAGCACTGGTGAAGAATTGATAAAGCTTGCCGAGGCATCGCTTTCCCAGGCAAAAAAATTGGGTACAAACAGCCTCGTAACCTACTCCCCTGCAATCAACAAGAGGCTTTCAGAGATCATAAAGATGAAGAACAAGCTGATAAAGGCATTAGAGAACCATGAGTTCATCGTGTACTACGAGCCAAAGATAAATATTCAGACCAATACACTCTCTGGTGTAGAGGCACTTTTACGGTGGCAGGACCCTGAAGAGGGACTGGTGAGGCCTACAAGGTTCGTGCCGATCCTTGAAGAAACGGGTATGATCCTGAAAGTCGGGCAATGGGTACTGAAAGAAGCCTCGAAACAGGTGCAGCAATGGAGCAAGAAAGGGTATAACTTTAAGCTTGCAGTCAACATATCGGCTGCACAGTTGGAGCAGGATGATTTTGCAAGTATGATAATAATGGAAATAAAAGATACAGGCCTGAATCCGTCTAATCTTGAACTCGAAATAACCGAAAGCCTGTTGATGAAAAATGTGGAAAGGAATATAGAAAAAATTCTGCAGGTAAAGGACTACGGTATTGCGGTATCCATTGACGACTTCGGCACCGGATACTCCTCCCTTGCGTACCTTAAAAGACTACCGATAAACACTTTGAAGATAGATATCTCTTTCATAAAAACTCTGCCGGATGACAAAGAAACAGCCAAGATTATCGAGACAATAATCTCCCTTGCCGGTGTTTTCAACCTTAAGACTATTGCAGAAGGCATAGACTCACAAGAGCAGATTAATTTCCTGAAAAAGGCAGGGTGCGACGAAGTGCAGGGCTACTATTTTACGAAGCCCCTGCCAGCAAAGAAATTCGAGGAATTTATGGCAAACTTTCACAGAGATTTTTCTGACCCTGCGGGATCAAAATCTTAACAGGAGGGTACAACCATGAAAATACCGGCAAAATACTGTAAAAAAGAAAACAATAACAGAGTCAGGTGCATTCTGTGCCCTTACGATTGTTTGATAGGGGATGGACACAGGGGGGTTTGTGGTATCAGACGCAATGAAAACGGCGTCCTTATGGCGGAAACATACAATAGTGTCAGTGCCATGCACCTTGATCCCATAGAAAAAAAGCCGCTGTATCA
The DNA here is from genome assembly GCA_037439545.1 of bacterium. Classification (GTDB taxonomy): domain Bacteria; phylum JAMCPX01; class JAMCPX01; order JAMCPX01; family JAMCPX01; genus JAMCVD01. The sequence goes on from JBBIVV010000005.1 coordinate 32,890, forward strand.
GTTCTATCCCGGCTCATCCATCCTGTCCGTCGGTACTATCGGATGCAGCTTCCACTGCATGTTCTGCCAGAACTGGGAGCTCGTGGAAGGCGAGGTTTCCACACACGAGATTACCAAGGAACAGTTATATGTTTATGCCGTGGACATGGATTCCATCGGCATCGCCTATACGTACAATGAACCTTTTATATGGTTCGAGTTTATCTATGATACTGCAAAGTTTTTTCATGAAAAGGGCATGGTAAACGTACTTGTGACGAACGGGTTTGTCAATCCGGGACCCCTTGAAGAACTTGCCCCCCACATCGATGCAATGAACATAGACCTGAAAGCGCTGGACGATGATTTCTATAAAAGGTTGTGCAAGGGCAAGTTAGACCCTGTGAAACATACCATTGAATACGTAATAAAAAAGGGCATACACGTTGAGTTAACCAACCTGCTTGTGACTGGCTATAATACATCGGAGGATCAAATAAAACGGCTGGTTGATTACGTTGCTTCTCTCGGCAGGGACACGATCCTTCATTTTTCCCGTTACTTTCCGAATTACAAGCTCGATGTTCCTGCAACACCGATGGAAGTCCTCGAGTTTGCATATAACTATGCACGTAAGAAGCTCAACTACGTTTATATGGGCAATGTGATTGACAGCAAGGCAGACAGCACGTACTGTCCGAAGTGCAAGAACCTGTTGATAGAGAGGGTCGGATATACGGTCAGAGTAACGGGATTGAAAGGGGACACATGTTCGAAATGCGGCGAGCGGATCAATATCAGGATATGAGCAGTCAAGCAAACTTCCCTGTTGTATTTTTCGGGACAACCTTTAAAACCTCATGAGAATAATAGCGGATCTGCACGTTCACTCCAAATACAGCAGGGCGACCAGCAAGAATATGGACGCCGACAGCATTGCTTTGTGGGCCAAACGTAAAGGTATAAATCTTGTCGGCACGGGCGATTTTACCCACCCGGCATATCTGAAAGAACTTAAAAAAAGCCTCACTCCATCTGCGCACGGTCTTTTCAAACTGAAGAAATCAAAAAGCGGCGTTCATTTTATGCTGACGACGGAGTTAAGCAATATTTACTCCTACAAGGGCAGGACGAGACGCATCCATAACATCCTTTTTGCTCCGTCCTTTGAGTCCGTTGACAAAATCACCAAAGCCCTTTCAAAGTTCGGCAGACTTGACTATGACGGAAGACCAATATTCGGATTCAATGCAAAAGATCTTGTTAAACTTGTTCTGGATGCCTCGGATTTGTGTATGGTAGTTCCGGCACACGCATGGACGCCGTGGTATTCCGTCTTCGGCTCCAATTCTGGGTTCGATTCCCTTGAAGAATGTTTTGAAGAGCAGGCAGTGCATATCCATGCAATTGAGACAGGTCTGTCGTCCGATCCTCCCATGAACTGGAGACTGGGATCTCTCGACGCCATAACCCTTATTTCAAACTCCGATGCACATTCTCCGGAAAAGCTCGGCAGGGAGGCAAACGTATTCGAATGCGAAATGTCCTATGAAGACATTATTACGGCCATAAAAAGCAAGGACAAAAACCGTTTTCTCTCTACAATTGAATTTTTTCCCGAAGAAGGGAAATACCATTTTGACGGCCACCGCAGCTGCAAGGTCAGCTTTTCTCCGCAGCAAACGAATCAGCATGGCGGGCTGTGTCCTGTCTGCGGCAGACCGTTAACAATCGGCGTTCTCAACCGTATCGACAAACTCGCTGACAGGAAAGACGGCTTTATACCCGAAAACGCCATTCCGTTCAAACACCTTATTCCCCTGAAGGAGATCATGTCCGATGTACTGTCCGTGGGAGTAAATAGTGTGAGAATAAATAAACTTTACACAGAGGTCGTCATAGACAAAAATATACCGGAACTGGACATTTTGCAGGATACTCCGGAGCATGAATTAAAACGACTGTTTCCGGAGACTATTTTTAATGGAATCATGAAGGTCAGGAATGGATTGGTGGATATCGCACCGGGCTATGACGGCGAATACGGCAGAATCGGCATCAAGACGGATACCGGACAAGCATCTCACCATCACTGTTGATATACCGCAGATCTGATTGACTTGTTCCATGGTTATTATACCTATTATAAGTAGTATTGAGAATTTTACATGTTTTATAGTTCCCTATCCAAGGAGGAAAAGATGCACAGATGCAGTAAAAGAACATTGTTTCTCGTTTTTATCGTGATAACACTTCCGATCCTGTTTGCCTCATGCTCCGGTGAAAAAAAATCTTCTTCACTGCAGCCGCCGACTACCAAAACGCTCAGCTGGATAAAGGAAAATAACGGTGTGCCGGTGGATCAGTACGGGAGGCAGATTCTGCTCCATGGCGTCAATGCAAAATTCGAAGACCTTTTTGACGTGACATTCAGCGACGGACGCACACGGAATGAAGACCTCGCGAGCTTTACCGATGCCCAGATTCAGCAAATGGCTTATCTGGGATTTAATTTTATCCGTCTTGCAATTAACTGGAGCGGGCTTGAGCCTACAGAGGGCACCTTTAATTATTCCAATCTCAAACTTCTGGACAGCGTTTTGCAGAGTGCACAAAACGCCGGCATCTATGTGCTTATAGACTATCACGAAGACGCCTATTCAAAAGAGATCGGAGAGGACGGGGCCCCTCTATGGGCAATCATACCGACACCGACTGCGGCAGAACTTCTCAGCGGACCGATTGCGTATGGACCATCGCTTTCCTGTCCTTGCTATGATCTTAATCTGAGACGCACCTCTGCACTGGTCCTCAATGCATTTAATTCCTTCTGGGAAAACGCCGATAATATTCAGAACCGTTTTATGCCGGTATGGCAGCTCGTTGCATCGAGGTACGCAAACAATCCTGCGGTCATCGGTTATGAAGATATGAACGAGCCTGTTGCAATACAGACACCCAATGGGTCCCAATTGCTTGACAATTTTCATGTAAATGCTTCAAAGGCTCTCCGCAAGGTCGATACCAATCATCTGTTCTGGCTTGAACCCGAGGTGACAACCCGTAATTTTTCACTGAAGGCACCGCTGCGTTCTGCTCCTTTCCCGGATAAGAACATCGTTTATGCATTTCATCTCTACCCGGGACTGGCAGGGGTTAATTTTTCAACCTATGCGGATTGGTACAACGGATTGACCGCAACATTTAATTCGGGCATTGCAGAAGCTCAATCCTACGGTGCTGTGCCGGTACTTAACGAATGGGGCACCAACCTTCACCAGGCGGATCAAATACCCTATATAGAGGCTCTTCTGGAACTTGCAGATGAAAGGTTCATGGGCAATGCATTCTGGAGCTGGACGGACTTCGGAGATAGTGCCGTGGATTCATGGGGATGCTATTCGTGGGATTACTCGATAAACGGATTTACGGCATCGGAACCAGGCCTCGATGCGCTTTCAAAACCATATATGCTTGCAGTACCCGGACGGTTTGTCAGCAATGTTTTTGATCATACTGCCGATACACTGACCGTTACGTTCAAGGCAAACGGCGGTGAAGGTGCTCCGCTTGTCTATATACCGCAGCAGACTTATACAAACGGGTTTATCGTACTGCTCGATAATAACCCTGTAGATGTTACCATTGATCCGTATACGCAGCGCGTATTGATACCATGGCATGGACAGGCCGGGCAACATACAGTAACCGTCGAGCCGAAACCTGCACAGGTACCGGTGTTAAACAATTGAAAATATAGCAGGAATGATGCAGACTTATAAAACACGATGCTCCCAAATCCTAAATTCTAAACAATGTTAAAGCCGACAATGTTCAGGATTTAGATATCGGGATTTCGGATTTATGAAACAGGAGGTATTATGGGCCTTGTAAACCTGAACAGTGTTCTGAAAAAAGCGAAAGAGCAGGGCTATGCTGTCGGTGCATTCAATTTCGTCAATATGGAGATGCTTCAGGGCATTATAGATGCGGCTATCGAAATGCACTCGCCTGTGATAATCCAGACAACGGAAGGCGCCCTTGAATATGCGGGTATCGGGTATCTTGCAGCTATAGCCAAAATGGCGGCAGAAACAGCTTCTGTAGATATCGTGCTTCATCTCGATCACGGCAAGCACCTTGAGACAGTAATGCTCGCAATCAGGCACGGCTACACATCCGTTATGATGGATGCATCGGACAAAACGTACGGTGAGAACCTGACCATCACAAAAGAAGTGGTAAGGCTTGCCCATCCGGTCGGTGTATCCGTCGAAGCCGAGCTCGGCAAACTGAAAGGCATCGAAGATAATGTAAAAGTAGGCGATGCAGAGGCATCGCTTGTTGATCCCGAAGAGGCAAAGGCCTTTGCTGAAGCCACGGGTATCGATGCTCTTGCGCCTGCAATAGGCACATCACACGGTGCATTTAAATTCAAAGGAATTCCAAGGCTTGATCTGGAAAGACTCGAACGCGTTGCACACCTGACAGGTATACCCCTTGTGCTTCACGGTGCTTCCAGTGTGCCTTCCGGTATAATAGAAAAAGCGAACAAGTACGGTGCAAATATCAAAGGTGCTGCAGGTGTACCGGACGATATTTTGAAACAGGCAATAAAAAGGGGTATATGCAAGGTGAATACCGATACAGACCTGAGGCTTTCTTTTACCGCGGGCATACGGGAAATCTTTGTCACAAAACCCGAGGTGTTTGATATCAGGGACATACTTGGACCTGCGCGGCAGGCGGTAAAATCGATGGTCTTAAGCAGAATAGGGGTGTTCGGATCAGAAGGCAAAGGATAAGCATTAAAATCCTGTGAGCACATTCGCTCAACCCTGTTATAGTATCGTTATTACAACCATCCCCATCATTAAACCTATAGTAACGGCAGATACGATCAGCCCGAGACGAAACATGCCGGGGTTATAGATAACCGTGACCGTGTAATTGCCGGCAGGCAGTTTTATGCCTTGAAACAGATAATTTACATGGTACATCTGTACCTCTTTGCCGTCTATGTAAGCGTGCCAGCCGGGATAATACGGTTCGTTTATCACCAGAAAACCATGTGTGCCTGCCTCCACCTTTACCTCATGCTCATCCGGTACGTCCTTTACTCCTGTCAACCTGATTTTTGCGTTGTTCAAGCTGCCGGTCTCATCGATACCTGTCACCAAAGAGATATGTATAAGTTTTGGATCATGGGTGGATAAAAGAGCACGTGCCTCATCATCGCTCATCACCGATTGAACACTATCCGCAAGATAGAAGAGCGGCTTTGCATCCGGATTTTCCCATAGGGAAAGGTCTTTATATGTGCCGAGCAGTTTGTAGTGTGCCGGATTCAGATAGGTAGACGAGGTAAATATAAGATATTTTATCCCGGCGATACTTGCAATGACATGATCAGGCGGTATACCGGGTCTCGATTGTAGACTACTGCCATTACTGCCAAGCAACGGCGTACTCCCGGGAAACAAAAGGAAAAGGAATTTCTGGTACAAGAGCGAGACGGTTATATCGTATCCGCCAAAAGCCCGTATGCCGTAATTCATATTGAGGTTCGGCGCAATGATGTCGTCACCTGCATAGAACGTATAATCGGATGTAGTGAGTTCCTTTAGTTTTTGTATAAGAGGTGTCGTTGGTTTCAGATCATGTGCCGGTGGATCGGGATTGTAATTTATGCCGAAGGTAAAAAGGTCCGCAAGGGCAAGAAGGATAAGACTTATAACTGCAATCTTCGGTTTTCTTTTGGCTTTTATCAGGAGAAAGACTGTCCCTGCTATAAAAAACAGCGCTATGGCGGACTCGACAATCAAAAGGGCTATTACCCCTGGATTGTGGCCGAGCAACGGAAGTAATTTTGCATATCCGGCCCCTGCAAGCAGTAAGGCAATCAAATTCACGTGAATTATTGTTAAAAAAAGATACAGGATAATCAAAGATAAAAACACCACTGTTGTGCCGGCAATCGGCAGCCCCTTCGCATCACTGTCCTTAACCTCTGTAGTTAAAATATTCTGTACGCCGAAACCTGCGAGTACTGACAGGGAAAAATCCATCAATAAATAATACCATCCGCTCCCGGCAGCCAATAAGGGCAGTTTAAAAAGCCAGGAAAAAGGCGGAACATTTTCAGTAAAACAGAGTGCTATGACCGCAGTTACGATAAAAGGTGCTGCAGTTTTTCCGATTTTTTTAACATGAAATAGTGCATACATTCCCATTAATAATGGTGCCATGCCGATATACGCATACGCAAAAGTACCCCTGTTTATATAATGATCGAAAAGGTAGCTGTACGATGCATCCGTATTTATATACGGTGCAAACCACATCATCACCATAGAATACAGGGAAAGAAAAATACTTCTTTCCGGGGCAACTGTCCTGAACAGAAGCGGCTCGCTGTTCAACAATATCTGAACAAACGGAAATAATTGCACTGCGGCTATCAGGGTGCCGAGCATAATGCCTGATCCTGTATAAAAAATCCCTTTTATGAGGTGTTTCCCGGAGAGTGCAAGCTTTACAACGGCATAAAGTATCAATCCCAGGACACCCACTGCCGTTGTTTCTGCATGCCCGGCTAAAAAGGACATGCCTATGGCTGTCGAAATACCGGCCACATTCAGGAAATTTGATTTTGGCTGCTCGTCCATTGATCTGAAAAGCCGTTCAAAAAAATAAAATGACCACGGTATGAAGCTGCCTGCTGCTGTTGAGGTAAGGAGATGGCTATACATGATCATATATGCCGAAAATACCCATGTTATGCTTCCGAAAAGGCTTGCATACAGGCCAAGTCCGAGCAGATCGAGGAGCAGATACATACCTATACCCGTTATCAGAAGCTTGAGTAGAGCAATGATAAGGAAGCCTTTTTCAAAAGAAAACGGGAGGCTCATTAGATTATACAGTGATAGAACACCGCTTTGATCGTTTGCAAAGAACGGTGCACCGCCATAAATATAGGGATTCCAGAGAGGAAAACGGCGTTCATGCATTTGATCATAGTAATACGATCTGAAAGGTATAAACATCAGGACCCCGTCACCCTGGAGTACGTTGTGCGGTATGGTATTTTTATATTCGCTCCACGGCTTTGCAAGATAGATCATGTCGACAGGCGCGTAGATGGAGTTTGGTTTTAAAATGGACGGCAAAAAAAACAAAAAGATCAGAACAATAAGTATGGAAATGCCCTGTAACCGTTTCATGGTTTGCTTATAACATGGTTGAAATAGAGATCAATAAGATAATAACAGCCGTGAATTACAGGCATGTAAATCGTGTACTGTTTCTTAAAAAATATGTTTCGCTATTTCAGCAATTCCTTTGCTATGATGAGTTTTTGTATCTCTGACGTGCCTGCACCGATCTCGAGCAGCTTGGCATCCCTGAAATATCTCTCGACGTTATACTCGCGTATATATCCATAACCGCCCATGATCTGGATTGCTTCACGCGCTGCCCTGTTCACCATGCCTGAGGCAAACAGCTTTGCAATGGATGCCTCCTTCGTGATCCTTTTTCCCTGAACCATAAGCTCGATCAGGTTATAGACATACTGACGTGCTACCTCAAGTTCAGAGGACATGACTGCGAGCTTTTCCTGTACAAGCTGAAATTCCGATATATACCGGCCGAATTGCTTTCTTTGTTTCGTATATAAAAGCGCCTCATCGAGACACGCCTGTGCTATACCGATACTCGAGAGCGGCGTGTATGCCCGTTCGACATCGAGGGATGAAAACATGTCCTTAAATCCGTTGCTTTCTTTGCCGAGCAGGTGATCTTTTGAAACTCTTACCTCTTCAAGTATAATCTCTCCTGTCGGCGAGCATCTGCCGCCGAGCTTTTTGAAAGGCTTGCCTGTTGATAAGCCCGGCATGCCCTTTTCAAGAATAAATGCACATCCACCTTCTGCTTTTGTCGAGCCGGGCTTTCTCGCTATGACGATAAAAAAATCCGCTATCGGAGCATTGGTTATAAATGTTTTTCTGCCGTTAATGATGTATCCGCCGCCGTCTTTTTTCCAGGTCGTTGTAATTGAGAGCGCATCTGAGCCGGCATCGGGTTCTGTCAGTGCCCAGCATCCGATCTTCTCGCCTTTTATAATGGGAGAAAGGTATTTCTGTTTCTGTTCGTCATTGCCATGCCTGGTAACATTGTTTGCAAACAGCAAGTCAGAGGCATTCAACGAGAGGTTGTATCCAAAAGATATCCTGCAGTTTTCCTCATAAATAACTGCCTTGGCATAGTAATCTGTCATGCCTCCGTACTGTTCCGGCAGGTGCGGTCCAACATAGCCGAGGACTGCGGCCTTCTTGAGCACATCGGTAGGAAAGGACTCTCTTTCATCATACTCGGATGCAACAGGCGCAAGCTCTTTAAGATTGAACTTCCGCACTTCATCACGTAATTTTATGTATTCTTCTTTATCTGCAAAAAGCATTTCAGTGTTTTTTTACTGTTTTGACAGGGGCATAGTGTACTATGCCCCTGCATTAAAGACTATATTCTATTTACAATCGCCTATGCGTTTCCCTTGAAAATGATAGATCATGTGCATGGTGTTTTTTGCATTGCCCTCCGTATCCATGGTCATGCTGCCTTCATAGCTTGTTCCCTTATAGGTCATTTCCCCTGTGCTGGTCATATGTTGTTTGCCTGTACATACGGTTTTCCATGTAACATGATCTCCGCTCACCTTGTAATCCTGTATTTTGCAGTCTTTGTTTTCTTTTGCTTTCGGTGTTGTTTTGTCCGGATCCTGCAGGTCCTTCTTCGTGATACATTGCTTTTGAGTCATAGGCTTCATGGCAAACGGCATCTGCATGCCCTTCATTTCCATGGACGTCGTTATCTCCCAGAGTCCGGCCTGCATGTTAGGTGAAGCTGCAAACACGGCCGATACAAGTAATAATACTATGACCCCTGACCCGATTACGCTTTTTGTCTTCATAAACTTTTCCTCCTTTGTACCGAGCATACATGAAAAAAGCAGGAAGAGCAAACCGTGAATTGTCTTGTATGAACATGTTATTGCGCTACAGAATAAAGCATTCCTTTCTTCACAATAAACCCCTCTTTCTCGAGCTGAACAAGAATATTTCCGATCTGGTCAGTGCCATGCATCAACATCCGGGTGAGCGCCGCTTTGCTTGCCGGACCTTCCATAAGTGACCTCAAAATCTTCCCTCTCATCTGCCTGTTCGACCCCTGAAAAGCGCCCTGTTTCCGATAATGCGCACTCCTCAGATTGAGCATTGGTAAGTGCCGTTTTAACAGGACACCATAATCCATAAGCGCATAATACCACTCTCTGGAATTGCGTCTGTCCAGTGTTTTTTCCACGACCGGCAGGATGTCCGTGTCTTTCACCTTGTATCTGTTATTGAAAAAGAAATGGAGAAAAACACACCGGATATTTGTTTCGACAAAAATGGCCGGTTTGTTGAACGCAAAAGCGCAAATGGAAGAGGCAGTCGCCCTGCCGATTCCCGGAAGTGTTTCAAGTTGATCCACAGAATCGGGTAGGATGCCGTCGAAATCTCGTATTACCCTCGTTGCGATCCCTTTCAAGGAAATAGCACGGCGGTTATACCCCATTCCCTGCCATACACTGAGTAGTTCTTTGAGAGAGGCTTTTTTGAGCGATGGGAAATCCGGGAAGGCCATGATAAACTCCGGATATTTTTTTATGACCCGCTCCACCTGTGTCTGCTGGAGCATTACCTCGGAAACCAGGATGTGATAGGGATTTTTTGTCCTCCGCCATGGCAGATCTCTGCCATGCTTTTTGTAGTACCGTAAGATAACAGTCCGGAACTTCCTTATTCCGGCAGGTGTCGGGTATTTCGTCATCACGGGTTCACCCTATGAAGAAAGGATATGGTTGTCAACCGCATCACCAAATTTATTTGCACAAGCGGATTTATTTTGCTATTGATAAAATAATCAACAATATTTGTCTCTGAGCTTTTATAGGAATAAAAGGAGAGTATTATGACAGACGTGTTTTTAACAGACGCACAGATAAAGCTTCGTGATCAAACACGGGATTACATGGCACAAGAAGTGATACCCCTTGCTAAAACGATCGACCATGATGACGTAATTCCTGAAACGCTGATAAAAAAGCTCCTCAGTCCGCCCCTGAGATTGACCGCACTGTCCGTGCCCAGGGCTTATAACGGTATGGGCTTGAGCACGCTTGAAGCATGCGTTGTTGCAGAGCAAGTCGGTTATGCCTGCCCGGCACTGATACCCCTTGTAGAGATTGCACAACTATTCGTGCACGGCCTGCTGTATGGTGGTAACGAAGAACAGAAAAAGCTCTATCTTACAAGGCTGGCACAAGGCATGGTCGGTTGTTATGCACTCACGGATGAAGGTCCCGGCTCTGACCCTGCAGGTATGAAATCCACGGCAACGAAAACAGACAAGGGCTATCTGTTAAACGGGAAAAAAAGGCTCGTTACCTTTGCGGACATATCGGAATTCTATATCATTTTTGCTAAGACCTCCCCGGATAAAGGGGGTAAAGGCATCAGCGGGTTTATTGTCGAAGGCAAACCTAAAGGGCTTGTGTTCGAAAGCCATGCCAAGACCATGGGGCTCAGGGGACACAGGGCTTTTAATGTCATGCTTGATGATATGTTCGTGCCCGAACAAAACCTGCTCGGTAAAGCTGATGAAGGGTTGAAGCTCGCACTCGAGATCCTGAATACGACGAGGATAAGCCTTGCTGCGGGCTTTACAGGACTGGCATCTGCTGCTTTTGATACGGCGGTAAAATTCGCCAAACAGAGGATTGTCGCGGGCAAGCCCATAATCGAGAACCAGGCAATAGCATTTCCCCTTACCGAGCTCGCGGCAAGGATAGATGCGTCGAGACTGCTTACCTATCGTGTTGCCCTTATGCATGACAAGGGCATCCGCCATAAAAAAGAAACATCCATGGCAAAGTTCTATTCAGCCGAGACCCTTGTCCATGCAGTCGAGCTTGCAAGCAGGGTCCTCGGTGCGTATGGTGCTTCACCGGAATACCCGGTTGAAAGATATTTAAGGGACGCATTTTCATGGATAGCTGCTCAGGGAACGATAGAGGTGCAGAAGCTCGTCGTTTCAAGGGAGCTGTGATGAGAAGAGTGGGCATTATCGGCATTGGGACAACGCAGTTCCGGTCACGCTGGGTAGAGAAAACTTACTTTGAGCTTGCATTCGATGCGGTAAAGATGGCACTGGACGATGCGGGCATAACAAAGGACAGGATAGACTGTGTCGTATACGGTATTTATAATGATTTTTTTGAAAGGCAGTTCCAACCCGACCTGTTTGTGCATGACTATCTCGGCATGGCTCCAAAGCCCGCGATAAGGGTTTCCACAGGCGGGGCAACGGGCGGCAGTGCGATAAGCGCCGGCTTTGCACAAATCGCTTCAGGGCTTTATGATGTGTGTCTTGTCGTGGGCGTTGAAAAGTCTGCGGACTGTTTTGATTATGAAACTGGTAAATCAAGCCCCGAGGTCCTGAAGGCAATCTCCTATACAGCGGACATGACCTATGAACAGCCCACGGGCAGAACTGCCGCAGGATCATTTGCCCTGACGACCATTGCGCATCTTGAAAAGTACGGGAACCCCACGGAGCTCCAGATGGCAAAGGTTTCTGTAAAAAACCACAACAACGCACTGCTCAATCCTGTTGCCCAGAGCCCGATAGCACTGACGGTCGATGATGTTATGAAATCACCCATGATAGCATACCCGTTCAAACGCTATGACAACTGCCTTTACTCAGAGGGATCTGCAGTGCTGATCCTGGCATCCGAGGATGCAGCAAGGACATTCAGAAAATCTCCTGTATGGATAAAGGGCATGGGTGCTGCCCTGGATTGTGCAATCATAGGCAACAGAAAAGACCTGTACAGCTTTGAATCGAGCAGAATAGCCGCAAAAAAGGCGTACACTATGGCAGGCATAAAAAATCCCATGGAAGAGATAGACCTGGCTGAACTGCACGATGCATTTACCGGTACCGAACTCATCGCTTATGAGGATTGTCTCTTTTGCGACGAGGGCCAAGGAGGCAGGCTTATCGATGAAGGCATGGTCGTACGGGACGGAAAGCTGCCGGTAAACGTAAGCGGCGGGTTGATAGGATGCGGTCATGCAGTCGGTGCAACAGGGATCATGCAGACAAACGAGATTGTCCTCCATTTGAGGGATGAAGCGGGTAAGCGCCAGATCAAAAACGCTCGGACCGGGCTTGTGCAGAGTATCGGAGGTCCCGGCGCCGCATGGACGGTCTGTCTGGTGCTGGAGAGGGATGCTGTTTGATCGGACGCGAACCAAAGAGGAGATAATTTGATCCGAAACGAAGTAAAACACTTACGAACTGCCTGGAATTCTTCCATGGTACTCTGCGTGGGCTGCTTCTCTATCGGCGTCAAAGATAAAAGCAATTGCATTTCTGATCAAACAATACCGTTTATCGAAAAGAGCTTAGTTTTGCGAGTTAAGGGGAAAATTATCTCCTCTCTGCAGGATTTAACTTAAAAATCCTTATTAAGGAGCCGTATGAATAAAGAAACATTTTTAACATGGGCAGGAAGGAATGCAAGACGCATTGGTGTAAAAAAAACACAGGTCGTAAAAGCGTTTGAAAAAGAAATGACCGCACCGGTGAATCCGGACGCACCGTTGGAAATTCCGGACACCATGCGTGTAACGATGCGGTATTCGTACGGAGGACAATCAAGGTTCTTCAGGGAGATACTGGAGAACAAACGGATCATGGGTACACGCTGCAGCAATTGCAATAAAGTGTTCTGCCCTCCGCGTACACACTGTCCCGAATGCTATGAGCAGACAGAATGGATAGAACTCAAGGGAACGGGCAAAATTCTCAGCTATACAACCGTATACTTTGCAACATCCTCCTCTATAAAACAGGTGCCGTACATCGTTGCCTACATAAAACTCGACGGCACGGACACGGCTATACTTTCAAACATAGAGATGAAAGACGTTAAAAAAGCAAAAGTCGGTATGGAAGTAAGGGTCATGTTCCGCAAACAAAGAGACGGCAGAATCACGGACATCTATTTTAGCCCGCTATTTACCCCGTGAGAAGTATGACCGGCGGCAGCTATGTGCCTTCGTGAAATATCCGTCTCTGACCAATGACTCCCGAACGGGGTTACGGATTGAACATATGGAATACCAATCCGGACAGAAGCTTAGGATAAAAGAACGTGGTTTTCTGCGGCATGTTCAGTGATTTTAACGCAACATCCTTGACATCCTTTGCAGTAGGCGCATTCAGAACAAACGCAGCATCCCCTGCTTTCATGGATGCGAGTGCGCTGTTCAGCTCATGGAAATAAGACAATCGTCCGCCTGCCGAGAATGATTGTTCCGGTATATTCAGTATGCCCTCAAGAATTTCCTTGTTGAGTATATATACGTCGAGGGATTTTAAAGCGTCAGGGGTCATATCGTCCTTAAGCTTTTGAGGCCTGTAATTGTGGAGTATATATAGGTTATCGCTGCCATAGAATTTAACACCAAAGGCTTTCCCGTGATTTTCTATTTCTTTGACCCATGCTTGAATTGAATCAATTCCTTGTTTATTCGTCAGCAGGTTGACATCAAAGCATGTTTTTAACCTTTCTATGATCTCTTTTTCATTATGCTCTATAGCATGGACGACTCTGTGTGTCGGAAGTATTACAAGCCCCGGGTCGCTTATGTTGGTGAAGTACGCCATGATGTAATTATAACTCGCGTTCTCATCCCTGGCGTGAGCGGAAGACATGTAATCCCTGTACCGTATCGCTGTTTCATACCGGTGGTGTCCGTCGGCAATATACACTCTCTGCCCGCCTATCATCTTCTTTACGGTATCTATGATCTTTTCTTCGGTAATGCTGTAAAAGAAATGCTCTTCATCGCCTTCTTTGATATGTGCCAGCAGGGTATGAATTGCAGGGCTTATAGTAATACATTCGACGCATTTTTTCTCATCATCATAAAGCACAAATATGGGCGACAGGTTTCCTTCACATGCTTTCATCAACTCGAACCTGTCTTCTTTCGGCTTTGACAGCGTTTTCTCGTGCGTATAAACGTCGCTCCCGAGCTTCATAAGCGTTATGAAGCCATGTCTTTCATACATTTTTCCCTTTGCCCGGAACCTCTGTATGTACAGGTAAATGGCCGGCTGGTTATCTTTGATCAGAACACTTGTTTGTTTCCATTCCTCTATAAACTTTCTCGCCCTGGAGTACCGGTTATTCTTATCATTATCACCTTCATGCTGTCTCCCGAGTATAAGCCTGACAACATTATGCGGATGTTTTTTGTAAAGTATTTCCTGCTGCTGCTCATTGATGACATCGTAAGGCGGCGCGACAACCTGCGATAGATCCACCATGCTTTCATTGTATCTTGTTCCTTTAAACGGTCTTATCTCTGTCATATAATACCCTTTCTATTTGAGTTTTTTTTATTATTCCTTCTCTTATATAGCCTATATCTTTCCCTGTTACATCAATTACCGTTGAAGGCATGGTATGTATCTTACCCCCATCGATGATAAGGTCAACCTTATCGGTAATACTTGTTGGCGTGCCTGCAACGGATGCTGCGGGCCCCTCATTGGATATGTTTGCACTCGTTGAAACGACAGGATGATCGTAACTATTAAAAATCGACCGGATCAGTGGATAGGGTGACAGCCTTAATCCAAGCCTGCCGGTGCCTCCTGTCAATAAGCTGCTCATGCCCTGCCTCGCATTGAATATAAGTGTCAGTGCGCCGGGCCAAAATGCCTCAATCAATCGCCCGGCAGCAGGCGGAATCTCCGCAACAAGCTCTTTTAACATGGTTCTGTCTTTGATAAGCAGTATGAGAGGTTTGCCCGGCGGGCGTTGTTTTATTTCAAAGATGCGGTTCACGGCAACATCGTTGAATGCATCGCATCCTATGCCGTATACGGTTTCAGTAGGGTAAAGCATAATCCCGCCGTGCGTTAATGTCCGTATGATTACCGGTATGTTTCTGTTGTCCGGGATGCTCTTATCTACTGTTAAATACAAGTTTATTTCTTTTTGTCTGCACTGCCGGCAAGTGTCTGTCTGTATTCGATCAGTTTTCTATGTAACGATTCATCGCCAAGGGCAAGTATCTCTATGGCAAGTAGCGCTGCATTCTTTGCACCGGCTTCTCCGATTGCAACAGTTGCGACCGGTATTCCCCCGGGCATTTGCACGGTTGACAGGAGTGCGTCCATACCGGACAGGTATGAGGAAGGCAGAGGCACACCTATTACAGGCAGTACAGTCTCCGATGCGATAACCCCTGCAAGATGCGCGGCACCGCCGGCACCTGCAATTATAACGCGGTATCCATGTTCTCGTGCTTTCACGGAGAGCGCTCTCGTTTTCTCCGGAGTCCTGTGGGCTGAGGAAACAACCATATCATAACCTACGTTAAAGCTATCCAGAACCTTTGCGCATTCCGACATAAATTTTTCGTCAGAACCGCTCCCCATGACGATTAATATTTTTTTTGTGTCCATAAATATTTTTTACCATATGCGTGTTTTGTGATCAAGTAAATATGATGAGGTATTACGAACAGCCGCATAGTCCATTGCAAGGAATTGTTCTATTTTATCCGTTTTTTGTAATGCTTGCTTGCCACACTCGTGAAGAGTGCCGATATCCCTGCCGATGCCAAAACGATCATATACGGCAGTACCGTCAGACGGAACCGCGGTTCTGCCTCTGGGCCGGCAGATACAATGACAAAATAAGCTATTATAAATAGCAGGAATAAAAGCTCCCTGATATACCCCTCTCCGGTAATGATGATAATCCCCATGATAATCAGCAAACCTGTCACGACGGTGAAAATGATTTGATAGATGACAACTCCGAATACGACAGGCGGATCCGAAAACAGCATGTGGACCATATCGTGCATAGACTGTCTTTGCCACATGAAACCAAGCAGCTTCGGCTTTATATTCTCGAGTTTAAACACCGCATACCGCTCGGGCGAAAGGAGCATGTTTATACTGCCTTTCAGCACGACAATGGAATAAGCATGGAGGTGGTGAAGGATAATATGTGCCCCTTTGTCGCGATAAAACTGGTACGTCGATGCTATCGACGGCTCTTGCGGCACTGCATTTTCCAGATCATCCTGTGCTTGTTTTAACGGGATGTGCCCGGTCTCTGCAACGACGCCTGCCGCCCTCCAGTGATAAAGGTTTATGTCCTGTATTGAGCAGAATCCTTTGTAACCATCAACCATATAATTTCTGACCATCCACGGCAGAACTGCCAGACCGGTTACAAGGATCATGCCGGCGGCATATTTCAGTCTGTCTCTTACCGATAACCGCGAAGCTATTATGTACAAAGCAGCGTACATAAATGGCGCATAAAGCATGATAGGCCTCAGGTAAGCAGCCATACCGGCCGTGATTGCCGATATGATAAATGCAGCAGAGTCTTTCTTTTTCATTGATTTGATAAGAAAAAAGGTGCTCATCAGCAAGAAGAGCACAAACAGGGTTTCCGATAACAGGATATTGCCGTATATGATACTCACAGGCTCGAGGATGGATACGATAGCCGCAATCTTTGCAATCCTTTTTGAAAATAAAAGCTCTGCATTGAGATATAAAAAGATTGGGATAAAACCTGAAAGCAGGATTTGGAAGAACAATGCAATAGCAGGTCTTACGCCGAAGATCCTGTAGACTATAGATAGGAAAAACGGGTACCCCGGTGATCTTTGAAGCCCCGGCTCTCCTTTGTCGGGAACATAATAGCCGTGGAGCGCCATGTTTGCCCCCAGTTCACTGTACTGATAAGAATCAGCGAGAAAGAACCTGTTTGTGTCGTCAAAGGTAAAGAAAAAAGGGACAAGCCTTATCCCGGCATAAAACACAAACAAAAGAAAGAAAAGACCCGCTCTTTTATTCATACTATACTCTCACCATGCTTATAACGCCCTTCTTTTCATCGCGATGATGAACAATAACGGCATAGCTCCAATCAAGATTATGATCAACAGATCAATACGGGTTGCCGTGCCCGATGTGTTACACGAACATCCGCTGCTGCTTGAAGATGATCCGGATGGCGCTTTCCACATATACAAATACCCTTCCCTTGTCGATGCCGCAACAGCAAGATGCCCGTTACGCACTGGCAGCGGGATCGTATAATTCCCCGTATTCCAAAGATCGTGATGGAATTTTGCCCATTGCAGTGCATTCGGAGCCGACGCATTGCTTCTTGATTCAACATTACCTACGGCATTCGATGAAAGTATCCAGCCTCCCGTAAACTTGGGCCACCCTGCAGGCATAGTACCCTTTGCGTCCCATGCCCATACCTGGTAACCCGCGCTCCCCTCGATTACTTCAGGCATGCCGTCTCCGGTAATATCCGCTATGACCGGTGCGTTTAACATCTGCCAATCCTCTATCGCTCTGGGAAAATACGGCGCATAGGTGTTGTTATTAACATCCCAAACAGAAACAAGGTGATCGAAAGGTTCTCTCAGCGATCCATTTGCCTCCATATTCAGTACATTCATGCCGACCGCACCGTAAGCAAGCTGCGTGTCGCCATTGGAAAGGGACCCTACCGACATGTTTGATATCAGGGTGATTGCCCCGGTCTCCGCCGTATCCGCATTTGCGGGAAATTTACCGGATATAGATTGAAACACACTGCCATCCGGATTAAAAATAATGGGGTTGGAGGATATAGGATTGAAGGCGACCTTTAATCCCGGATCACTGCCTGATTTGAACAACACCGGAGATGTCGGAATACCAATGCCTATATACGGCAATATATCGGGGGAAATAGCTGAAATCTGTTTGGGCCATCCCGGTGCATAGGTGCCGTCAAGGTTCATGACATAGGCTTGCGTTGCTCCACGGTAGTCTTCATTCGTGCCGACCGCAATCTCAACACCGCCATTGCCGAGTATATCGCCGACAGCAGGGGTTGAAACTATCCTTGTGTACTGTCTGTAATACGGCACTGTATTGTTATAAACAGCAAAGTCTCTAATCAATGCACCTGTCCCGTCCCATATATAAACATGCTGATCCTCTGCCGCAACGATTATATCGAGTCCTTTGCTGCCTACCGGATACAGCACGGGTGAAGCAAGGATTGCATGATTGGGAATGTCATTTTTAGAATTGGGGGCGCATTTTGGATCTGCCCCTCCACAGTTTAATGATTGAAGGACACTGCTCCTTAAGGTCGTGTTGGTAAACAGATCCGAATAACCATAATTAATATGCACCGGGAAGCCAGGCAGTATGTTCCCCTGATTGTCCCATGCGTATACACGCCCATCCATTGTTGCTGCAACGATATCCGTTATGCCGTTGCCGAGCAGATCACCTACGGCAACAGTACTGAGAATAGACGCTGACGCCGGTGTGATCGTTCCGCCTGCGTAAGCTGGCGCATTCAGATGATTGACCAGATTGGCCGGCTGGGAGGTGTCAAACACATCAAGCACATCTGTCGCGAGCGGGAATCCAGGCAATGGATTGCCATTTTTATCAAACCCATACACCCTGCCGTCAGAGCCGCCTATCAAAAGTACATCCCTGCCCGTGCCATAAAGATCGGCGAACACCGGGGAAGATTCTAAAGAGGTCCCCAGGTAAATCGGATAATTCGGATAAAGATCAGAATCATGATGTATGAATATTTCCCTTCGGTCTTCTCCATACAATCGTGTGTCGCCTGTTGACAGGATTGGCAGTTCATAAATATTTTTGTGCTGATTATCGAATACCCTTACCCTTATCGTAAGTGCATAATCATTTGCACCACCCTCTGTCCATGTCTCGACATTCGTAATGGGTTTTTCTGTAATGGGGATGTTTGCAAGATTTATCGTACATAGCTTGCCTGATAAAGGCGATGTCAACCCTTTTTGATTACACACGGTAACGAAGGCTGACGGCGTTATACCGATGCCGTATTGCACCTCGTAATCATATGAGCCCGCCCTGCGTGCATTAACATATCCATAGATGTCGAGGTCAGGCACCTGAACAGGATCTATTGTCTGGAACCAGTTCGGGTCTGTTATATCGGCTTCCGGAGGGATAGCGGTCGTGGTAACAGACAGGACTGCCTTATACAAGTTTGCCCTGCCGTAACCGAAGTATTGGTCCCAGCCGGGCAAAGACTCATAAAGGGTCGGGTCGTAATTTGCCGAGCCCGGGACAGAATTCGGTATATTGATGTCATCGGCAGTTAACGTTACTATCTGTTTGAATTCGTTTGCAGTCAGCTTTATGCCTTCTGTGAATGCCATTGATGCGATAATACCTGCCATACCGGATGTTTTGCCGGTTGCCTCAGAGGAACAGCTTTCGCCCGGCGTGGAAAGTACGAGATGTGCACCGTAGTTGGTACAATTGTTGAATGCAAGAAATGAGGTGATGGGCTTATTCTTGTTCCCGAGGTTATTGGTAGCAACGGCATGGACCATGATAACATGATTGCCGTTTGATGGATAATTGTGGTGCATGCTGTCTTCATCGGCCGCAGAAGCTATGATAACAACGTTATGATTATATGCATAATCGATTGCCTGTTGTGCAAAACGGGTCATATTCAGTGTGCCGAACGCCTCCTGGATAACTGAAGCGCCGCTGTCCGTCGCAAAGAGCACACCCTCTGCAAAATGGTTCGAATCGGCCACAAAGCTGTCTCCGCACCTTACCGGCATGAACATACATCTTGGACATACGCCCGGGCTCCCGACCGAAGAATCGTTCGCAGGTGCTGATGAATCCTCTGCCTCGCCTGTTCCATGACCGAAACTATTTAAATCCCATGGATCGTTGTTGTTGTCCCTGAAGTTCCATCCTGCAATGTCCCGTGCATAACCATTATGGTCGGCATCAACGCCGTCCTGACCGAAGAGTAAGATCAAATCTTCGGGATCTATGAAGCCGTTGCCGTTCTGATCGGTTATCGGTACAGAGGTGCTGTTGTACCACGCAGACCCGGCTCCGCCTCTCGAACCATCGTAATCCGCAATATTAAAAACACCATCCTGATTCCAATCAAAGCATGAGATGTTGTAATAACCGCCATTTGCAACACACGCGGTCGTTGCTGAAACATCTGTGCCTGCTGCCAGGTGGCATGTACATCCCGTTACAAACCCGCCAGCAATGACTGAAGGGTTATATGGCGGAGGCAGTTCCCTGTAGTTGAGATGAATCTTATCAACCAGACTCCGGTTATTCCATTCTATTCCTGAATCCAAAACAGCTATCAGTACATGCGGATCACCTGTTGTATATTGCCATGCCCTGTCAGCGCTGATGCCGCTCACGCCATAGAGCTGTTCAGGAGTGTCAAGGGATGCCGTACCCTGCACCAGATAAGGCTCAAAACTAAAGTAATTCCAGTCCTCATCAAGGACACCTGCACCTGAGTTATAATAAGTGCCGGTGGTGGGACCGAACCCTGGCTCTGCCTTAGCATAATTGGGGTCCCAGGGAAGATACTGGACCCAGTCAGAACTCTTTATGGAGCTCGGTGTGCCGGGTGTTCCGGGCCAATTTGGATTGCCTCCCTGGGCAAGCACTTTGATACCTGCCAGTAAACCTACTGCAAACATCACAATGACCGCTGTTATTAGTTTCGTTTTCATATATTTCCCCCCTCTTTCTCATACCCTGTTTCTTTATTACCTGACGGGCAATCTATTTCTTTTCAAGGCGGTGCATGGGTTATTTTCGTCGCGGCGCCCTGGCGGCCGCTCCTCGCAATGACATTGTGCCCAGGTTTATATCGTCAGAGCCAATTCAAACCCATGCTTTATGGCATCCAGTGCCTTTGCCGCAGACAGTGCATCCCCTATCACATGAATACGTTTGTCCTTTATCTTTGAGAATGGATTATAGGGAGCTGCACCTGTCGCAAGTATGATTACTCCGGCATCAAATGACTGCGTCTGTCCGTTATTCTCGGCATGTACTACGCCTTCCTCTATTTTGGTTACCCTTGTATTGGTGTACATCTTTATGCCGCGTCTCTTTAACTGCTGCATGACCGGCCAGCGGGTTGATCTCCCGATGTCCTTGCCCATCTTATCGAGCATCTCGAGCATAATAATCTTTCTTGTAGATTCCTTTAAAAGCTTTTGAACAAGCACGGGGTCCTCTGCATCATTTTCAAGTAAGAACCGGGCCACCTGTCCATCCATAGTGCCGCCTTCTGCAAGATACAGGGCGACATCACACCCTACTGCACCGCCTCCGATGATGACGATGTCCTTTGTCGTACCCGTAAACTCCTGAGAAAGAATATTCCATGCAAGCTTCACATACCCATCTTCGATACCCTCTTCCAGTCCTTCTATGCCGGGTATGACCGGAGCAGCACCGGTGGCAACGATAATCTCATCCGCTTTGAGTTTTGCAAGGCTGTTCTTGTTTATAGCTTTCCCAAGATAAAGGTTGACGCCATGATGCTCGAGTTGATGTGCAAAATAGAGCAAAAGATCATAAAATCCCGCTTTATCAGGCACAGCACTTGCAAGATTAAATTGCCCGCCGATCCATTTCTCTTTCTCGTAAATGCTCACCTTGTGCCCTCTTTGAGCAAGTGTTATTGCAGCTTCAAGCCCGGCCGGGCCCGCACCTATGACCGCAACTTTCTTAGGCTTCTTAGCCTTGGTAAGCTTTATTTCCTGCTCTTTGCCGACAATAGGGTTTACAAGACAGGTTGCGGGCATTCCGTTAAAAATGTTGTCAAAACATCCTTGATTGCAGGCTATACAGTAATTGATCTCTTCAAGTTCGCCTTTCTGAGACTTTAGAGGAAAGTTCGGATCAGCTATCAATGCCCTTCCCATGATCACCATATCCGCCCAGCCGTCATTGATAACCTTCTCGGCTACCTTCGGATTGTTGATCCTGTTGGATGCCATAACGGGTACGTGAACAGCCTGCTTTACCTTCATTGCAAGGTATGAAAATGCACCCTCCGGCACTGCAAAGGTAAGCTGCGGCACATGCGTTTCATGCCAGCCGCCTGTTATATTAAATCCGTCGATGCCTGCCTGGTCCAGTACCTTTGCGAATTCAACCGTTTCATTTATCGTATTGCTTCCATGAACAAAATCACTGCCGGAGAGCCTCATAATGACAGGGAAATCGTCTCCAACGGTCTGTCTAACTTTTTGAAAAACCTCTCTGCCGAACCGCATCCTGTTTTCAAACGATCCTCCGTATTCGTCTGTCCTCTGGTTTGTTAAGGGAGACAGGAACTGGCAGATAAGATACCCTGCCGATGCAAGGATCTCGATACCATCTATGCCGGCCTTTTTTGCACGGAGTGCTGCATCGGCATAATGCTGCTGGACCTGTTTTATTTCACCGGCTGTCAACGGTTTTGGAGCCTCATGGGTAAGTTTTGAAGGCACTGATGACGCAGAAACAGGCGTTTCACCGCCTATCATCCATGACGCCACATACCTGCCTGCATGATAAAGCTGTGCAAAGATCTTCGTATCATAGGTGTGCACCTTTTTTGCAAAAGCAGTCAATCCCGGAATAAAATCATCTGTATCGAGTCTAATCATAAATGGTCCTGCCCCGACCTTATCTATGGTGCATCCGCCGATGATGATCAATCCGGCGCCGCCCTTTGCCCTGCTTTCGAAGAACGAGGTCATTTGATCGGTAACAAAGCCTTCCGGCGTGTAATTCAGATGCATGGCAGGGAAAACAATTCTGTTCTTTATCTCGAGCTTATTTATGTGTACAGGCGTAAACAGTGAAGTGAAATATTTGCTGTTCATGTGTTCCTCCAATTTCCTGCCTATACATCATAGCTTGTTCGATGTCTACTAAAATAACACGGATCCTTCTCAAAAAAAGTGATTATGGAGCTCCCGGATAAACACTACTTTGGTAGGATTCATGAAATGGAACAACACCGGAAACTTCCTCGGGGGTTGACACTATTCATAGTTTACCGTATACTAAATTTAATTGTTTGAAGGGGGTTACTATTTATGACTTCGAGGCTTGGAGAGCTCCTTGTTAAAGAAAACTTAATAACGACAGACCAGCTGAGAAAAGCGATGGAAGAACAGAAAGCCGGCGGCGGAAGGCTGGGCTCGAGTCTTACAAAACTTGGATTCGTTACCGATGAAGAACTGCTGACATTCCTGAGCAAGCAGTACAATGTCCCTGTCATAAATCTCGATGAGTTCGAGATAGAAAAAGAGATTGCCCGCAAGATACCGCAGGCTATTGCCAAAAAGCACCTCATTATACCCGTAAATCAGACGGGATCCACACTTATCGTGGCAACTTCAGACCCGACGAACCTCGGTGTCATAGATGAAATAAAATTTTTGACAGGCTACAATGTAGAATTCGTTGCAGCTACAGAGAATGCACTTACCAAGGCTATAGAAAAATATTTTGAGGTGTCCACGGATTATCAAGGCATACTCGACGAGGCTGCTCAAGAATATGAAGTTATCTCGGATGAAGACAACATAGACATCAAGACTCTTGAAAAGGCGAGTGAAGAGGCTCCTGTCATACGTCTTGTCAACTCAATCCTGAACGATGCAATAAAGAAAGGTGCGAGCGACATCCATGTGGAGCCTTATGAGAAGACTTTCAGGGTAAGGTTCAGGATAGACGGTATGCTTTATGAGATTATGAAACCGCAATTATCATTGAAACCCGCTATTGCTTCAAGATTAAAGATAATGGCAAAGCTTGATATTGCGGAGAGACGGAGGCCCCAGGACGGCAGGATCAAGATCCGGTATGCTGACGGAAAAGATATGGATTTCCGGGTTTCTGTTCTTCCTACACTCTTCGGCGAGAAGATCGTTCTCCGGTTGCTCGATAAATCCAACCTTCAGCTTGACATGACAAAGCTCGGCTTCAACGAGAAGCAGTTGAAGGACTTTAAAGACTCAGTGCATAAACCTTACGGCATGGTGCTCGTGACGGGTCCGACAGGGAGCGGTAAGACCACGACGCTTTATTCAGCACTGTCTGAATTGAATCAAATATCTAAAAATGTCTCGACAGCAGAGGACCCGGTTGAATACAATATGCCCGGTGTTAACCAGGTTCAGATGCATGAGGAGATAGGCTTAAACTTTGCTGCGGCACTAAGGTCATTCCTCCGGCAGGACCCTAACATCATCATGGTCGGAGAGATAAGGGACTATGAAACTGCCGAAATAGCCGTAAAGGCCGCATTGACAGGACATCTTGTATTGTCGACAATCCATACTAATGATGCCCCCAGTACTATTAACAGGCTGTTGAATATGGGTATAGAGCCATTCCTTGTCGCCTCGGCTGTCCATGCAATACTTGCGCAAAGGTTAGTGAGAAAAATATGTGACAAGTGTAAAGAAGAAATAGATGTTGGAAAGAAGGCCTTGCTTGATATCGGCATTTCTGAGGCAGAAGCCAAAAACTTAAAAGTCTATAAGGGCAAGGGATGCACTGTATGCAACAACACCGGTTATAAGGGCAGAATTGCTGTTTATGAAATCCTTACCATAGCAGAGGAACTCAGGGAGTTGATATTAGCCGGTGCATCTGCTAATGAAATAAAGAAAGAAGCCATGAGGCTTGGCATGATGACGATGCGTCAGAGTGCAGTAGATTTTTTAAAAAAAGGGCTTACAACAGTAGATGAGGTTGTAAGAGTGACAGCAAAAGATTAGATGTGGGGGTGGCAATGAGTTTCAATCTGCATCAGTTGTTGAAAGTAATGATAGAAAAAGGGGCAAGCGACCTTCATATAACGACAGGCAGCCCTCCTCAGTTGAGGATAGACGGTGAATTAACGCCGCTCAAAGTCCCGCCTCTTACTGCAACAGAAACAAAACAGCTTTGCTACAGTATTCTTACTGATGCACAGAAACAAAAATTTGAGCAGGAGAACGAGCTTGATCTGTCATTCGGCGTAAAAGGCTTAAGTAGGTTCAGATCGAATATATTTATGCAGAGAGGAGCTGTTGCCGGCGCATTCAGAACGATCCCTTTTAAAATATTGAGTTTCGACGAGCTTGGACTGCCGCCTGTCGTAGCAGAGCTCACCAAGAAGGTGAGAGGGCTGATCCTGGTAACGGGCCCTACCGGCAGCGGAAAGACCACGACACTCGCCTCTATAATAGCAAAGATAAACGAGGACAGGCATGAGCACATCATTACCATAGAGGATCCTATAGAATACCTGCACCCACATAAGAATTGTATCGTGAACCAAAGAGAGGTGGGCGCTGACACGAGAGGATTTGCAAATGCCTTAAAGTATATTTTAAGGCAGGATCCGGATGTAGTACTCATTGGAGAGATGAGGGACCTTGAAACGATTGAAGCTGCACTCAATACGGCAGAAACCGGCCACCTCGTTCTTGCAACATTGCACACAAACTCAGCAGTCCAGACAATCAACAGGATCATTGACGCATTCCCGCCGCACCAGCAGTCTCAGGTAAGGGCACAGTTGTCCTTTGTTCTTGAAGGAATTTTAACTCAATCGCTTATACCAAAGTATAATCAGCCGGGCAGATCGCTGGCATGCGAGGTACTGGTACCTATACCGGCCATAAGAAACCTGATAAGAGAGGAAAAGGTCCATCAGATATACTCACACATGCAGGTGGGACAGGCAAAGTTCGGCATGCAGACCATGAATCAGTCTTTGTTCAACCTGTACCAGAGGAAATTAATTTCATTGGATGATGCTATGATATACTCGTCGGATCTCGAAGAACTCAAACAGATGCTCCAGGCAGGCACGACCACGCCGCCGTCTGTCCAGGCTCAGGCAAGGATGCAGAATGCTCAAAAAAGCTTTTAAATGGAGGTAAGCAATGGCTATTTTTACTTGGGAAGGAATGAAAAAAACAGGCGAAGTCGTAAAAGGCAGTACAGATGCTCAGAGTGAAAATGCCGTCATAGCCATACTCAGACAACAGGATATAAGGCCTACCAACATCAAGGAAAAGAAAGCGTCCTTTAATCTGGATAGTATAAACATCTTCAAGGAAAAGGTTACGGGCAAAGACCTGTCGATCTTCACAAGACAGTTTGCGACCATGATTGACTCTGGTCTGCCGCTTGTCCAGTGCCTGGACATACTTGGCGCACAGCAGCCGAACAAAACATTCCAGAAGACCATAAAGGACATAAAATCGTCCATTGAAGGCGGCTCTACCTTTGCCGCTGCATTAAAAAAACACCCGGACACCTTTGATTCTCTGTACTCGAATCTCGTGGCTGCAGGAGAGGTCGGCGGTATGCTCGACACAATACTTGCGCGGCTCGCGACTTATATCGAAAAATCCGAGAAATTAAAAGGCAGGGTAAAAGGTGCCATGGTGTATCCAGTCGTTGTATTGACGATTGCCGCCGGGGCTACCGCAGTATTGCTTTTGTTTGTAATACCCGTTTTTGCAAAGATGTTTGCAGATGTCGGTGCGGCACTGCCGGCTCCAACCCAATTCGTTATGGATCTCAGCAACTTCTTAAGGCATTACTTCCTGTATATGATTATAGGGATAGCGGCTGTCATTTATGCGATCAGGGCTTACTATAAGACAGCGAACGGAACCCTGGTCATAGACAGTATGTTATTGAAGGCGCCGGTATTCGGCGATCTTATCCGGAAAAATGCAGTGGCAAGGTTTACCAGAACGCTCTCAACGATGATCTCAAGCGGTGTTCCTATCATGGACGGTCTCGAAATCGTTGCCCGCACATCAGGCAATAAGATCATCGAGAATGCGATTATGAAAGCACGGGAAAGCATCGCTGCAGGCAAAACGATATCCGAGCCACTCGGTCAGACAAAGGTCTTCCCGTCCATGGTCGTTCAGATGATCTCAGTGGGCGAGGCTACGGGTAACATGGATGCAATGCTTTCTAAAATTGCAGATTTTTACGATGAAGAAGTCGATGCTGCCGTAGCAAGCATGACGTCCCTTATCGAGCCGCTGCTAATCGTGTTCCTCGGTGTTGTTATCGGCGGCCTTGTTGTTGCAATGTACTTACCAATCTTCAAGATTGCAAGTACGGTTAAATGATGCGGGAAGACAGCACAGAACCGACACAAGAACTTTTACCCTCAACCTCACCGGCAACTTCACCGGTGACTTCTATAGAAAAACAGGAGCTTTTAACCAGGCTCTTCTGGTCTACTGCGATAAGACTGATTCTTATAACACTGCTTATCGGCATTGCATTTACCACATATCAGTACAAGACGATATTCCGTGCTGCCCCATGGTTGTCGCCTTTAATAATACTGATATCAGTTCTCTATGTATTCAGCTTCATAGAACTGCTCGCCATAAAAAAGCGGAAAAGGCTTAAAGTCATAGCGTATATCGCTACATCTTGGGATGTTCTGTTTACATCAGCTCTTGTTATAGCGACAGGAGGCATCGATAGTATATACACCTTCTTATACCTTTTCGTGGCCATCGAGGCCGGCTTCTTATTGTCACAGCAAGGAGGATTTATCTTTGCGTCTCTTTCATCGATATTCTATGGACTCCTCGTCGATGCTCAGTTTTACAGATTAATTCCGTCATTCATACCGTCGCCCGACATAACGCGTCCTGTAAAAGACATCCTTGTCAATCTCATAACCTATATGGGGACGACATTCTTATTGGGAATACTGAGCGCCTTTCTCGGTAATAATCTGTTAAAGGCCAAACAATCGCTGTCTGCAAGCAGCATTGACCTCAGACATCTGACAAATCTCTATGCCATAATTGTCAATAGTATAGACTCGGGATTAATAACACTCGACGAACACTATAATTTAAATACCATGAATCCTGCGGCAGTGCGCATAACCGGCTATGATCTTCATGACATTGAAGGGAAAAAAATAGATGACATTATGCCGGGGATCCAACTGCCGGCTACCGGAGTCAAAAGGAACGAATTAGTCATTAAAAAAAAAGATAAACACGGTGTGCAGATAGGTTACACTATGTCTAACCTGCACGATGAAACAGGCAAGATGATAGGTACAGTCATAGCATTTCAGGATCTTACCGAGATGAAGAAGATGGAAGCCAAGCTGAAGCGCTCCGACATCCTTGCAACCGCAGGCAGGCTTGCTGCAAGCGTTGCGCATGAAATACGAAACCCTCTTGCGTCTATCAGCGGTATGGTCCAGATACTTATGGAAGATTTAAAAAGCAACAAGGAATTTGAAAAACCGTTGGACCTCATATTCAGGGAAGTAGACAGAATAAACAATCTCATTACAGAGTTCCTGTCGATGTCGAAACCTGTTACCCATATTCAGGAAGGTATACTCTTGAAACCGATTGTCGACGAAGTTTTTGAAAGTGTCATGAAGAGGGTGGATTATAATCCTTTGGTAAAACTGCTGAACCCGTTATCGGACGATATAACGATAAAGGCAGACAAACTTAAAATAAAACAGGTGTTGCTCAACCTTGTTCTTAATGCTATTCATGCAATTAAGGAAACAGGGTTTGTAACTGTAAAATGCATGAAAGAGAATAAACATACCAGACTGTCGGTCGAGGACAATGGAGGAGGCATGGATGAAAACGAACTAAAGCTGTGCCTAGAACCTTTTTGGACAACGAATCCCGGAGGTACGGGACTCGGACTGCCGGTGGTGCAGGCCATTGTTGAACAGCACTATGGTGTTTTATTCATAAAAAGCAAAAAAGGTGAAGGAACACATGTTGAAATCGAACTGCCTTTATAAAATAATAAAGAAAGCACTCTATGATCCAGATACTTGCTGTTGATGATGATAAAAGCATGCGTGAGTTCCTTGAGCTCATACTTAAAAGGGAAAGGTACGATGTAACCTGCGCCAAAGACGGTGCGGACGCTATCCTGCTTTTGAAAGACAATTTTTTTGATCTGATAATAACTGATCTTATGATGCCCGCTATAAACGGTTTGGAGGTATTGAAAAAGGCAAAAGAGATTTACCCGGATATAAAGGTTATTGTAATTACTGCATTCGGTACCATAGAAACTGCTGTAGAAGCAATAAAGCTCGGTGCTTATGACTACATCACAAAACCCTTTAACAACGATGATTTAAGGCAGCGAATCCGGCGGGCAATCGAAACCCAGAAAATCGAGCACGAGAACAAAAGGCTGAAACAGGAACTCGGGGTGAAGGATGGGAAATGGGACATTATAGGTGTAAGCAGCATCATGCAGGATATTTTCAACCTCATAGAAAGGGTAAAGGATACGAGAACGAATGTTCTTATCTATGGTGAATCGGGAACGGGCAAAGAACTGGTAGCCCGCGCAATACACAATCAGGGTGCGAGACAGAATGAGCCGTTTATACCGATCAACTGCGGCGCAATACCTGAAAATCTTGTGGAGAGTGAACTGTTCGGGCATAAAAGGGGTGCATTTACCGGTGCTACGGAAAACAAAAAGGGGCTTTTTCTCGAAGCAGACGGGGGGACAATCTTCCTTGACGAAGTCAGTGAATTGCCGTTTCAAACACAGGTTAAACTGTTAAGGGTTATTCAGGACAAAAAAATTAAACCTGTCGGAGACTCACTGGAATATCCGGTCGATGTCAGGATTCTCTCAGCGACAAACAGGAACCTGAAACAGCTCGTAAAAGAGTCGAAATTCCGGGAGGACCTCTTCTACCGGTTAAATGTGATACAGATAGAAATGAAACCATTGAGAGACAGAAAGGATGATATTCTTCCCCTTGCGAGACATTTTCTTGAAAAATACGGTAAAGAGTTCGGCAAAAAAATCCAGGATTTTTCGAATGCAGCGATCGATATATTGAAAAATTATTATTATCCGGGCAACGTCAGAGAGCTTGAGAACATCGTGGAAAGGGCAGTTGCAATAGAATCGGCCGCTGTTATCCTGCCGGAATCCCTGCCGCAGGAATTGACCCATGCAGTTCCGGACAATACCGGCCGGGCATATACCCTGGAAGATATCAAATCAAGATTCAACGGGGTTATCGACAACCTGCTGAATACGATAGAGAAGGGATTGATAGAAGATGCGCTCAAGGTAAGTTCCAATGACCGGCTAAAAACCTGCACATTGCTGGGTATCCCCATGCGATCGCTGAGATATAGAATCAAAAAATATAACATTATGGATTAAGAAAGCTTGATTTATAGACGGACTTAATATATTCATTGTCAGAAAAACATTATTATGTTTGATTGAATTTTAAATAAATGAGGAGGCACGATGAAAATATTTAACATAGTTATATTATTCTGTACCATTGTCATGGCCCCTGCAGTTCTCATTGCATCTCCGTCCGACAGTCAGAATTCCGGAATAATCGAGATTCCATCCGCAACAACGGTCGCGCCCGAAGCGCCGGCACCGTCCATAATGCCGGTCCAGTCCGCAGCAGCATCGCCGCCTTTTACTCTCAATTCCAGCACTTATCTCAACACGTTCGGATTGAATGGTAATAACATTGACAATAAGTATCTTCCTTTCTATGAAGACCTGAACTTTAAATACCTTACCTTAAGCAAAGGTTTGAGCATAGAGGCCTCTGGATGGTTGAGATACGATTTACTCTCCAATGAATACACCAACAGGGCAAACGCTGATTTTACCTACGGCTACCTTAACTATCAACCCGGTTCACTTCCTCTGAAGTTGAAGCTCGGAAGGGTTTATAGCTGGTTTGGATGTGCCAACGACCATTATGACGGCATTGAACTGATGCTTCAAAATATCCATGGGTTTGGAATCGGCGCTTTTGCCGGAAGTGAGGTTGATTCACAGCTTCACGATACACCCGGAGGCGTTACGGCGGGAGGCAGGTTATCCTATGACTCATCCCTCTTTGGTATTGGTGGTTCTTTGTTTTATGCTGCGAACAATGATTACCTGTCCCAGTACAGGTGGGGCGCAGATGGATGGGTAAAGCCAGCCGACATGCTTTATCTATTTGGCAGGTACTATTATGATATGGTTGATAAAAGGCTTTATGACGGAACTGTAAAATTATCATTAACCCCCCTCAGGAGGGTATTTGTAAATGCTCAATACTCTCTTTTCAACCCTGCATCTCTCATTGATAAGACGAGCATATTCTGGGTATTCAATACGGAGTCTTACAGGACCATTGTTGCGGACATAGGCTACAGAATCCTTGATGATCTTTCTGTGTCTTTGGATGGTTCTAAATACATGTATAGTTCTGAAGGCAATGCGTACAGTTATGGAGGTGCGCTCAACTATGATATGCATCCTTATGCACTCGGCCTTGAACTGAAAAAAACGGATTCAAACCCGACGGATTATTTGACCACAAGGGTTTATATATTCAGAAACTTTATCATGGGGTTTTATGCCAATATAGACGTCATCTACACATCTTATCTTGGCGAACTGAAAGGCTACGATCACAGCATTACCGGTCATGCCGCCGTCGGAAAAACGATTGTCAAAAACCTGAAGCTTACGCTGTCGGGAGATTCAACAGACGGACCGTATGTAAGACACGGCGGTTTTGGCATGCTGAGTCTGAAATATGAACTGTAAAGAGGGGGCATTATGAAAAAATGGTTTTTCTTATCTGTTGTAATTATATTATTTTCAGCTTCTTGCAATAAAATTCTTTCTTCTCACAAGGATACGCTCATATTT
Source organism: bacterium (assembly GCA_037439545.1). Taxonomy (GTDB): domain Bacteria; phylum JAMCPX01; class JAMCPX01; order JAMCPX01; family JAMCPX01; genus JAMCVD01. Next base: position 64,633 of record JBBIVV010000005.1, read on the forward strand.
TCACATAAATTGCATGTTACCGCCAATGGCATTGAGTGTCTCACCTGTCACTCGGGTATCGATACAACGACCACAACGTCCGGCAATTTTGTACCGAAAATGGATGTGTGCTTTCAATGTCACAGCGATGCACAAAACAAGTGTACGATGTGTCATACCGACCCGGACAAGGCCATGCCTTTCCCTGTCGAAAAACGGGACATTGTATTTTCTCACCAGTCGCACCTGTCCAGAGTTAAGAATGATTGCACCTACTGCCATACACGTATATCTCTGGAAACGGCACCAGCGCCCGGCAATCTGCCCACGATGCAGGTTTGCCTGACATGCCATCAAAAAGATTATGATACACTGCAATGCTCCGGATGTCACACCTCCCTGAGCTCACTATCGATAGAAAGACTATCGCATTTCACTCACAATGCAGGGTTTAAAAACAACCATGGAGTCATTGCAAGGACCGATATAAATTCGTGCGAACAATGCCATCAACTGTCTTTCTGTGATACTTGTCACAATACAAATGCTAAGATACTTCCCTCCATTCGTTATCCGGAAGCACCCCAACAGCCCCTCATACACAGAGGCGATTGGCTTGCGGTCCACTCAATCGATGCACAGCAGGACCCGTCCTCCTGTTACAGGTGTCACTCGGCATCGAGCTGCCGCGAGTGCCATCTGAGAAACGGCGTCGCTGCAAATGGCTCACCAAATACCGCATCTCCCCACCCTGCCGGAACGGATTTCTTGTTTAACACGGCTTCACCTCAATTCCATGGAAAGCTTGCGAGACAAAACATCAATACGTGTGCTTCATGCCACAGCGGAGGAGCAGATGCAGTATGCGTACAGTGTCACAAGGTCGGCGGTATTGGCGGCAATCCGCATCCGTCTGATTTCAGATCCAGCCTTAACATGAACAAGGACAAAGTATGCCTTGTCTGTCACGCTCAATAATCAAATGCCGGTAAAGGGTTGGTTAAAATTAATCAACCCTTTGTTTTCATTACACGGATATTACAGACAGGACTTGTTTTTTCCGGACAGAGATATTATTATTTTTAATCCAAAGTTAAGTATATGTTGTAATTTTTACAGATTTCTCTTAAAGGAACCTGTATGTTGAATTTCATAAAGGCATTAATTAAAAAAAAAGGAGCTCACATGGTAGCCCCAAAAAAGAAAACTAAAAAAAAGAAAAAAATCGCAAAGCCGGCAGCCAGGCCGGTAAAGAAACCAACCAAAAAGATGATTCCAGTAGCTCATAAGAAACTGCGAAAGGCGGGAACGAAGATAAAAATGAAACCGAAACCGGTAAAAAATGCAGCACGTAAGCGGACAAAGCCTCATGTAGAGTATGAACAGATCCGGCAAATGCTTCTCAAAATGAGAGCAGAAATTATGGACCAGCTGACAAAGAAAAAATCTTCTCTTGAAGAAGAAAAGACCGTAGAAATAGAGGATCTTGATGCAATAGCAGAGGATAGGAACAGGGAGTATGAGTATCTGTTGACAACAATGGATACAAAAAAGCTCAAACAGATAGACGAAGCACTCGCAAAGATAGGAAACAAAACATACGGTATATGTGAGGAATGCGGCGAGGAAATACCTATTGCAAGATTAAAGATATTACCCTTTGCAAAGTTGTGCATTGACTGCGTTTCTAATGTAGAAAAAGAAGAGGCACTTAAACAATCGCTTGAGAGTGAAAAAGACATATTTACCACGGGCAGCAACGAGGAAGAAAGTGATATAGAATAACGCAGGGGTGATTTTACGGGAATAAAGGCGGTGCTGTAAGCCCCTGTTTTTCGTCGAAGCCGAGCATAATATTCATATTCTGGATTGCCTGTCCTGCAGCACCTTTCACGAGATTATCGATCGCAGAAAACAGGATTATGGTTGCATTTTCTTTATCATAGTGCACAGCAATGTCTATGTAGTTGGAGCCTTTTACCGCATGAACATTCGGGAGGTCGGGGTATCGTAAGACCCTCACAAAAGGTTCATTCCGGTACGCCTCCAGCAGAATGGATTCAAGTTCGGCCTGACCTGTATTTTTATCCTGTGCCACAGCATATATAGTTGTAAAAATGCCCCTGTTCATTGGAACAAGGTGGGGTACAAAGGTTACATGCGTACCCTTTGAAAACTCTGATAATTCCTGGTCTATCTCCGGAATATGCCTGTGAGCAGACGGCTTATACGCCTTAAACCCCTCATTGACTTCAGAAAAGTGCAGGTCCTGGGAAGGGGCCCTTCCTGCTCCGGTTACACCGCTTTTTGCATCTATAATAATGTTTCTGCTTATTATTATTTTTTTCTTGAGGAGAGGTGCTATCGGTATAATTGAACCTGTGGGATAGCATCCAGGATTGGCTATAAGTTTTGCATGTTTGATAGCATCCCTTTTCAATTCAGGCATGCCGTAAACAGCACTGTCAGCCAGTTTTTTTTCTATTTCAAAACCATACCATTTTTTGAATACTTCCTGATTTTTTATCCTGAATGCACCGCTGAGATCGATTACAACCGTGTGGGGTTTGAGGAATTTATGGCATACCGAAGCAGACTGGTCGTGGGGCAGTGCAAGAAATACGACATCGAAGTCACGGTCATAGAGTTCACTTATTTTCTGACAGGTAAGTTTATAAACCCCGGCAAGCGACGGTATAGCTTTATCGACAGTCTCTCCTGCGTGCCTGTCTGCACTTATTGCACTAACTTCAATGCCGCCGTGGCTGTATAAGAATCTTAATAATTCTATGCCAGAGTAACCAGTTGCACCTAATACGGCTACCCTTTTCATCATTATCTCTTTGAATACTGGAAGCGCTTTCTTGCGGCTTTCCTGCCGTATTTCTTTCTTTCCTTCATTCGCGGGTCTCTCGTGATCAAGCCTGCTTTTTTGAGTTCTGCCCTCAGATCGCCATTGAAGGCTATCAGTGCTTTCGTAATACCATGTGAAAAAGCCTGAGCCTGAGAAGACCAGCCGCCTCCGATAATATTTGCGACTACATCGAATTTTTTTTCTGTACTCGTCAGTTTGAATGGTTTTAATATATTTTCCCTCATGGTCAATACGGGAAAATATGCTTCCAAAGATTTTTTATTTATAACTATCTCACCAGAGCCCGGTCTGAGCCATACCCTTGCCGTGGCTGTTTTTCTTTTACCAACGCCGTGAAAGAGAAGTTCTGTCATTTATTTGCCTCCGGATTATCTTTTTTGAGTTTGACGACCAATTGTGCAGCATGAGGGTGTTCGGCACCAGGGTATACCTTCAGTTTCGTTAAAAGCCTGTCGGCAAGTCTGTTCTTGGGCAGCATGCCTTTTACCGCATGCAGTATTACTTTTTCCGGCAGTCTTTTTAACAGATCTCCTGCACGCTCGCTTTTTAAACCACCGGGATACAGTGTGTGATGGTAATATCTTTTCTGTTCCACTTTGTTGCCGGTGAGCTTTATCTTCGCAGCATTTATCACTACTATAAAATCACCGGAATCAACCGCAGGGGTGTAGCTCGGCTTATCTTTTCCACGCAGCATTGTGGCTATGCGGGTAGCAAGTCTGCCCAAAACAGCACCGTTTGCATCTATCAAATGCCATGATTGTTTAATATTTTCTTTTTTTGCCAAATAGGTTTTCATATATTTTTCCTTATCCGTTTACATTTATACACCAAAGAGCATCTGTATGGTAAATTATTTATATATAGCTGAAAAATTAAAAGTCAAGCAAACTTATGCATCATATCCCGAATCAATACAGGTAGGTAGTGTAGACTTTTCTCGTCCTTGCTGTTTTATCCATTAGTGTATCTAAAAATTCTTTCCCGGAATCCTGGCCTTTAAATCCCATCCTCATTGCTATCGGATAAAGGTCCTTTTCATTCCTGGAGATTTTTTCCACTGAAAAATCCCTGTCTATCCTCATCCTGTTTTCGATCTTCCTTAAAAACATATAACCGTCTTTCAGCTTATCCATATCTTTTTTGCTTATGTATCCTTTTTCCATAAGAACTTCCAGGGCAAGAAAAGTATTTTTTTCGTATAGAGCAGGGTCCTCACCACCGTAAAGCAGTTCAAGGTATTGAACGATAAACTCAATATCTATCAAACCGCCTATACCTTTTTTAAAGTTAAACTGAGCCGTATCATTCTCAATACTTTTCTCAAGCCGTACGCGCATTTCGTGTATTTGTTTCCTTAACGAGTCATCCTTTTTAACGGAAGCGAGCACATCGTTGATTGCCAGAAAGACCCTGTCCACTAATTTTTGGGGGCCATACACGACCCTTGCTTTTAACAATGCCTGCTTTTCCCAAAGCATTGAGCTTTCCTTGTGGTACTGCATGAATGAATCAATGTGCGCAACGAGCGGCCCAAGATTGCCGGAGGGCCTGAGTCTTGTATCTATATTGTAAGCGTATCCGCTTTCCGTCGAAACGCTTATCGCCGTGATGAACCTCTGGACGACCTTTGAAAAGTATTCCTGTGCGGACATCTGCTTCGTTGTTTGCTTATCGCTGCTATAAATAAAAATGAGGTCAAGGTCGGAGTTGTAGTTCAGTTCCTTGCTCCCGAGCTTCCCCATACCGATAACCGCAATGCCGTTATCTTCTATGCCGGGGAGCGTACCATAAACGGGTTCAAGTTCCTCTATGACAAACTTGAGCGTTATATTTATAATCACATCGGCAAGTACGCTCAACTGCTCGGACACTTCGACGATGTTCAGATCTCCGTTGATATCGTTTATACCCACTCTTAATGTTTCTTTGATTTTAAATTCCCTGATCAAACGCAGCTTGTCCTCGTAATCCGTGAGCTGGTGGTATGCTTCAGAAAGCTCGTCATACATTTCCTGGTATGTCCGTTCAAGGGAAACATAGCGTGCAAGTACCAGTGAATCCAAATACTCCGGATAATTTATGAGCAAGTGTGACAGGTAATCGGACATACTGAAAAACTGTATAAGTGTTGCGAGGGTTTTTGGATTTTCCTTGAGCAGTGAAAAGAATATTCCCCGTGCTCCAATCTTTTTCATAAACTCTACGAGATGTTCGAGCGCTGCATCAGGATCTACCGTTTCGGAAGCACCCTTCAAGAAAACGGGCGCAAGCCAGTTAAAAATACGTTTTGTCCGTTCGCTGTAGCGGGTATTCGGTATACCGTTTTTTAATAACTTCATGTATTCGAGTATCCTGTCGATGTCCCTGAATCCTATTGCCGAGAGCTTTAGCCTAATTGTTCCTTCGGGAATACCTTGCATGAATAATTGAACAATATCTTCAGGCCTCTGGGTTTCAATTATTTTTTCCTGTTCATAAAACAACGCCTGAAAGAAGCTGTGCACAATATCTTTTGCCTGAGAAAGACGTACAGATGCCCTGTTGTGCGCATCCGGGGCAAGCCTTTCCTCCGGCGTTACTATACCCCTGAGAACCCTCCGCTCATCCCTTTTATCCGATGGCATTCTGTGGGTCTGCAGCATCTGGTACTGCTGGATCCTGTGTTCCAAAGTTCTGAGAATGATGTATGCTTGTTTGAGTTTTTCGGCATCATCCGGCTTCAGCATACTGAATCGGTTCAGCGCGTTGATAGCCTCCAAAGATGATCTTACCCTCAAACCTTTTTCTTTTCCTCCCCTGATTAACTGCATGACCTGAATGGCAAATTCCAGCTCCCGTATGCCGCCTTCTCCGAGTTTTACATCCCATGTCTGCTCCAGGCCTTTAATCAGGGAGAGCTGGATGCGCTGTTTAATGTCCTTGAGTGCGTCTATGGTAGAAAAATCCAGATACCTTCTGAAGACAAACGGCTGTATTCCATCGAGAAACGCAGACGAAACCTTTTCATCCCCTGCACAATGCGATGCTTTTATAAGCGCAAGCCTTTCCCAAGTTTCTCCCCATGACTCATAATATGTCAGCATCCGTGAAAGCGAGGGGACAAGCATGCCCTGTTTACCATCGGGTCTTAGACCCAGGTCTATCCTGTAGATAATGCCGTCGGCCATCTGGGCAGAAAGCAGGGATGTTAACTGCTCTGCAAACCTCGTTATCTTCTGCACGCCCATATCCTCGTACAGACGATCGGATGCAGTATAAATGATATCTATATCCGAAGAGTAATTGAGCTCATCGGCACCGAGCTTGCCCATACCGATGATCGAAAACCCCTCTGAAATGTCTATCTGCATTACGGATGACATATACTGGACCGAAAATTTCAATACTGCCATGGCCAGGGATGATATGCGGCGGGCTGTCGACTGAAAACCCGTCAATCCGGAAACATCTTCGAGTGCAATCAAGGCGATAAGTTTGTTCTTTAACTGCCTGAGCCTTGACACCACGCTTTCATCATAAGGCATGGTTGAAAAGGAATTCAGATATGATTCTTCCGACAGCGGCAGTGCTGAGGGTATATCTTTATATTTTATCATATACCCCGCCAGCAACGGGCTTGCACCGGACAACTGTATTATATCCGGCACTATTTCTTTTGCAACAGGCAGCTCGTTCAGCAAATAGGTCTGACTAAACGCAACAGCGTCGAGTTCGTCTGGTGCCGCTAAAATTGCGGCGACGAATGCATCCATGGGTATGTGCTTGCTTATGCCGAAGGCAGTATCTATAAGTTTTGAGATCCATTCCGGAGACATAAGGGCAACATCAAAACCCCTCTCTGTCATAGCATTTCTTATGCTATTCTGGTTTTTATCTTTTATTGCTTTGAGCAGTATATCTGTCTGGCTGTTATCCATACTTCTTTCCGGTATTTCAGTTCAAGCCTATCCTATTTAATATTAGGATATACCCCGTATGACTATACAATATCAAGATTTATTATAAGAAATGCCGGTTAATAATAAGCGGGGCATATTGGAATATGCCCCGGTCTCACCCTATTACCCGAAGAAATCTTCGTTCTCAGTGCATCATCATGCTGTGCTCGCCCATAAAAAATTGCTGGATGTTGTCAATCTTTTTATAATCCGACGGTACTGCAAAGAGGCTGTCCGGGATCGCTGTTTTCTTAATACTACCGACCGTTACGCTTACATTGTTCTGAAAAACCTGCTTTACAGGATAACCGCTTTTAAACAGATCGATATATGCCTTTGATAGGCCAACCTCGCCTTCCGTTGCACCGCCCATTTTCGTCTTGCGGAGCTTTGCATTGAATGCCTGAAGTTTTTCAGGATTTATTTCGCTTGATATCTTAAATCCCTTTGCAAGCCAGAGTTCTTCGAACAGCTTGCCGTTTGCATTGACAATAAATTTCTCTGCCTTATACCCTGCTATCTCCTGTGTCTGCCCGGTCTTTTGCACGCTGACTTTTACCGGTCCTTGCTTCGCGCCCAGGCCATGCATCTCCATAATCTGTTTCCGCTCTGCTTCCGGCATTTTCTTCAGCACCTCGTTCATCCTTTTCATCGAACTTGCCTGGAGGTCCTGCATTGCCTTTATGTATTCCTCAGGGGTGCCCTCCCAGTATGTCTTATCTTTTCCGTTTGCCACAATGACCTTGTTGGCGGCAAAATTGATGATCATCTGTTCGGACCCGTTATCCGTTTTGTATTTATTTTTTGACAGAAGCGTTTTGCTTTGAGTTGAGCCGTGCATACTTGACGAAGACTGGGTTATCTCATACCCCGCAAACACCCATGACGGGATAAGCATAATAAACAACATAACAACCGTTATACCCGTTATACCCTTTTTCATGAACATCTCCTTTATTGATTTTTATTCCTTGGAAGGGCGTTAAATTTAACGCCCTTCCATTTCATACCTCACTATTCTTTATAGTGTGTACAGGCGGTGTAGTTCAGTAATCAGAACGGCACATCATCGTCCGGTCCGGCATGGGGTTCTTCATTCATTGCCGGGTCTGCTGGCGGCTCTGTATAGTCATCCTGACTCACTGTTCCTGCATTGGCCGGTCCGAGCATCTGCAGGGCAAATGCCACGATCTCGGTCATACTATGCTTCTGATTATTGTTGTCTTCCCATTGCCGTGTCTTGAGCTTCCCCTCGATGTATACCTGCTTGCCCTTATGAAGGTACTTTCCTGCAATGTCCGCAAGTTTACCAAAAGCAGTAATCCTGTGCCATTCTGTCTGCTTCACCCTTTCACCTGCTTTGTTGGTGTAGTTCTCCGTGGTTGCAAGTGAGAATGACGCCACGTTCTGTCCGCTGGGCAGCTGGCGTATCTCGGGATCCTTACCAAGGTTTCCGATTAAAATCACTTTATTAACATATCCCATAAAACCTCCTTTGTGCTTATCTTGTAAAATACATTATAATCAGAAAACTTCCGAATAATATACGATACCATACAAAGGGAACAAAGCTATGCTTCCTTAAGTATTTTAGCAAAAAACCAATTACGACATAACTTACAAGGGCAGATCCTACGATTCCCCACAGAAAAGGCTTGAGCTCTGATGCAGGAAAATGATGTATCAGTTTATGAAGTTTTAACAGCGATGCACCAAGCAGTATGGGCATTGCGAGGAGGAAAGAAAAATGTGCGGATGTCTCACGATCGAGTCCGAGAAAGAGAGCAGCCGTCATTGTAATGCCGGACCTTGAGACCCCGGGGACCAGCGCCAAAGCCTGTGCTGTTCCTACTATAATACTGTCTTTCAGATTTATCTGTTCGTAATCCCGTGTATTCGAACGTGCTGCCCTGTCGGCAAAATAAAGAACACTACCGAAAACAATCATCGCAATTCCTACATTCAGCGGATTCCTCAATATCTCTTTTACTTGTTTCTGAAAAAGATAACCGAAAAATGATCCCGGTATCGTAGCTATGATGACATACCAGACGAGTCTTCTGTTAAAATTATTATACAGATGTTTTTCTTTGATTCCGGTCACAAACACTTTCACAAGCGTATACCATTCTTCCCAGAAAAAGCTCAGCAGGGCAAGCACAGTGCCGAGTTGTAATGCTACCTGAAAGGTCAGACTGTTCAAGAAAGCGTTATCCCATTTTAACAGCCAGGGGAAGACTATTAAATGCGACCAGCTGCTTACAGGGAGAAATGCCGTAAGACCCTGAACGACTCCGAGTATAAAGGCTTCAATCGATTGTGTCATAGACCGAAGGCATTCTTGTTTATGCCTGCAAAATTTTCCTTGGAGCCGTTATTTTTATGAGTATACGCAGCAGACGGCTGCACCACGAAAGCTATTATGCCGGCAAGACAAAAGATTATTTTATTATTCATGATACCTTCTTAAATATTTCTTTTTTTGTATGTTCAAATTGCATTTTTGTCAATGTGTTTCTACGGCATAAGACTCTTGCGGATTGCGTCTATCTTTACATACAAGTCCTGTTTTGTGGAAGTCATGACTTCCCCTGTTTTCCGCACCTTGATTTCTATCAGGCCTTCTTTTTTTAGCTTTGCCCCTATAACGATCCTCAGGGGAAATCCTATCAGGTCTGCATCCTTGAGCTTCATGCCCGGCGATAGGTCACGGTCATCGTATATGATGTCGAAGCCTTTATTCAGCATTTCATGGTAAATGATCTCTGCTGCCTCTGCAATAACACTGTCTTTCATGTTGATTGCAACGAGCCCTATTTCATAGGGCGCTATTGTCAGTGGAAAGATGATTCCGTCGTTGTCGTTGTTCTGCTCTATCGATGCGGCAAGCGTCCTGCCGACGCCGATGCCGTAGCATCCCATGATAAACGGTTTTGATTCGCCGTGTTCATCGAGAAATTCGGCATGCATCTTTTCAGAATATTTTGTCCCGAGCTTGAATATATGTCCGACCTCTATACCCCTCGTCATGCTCATGGGCTTGAAGCAGGCGGGACACGCATCCCCTGCAACTGCATTGCGGATATCAGCGAACATATCGGGGGTGAAGTCCCTGCCGGCATTGACTCCGGTATAGTGGTAGTTGTCCTGATTTGCACCCGTAACTGCGTTCTGCGCTGTCTTTATCTCCATGTCTGCGACGACCTTCATCTTCAAGCCCACAGGTCCTATGGAACCAGCATGTGCGCCCGTCTGCTTTACGCACTCCGCGTCCCCGGCAAGCTCTACGCTGTCTGCATTCAGGACATTCTTCAGTTTTATCAGGTTGAGTTCCCTGTCGCCCCTTACCAGTGCAGCTATAAAATCATCGTCCGCTTTCAGGATCATTGTTTTGATAATGCTTTGGGGTGCGACATTGAGAAAACCGGACACTTCCTCGACCGTATGCTTTCCTATCGTCGACACCAATACGGGAGCAGGGTGTGCTTCGCGTGCGTCTGTATCCACTCCGGTTTCTTGAGAGCCTGCCGGATCATGCCCTGCTTTATCATAACCTACTTGAGCTTTCTCCACATTTGCCGCATAGCCGCAGGACTCGCACGAAACAATGGCTTCTTCACCGGTATTCGCAAGTACCATGAACTCATGGGAGAATTTCCCGCCTATCGTTCCTGTGTCCGCTTCAACAGCCCGGAAATTCAAGCCGCATTGCTTGAAAATCCACGTGTATGCCTCATACATCTTCTGGTAGGTTTTATTCGCCTGTTCATTGCCGGCATCGAAGCTGTAGCCGTCCTTCATGATGAATTCCCTGCCGCGCATAAGCCCGAATCTCGGTCTTATTTCGTCCCTGAACTTAGGGGCGATCTGAAAGAGATTCAGGGGCAGTTGTTTGTATGATTTAACCTCATTACGCACAAGGTCAACGATGACCTCCTCATGCGTCGGTCCTATGGTAAACCATTTTTCATGCCTGTCCTGAAAGCGCAGAAGCTCTTTTCCGTAAGCCTGCCATCTGCCGCTTTCTTCCCACAGATCTTTCTGTATAACAAGCGGCAGCAGGACCTCCTGCGCCCCCCACCTGTTCATGCCTTCTCTTATGATGTCCGAGATCTTTTTTATCGATCTCAGGCCGAGCGGCAGATACGAGTATATGCCTGATGACAACTTTCTTATAAGCCCTGACCTGAACAAAAGCTTATGACTTATGATCTCCGCATCCTTCGGCGCCTCCTTCAGTGTTGCTATAAATGCCTGTGTAAATTTCATACTTTTGATTTCTCCTTCAGTAGAGCGTTTATTCCCGATAACAATGTCTTTTTATAGTCCGATTCTTTTACCTTCTCTGCCGCCTTTCCATGTTTGAATAAAATACCGCTGCCTTTTCCGCACGCAATGCCGATATCCGCCTCTTTCGCCTCTCCGGGCCCGTTCACGACACAGCCCATGACAGCGACGGTCAGCGGCTCTTTTACCTTGATCAACTCCCTCTCAAGTGAATTGACCAGCCCGATCACATCGAATTCAGCCCTCGCACAGGTCGGACATGATATAATTTCGACACCGTAATGTGTAAGGCCAAGCGCCCTCAGTATTTCATAGCCTGCTTTTACTTCGACCACCGGATCATCCGTGAGCGATACCCGTATCGTATCACCAATACCTTCTGAAAGCAGTATGCCCATACCTATAGCGGATTTAATGCTGCCAGACAGCATGGTGCCGGCTTCTGTTACGCCGAGGTGCAGCGGATAGTCTACAGACTTTGACAATTTCCGGTATGCATCTATCATTACCAGCACGTTGCTTGATTTTACGGACACCTTTATGTCGTGGAAATCAAGCTCCTCGAGCCCATTAATATTTCTCATTGCCGTTTCGACGATTGCCTCTGCCGTGGGATGGAACTTATGCTTTTCGAGGATGTCCTGCGGCAGGGAGCCCGCATTAACGCCAACCCTTATCGGAATGCCTGCGTCCTTTGCAGCTTTTACAACCTCCCGTATGCGATCTTTGCTTCCGATATTCCCGGGGTTGATCCTTAATCCGTCAACACCGCTTTTTATGGATTCAAGAGCAAGCCTGTAATCAAAATGAATGTCGGCGATGAGCGGCACCTGTGCGCCGCGCTTTACGGTCTTCAGCGCAAGTGCGGATTCCCTGTCCGGCACTGCAAGTCTTACAATCCGGGCACCGGCATCTGCAAGCTGATTGACCTGCTTTATGGTGGCAACAACGTCCTTTGTGCGGGTATTGGCCATACTCTGCACAACGACAGGGTTATTTCCGCCGATCTTTACCGTGCCGATCTTTACGACCTTTGTCCTCTGTCTTTTCATAGTGCCTTTCCCGGGTTCATGATATTGTTCGGGTCAATAAGTTTTTTGATGTCCCTCATAAGCCGGTGTGCTGCGGGTGACAGCTCTTTGGTAATATAAGCAAGTTTTGTAATGCCGACCCCATGCTCTCCCGATACCGTCCCGCCGAGCTTTATAACAAGATCAAACATCTGATCTACTGCCATGAGTGCTCTTTTATATTCGTCTTTGTCCTTTGTATCATAGAGTATGTTCACATGGATATTGCCATCGCCGGCGTGACCGAAGTTTGCATACTTCAAGCTCAGGGAGCCGGCGATCTGCTCGACGCCGGAAACAAGCTCAGGCAGCTTCGATAACGGGACAACAACATCTTCATTGAGCTTAAAAGGCTTTATCTTCGTTAACGCAGGGGACAGTGCCCTTCTTGCCGTCCACAGCCTTTCAGCATCGAGACCGTGTGCAGTCTCTATCGACAGGGCATACCTTTTGCATACAGACCCTATCTTTTCAATGTCGATTTTTGTTTCTTCCTGCGACCCGTCAACCTCGATCAGCAGTGCTGAACCTGCATCCTTATCGAATGTATCCGTTCCCGCGTATGCTGAGACGGCATTCATGGATGCATGATCCATAAACTCGAGAGCTGAGGGCAATATACCAGTATTCAGTATCTCCGTCACGACAGAGGCTGATGTGCGGGCATCCCTGTATGTTGCAAACAGTGCGGATGTTGTCTGCGGCTTCGGAATGATCCTGAGTATAGCCTTTGTCACAATACCGAGCGTGCCCTCTGAGCCGATGAAAAGGTCCTTCAGGTTGTAGCCGACGACCCCTTTGTGTGTATGCCTGCCGAGCCATAGGATTTCGCCTGTCGGCAGGACGACCTCGATGCCGAGCACGTAGTTGGATGTGGAGCCGTATTTGACAGCCCTCAAGCCCCCGGCATTTTCAGCAATATTGCCGCCTATGCTCGAGAACTCGCTGCTTGCAGGATCAGGCGGATAAAAAAATCCCGCTTCTGCGGCTTTATTCTTGAATTCTCCTGTGACGACCCCGGGCTCTACCTCTGCCGTGAGGTCCGGCGTGTTCATGGATATGATATGGTTCATCTTCTCCGTCGAGACGACTATCCCGCCATTGACAGGGACCGATCCGCCGGTAAGCCCCGTGCCTGCACCTCGCGGGGTAACAGGTATAAGGTGAGTGTTGGCAAGCTTCAGGATTCCGGCTGTCTCCTCTGAGTTCACGGGAAACACGACCGCATCGGGCTGGTGGCTTATCCTTGTCGCATCATATCCATAAAGGAGCAGGGATTCTTGATCCGTAAAACACCTGTCTTTACATATTTTTTTCAATTCTGAGACAATATCTTTGTTTAAAGGCATCTTCGTCCATCCCATTCCTTTTAAAGAGGTTGTTTTAAATTACATACCCCCTCCATAACTTGTCAAGGGTAATGCT
>JBBIVV010000006.1:0-28374 GCA_037439545.1 bacterium
ACGGAAGGGACAAAAGGTTGACACGGTGACTGTGTATGGTAAAATTTAATTATGACAACATACAAAAATCCAGTACCGACTGTGGATATTATCATAGAGATCGATGGCAAGATCATCCTGATAGAGAGAAAGAACCCGCCCTATGGATGGGCTATACCCGGCGGGTTTGTGGATTACGGTGAATCGCTCGAAGACGCTGCAACAAGAGAGGCACTTGAAGAAACCTCGGTCAAGGTAGAGCTTTACGAGCAATTTTATACCTATTCAAGGCCTGACCGTGACCCGCGACATCATACGGTAACGACAGTTTTTCTTGCCAGAGCCATCAGTGGCACGCCAATGGCAGATGACGATGCAAAGTCACTTGAACTATTCACTTCTTCTTTACTTCCCGATAAGTTAGCATTTGACCATAGAATAATACTCACGGATTATTTTACCTATAAAAAAACAGGAAAGAGGCCTAAACCTTGATGTTTTCTCGTCATTCCCATGAAAATGGGAATCCAGAATTATTTCCATGGATTTCTGCTTCTGCGTGAATAAAACTAAAAGAAGGATGATAACATATGACCGAATTGAATATAGACGAACAAAAAGAACTTTTAACTGTTGCGCGAAAAGCCATAAGTTCCTATTTAAGAAAAGGCTTCATTCCCGAGTATAAAACAAACGATGTAAACCTGCTCAGAAAGGCAGGAGCATTCGTCACCCTCAATAGCAATCACCGGCTGCGCGGATGTATTGGCAACTTTTTTTCCAATGACCCCCTCTATAAGAACGTCCAGTTGATGGCTATTGCTGCAGCAGTCGATGACCCGAGATTCAGGCAGGTCACTTCGGAAGAGGTAGGGCTTATCGAGATAGAGATCTCCGTTTTATCTGAGCTTGAAACCGTAAAATCCCTCGATGAGATCAAGGTTGGGATGCACGGGCTTTATGTTACCAAGGGTCTTTACAGGGGGGTTCTTCTGCCCCAGGTTGCAACTGAATACGGATGGGACCGGGACACGTTTCTCAGTGAAACCTGCATGAAGGCAGGCTTACCTGAAGATGAGTGGAAAAAAGGTGATATAAAAATTGAAAAATTCAGCGCCCAGGTCTTTAACGAAAAAGAGGTATTCGGACGCGAATGAGTTAAGGCTGTTTCTGTCTTACTTCATCTAATACGGAGAGTATTTTGGGAGAGGTATCTCTCATATTAAGGTGAAATTTCGGATCGAGCTTCAAGATTACCATGAATTCCCGTTTCGCGGCTACAGTTTCATCGAGAGCTATGTAATTGAAGGCCATGTATTCGTGTATCTTCACCATGTCCATTCTCAGGATCATAGTTTCGCCCAGCTTGAGAGTGATGCCGCTCAGCCTGTCAATCGATGCTTTGTACTCTCCTTCGTTGTATTCGGCGACGGCACCATTCAAATCTCCCGAGTACAGGGAAGGATTGATTTTCTTCGCTTCAATGTGCGGGATATTTTTCTCTTCCCTGTATTTCACTCTCTCTGCCATAAGTGGAATGGTGAGTCTCTTTCCCGCTCTGATGTCGCCGAGACTTTTGAGCCTGTTATAATCTTTGAGGAAAACGGCATCTTTTTTGTCCCCGAGATACCTTTCAGCGATACTGCCCAGGGTGTCCCCCCGTTCAACACGATAGAACACTTCAAAGGGGATTCTGATAATGGTGCCTGGTACAAGTACCTTCTTTTCATCCATACCGTTGAGTGTTGCCAGAGCATTCGATTTCCTTGGGTCTTTGAGATACTTTTTTGCAAGGTCTCTGAAGGTCTCCCTTTTTTTAACCCTATGGATAGTAACAAACGGTATAAGGATAGTCTTGCCCGTTTTCAATGATTTCCTCGGATCAATATGATTTACGATAATGATGTAGAGGTCTTTTCTTGCATCACCATAGTATGATCTCGCGATAGCAGGAATTGTTTCACCGGGTTTTACCCTATGCCGGATGACCGATGCAAAGGCAGTCGAAACGCTGAGCAGGACAATGATAAAACAAAAAAATCTCTTCATTACTTTTTCTTTCCCATCTTCAGATCAGCCTTGACAAGGTTGATCTGATTGCTGGAAACCTCAATAATTCTGAGGACAGGTTTATAATAGGGATTCTTCAACATCACCTTATGCTTTCCTGCTGTAACCAGAAAATTTTTGTCGGTCGGGGTAATGCCGACTTTCTCTCCGTCAATGTAGATCTCTGCCCATGGCAGGACAACGACCCTGACGTAACCAAATTTTTGTTTAACAGGAGGTGCAGGCACCACTGCCGCGGATGGAAGCATAGCTGTGACTGATTGCGGTACTGCGGTTTTGGTAAGAGGCATTGCTGCATGGGATAGTGTTGTCACGGTCAACTGCAGTACTGTTTCACCGGATACGGGCATCACTGCATGAGACGCTGTTGTCATGGTCAACTGCAGTGCTTTTACGGGCACGGGCATTGCTGCATGAGACACGGTGGTCATGGCACGCAGTACCGTTTCACCGGATACCTGCATTGCTGTTTGCGGCACTATGACAGCAGGATTTGTCAGGGATTCGCCTGATTCGCCTGTCTTAAGCGATAATTCTTTTATAGTTTCAGGTCTACTGCTCATCAGGAATACAAAACCTCCTGCTATGATAATCGCCGTAATAAGAACTGCAGATACCAGCCATACTACCTTCTTTCCCGGCATTCCCTGCACAGGCTGGTGTCTGACTATGGTTTTTGCTCCGTCGGGTAAAAATCCATTTTTATCCAAAAGGAAATTCTTCAAGACCAAGGAAAAATCTTTTCCCCTGTTCTCTTGCTCTGCCAAGAAAAGAAGATATGCCTTTAGCTTTTGAAGCGTGGGCCTCTTTTCCGGTTTGATCTTCAGGCACTGGTTAATCAATCTTCTGAGTTTCCATGGTACTAATTTTTTAAATTGGTCTGTTTCAGGAGTTCTCTTCCCTTTTCTGACGCTTGCCAGCAGCGTGGATTGGCCGCGTTCTGCAAAGGCTTTTTTACCGGAAAAGATCTCATAGAGCACGCACCCGAAAGACCATATGTCCGATGAAGGGTCGGCCGGCTTCCCGTCTATCTGCTCCGGAGACATATATGACGGCGTCCCCATGGCGAGCCCTACCCTGGTGAGATCCTTGCCGCCGAGCTCTTCCTCTATGTGAGCGATGCCGAAATCCGTAAGCTTAACTTTTCCTTCCCTTGAGATAAGTATGTTTGGCGGTTTCAAGTCCCTGTGCACGATCCCTCTTTCATGGGCGTATTCCAGCACTCTTGCAATATTGGAGGCGACAATGAGACCGATGTTCAGTGGCAGATGACCGCTCCTCTCGAGGATCCCAGAAAGGTCTGACCCGTCCAGATATTCCATGGCAATATAATAAGACCCGTTCTTGTACCAGAACTCTATTACGTTGACGATGTTCTCGTGCTGGAGCCTGGCGACTGCCTTTGCCTCCTGCTCGAAGCGGGCAACAATATCCTTGTCCTCTTTGAATGCGGTCTTGAGTTCCTTGATAACGACAAGACGGTCAAGGGTAGTCTGTCTGGCTTTATAGATGACAGCCATTCCACCGGAAGCGATTTGTTCCAGGATCTCAAAATTTCCTATTTTTGTGCCTGTACTGCCTTTTTCTTTGTCCATAATTAACTTTTTCTGTAATTAATTTTTATTGATACAAAGAATAATCCCCTCATGCGCAGCGGTTTATTTATCAAATACTAACACAGATTAATTCCCTCCCCCTGCTACGGGAGAGGGATTGAGATAAAAGTTAATTCTTGTTTTTATCGACGAGCTTTTCTTTCTGTAACCATGGCATCATCTTTCTAAGGTTCTGCCCTGTTTTTTCAGCAAGATGCTCTTCCCCCTTCCTTGTAAGGGCATTGAACACCGGCAGGTTCGCCTTTTTTTCAAGTATCCATTCTTTGGCAAAGCTGCCATCCTGAATCTCTTTCAGTATTGATTTCATCTCAGCCTTTACTGCATCGCTGATGACCCTCGGTCCCCTTGTCAGATCTCCGAATTGTGCCGTATTGCTGACAGAGTAACGCATATTGGACATGCCTCCCTCGTAAATGAGATCGACAATAAGCTTCATCTCGTGGATACATTCGAAATATGCCATCTCAGGCGCATATCCTGCATTTACAAGCGTTTCAAATCCTCCGAGCATAAGTGAGGTAACTCCGCCGCACAATACAGCCTGCTCGCCGAACAGATCCGTCTCTGTTTCTTCCTTGAAGGTCGTTTCGATGATACCTGCCCTGCCTGCGCCAATACCGGCTGCATAGGCAAGCCCTACTTCTTTCGTGTCACCGGAAGGGTCCTGATGTATGGCGAGTAATGAGGGCACTCCCCTGCCTTTTGCGTATTCACCTCTTACGAGATGTCCCGGGCCCTTGGGAGCTACCATAAAAACATTAACATCCGGCGGCGGAACAATCTGTCCGTAATGAATATTGAATCCGTGAGCAAATGCGAGATACATTCCTTTTTTAAGGTTCGGCTCTATTTCAGTTTTATAAATATCTGCCTGCAGTTCATCCGGGAGCAGAATCATTACAATATCAGCCTGTTTTACCGCTTCTGCAACAGTAACTACTTTAAACCCTGCGGATTCAGCCTTTGCCCATACATTACTTCCTTTTCTGTCGCTGACGATAACATTTATTTTGCTATCCCTGAGATTATTTGAATGACCGAACCCCTGGCTTCCATAGCCGAGAATGGCCACCGTTTTACCTTTAAGCGGTTTTATATCAATATCCTTTTCGTAATAAACTTTCATACTGCCTCCTTTTATAGTGTTTTAATTTTTATCTTTATTCTGCTGGATTGATCTCTGCATCGCAACCTTGCCAGTCCTGACTATATCCTTTACGCCGAGCGGTTTCAGAAGATTGAGAACAGCCCCGATCTTCTCCTCGTCACCTGTGAGCTCGATAACAAAGGTATCGGGACTTACATCCACGATCTTTCCTCTGAATATATCCACGAGCCTGAGCACCTCTGTCCTGTTCTCGCCGCTTGCAGAAACTTTAATAAGGACCATCTCCCGTTCGACATGCTCGGTAACGGTCAGATCCGTGACCTTAATCGTATTCACCAGTTTGTTGAGCTGTTTTATGATCTGTTCGATGATCTTGTCATCTCCGCTCGTCACTATGGTCATCTTCGATGTTTCCGGATCGAGGGTTTCTGCGACACTCAGGCTTTCGATATTGTAGCCCCTGCCGCTGAACAATCCTGCGACCCTTGTAAGAACTCCGAATTTATTCTCTACGGTAAGCGATATTGTATGTCTCATTTTTCACCCCTAAGCCAATAACATTTTCTTAAGTGCTGCACCCGAAGGCACCATCGGATAAACATCCTCTTCTTCCTCGACATGGAAATCGATGAGGACAGGGAGTTTGCTCTTCAACGCCTCTTTCAATACACGGGTGACATCGGCTTCGCTTTCTACGGCATACCCTTTTGCGCCATACGCATCGGCAAGTTTCACGAAATCGGGCTTATGCATCATGTCCGTATGCGAATATCTCTTGCCGTAAAAAAGGCTCTGCCACTGCCTGACCATCCCGAGGTAATTGTTGTTCAGAATAGCGACGACAACGTTCACCTTGTATTGCACTGCTGTTGCAAGCTCCTGAATATTCATCTGTATGCTTCCGTCACCGGCAACATCGATAACCGGCATATCGGGCATAGCTATCTTTGCACCGATTGCTGCAGGAAATCCGTAGCCCATCGTTCCAAGTCCGCCCGACGTAACGAACGTCCTTGGACTTTTGAATTTATAAAATTGTGCTGTCCACATCTGGTTCTGACCGACCTCTGTCGTTATGACGGCATTACCCTTTGTCAGTTCGTAAAGCTTCTCTATGACATACTGCGGTTTCAGTTTTCCCGTTTTCTTATAGACAAGCGGGTGTGACTCCTTCCACTGGTTTACCAGTGTTTTCCAGTCCTCAACTTCTTTGACGAACGACTTCAGTCTCTTGTCCCGCTTCAAAAGTTTGTTCATCTCGGCAAGAACGTATCTTGCATTACCGACAATAGGAATGTCCACTTCGACATTCTTACTGATCGATGTCGGGTCAATATCGATATGTACGATATTTGCATCAGGTGCAAATTCATTGACGTCGCCGGTTACACGATCATCGAACCGTGCCCCTATGGCAATAAGCATATCGGTATGCGTCACAGCCATATTGGCAGCATACGTGCCGTGCATGCCGAGCATGCCCATGAAGAGGGGGTGTTCACCGGGAAACCCGCCGAGCCCCATGAGCGTATTGGTTATGGGTGAGTTCAAAAGCTCGGTAAAAGTAAAGAGCTCTTCTGAAGCACCGGAACTTATAATACCGCCGCCTGTATAGATAACCGGCTTTTTGGAAGCAAGGATCATATCTATTGCACGTTTAATCTGTCCTGTATGTCCCTCGTATATCGGTTTATAACCAGGCAGTTCAATAGTATCCGGGTAAGAAAACTCCGCAGTATCGATTGTTACGTCTTTTGGTATGTCGACAACGACAGGTCCGGGCCTGCCTGTCCTCGCTATGTAGAAAGCCTCTTTTATTGTCCTCGCCATATCTTTAACGTTTTTTATAAGAAAGTTATGTTTGGTGCATGATCTCGTTATGCCGACAATATCGGCTTCCTGAAAAGCATCATTGCCTACAAGGCTGGTGGGGACCTGTCCCGTAAAAACGACTATAGGTATAGAATCCATGTATGCGGTCGCCAATCCTGTTACCGTGTTCGTAGCCCCCGGACCTGAGGTAACAAGAGCCACCCCGACTTTCCCGGTTACCCGTGCATAGCCGTCTGCCATGTGTGCAGCACCCTGTTCATGTCTTACAAGGATGTGTTTTATGTCGCTATGATACAGTTCATCGTATATATACAGCACCACTCCGCCGGGATATCCGAAAATAGTATCCACACCCTCTTTTTTAAGGCATTCGAGAAATATCTTTGCGCCATTCATCTTCATTTGCTCTATATCCTTTCCTGTAATCTATGTATTTATAATAAACAGGCAACCTTATTCTTAACCTATCCGCTGAATTCCCCTGACTCACTTCTTACACTATTTTTCAAATGCAGTTTCCTCACTCCAGCACAGCACCCGTATTGGCCGATGTTACCAGTCTTGCATACCGTGCAAGCCATCCCTTCTTAAACCTCGGCTCCGGCGGCTTGAATCCTTCTCGTCTCTTGCTCATTTCAGAGTCACTGATATCGAGAACAATGGATTTTTTCTTAAGGTCTATGATGATCGTATCACCGTCCTTCACGAGCCCTATCGCCCCTCCTGCAGCCGCTTCCGGAGAAACATGGCCTATGGAAAGTCCCCTGGTGCCGCCCGAGAACCTGCCGTCCGTAATCAATGCCACCTTTTCTCCCATACCCATGCCTGAAATTGCCGATGTCGGGGAAAGCATCTCGCGCATACCGGGACCGCCCTTGGGTCCCTCGTATCGTATAATAATTGCATCATTTACCTGTATCTGTTTACCCATGATCGCCTTCATTGCATCCTGTTCAGAATCAAAGACCCTTGCCCTGCCCTTGAAGTATTCAAGAGACGCCTGAATGCCTGCAACCTTTATTACAGCTCCGTCCGGCGCAAGATTGCCCTTTAATAAGGCAATTCCTCCGCTTTTGCTGTACGCTTTTTCGATGGGCTTTATGACTTCATTGTCATAAACAGCGCCTCTTCTTGCAAGCTCGAGTATGGATGGTCCCGTGACCGTGGGACTATCTTTCAACATGTCTTTCAGCCTGTTCAGGACAGCAGGGATACCGCCTGCATATTCAATGTCTTCCATCATATAATCGCCCGAAGGCCTTATGCGCGTGATATTCGGCGTTTCACTGCTGATCTTATCGAACATTTCAAGAGGAAGTTCTATGCCTGCTTCATGTGCTATCGCAGTGATATGGAGTATAGTGTTCGTAGAGCCGCCGAGAGCCATATCGACCCGTATCGCATTTTCAAACGCGTTCTTCGTCATGATCTGCTTTGCCGTAACGTTCTTTTTTACAAGCTCAACGATCTTTTCTCCTGTCTGAAATGCAAGATGCCTTTTCTTTGACGATACGGCAAGTGCAGTGCCTCCGCCGTACAAAGACATGCCGAGCGCCTCTGTAAGACACGCCATGGTATTTGCGGTAAAAAGCCCCTGACACGAGCCTTCGCCAGGACATGAGCCGATCTCCATTGCAACAACATCGTCTTCCGTAAGCTCGCCCCTGTTGTATTTGCCCACAGCCTCGAATGCATCATGGACGAGATCGAGCCTCTCATGTTTATATCTGCCGGAGAGCATAGGACCTGCGGTAAGCACAATAGCGGGTATATCCAATCGTGCGGCAGCCATGAGCATACCCGGTGTAATCTTATCGCAGTTCGTAAGCAGTATCATGCCGTCGAGCCTGTGTGCCGAGATAACGGTTTCGATCGAATCGGCTATTAGCTCCCGTATGGGCAGAGAGAAATGCATACCGATGTGTCCCATTGCTATACCGTCGCATATGCCAGGAATACCAAAGAGAAACGGATGCCCTCCTCCTGAATACACCCCGTTTTCGAGAAACCGCTCAAGCGTTCTCATGCCGACATGTCCCGGAATCAGATCGGTAAAACTCGATGCTATGCCGATAAACGGCTTTTCAAACTCGGATCGTGCAACTCCTGTTGCGTGCATCAATGCACGGTGCGGTACTCTTTCAATGCCTTTTTTGATTTCATCGCTTCGCATGGAAATCAATTCTCCTTTACCATATACTGGGTCAGTATCTCGAATATTTTGTCTTTGCCCGAGAGTTTGAGCTTTTGCAGCCTTTTTTTCTCTATTTCATCTTCCGGCGTCAGGTGCTGTTTTTTTTCGAATTCTTTTAACTTTGTCTCATATCCGAGATGCTCGTCCCATAGTTTCTTTAACTCCGGGTTCTCATCCGAAAGCTTTAAAATAAGTAAACGCTCTTTTTCTTCCACGGTAGTACCTCCTCTGATTAAAATTTATGCATAAACTTATATGAAAGTATTAAGGAACTGTCAAATACAAATGAAGCAGATCTTAAGTTAAATCCGGGCTTAAAAATCATGCACCAAGGTGCTCTATCTCATTTCTAACCCTGTCTATCAATGCTTCTTTCGTGTCCATGGTATAACCGGACATGCTGATAGGCTCTCCGACATTCAGTTTGATTGTTCCTGACTTGACATGCAATGAATGCGGAGGCAAAAGCTCGAAACTTCCTTTTACTGCCAGAGGGACGATGGGTATGCCTGTTTCAAGGGCGAGTACAAAGCCGCCTTTTTTGAATTCACCCATTTTTCCCGAAATACTTCTTGTGCCTTCAGGAAATACAAGTACGGATAATTTGTATTTTTCTATCATAACTATTGATTTTTCAATGCTTTTCTTTGCACTTTCAATATTTTTTCTGTCAATAACTATATGCCTTGACATATAAAGCGCCTGTCCGAATATGGGTATACTGATAAGCTCCTTCTTCATAAAAAACCTTATTCTAAATGGAAGGTTCGGTGCCCAGGCAACAGCATCAAGATGGCTCTGATGGTTGGACATAAATATATATGACTTGTTTTTATCGACATGTTCCAAACCTTTTATCTCGACTTTTATTCCGGCAGATAATCTAACAGCCTTAGCCCATAATACGGCGCCGATATCATATACCCTGCCTCCCCTGTCGAATATCCCTGCCAGAGCGACGATTGAGCCGATTATTATGGTATTTATGACAATGAGCAAGAGGGTAATATATGATCTCATGATTATGTTGCGGCTTTTTCTCCAAGTTTTTCTATATCGAATCTGACCTTATCCATGAGCTCTTGTTTATTTTCAACGCTATAAGGGTGAACAGGTATAGGACTTCCGACCTTTATGTTTATCGTTCCCGATTGTATCAACAATGTGTGCGTGGGCAGCAACTGAAAACTACCCTGAATGGCAACGGGTACAACAGACAGGCCTGTTTCAATGGCAAGCACGAAGCCGCCTTTTTTGAATTCACCCATTTTCCCCGTCTTACTTCTTGTTCCTTCAGGAAACACAAGTATGCTCAATCTCATTTTCTTTATTCTTTTTTTAGCATCGTTTATACTTTTCTTGGCACTGTCGGTGTTCTTTCTGTCTATGACCACGTGCTTTCCCATATATATCGCCTGACCGAATATGGGTATTTTTAATAGTTCTTTCTTTACGAAGAATCTTATTTTAAAAGGCAACCTTGCCATAAGAGCAGGTGTGTCAAGATGGCTCAGATGATTGGACATGAATATATAGGAAGTATTCCTCTCAAGATGATCAAGCCCCTCTATCTTTACTTTTACGCCTGCTCCAAGAAAAATGGTATTTGACCATACCTTTGATATGAGATGATAGATGCTGCCGGTAACGTCGAACAATCCTGTTATGATGACCGCGATGCCGGAAATTACCGTGTCAATAATAACAACGAGGATTGCAATATAAGGCCTTATAAACATACTCTTATTCACGCGTCTATCGTTTCTCTTGAAAATTTATGACTGTCCCTTTTTTACCACTATAGTGTCGGCAAGAGTATCCCCTATGCGCATACCTTCTAGGTCCGTATAGAGGAAGTAGGTCTCGACTCCAACGACACTCAGACCTATAAATATAAATAAGAACAGACCGATCACAGGGACAATAAACATGAGTATAGCAAAACCGAACGGTATATTTCTGAGTACGGATTTATGTATGGAACACGGCTTCTGTGTATCTTTATCTATGGCCTTTATGCCGACAAGGAACTTTCCTATAGACCTGCCCTCCATAAGTCCATCGGCAATAAGACTGTAAACCAAACCCGCCGCAGGGCCTACCGGTGAAAGGACACTTGCAAGAATAAGGGCAAACGCCATATCGATAAATTTCGCAGATGCCCTTTCGAGAAAGGTCGCTTTTATCATTGGATGCTATCCATCTTACGGGTAAATACTATAAAAGCCATTGAAGGCCTCTTCTGACTTTCACGCATTGCAAAGGTCATCCTTTCAAATTCCCAGCCTTTTTTACTCCATTCATTCAGTACTGCCTCTATCTCGGCATCGGTCACCGTGCTTACCTCGACGACTTTGTACTCTGTTTTATCCATGAAAGTTATCCAATCTGCCCTTTCATTAACCTTTCATTTCTGAACTCTTGCAAACTTAAACCCTTGAACTCTTCAACTCTTGCACCGATGCTGCCGAATCCTTCTCATATCCTTCTGGGACATAGATACAGTACGGTTCCTCATCGAGATAATTGCCCGTCTTGTAGTAAGCCCTTGCCCTGCACCCGGCACAGACGACCCTATACTCGCATGCACCGCATTTATCCTTCAACAGCGCTGGCTCTCTCATGTCCTGAAAAACCTTAGAATGCTCCCATACATCTTCAAAGGTCTGTTTTCTCAAATTACCCGCTGCAACGGGCAGATAACCGCACGGCTGGACGATGCCAAGTCTTGAAATAAATGCAACACCGCTGCCTGCAAGACAGCCCCTTGTCATTGCAGCCATACCATGCGTTTCAAAACTTAATTTTATACCGTCCTGTTTTGCCCTCTGTCTCATGATTCTGTAATAATGAGGAGCACAGGTTGCTTTGAGCTCAATTTCCTTGTGTGCCCTGTACTGGTCATACATCCAGTTGAGAACTTCCTCATACTGCTGTGCAGGCAGCATCTCGCTGTCCGCAATCATGACGCCGCAGCCGACAGGCACGAGCATAAAATAATGAACTGCATTGGCTTTCATATTCAATGCAAGGTTGAATATATCCCCTACCTGATGCACGTTATGTTTTGCAATGGTGCTGTTAATCTGTATTTCAACGCCTGCTTTCTGGACGAGCCTGAGCCCGTTCATTGCAGCATCGAACGAGCCGGGGAGTGCTCTAAAACTGTCATGGACATTTGCATCAGCACCATCGATGCTGATGGCAACCCTCAGAATCCCTGCATTTTTAATCTTCTTTGCGATGTTCTCGTCAATAAGCGTACCGTTTGTTGCAAGCGCAACCCTTAAACCTTTTGAAACCGCATGCGATGCGATATCAAAAATGTCTTCTCTGTAGAGCGGTTCGCCGCCTGTCAAAACAAGTATGGGCTTATAAACCTTTGCTATGTCATCGATGATTTTGAAAACCTCATCAGTGCCCAGTTCATTCTTCATCTTTTCAGGCATAGCGACTGCCCTGCAGTGAATGCACTTTAAATTGCACTGGGCTGTCAATTCCCAGAATATCAATCGTGGTACGTGTTTCATTTCCATATCGTCATCTTCTTTCTTTCATTTTTAAATAATAGCATATAATTTTATATCATTGCAATCCATAAAGGCAGGGGGTCACTCTCATAGCTGTATCTTGAGCGCCTTTGCCGCCTGCTTCGCAAAATAGGTCAATATCATATCCGCCCCTGCCCTTTTTATAGAGTAGAGGACCTCCATCATGGCAGATTGCTCATCGAGCCATCCGAGCCTTGCTGCAGCCTTTATCATGGAATACTCGCCGCTGACATTATACGCAGCAACAGGGAGATTTGTTGCCTGCTTGACCCTGTAAATGACATCGAGATAACTCAATGCCGGTTTTACCATCACTATGTCAGCACCTTCTTCCATGTCTGTGAGAACTTCGTTTACCGCCTCGCGGGCGTTCCTGTAATCCATCTGATATGAGCGCCTGTCTCCAAATTGCGGTGATGACTCGGCAGCGTCCCGGAATGGGCCATAAAAGCTGCTCGAATACTTTGCAGCGTAGCTCATAATGGGAATCCCCGTAAAATTATTTTTATCCAATCCTTTTCTTATTGCCTGGACCATGCCGTCCATCATGCCCGAAGGTGCAACAATATCGACGCCTGCCTTTGCCTGGGCAACGGCTGTCATGGAAAGATATTCAAGGGTCTTGTCATTGTCCACCTCGCCGCTTTCGACAATACCGCAGTGCCCGTGCGAGGTGTATTCGCACATACAAAGGTCGGCAATGACGACAAGGTCTTTGACCTTATTCTTTATTTCCCTGATTGCCTCCTGCACGATACCGGTTTCACAATAGGCCTCAGAACCAGAAGCATCTTTGATCTTTGGAATTCCAAACAGGATGATTGCCGGTATACCAAGCTCTTTTACTTCCTGAGCTTCTGCCACAGCATAATCGATGGATTCCTGATGGCACCCGGGCATTGACGGGATCTCTTTCTGAACATGCTTTTCATGGGTCACAAACAAAGGATAAATGAAATCATCGGCACTCAAGTGCGTTTCTGCAACAAGGTTACGCATCTGTTTTGACGATCGTATTCTTCTGCCTCTGTGGAGAGGATATACAGCCATACGCTAAACTCCTTTTATAAAATATAATACTTCTTACAGGGATTTGTATACATTCCTGAATTTTATGAGCTTCTTAAAATAATAGATTGAATCCGATACGATCTTGACTGTCGATTTCTTGGTTCTATTCCTCGCATAAATACACGGTATCTCTTTGATTTTATAACCCGCTTTATACATTCTGGCGCATATCTCCGTGTCCCAGAACCAGCACTCATCTTCTACCGTATCAATAATATCAATCAGTTTTTTCCTGCTGAAGAATTTAATTCCGGATTCTGTATCGGACAGAGGGAGCCTTATAAACATTCTCATCAGCAAATTATATCCCCTGCCTGTAAAAAACCGCGGAATTGAATATATACTGAAACGTGATACCCGTTCGCCAAGGGCAGTATCGTTCCCTTCACGAATTGCACGATAAAAAGAATAGATATAAACCGCATCAATCTCGAGATCCACGTCTATGTAGCCAACGATATCCGCCTCTGCAATCTTAAATCCGTCTGTAACTGCCCTTCCCCTGCCTGTGTTCTCATTATGGATAATGGACTTGATCTGCATATAAGGATGTTTCTTGATAATATCATTTATTATCTGCTGCGTATCGTCGGTACTTTTATCGTCTATAAATATTATCTCATAGGTAAAATTGGCAGAGGAAAGCATATCAGTCAATCTGTTGAAACTTTTCTCGAGGTGCGATGCCTCATTGTAACATGCAAGCACGATGCTCAGTTGCGGTTTATCCATTACATACCCGCCTCACCGCTTGTATCACTCTATTTATATCACGGCCGCTCATACCTGAAGAAAGCGGGAGCGAAAGCGTTTGATTTGATATCCCCAGGGCATTCGGAAAATCGGAAGGCATAAAGCCGTATCGTTCCTTATAGTAGGAATGCAGGTGAAGGGATATGAAATGGATTCCCGTACCAATACCCATAGCAGCGAGCCTTTTGATGAACGTTTCCCTGTCAATACCGGTTTTTTTCTTATCGACCATTATGGTATAAAGATGCAGTGCATGGTGATAATCGCTGCTTTCCCCCCCGGGCAGGCCGACACCTAATCCTTTGAACGCCGCGTTGTAACGATCCCATATATATTTTCTCCGTGCAAATCTCGCCGCATAATTCTTTATCTGGGACAGTGCGATAGTAGAAAGCAGGTCCGGTATTTCAAAATTATAACCCGGTAAGATCGTATCATAGGGCATAGTGTTGTTTTTTTTCGTAAACCTCGACCACGCTGTTTTTGTTATACCGTACGCTCTGAACAGCTTGATCTTTTCAGCAATTTTCCCATTATTTGTCGTCACGACACCGCCTTCTGCAGAGGTAATATTCTTTGTCGCATATAAACTGAATACGGTCGCATGACCGATATTACCGATGCTCTTGCCTCTATACACTGCACCGAATGCGTGTGCAGCATCTTCTATAACTATCAATTTATGCTTCCGTGCTATGTCCATGAGCGCATCCATTGCACAGGGTCTTCCGTATAAATGTACCGGCAGTACCGCTTTTGTTTTCCGGGTTATGGCCTTCTCTAATTTTGAAACATCGATATTTCCTGACGTATCGGCATCGGCAAACCTGACATCAGCGCCCGTGTGGATAATTTCATTGGCGGTTGCAGGAAACGTCATGGGAGATGTTATAACCTCATCACCTTTGCCGATGCCGTATGCAAGCATGGATAAGAATAACCCCCCGGATCCGCTTGAAACAGCGACCGCATGCCTTGCACCGGTTAATTTTAAAAAAGCATCCTCGAGGAGCTGCGTAACGCCACCCATGCCTATCCAGCCGCTTTTTAAAACTTCTGTAACCGCTGTTATATCATTCCGGGTTATATCCGGTTTTCCAAAAATGACCCTATTCTTCATGAATCAGATCCTTGAGTTTTTTAATTCTCATATCGAGTCCTTTATCGTTGTATGACGGATGCGGCTCTTTTTTAGCCATTTCGTAAGCATGCAGTGCATTCTTGTAATCCTTCATCTTTTCATACATCTGCGCTATAATTATGTAATCCGACGACTTCATGTAATCATGTTTTACCATGCGCTCATACACCTCTATTGCATTTTTATAATCGCCGTGGTGGACATATACCTGTGCAAGTTCTTTTAAAGAAGGTGCATACTCCGGATAGATACTTAACACATAATCGCTATAATATTTATCCTTTTCATAATCACCCTCTTTACCGTATGCCTGACCAAGCATCGAATACCCCCATATTGTCTCAGGTATGCCAGGTATGTATGGCCTTGTCTGGATCTCCCTTGACCACAGGGTAACACCATCGTACCAGGTAAGATTCAGCATAAACGTCATGATGCCGTATGAGAGGAGTACAGCGGGGAGTATTATTATAAAAATATTTTTCAATCTTTCCTCGTTTATTTGGAATAACCTTGCAGCGATCAATCCGAATCCGGCAAGAGCTATATACATAAACCGCTCTGCTATCTTGCTCTGTACGCTTATGATATTGGACGCCGGCACCATATTCAACAGGATCCACGCAAAACCGAAAAACAATATCTTATCTTTTTTTATATACTTTAAAAACAGGTAAATCATGAAAACGATGAAAGGTATGGAAATGAGAAACAGCGGCTCAAGCAAGCTCCTGTTAAGTGGTTCTATGTAAACAGCAGCATTGTTCAGAGGGAACAAGAATTTCACGCTATATATTACGAATAATTCCGGTAAAAACATAAAAAGCCAGCGAGGACCGTAACTTTGCTGAAGTGTTCCGGTCCCGAAGTAGCTTGAATAACTGTAAAGATTAAGGGTGTACAACGTCATGATAATAACAGGGATGAGAAGATATGAGATATATTTTTTTAGACGCCTCTCGTCTTCGACAATGAACATATATGCTGCAAGTACCCCGGGAAATGGCAGCGGTGATGCCTTTGACAGGAGAGCTGCTATAAACATTATTGATGACAGGATAAGGAGTGTGTCTCGTGAAAGTATTGATCTTACCAGCCCTGTGCCATTTTGATCTGTTTTCTGTTCATTCTCTGCGTTTATCCTGTAAAAATCTACGAAAAAGAGAAATGCGAGCAGGTAAAACGTCATTGCCATAAGATCTTTTCTGGCGGATATCCATGACACGACACCTGCGGTCAATGGATGAACGGCAAAGATCAATGCTGCCAGCAGGGATAACATTTTGTCCTTAAAAAGCCTGAGAAACAAGAGAAAGACGAGCACGGTATTTATAATCTCGAACATTATATTGCTCACATGGTACCCCAGCGGATTTGAACCCCATATAGAATAATCGATCATATAGCTCAGGTCACGGACCGGGTAGTATTCGGTAAAATTATCCGTGAAAATGGTATGAGAGTCAAACGCATGGAGTACACTGCTCAGGGACAGGTGCATGATCCTTGGATTACCCGCAATCATCATCTCATCATCCCAGTTAACAAAATGATCTCTGAGACCGATCCCATGGATTACAACGACTGCAAGGATTAAGATAAAGACATATTTTAAATGTTCATGAAAATCCCGGTTATTTTTCATGTGCCTGTATGCGAGCGACATTTATTGTGAAAAATAATACCAATCGGTTTAATCTTTTATATCCAGCGTATAAATTATTTTTGACTTTTCTCCGGCTACGACGGATTTATCCGGCACATCCTTAACGACGACAGTCCCGCTGTGCACGACGGCATATTTACCAATCTTTACCCCGGGTATTACCATGCAGCCGCTCAAAACAAAGGTGTAGTCATCAATCGTCAGAGGCATATGCCGATCCGGGAAAAACTTCTTCAGCGGATGATCTACATGGCTGCCTTTGAAATGTGTAAACAGCATCGTTCTTAAACCCACCGTCACGTAGTTCCCGATCGTTAACGTATCGTATAAATCAAGTAATGCTTCATCGTTTATATAAGAACAATCGCCTATTGTCAGCCCATGGAAGGACGCTTTGTGGTAATTTTTGAACTGGACTTTCCCGATAAATACATTTTTCCCGATTTTCGCCCCGAGCAACCTGAGATAATAGACCCTTAATTGGGGTAAGGGAATAAAGCCGAAAAAGAATACAGCGACGGAATAAAAGACATATTTAAATAAACCTTTAATTCCTACTTGTTTGATTGCGGATAATAATAACGAATCTTTATCTGAATTTTGCATTATAAAAATATGTATATTGATATTATGAAATTATGTCAATAGTATCGAAGAACCAAGCTGTACACATCCTTAATCAAGAAAGTGTACCAACGCACTTTTGCGGTAAACATACGGTTCAAAGTTGCATAATGCGGACGGATATAATATACATCACAACACTATGAATGATATACAAATCAATACGGACAAATTAAAAGAGGAAATAGCCGATGCATGCATCGGAGCAGGGAGGAACATCAATGAGGTCAGACTAATTGCTGTTTCCAAGACCATTGGCATCGACAAAATACAGCAGGCAATCGATGCAGGACTCGATACATTCGGAGAAAACTATGTTCAGGAGGCAACGGAGAAAATAAATGCACTCCCCTCACCTATCCACTGGCATTTCATCGGGAACATACAGAAGAACAAGGTGAAACAAATTGTTCAGTCTTTCGAGCTCATTCATTCTGTCGGCAACAGGGATATTGCCGTTGAGATAGATAAAAGGGCAATGCAAAAAGGATATGTGCAACCCGTGCTGTTTGAGATCAATGTTGCAGGTGAAGCAACAAAATCGGGGTTCCGTCCCGAGCAGTTTTTCGATGCGCTCCAGCTTCTGAAAACCCTTAAACACATACGGCCTTCCGGATTAATGACCATGCCCCCGCCTATAGATAACGAAACACAGCTATCGAGGTATTTCTCTGATTTAAGAGGAATGAGGGATAAGATTTTATCGCAAGGAGCATTCGGACATTCATTTAAAGAGCTGTCCATGGGCACATCTTCGGATTATAAAATTGCTATAAAAGAAGGCGCAACTATGATAAGAATCGGAACAGCACTATTCGGTGCAAGGGGGTAATTATGGATAAAACAATAAGCTTTATAGGTGCCGGAAAGATGGCAGAGGCGATAATTGCCGGTTTGCTTGCATCAAAAAAGGCAGCACCTGCGCAGATAATGGTAAGCGATAAGTATGATAAAAGACGTATGGAGGTAGAGGAAACATACAATGTCAAATCTACCCCTGATAATGTCATCTGTGCAAAAGAAGGTACTATCGTTTTTCTCAGCATAAAACCTAAAGATATGGCTGGAGTGCTCGAACAGTGCAAATCCATGCTCAAACAACAGAAACTCATAATTTCCATTGCAGCAGGCATTGAGATAAAATTTATAGAAAAGCTGCTTGATCAGGAAACAAAAATAATAAGGGTAATGCCGAATATAGCGGCAACAGTCGGAGAATGCATGAGCGTTATTATGAAAAATACCGCAGCAGATGCAACCGATATCAATCTTGTCAAAGAACTGCTTTCAAGTGTAGGTGATGTCATAGAGATAAGGGACGAAGAAATGTTCCATGCAGTAACAGCTTTGAGCGGATCCGGACCTGCGTATGTGTTCATGTTCCTTGAAGCCCTTTCGGATGCCGGTGTAAGGATGGGTCTGTCGAGGGAAGTTGCAAGCAAGATTGCCATACAGACTGTTATTGGCGCTGGCAAAATGGCAAGGGGCTCAGAGCTCTCGTTTGCTACCCTGAAGGAGGCTGTCACCTCACCAGCCGGAACGACTGCAGAGGCTTTGGCAGTACTTGAGTCAAAAGGCGTAAGGTCGGCAGTTATAGAGGCTATAAAAGCAGCGACACAGAGATCAAAAGAAATCTCCTTTCAGAATAAATAACTTCTATTCAGAACACGTAGTTCGCTTTGAGAAATACTTCCGAGTTGTTTATAATGCTGCCGAAGACCGTCCCGCTGTCGCCTGCAAACAGATAACTGCCAAGAGACATGGTTATATTGTCGTACGGCATCCAGTCGAGCTCAGGGTAGAACATAGAGCCCGTAAGGTTATGCGGCGCTATCTCAAACATTATTGCTATCTGTGCCTTGAGCTTGTCATAAAGGAAACTCTTGTTGGACATAAGCGTAATATAATTCTGGAGCTGACTGCCTATCTCATAAAATTGTCCGTGAAGGAATTGAAGATTCATGTAAGTACCGTCGTTAAATGAATAATCGGTTCCCAATACATATTTTATAAACGGTGAAGTTGCTATGTCGTAGGATACCGCTGTATACGGCTTATTCATGACATAACTGCTGAACCTGACCGGTTGCCGGGGTATGTTCAGAGCAACCTCACCCCAAATGCCGTGATCTCCTATAGAACCAGCAAAATCACCGCCTATAATCGATAGTCTTGGAAAATCGAGATTTGCATTCGCTATGATGCCGTTCGAGGCTGCAGTAATATTGGCAGACGTCAGTTCAGGCAATGAATACCAGCCGTTATAATAACTCAAGGAAACGTCATAATTTAACAACGCCTTCTTTGCTATCCTGAAGCCATAGCTCAGATTATCGGGCATTGATTGCGCAGGTTCGTTCAGATTTACAGTGGTCTGATTTATATGGAGCCACGATGGTATGGGAATGGATGGAATAAAAGCAGTCAGCCATTTGTCTGCAGAAAGCACGGACGGGACGAATAAAGGTTCTATCACACCCGTCAATGAAATATCATACGGAAAATAATATTCTCCGACAAGCAATGGAACCGGCAGTTTGTTATTAAAGCTAAAGGGGTCCTCGAGATCGTACGGGTTGACATTGTTTATCACATTCAGTTCATCGGCAGTACCCCAGTTGAGAATCTGTTTCCCTAACTTTATGTCCAGGTTTTCAAGAAGAAAACTGTAAAATTCGACATAGACCTGTCTTACATCGAGGTAGGTAGGCGGCTCTGAACTATACTGCTGAAGCTGCGGCATGTATGTCGTCGACTGGGATATCCCAAACCCACGAAGCCATACCTCGCCATAGGCGTAAAGCTCATGCACCTTTTTAGAAGCCTTGAGTGTAAGCCTGTACTCTTCCCTGCTGAGTGCACCGTCAGAGGTCACAGTCCTCGTATCTACCAGTATACTGCCGGAAACGGGGCTGTCTGCATGGGCAGGGCTTATGGTATACAGGGAAATGAGAATAATAAACAAGAGCATGAGGAGATAAAATAACACACCCCGGCCCCTCTCCCAGATGGGCCCCCCGCCTCTTAATAGAGGAGGGATTTCTGTCGTGGATGTCCCCTTTAAAAAGAGGGGACAATGGAGTGTGTAAAAAAATCTACTTCTCACAGGAACGCCTTCTTCGGGTCGAACAGCCGCATAGTGATCAATGTTTCAAGAGATGGATACTCTACGGGTTTCAGTTTATCTGCTATTTTTACATCCCACCCTGTTTTTTCCTTCACGGCCTTTATGTGTGCATCGATATCCAAACCTTTTTTGTTCTGGTATCTCGTAAAGATGAGCTCTCCGCTCCCGTCTTTTTCAAATACACCCATATCGGTCACCACCGTGCTTACCTTTTTGCCCGGTGCCGTAATATAAGATACCTTATCCACAAAGCGCATCTGGTTCAATGGACAAACAATGATTGTTTCCCTTGCACCTGCGGAAACGTCATTACCTCCGCCTGATCCGACAAGGAAAATACCATCACCGACCCTTGTCGAATTAATGTTCCCGAACCTATCGACCTGACCTGCGCCAATGATACCGATTGTCTGATTTGAATATCCGCCAACCATAAGGCCCAGTGCATCATAGGCACTGGTGAGCATCTTACAGGTGGGAATATTCGCAAAATTGAATATAAAAGGATTCCCGGGCCTTGGATAATAGCCATAAAATCCAACCTCTGCGATAAGCTCGACATCGATGTGTGACATCTTCAGTTTCAATGCAGTCAGCCATGCAGCAAGATTGGAATTGCCGATACCTGCAAGAATGGCCTTGTATCCCTGCGCCATAACCTTCTCTTCCAGTATCGCTGATGCCATGCCTGTCATGAGTTCATTCCTGGACGGCTGTCCGGACACGGATATGTCATCAGCAACATCTTTGATCTCATCCAACCATGAAAGGGGTTTTACCTTTCCCTTTAAATAGAGCAATTTCTGACTTCCGAGTTTCTTCTTGTAGTCGTCATGGTCTTTAATACCCGTTATCCAGTCGTCGATCCATGCATCAAGCTTGTCTATGGATTTTGCCGCTTCTCTGAATCCAAGTATAAAATCATAATCTTCGCTGTATGCGTCAAACTCAGAAAATCCGCTTTCTGCCATGCCGCTTGGATGCGCACCGAACTCTATCGGCACGACGGCCTTTACGAGATAGGACGGTAGTTTTGAGAGGTGCGAGTATTTACGGATCGTATCTTCATTCACTATGTGCTCTGCCGAAAGGATTACTCCATTGCGGCTTGCGTAAGCGCCATAAAATTCTTCTGCATAAGGCGGAGTAAATAGTGCGTGGCCTGATCTGTCGGCTGCAAATGCGTGGTATATGGATATGTCGGGATTCAATGCTTTTACCACCCCGATATCCTTTGATCCGTCGAACGGCATGGAAATTTTTTTAAAGCTGCCGGAATTTTCTACCTCCATAGTGCTGTCTGTAATTGAGTTCACCGGCAGGAAACCTACCCCCATTGCACCGGCCATCAGCCTTAAGGTAAATGCAAGTATGCTCCAATTTTCTATTTCCACCTGTTTGTTAAGGTATAGGTTCTGCACGACAATATTCGGGGTCGGCGAAGGATAAGGGTCACCCGCGTACGTGGTCACGACTTTTTTAGTCATGCCGAGATGCATCATTACTATAATATGATTGATCGCCCCGAGCGTTATTATGTCAAAACCTGGTTTTGACTTGTAAAACTGTCTTATCAGTTCATAAGAAAGCCCATACGGTATGCTGTTCGTTATACCAAGATGTATAGACATGCCCGGTTTTATAAACCGGGTAATGGCTTCCGCTGCACCCATTATCTTGTTGTCGCCGTCATCATTGGGCAGATTAGTCAGCGATTTGATTATATTATTTATGTTTTGGTTCATAAGCCCTATCCGTCAATATGTTCCATATTTTTTTTACCTGCTGGGTCGTAATTTCAATATTATTTGAGTTATCGATGATAAAATCAGAGGATTTTTGTTTTTGTTCGATGGGCATTTGGGCACGCATCCGTTGAAGAATATGTTCATAGGACATTGCAGGATTCCTCTTCTGGATACGCTGTATCTGCACATTTCTGTCGCAGGTAACGAGTATTACCGGCCTTAGCCACGCTTCGGCATCCGCCTCAAACAATAACGGAATGTCTACGATCATAATACCTTCTTTATCCATACTCCTGCCGATCTGATGTCCGATCTGTTCAAAGACATAAGGATGAATAAGAGATTCCAGCCATTTCCTTTCTGCCGCATCTTTAAATATGATCTCGGCAAGTTTCTGCCTTTGTATCTCTGAATTAGTGTCCAGAATATCCCTGCCGTACCGGTTTACGACCATAGTGTATCCGGCTGCATCTTTTGAAAGGTAAGACCGTGCAATAACATCTGAATCGATAACGAGAGCACCGAGCGATTTAAATATATCTACAACAGTAGATTTTCCGGTTCCGATACCGCCTGTGAGTGAAACAATTTTCATGAAAAAGATTTATGTTATATTGATTATAATGTCAAGAATAAGAGAACATCACCGGGTCTTATGTGCCTTGTTTTTCATTCTTGAGGGACTTCAGATATGACTCCCTTTTGAGAAGAGACGCGTGATCGATAAGCGTAATACCGTTGAGATGGTCCATCTCGTGCTGAATCGCAGTTGCGAGCAATCCGTCCGCTTCTATAATCAAGTCCTTACCGTGCCTGTCGTAACCTTTGACGACAATCCTCGCGTACCGCCTGACTTCTGCTCCAAATCCCGGAAGACTCAAACATCTTTCTTCTATGGACGACTCTCCTTCCGACTCAACGATAGACGGGTTTATTACGGTAAAGGATTTATTTTCAGCATTCTCTGCGGGTACATCGACTACAAATAGTGCATTGGTATCGCCGACCTGAGTTGCGGCAAGCCCTATGCCGGATGCACCATGCATTGTTTCATACATATCATCGATGAACTTCTGCAATGATCCGTCTATATTTTTTACAGGCTTTGCCTTTTGTTTGAGTATGCTTTCGGGATAAACGTATATTTTAAACACAGACATTATCCAACCTTATCAAGAAGCTCCAGTTGCTTTTTTGACTCCTTATGTTCAGGGTTATGTACGAGCGCCTTCAGGAAATATCCCCGCGCGGTCTTATAATCTTCTTTATTCTTGTATATAACTCCAAGATAATAGTAATTCCGCGCTTCTGCGGGATTCAGCTCGATAGCCGCCGAGAAATTCTTTTCTGCTGCATCGACATCGACGTTATGTCCCTGGAAATTCATCGTCTCGAGAATAGCCAGTCCGGTGTAGTATTCCGATATTGAAGGATCGTTTTTAATGGCATCTTTAAAAGCACCATAAGCCGCCGTATAATTTTTTTTGTTTACAAAATTCTTGCCTTTTTCGAAGTTCTCCCGTGCAAGTATCGGATCGGCATCTGCAAACAATATGCTCTTATCCTGATCATTTATTTCCGTAATATATTTTTCTCTTGTTGCGTCTTTATAAAGAACGGTAAAAGCTTCAAGGACCTGATTGTATATTTTAAGTGCGAGCGGTTTTATGTCTTTGAACTCTGCGTTTACAAACCTGTCCGGGTGGTACTTTTTAGAAAGAACGGTGAACGCAGATAGAATCTGTTCTTTCGAGGCGTTCATATCAAGACCGAGTTTTTCAAAAAGGTTCATGGTCTGGAATTGCTCGAGTTTCTGTTCTATTTCTGTTACCAATGATGGAGTTGCAACCGGGCCCTTCTTTTCTTCACCCTGGTATATAAAACCGAGCAGCTTCAGTAAACCCACAATCTGAATGGTTTTTAATTCACCCAAGCCGGAATCCGTCACGATTTCGCTTAAAGCCCTGTTGCCGTCCACCAAACTGTAAACCTTTTCGCCGTCTGTGCCTTTGATAATACTGAGCTCGTCCATCATGCCTGAGGTCGTCTGGAGTATAGTGTTTCCTGAGCCTATAGTTTCTTTCAGCTTGTCGGGACTGAATTTTCTCTTTATACCTTCAATCATAAGTGTCCACATGCTCAAGTCCAGTGTTATAATCTCATTGCTGAAATGGGCATTTTCTATGAAATTATACTCAGCATCATCGAGTTCAAATACTGAATAAATAATTTCTGAAACCTGCTTGAGGACAAGATCAAAAAGCTGTTCCGGCGTTATAATACCGGTGTTAACAAGGACCGTTCCGAGTCTGCTGCCCGATTTCATGACATCTTTAAGAGCCGTATCCAGTTGCTCCTCCGTGACGAGGTTCAATCTCAGTACCATTGCTCCCATTCTGTCCGACGGTGAGTTGGAAGCTGAAAAAACAGGCCTGCCTTTTGAAAGGTAGACTATTTTAACTTCAGGCCCGTTCGTAAGCCTTAGTATGCCCGACACTTTGCCGTCGAAAAGACTCATAAGGAGTTTTAAAAACGATATATCTTTTAATCTGCCTTTAGTAATCATTACTTAATAATAAGCACAGCTATAAAATCTATTCAATATTTATTCTTCTGACCTTTTTCTTTGTCTTCTGATTCCTCTTGCCTGAAAGCGCTTCTTTTATACTCCATAACACCTGAAGTCGGGGATCAGAAGGATCGCTTTTCTCCAGTTTTGAGAGTTCTTCATCGACCATTTTGTTGATCGAAAAAAGTATCTCCCCTGCATCGGCAGGCATTCCTCCAATGCGCAGAGGATCGAGGAGCTTATTGATGATCACATCCAATATCAGTTGAATCATGGTAAGCAATGAAGACAGTGACGAGACGGCAGGTGAATGATCGTATTCTTCTATTACCTGTTTAATAAATTCTATAAGCCCGTTAAGAGCAAGAATGTCTTCCCTCTTCGCAGTAAGGAAATGCTGTTTTGCCGATTCGAGCGTTTTTATCGCCTCGGGAGATATGAACCTGCCTCTGTTCTTATTATTTCTCTTCATACAAATAGAATCTTGAGCCAGTCCCCCTCTGTTGTTGCATCTTTTATCTGCCTCGTTTGCAGCGCCCTTGGCAGGGTAAGATTCCTCTGAAAGTTTTTTATCTTTATTATCAGTTCATCACCGCTCGTAAGCAGCGAGATGTCTTCTTTCTTTACTCCGGGTAATTTTATCATCAGCATAAAATTATCTCCCTTTTTGCTTATCTTAACAGGAGATTCCCTGTTGAAACACTTCGTAGGGTCATCGTCTTTAAATAATGCCTCTGCAAATTTCGATAAGGCGCTCATGCCGACCATTTCTTTGTTGTACAGTATCGATTTAAAAATCGGTGTGCCGTGAAAGACCCTCGATATATGTTTTATGTGCTTGTCCTGTATGTCGATCCAGTTGGACAAGTAAGAGTTATTTACCTCCTGGGGATAGATCTTATTCACGACAACTGCATCGACGGTAAACCCGAACATATTCAAATAGGTATATGCCCGCTGGGACTCATTGATAACCATCTTCTCAGGATTAACGACAAGTCTTATTGTCGTGACCTTGTTGTCGACGAGTAACTCTTTGATCTTGATCATCTTCAGGTATACCTGTTCTATTGAAGCATATACTTCATCTTTCGGGAACGGTATGCGGGTCAGCTTCTCGGCAGCGGGTCTGACAATCTTCGCTATTTTCCTGCCTATGTTGAAAAATTTATCCATATACCATTGAAATATCTCCGGGAAACTCAGGAGTCTTATGGTACTGGCTGTCGGGGCGCAATCAATGACCGCAGTGTCATATCTACCCTCCTGTTTAAATTCAAGCAGTTTGAGCAGACTGAATAATTCCTCCATACCGGGCAATGTTGCAAGCTCTTCTGCCATCAATTCATCGAGTCCCTGGCTCTCCAGCAGCAATTTTATATAAGATTCAATTCTCCCCCAATTGTTCGCTATTTCTTTATGTACGTCGATCTCCTGTCCATAGAGGTTTTTACCCAACTCCTGAGGTTCACTGCCTATTTGCAGGGCAAATGCATCGGAAAGGCTGTGCGCAGGATCCGTGCTGAGCACAATTGTCTTGTGTCCGAACTCAGAAGCCCTGAGTGCCGTAGCCGCTGATACTGTGGTTTTACCGACTCCGCCTTTACCGGTATATAATATTACGCGCATATGAATACTTTAAATTTTTAAAATGGAATGGTCAATCATAATGTGTACCATGTCATTTAAAGCTGAAAAGTAGAGTGGTATAGAATCTCCCTTAAAAGGAGGGAGACCTATGCAACTGCACAAACGTTTTACCACTGAGCAAGTAACTGCTATTTTGAAAGGGTACGAAGGAGGACAATTAACAGTAGAAGATGCCTTGGAAGTATTGGAAATAAAACCAGCTACTTTCTATAAGTTGCTCAAGCGTTATCGGCCTTTCCTAAACTCCACTTTTGAACTTTACTGCACTCTACTTTTCAACTTTTCCTAACACAAGAAAGTTTGCATGTTCAGCTTGACATTCCATCTCCGATACCTTAGAAAAACCTTGATCCTATAAAATCAGGAGAAACGTAATGAATAGAGCGTTCCTGCTACTGTCTTTATTATCTATCGTTTTTACGCCGGTCAATGGGTCCGCTGATAACGGCACAGAATCCACGCTATCAAAGGCGGTTGTTCTTTTATATCAGAATAAAACAAAACAATCCATTGAGCTCCTGAAGCAGGTACTCACCGTCTCGCCGGACAATCCGGATGCGCTCTACTACATTTCGAAAGCTTATCTGCTGGATAATAAGCCGGAACTCGCATTGAAAGAGGTATCCTTGATACAGGGTACCGCTCCTTCGTATGGACAGGCATACCTGCTGAAAGGCATTATCCTTTACCGGTTAAAACGATATGATGAAGCAATCGGTAATTTTACAAAGTCCGTCCAGACCGATGCCTCCCTGTCTGCACCTTCCGGATACTGGACCGGGCTCACCTACCAGTCTGCCGGGGACTATAAAGGTGCGAAAAACGCTTACCATGCTGTCATAGAGTCCGCACCTCATTCAAATGAGGCGGCACTGTGCAAAGAAAGGTTAAGGGAATTGTCTCACAGCATTGCAACGCGCCTGTTTTACAATGCGAGCGCTTCTACGGGTGTACAGTATGATTCCAACGTCGTGGACCAGCCGACCACACTCCCTTCCAACAAATCAGACGAAAGATGGGTCGCGGACGCCCGCGCGGACCTCGACTACAGACCGGGGGTGTTGTCGGTAAAAACGGGACTGGAGCTGAACGCCGGTATCAATACAAGACTGCATGAATTCGACACAAAATCCGTCCTTTTCTCTCTCCAGCCATATAAGGAGGCCGGCAGATTTTTGCTTTCCCTGACAGGTAACGCCTCCTACATGGTGTTCGGAAAGTATCCGTACGTCTCCGAAGAGGACGTCATCCCGGAGGTAACGATCCATCTTCCTTATAAGATGGGGACCGATGTATACGCAAAACTAAGCCAGCTTGATTTCCTCGATCAGGCAAAGCAACTGACCGTCGGTAGATCGACCGCGCCGTTCGGTGACATTACCGTCGGTCTGGACCTGGGGAAAGATTTTGCATCCGGATATTTAAAAGGAGGGTACGGGTATGAGACGTATGACGCAAGAGGCGCTGCCGGGGATATATGGGACAGCTTGACGCAGCATGTTACTCTTTGCGGAGGAATACGTATCATCACGAAGCTGTTTCTGAACATAAAACTGCACTACGCAGACACCGTCTACCCCAACCAGCCGGTCACACCGCAGAGGCACGACAGGACAGCATCATCCGGGGCAGACCTCTCCTATCAGTTTATCGACACATGGTACGTAAGCCTGT